>PNLP01000063.1 GCA_013823135.1 Planctomycetaceae bacterium
TTGGACTGGACACAAAACGGGGCATGGAGAGTTGGGGTGAACGAATGACCATCGCCCCAGTTTGGAAAACCGAAGACGGCCTACCAGCACCGTCCTTCGGGTTTCCGTCTTGGGGTTAACTTCTTCATCGGTGATGCCTCGGCGGATCCTCAACCACCCTTCGATTTCGTCCTCGTCTTCGTTCGACACGCCGCCTCAAATTCCGCAGGAGTGACATACCCCAACGACGAGTGAATACGTTTTCGCATGTACACTTCCTCCAAAAATCTCCTGATCTGACGACGAGCGTCTGCCAAGTTCTCGTACTCCGTCAAATACACTTCTTCCTGTTTCAACGTCCGCATGAAGCGCTCACACTTCCCATTCTGCATCGGCTTGCCTTTCGCCGAGCAACTCACCGCGATCCCGTGGCTTTCGAGCTTCTCCACGTAACCCTTCGACAAATACTGCACACCGTGATCCGAGTGATGAATCTTCGGTGGGCCATGGGCACGCAACGCACGGTCCAAGGCACGATGCGTCAACTCGCTCGACAAATCGCGATCCAAATACCAGCCTCGAACGGCTCGACTGCACACGTCGATGATGACTGCCAGATACACGAACTCGTGACCCAAATCGATGTACGTGATGTCCGCAGCCCACGCTTCATTGAGTCCCGTTATCTCCTGCTTTTTCAGCAGGTTTGGCCAGTCGCGGTGATCCGGAGAATACTCCGAGGTCGCCACGAAGCGACGCACCTGGATCACCAGGTTCTCCTCGTGCATCAGCCGACGCACACGCTTGGCATTGACGGTGAACAGACCCCGTTGGAGTTCCTTATGGATCATCCGATACCCATACAGCGGGAACTCCTCCGCGATCTTGACCAGTGCGGCACGGACGCCGTCGTCTGGCTCCTCGACGGCCTCATAGTAGAAACTGCTGCGATTGGCCTCCAACAGTTCGCAGAGCAACTCGACGCCGAATCGTTCGCGATGCTTCTCGATGAGTCCGCGTTTGGCGTCGAGCGTCAGTGAAGCATCGCGGAGAGTTTTTTTGCGGCGTCGAGTTCCACGGTGAGTTGACCGATGAGTCGTTCGAGATCGTCGATACGCTGCCGCTGAGCATCGTCGGGCGTGGTGGCGGAGAAGATACAATGAGCCTGCTTGAGGAGTTGCTGCTTCCACCGGTTGACGATGGTGTCCGAGAGTTGGTGCTTGCGGCACAACTCAGCAGTCGTGGTTTCTTTTCGCAACGCTGCCATCGCTATCTTCGCCTTGAACTCCGCTGAAAACTTTCTCGGCTTCGCCATGGGATACCTCCTTCACCTCAGGTTATCCCAACTCTATCCCGCGCCCAGTTTTTGGGGCGCAGTACACTTCACTCGTCGAAGAATCGTGTCGGCACTCGTTGGCACTGCAAGTTCCGCTGCGAGGCGTGAACCGGGTTCACCACCGAGGGCAAATCCGAGGGTTCGGTGCAGGTGAGCAACGCGAGTGGTGGAGCGGGCGTGCGCAGCGGCCAACGCGGGAATCCGCTCGCAGAAGATGTGACGGCGACACCCAGCGTTGAGACAGAAGAACCTTCGGAGGGAGAGAATGAGGGCGAGTTGGCGACCGCAGATGGGCAGGTCCGCGAGAAGGCGGCGATATCGACTGTGGACATCATCGGACGGTTGACCGCAGACCGGGCACAGAGCGTTTGGCTCGGTGGGGGTGAGGGCGACGGCGATCAGGTTCGGGGTGAGAACCAAATCCGTCGGCGACAGATGAGTCCCGATGAGTTGGGAAAGAAGATGAGACGGCAACATGACGAGAGCCAGTTTGAGCTGGGCACCCATCATTCTAACAATCGTCCATCATCAACTCTGCGGAAGAACCAGATCGTCCTGCTTTTCCCGCGGTGGCTGTTTTTGTGGTGAGAGGGACGGTACACCCACGTCACGCCTCCCATGTCGATGTCGCAACGCCGAATGGAAGACGCCTCACCGGGACGACACCCGGTGAGGCGTTGGAACTGGATCAACCCTATAACGTGGCGGTTCAAGTGCTCGATGGTGGCGTCCACGGTAGCGTCATCCACCGGACCGACGGGTTCTGTTTCGCGTGCAGGGGTTCTTCCACGCTTCAACCCCGATAGCGTGGTGAGACCTGTATAGACGGCAGTGGGAACCAACTCCTCCGATGCTGCCCATTTGAAAATGCGGCGGACCCGCTCCGTCTGTTGGTTTACCGAACGACGACACCACCCTTTCCCGATGAACTGCTGTTGGACCGCCTTCAGTGCCAGGGGTCCGAACGACGCGGCAGGGGTATTCCCATACAACTCACGAACGACGTGAGACACGGTTTTGACTTGTTCCACCTCGCGTGTCAGTTGCCCGTCCGGACCGCAGTAGTGCCGTTCAGCGTGATCCAAGTAGGTGAGCAGCACTTCTGCAACACTGATGGTGGGGGAATGGTGAGAATGGAGTGTTGTGAGCGACCCTGTTTCCAAGCCGATTACGAATTTTCGATATGCAGCTTTCGATTCGGGAGAATTGAAGGCTCCTGGTAAGGTTCGGTCATGGCGGTTGCCAGCCGAGTCAGTCCACGCGACGCGGGCCTGTCCCGATGCACGGTGAAGTCGATAGTTTGGAATTGTGCTTTTTGGACGTGGCATTTGCGGAACCCCGTGGTTTCGGGGTATTTACCCCGAAATCCGTCGTTCGGGGCCGCGCCCAGAAACACTCTGGGGTTAGCGTAAAACGCTACGGCTGTAGTGATTGCAACCAGAGCGGGTGATGGGACTTGAACCCACGACAACCTCGTTGGCAACGAGGTACTCTACCACTGAGTTACACCCGCAAACATAACCTGACCCAAGCAATTTAGATGGCATAGGCCACGTCTTCAAGAGGAAATTATCATTGGCTGCCGAGATGGGCACGGCGGCTTCCCCCTGATCACCAGGAATCCCCAATTCCCGAGGCGACAGGGCTGTTCCGACACGCGACTCCGAGAACATCGCTCGCACAAGAGGATGTGGCGAAGCTCCCCCAATCACGTCTTGCCCAAATCCGACAAAATGAAACGGTCAATAGCCCTGGGCAGTAACCAGGTAGCAAAAGCGAAAGGGTGACATCAATCTTTTGATGTCACCCTTTCGCGAGAATCGAGTTGTCACGGAGTCGGCAGCGAAAGTCCCGGAGGAGGCACTGGTAGTGGAACCGAGTTACCCCCTGGCGGCAGCGGAGTCGGCGGGGACGCGGGCAACGGAACCGGGTTCGCCCTGGGTGCCGGTGAATCGTTCAGAATCGGCGTCCGCTTGGGGATCACCACCGTGCCTGCTGGCTGGAAGTACTCTTCACCCGGCGAAGCTGGGCTGCCGACCACCGTTGCCCCTGGGAACTGAACCACGGGCTGGGTCAGTCTCGAGGTGCTGCTCGGCATCGCGTTGATCCCGATGCCACTCGGCAGGCTCGGATCCTTCTTCAGATCCTTCTTCGGGTCGATCGGCAGCGGGCTAGGCAGCGTGTCCGGCAGCGGATCCCGTTTCTCCGCGAACGGAGGCAGCGAGATGTTGCCGATGAGCGGCGTTCCACCCGGCGGGGCGATGGTCGTGCCACCGATCGTGTCCGGTCCACCCGGAGGTGGCTGGCAATCCCGCTCACGCAGTTTCAGTGCAGACTCGGTTCGCTCGCGGATGTGGTCCACGGCCTTCTTCTGTGCCCACGGCGGCAGCGGCCCCTCGTTCACCGACACGTTGTTGTACTTCTGAATCGTTCCCTTCGCGAGTTCCAACGCGGCCAGTGCCGAGTTGTAATCCGCGATCGCCCGAAACTCGTTCGCGATGGACGTCGCCAAGTCACGCTGTACCTGCAAGTACTGCTGGTAGTAGTTCGAGTCCCACCGACCGAGGTCGATGACTTCCTTGATCTTGCCGAGATAGATCTGCAAAGCCTTGCGTTCCTCGCGGGCCGGCCCGATTTCCGCGTGCGACTGAATCACACGGCGGTACTGCTGGGTGAGGTATTCGAGCGCCTTCATTTCCGAGTCGCGAAGCTGGAAGTAGCTTCGTGCCAGGTTCAACTGGGCCTCGCGGACGAGGCCATTCGCGTCACGGAACCCCAGCGGCATATCCAGGCGGAAGCCGAGGGTCCAGCTGTTGAACTGGTTGTTCGTGAAACTCGCGAGCGCGTTGCCGGGGTTGCCGTTCGCGAGGGTTTCACTGCCGTCGAGGCGTGTCCCCAGGCCGGCGATGTCGTACTGGCTGAACATGCGAAGGTCCGGCC
Organism: Planctomycetaceae bacterium; assembly: GCA_013823135.1. Taxonomy (GTDB): domain Bacteria; phylum Planctomycetota; class Planctomycetia; order Gemmatales; family Gemmataceae; genus Gemmata. The sequence continues at coordinate 4,256 of PNLP01000063.1, forward strand.
GGCGAAGGTTCTTTTGGAGCTCCACGTTCAACTGATTGAACTTCACCGTTTGTCGGGCTTCCAGCAGTTCGGGGCGGTTCGAGAGCGCTTCGTTCGCGGCCTCGTAGAAATCCGGCCGGTACGGAGCCTCGTTCGGCTTGTCGATCGGGATGAGCCGGTAACCGTCGTCGCTGCGGAGCCCGAGCATGCCGCGAAGTTGGCGTTCCGATTCCAGAACAGTGCCACGAGCCTGGTACACCTGTCGGCGGAACCGCTCGAACTGGGCACGAGCCTGGAACGCATCCTGCGGCGGCTGGTTACCCAGGTCCACCCGAAGCTGGATGAACCGGTAGCCTTCGAATGCCTGCCGCAAGCCCTCTTCCTGAGCGTAGAGGTTGTAGTACGCCGCGTAGAGGTTCCAGTACGCGGTCTCGACGTTCACCAACATGTAGTTGACTCGGACGTCGAATTCCGCCTTAGCCTGATCCACGCGGATGCGGCTGATGAGGATACCTTCGGTCCCCTGCCCGCCACTCGGCTGGAGGTTGAGCAACTGGCTACCGGGGTGGCTCGGCGACAGAAGGTTCGCCTCGACGCCGAACAGGCGGAGCAACGGTTGTTCAAAGCTGAACTGCACTCGCGGCGTGTAGTTCGGGTTCACGAACCCGTTACCAGGAGTGTTGGCGAACTTCTGGTAATCGGTGCTGAAGGTGATCCCGGCCGTACCACCAGTGGGCAACGGCTTGGCCAGCGTGCTCGACACGTTCGAGACGTCGCGGGAGTTCTGGAAGGACAGGAACTGTGCCGCGATAGGTTGGTCAACCTTCTGCCACGTCACGCTGTTGATCCAGCGTGCGTCGAATTTTGACAGAGATCGTTCGAGGTTCACGGCCTGGATGGCCGGATCGACTGCGAAGACCTTGATCGAGTCCGACCCGCCGATCGTGCGCCCGCTCAGGGTCTCGATCGACTCCGTCTTGAAGCCGAAATTTGTCGGAACTTGCGAACCCGTGTTACCCTGCTCGAGCGCAATCGCGATGCACTCCTGCAGAGTGACCATCCGCGCCGGCCGACTCGTGTTGAGCACGTCCCCTGGGCCGCCGGGCGTCACCGGGTCCACCTGGCTGGGGGTGAGAGTGCTGTGGGGTTCTGACTCCAGACCACGAGGCAAGGCGTTCATCACAGCATCTTTGTAATCCGCCGGTTCCATGAACACGCGTTGCTTACACCCACCGGCCGATCCGATGGCAAGAAGCCCAGCCAGTATCCGTTTCGCCCACCGCTTGCGAATCATCGCGTCCCCCCGTCCCGGACCGGGCGTTGCCTTGTGGAATCCCCCGACTCCAATAAGGCTGCTCCTCACCCATCGACACAGCAGGGTGACCGAATTTATGCGAGTTGGCGATTGAAGCGACTTTTCCGGCTGGATGAGCACCAGTTTGGGCGAACTGACAAGAATGGCTCAAGTCTTGGGGAGATGGGCAAGCGTGAGTCCCTCACGGTCTAGCCGCGATCCGAGGGAGAAGGAGCGGTTTCGGCGTATTGCGGCGCGATCGCCACGACGGGCAGCCCGAGCATTCGCTTGATGGGAATCAGTTCGCCGACATCGTTCCCTTCAACCTGATGGCCGATCCACTGAAGCAGGTACCCGCCCACGATCGCGCCGACTCCCCAGGGCCAGTCCGCGACGAAGAGCAGCGGAATGCCTGCAACCGCCAGGGGTATGCCCAGCATGTGAATCCAGAAGTTGAACGAGTTCTGGTGGCGAGTCAGCCAGTTGCGGCGTGCCCGCTTCGCGAATTTGAACAACTTGCGAGCGATCGGAAAGCTAGGCATGTGTGGTAGACCGGCGCACAAGGGGACGGACGCAGGAAGATGATACGAACGGGTGAGGCGGTCGCCCCATCGGGGCGACTTGCCCGTCACGGTTGCTTGAACAGCACGCCGCCTTTCATCACGAGTTTCACCTTCCGCAGGGTCTTCACGTCCTTCGTGGGGTCGCCTTCCACGGCCACGAGATCCGCCAGGAAGCCCGGTTTCACCGCGCCGAGTTTCGCCTCGAAGTGCAGTGCCTTCGCGGCCACGCTCGTTGCGGCCTTCAAAGCCTGCACCGGCGTCATGCCGTATTCCACGAGCATCTCGATTTCGCGTGCTCCGTCCCCGTGCGCGAACACGCCAATGTCGCTGCCGTTCACAACGGTCACTCCCGCCTCAAGCGCGGCCTTGAAGCTCTCCCGCTTCGTCTTGAGCCCGGTCGGCTCGGGTTTGCCCGCTTGCCAGCCGTCGAAGTACCGTGCGTACCCTTCCGCGGCCGCAAGCGTCGGGCAGTACCCCACGTTGTGCTTCGCCATCAGCCGAAACACCTCGACATCCCCCTCGTCGCCGTGCTCGACCGTTTCGACACCCGCGAGCGTTGCCCGCCGCATCCCTTCCTTCGACTGTGCGTGTGCGACCACGGGAACGCCCGCATCGCGAGCCGTGTTCACGACCAACTTCAACTCATCGAGAGAGAACGCGGGTTTCGGACCAGGCCCGGGACCGTGCGGCGTGTCGGCGTAGATCTTGATCCAGTCGGCACCGGCGCGGATTTGTTCCCTCACCACCGTGCGCAGACGCTCGCCATCAGCTTCGTCGGCCCCTTGTGGGAGTCGCCATTCCGGAGCGTGGTTCCGTGGCGCGTAGCTTCCCGTGGCGACGATCGCCTTCGTCACGACCAACAACCGCGGTCCGGGGATGACGCCCTTCTCGATGGCGGACTTGATGCCGACATCAGCGTATCCTGCCCCTTCCGTGCCAAGGTCACGAAGCGTGGTGAATCCACTGAGAAGCCCCGCTTTGGCGTGGTTAGTCGCACGACAGATGCGCTCGGCGAGCGGTTCCTTCAACACCTGGTCATCCCACTTGGTTTCGTCGTAAGGGTGTAACAACAAGTGCGAGTGTGCGTCGATCAACCCTGGCAGCAGCGTCGTTCCGGGCAACTCAACCACCTTCGCCCCTTTCGGCACCTCCACCTTGTCGGCTGGTCCCGCTGCCGCAATCTTCTCGCCCTTCACCAGCACGACCCACCCCGCGTGCGGCGTCGCCGTGACGCCATCGAACACGCGATCAGGCTTCAGGAGCACCGGCAGATCGGGCTCCGCACTGGTCGCCGAGGTAAAGCACACGAGTGCGGCGAGCATGACGAAACACAGTCGAAGCATGTGCGGTCTCCGGGTTCAGGCGAGCGGAGGACATCAGTCCTCCGGTTGTGTTGCGAAGGCCAGGACTCGGGGGGCTTACGCACCCCCGCTCGCCAAAACGACGCAAACGAATCGTTGCGGTCGGCGACTGTTAGGTTACAGTAAGAGCCTGCTGATTGCCTCTCTCCACCCTCCCAGGAACCCGCATGTCAACCACTCAGTCCACGCGCCGCGACTTCCTCGCAGCATCCGCAGCCGCGGCGGCATCCGTCGGCCTCCCTGGCCTGGCGTTCAGCCAGAATCGCCCCGCTGCCAACGAACGCATCACGATGGCCACCATCGGCACCGGCGGTCAGGGTAGCGGTGACATGGGCGGCTTCATGAGCCACCCCGAGGTGCAGATGGTCGCCGTGTGCGACGTGGTGCCCGAACACCGCGAACGTGCCCGCAAGAGCGTGAACAGCCGATACAAGAACGAAGACTGCAAGGCATACAGCGACTTCCGCGATGTGCTGGCCCGCGACGATATCGACGCCGTGCTGATCGGCACCCCCGATCACTGGCACGCGATCATCACCATTGAGGCGTGCAAGGCCGGCAAGGACGTTTATTGCGAAAAGCCCGAGTGCCTCACGGTTCGCGAGGGTCGCGCGATGGTCGATGCGGTTCGCCGCTACGGTCGCGTGTTCTCCGGCGGCAGTCAGCGTGTTCTCGGCGACTACGGCGACTGGCCGCGAAGCATCTGGGGCGGATCGCTCGGCACCGTGAAGGAAGTGTTCGTCGATTGCGGTGGCCCGTCGGGTGACTGCAATCTTCCCGAGGAGAAGTTGCCCGCAGGGATGACTCCAGAAGAGTGGGAAATGTGGCTCGGGCCAGCGCCAAAGCGGCCGTTCCACTCGTCGCTCATCAAGGGCGGCTTCCGTCCGTACCGCGACTACAGCGGCGGCGGCATGACCGACTGGGGAGCTCACCGCTTTGGCGCGGCGATGTTCGCGACCGGCCACCACCTGATGGGGCCAACCGACATCACACCGCCGGACGGCAAGGGCGTGAAGCATCTGACGTACACCTTCGCGGATGGCATGAAGATGTATCACGGCGGCACCGGCGACATCCGTTACGTGGGTACCGAGGGCGAACTCGATCGCGCTCATCCGAAGCCCGCGAAACCTGCGAAGGCGTCGGACATGCCAACCTACAAGGGCCGTGGCGGCATCTTCGGCGACTTCCTCGCCTGCGTAAAGTCACGCGAGAAGTGTTTCCGCGACATCGAGATCGCTCACCGTGCCTGCACCGTCTGCCATCTGGGGAATATCGCGTACTGGCTCAAGCGGCCGCTGAAGTACGACCCCATCAAGGAAGAAATCGTCGGCGATCCCGAAGCCGCACGCTGGCTCGACCGCCCCAAGCGTGAACCCTGGTCGCTTGCGTGAATTCCAACCGCGTTTAGCGGTGGCCCCACCGGGACCACCGTTCCACCTCTGCGGTCCCGTTGGGACCGCAGCTAAACCCACAACACACAAAAATCCCAAATCATGCGATACGCTCTCTCCGCAATGCTCATGCTTACCGCGGCGCTCAGCGCCCCGGCCGCACCGCCGGACCTAAAGGGGAAGACCCTTGCGGAAACCTTCACCGAACTGTTGCCCGCGATCGGAAAGCCCGACACCGCGGCCCAGCAACGCTGGCAAGAAATCTGCTTCGCGCTCGGTGCCCCTGGCAATGAAAAGCCCCGCGTCGAAGCCTGCACCCTCATGGCCGCAAAGCTCGACGACAAGACCCCGAAGCCCGCACGCCTCTGGCTGCTGGCCCAACTGCAACGCATCGGCAACGAAGAATCGGTCGATGCTGTGGCCGCCGTGCTCGATGACCCGGACCACGAAGTACGTGAAGCGGCGGTGCGTGCGCTGGCGAACAACGCCAGCCCCAAGGCCACCACGAAACTCACCGACAGGCTCGCAAAACTGACAGGCCCGTCACTCGACAAAGGGGGCACGAAGTTCAAGGTCGGCCTGTTGAACGCTCTCGGTCACCGGGGCGATGCCGCGGCCGTGGGCCTGATCGCCAAGAACCTCAACATGGACAGTGGCATCGCGGAAGTCGCTGCGGCACAAGCCCTCGGACGCATTCCGGGTGACGAGGCATTGAAGGCGCTCACCGCTGCCCGTTCGATAGCGAGGGGCGCAGTTCGTGCAGCTGTCGCTGATTCGCTCATAACCCACGGCGACCGGTTACTGAAGGCCGGGAAAACCGACGACGCAGCCGCGATCTACAAGGAACTCAACACAAAGGACGAAGCCAAGCCCGTTCGCCTCGCAGCACTTCGCGGCCAGATTCAGAGCAGCGGCGACAAGGCTGGTGAGATGATCCTCGGAACCCTCACTGGAACCGACGCATCAGCCAGTGCCATCGCCGTCGGGCAGATCGAGAACCTCTCGGCCGGTGCCCTGAAGACACTCGCCGCAAGCCTCGACAAACTCCCCGTGCCGAGTCGCGTGTCGGTCATCACCGCGATTGCGGCTCGTGGCGACAAGTCGCAACTTCCCATTGCATTGGCTGCCGCGAAAGATGCCGATGCAAGCGTGAAGCGTGCCGGCGTGCTGGCTCTCGGTCGCCTCGGTGATGCAAGCGCAGTCGAATTGCTCCTCGATCTGATGTCGAGCAAGGATGCGGTCGCTGGCGTTGCCACGGAGAGCCTTGCGGCCCTTCCCGCCGAAGGCGTGAACGAGAAGTTACTCTCCGTTCTCGAGGCGGAGAAGACACCCACCCGAACCGTCGCGCTGATCGGCATTCTCGAACGCCGCAAGGCAGCGATCGCTGTACCTGCGTTGCTCAAAGCCGCTGCCGGAACCGATGCTGGCGTTCGCACGGCTGCCTTCAGCGGGCTGAAATCGCTCGCAACACCCGAACACCTCCCGGGCATGATCGCCGCGTTCCTCAAGACGGAAAAAGGGAAGGATCGAGACCCGGCGGAACTCGCGATCGTCGCCGTGGCCGTGCAGAACGCGAACGCCGAGAAGCGTGCAGAACCCGTCCTGGCCGCGATCAAGGACACCGCGAAGGACCGCGCCGCCGATCTCTTTCCGCTCCTTGGCCGCATTGGTGGCCCGGAGGTCCGGAAGGTGATTCGGGAGGCGCTCGTCAGCACCGACCCGGCGACGCACGACGCCGCAATCATCGCGATCTGCAACTGGCCCGACGTGAGCGCGAACGAGGATTTGCTCGCACTGGCCGAGAAGTCGAAAGTCGATGCCGAGAAACTGCGTTCACTTCAGGCGTTGATTCGCGTGAACACCGTGCTGATCGAACGCACCCCCGAGGAACGTCTCGCGGCACTTGCCGTGATGAAGAAGGCCATGGAACTGGCGAGCCGCGACGACGAACGAAAAGCGATCCTCGAAGGGCTCGGTAACGTGCGTCACATCGACACGCTGCACTTCGTTGTGCCGTATCTCGATCAACCGGCGCTCGCACAGGCGGCCTGCAAGGGGATTGTGGAACTGGCCCACTCGAAGATGCTTCGCGAGCCGAACAAGGCCGAGTTCGCGAAGGTGCTCGACCGCGTGATCGCAACGACCAAGGACAAGGGCTTGGCTGAACGCGCGAAGGGCTACAAGAACGCCCCATAAGTCGGCGATGCAGTAACCGAGAGCCCCTGGGACACGAACCCCGGGGGCTCATTGCGTTCACAACGTAAAGTGATTCTCTCACGCGACACCCCGACCTGGCGGCGCGCCGTGGTACTTTCTTCCCACGGGAATAACCGATTCCGACCCGAGCTACGTCGGCAGACCGCTCGCCGACGGTCCGCCCCTCACATCGTCCAGCCTGCCGAACAGGGACACCAGCAATCGGTTCATCTTCTCGATCGCTCCCTTCACCGCCTCATCCGAGGTGAGTGCATCGTTCGTGACCGCCTCGGGCTGACGGCCGGAGGGGCGAGCCTCCAGCACGCATCGTGACTCGACACCCCCTTTCGGTCCATTCACGTCACGCAGGTGAACCTCCACGCGGGCGAGGCGGCTCCTGTACCGAGACAGGCCGCTCTCGACTGTGGCGGTCACCGCGGGGGCGTCAACAGTCGTTCGGGTGTCCGTGCTGATTTCGACGTGCATGTTGTTACCTCCTGTGATGAACGAACCCATTCGGTCACGGGGCCACTTATCAGTATCACCGTCCGCGATGCGGGTGTCCAGACGGGCGAATCGTTGCGGTGCCACGCCTTCTCAGGGGACCAGGGGTTCCATTCTGTCCCGTTGAGACAATCGTTTCACCCCTGTCAATTCTCGGCTGCCCCGTTGGGGCAGCAAAGCAACAGACCATCGGTCAGACGCCTTCGGGCACACCCTCTTACGACCTCGACGCACCCGTGCAAAACCGTGATCGAGTGCCGTTCTCGCGGTATCCCGCGTTTGCGGTGTCCTTGTCTCGCGGGAGCAGCCGGACTATCAGTAATTTCACCTCTCCACCCTTTGCCGGTTGCCCGCTTCGGAGTCCCCATGTTCAGCGAGAACGGCGAACTCGTGGACGAGATGTTCCGCCGATGGCGTGAGAACTCTCAGTCGGTCGATGCCACCTGGCAAGCGTTCTTCGCCGGAATGCAGTTCGCCGGCAAACTTCCGGATCAGCCTGGCTCCGTAAGTGCGACCAGTAGTGCAACGCCACCGGCTGACCTGCGCCTTCAGACGGGCGTCGTGAGGCTCGTGAACTGGTACCGGCAAGCCGGGCACCTTCAGGCCCAGACCGACCCCCTCAGCCTCGCCCACCCACCCCGCTCACCGCTCCTGGCAATCGAAAGCTACGACCTCTCGCCGGCCGATCTCGACAAGACGATTGACGCGTCCATGTATTTCGGGCTCGAAGGGAACGTCACTCTCCGGGAACTCATCGAGTCGCTGGAAGAAACGTACTGCCGCACCATCGGCGTCGAGTACATGCACATCGACTCGCTCGAAGTGCGGAAGTGGCTGGCGAAACGGATGGAACCGGTTCGCAATCGGCACCCCATGCCGCTGCGGCAGAAGTATCGCATCCTGATGACGCTGCACCAGGCCGAGCTTTTCGAGCGGTTCCTGCACACGAAGTACGTTGGCCAGAAGCGGTTCTCGCTTGAAGGCGGCGAGACGCTCATCCCGATTCTCGATGGACTCATCGAACGTGGCCCGTCGCTCGGCGTGAAAGAGTTCGTCATCGGCATGGCTCACCGGGGCCGGTTGAACGTGCTCGCGAATACGCTGAACAAGCCATTCTCCGAGATCTTCAACGAGTTCGAAGACAACTACCTGCCGATGTCCACGCACGACGGCGACGGCGACGTGAAGTATCACCTCGGGTTCTCCGCCGACATTGAAACCTCCGACGGCCAGTCTGTTCACCTGTCCGTTACCCCCAACCCGAGCCACCTGGAGATCGTGAACCCGGTGGTGGAGGGGCGTGTACGAGCCAAGCAACGCCTCCACGACGACAACGAACGCAAGACCGGCGTGCCGCTGCTCATTCACGGCGACGCGGCGTTCGCGGGTCAGGGCGTCATCATGGAGACGTTCAACCTGATGACGCTCTCCGGTTACCGGACCGGCGGCACGGTTCACGTCGTCATCAACAACCAGATTGGCTTCACCACCAACCCCCGCGACTCGCGTAGTACGCAGTATTGCACCGACATCGCGAAGTTCGTGCAGTGCCCGATCTTCCACGTGAACGCGGAGGATGCCGAGGCGTGCGTGGCCGTGGCACAACTCGCCCTGGAGTTCCGCCAGCAATTCAAGCGGGACGTGGTCATCGACATGGTGTGTTACCGCAAGTGGGGCCACAACGAAGGCGACAACCCCGGCTACACACAACCGTTGCAATCGAAGGTGATCGAGAAGAAGGAACCGCTCTCCCGCGTGTACGCGACGCAACTCGCGGAGGGCTCGGCGGGCGATGGCGTGGCGGCGCACGTTTCCGAGGCCATCGGTGAAGCGTTCGAGGAGAAACTCGCCGAGGCCATTCAGGTCGCGGATACCGCCGCCGACGAATACAAGCAACGGATGCAGCAAGCCTACGACGAGACGAAAGCGCTCGTGAAGAGTGGGCAAAGCCGCAAGCGTGGCATGGAGGGCTTCGGCGGACGCTGGAAGGACTTCACGAACGAGTACACGCACACGCCGGTTCCGACCGGCGTGGCGGAGAAGGTGCTCGATCGCATCGCGGATGCCATCGGCAGTTTCCCGGCCGGTTTCACCCCGCACCCGAACTTGCAGAAGATCCTCGAAGCGCGGCGAGACAACATCAAGGGCCGCAAGCACGTCGATTGGGGCACCGCCGAGGCGCTGGCGTTCGGTTCGCTCGTGCTGGAAGGAACGGCCGTGCGTCTCTCGGGGCAGGACAGTCGCCGTGGCACGTTCACGCAACGGCACGCGGTCGTCGTCGATTTCAACACGGCGGCAGACCACTACCCGCTCTCCAACCTCGACCCCAAGCAAGCGCCGTTCGATGTCTTCGATAGTTCGCTTTCCGAGGCGGCCGTGCTGGGCTTCGAGTTCGGGTACTCGATGGACGACCCGCATTCGCTCGTGATGTGGGAAGCCCAGTTCGGCGACTTCGTGAACGGGGCGCAGGTCATCATCGACCAGTTCCTGACCTCGTGCGAGTCGAAGTGGACCCGCTCGAACGGACTCGTGATGCTGCTCCCGCACGCCTACGAAGGCCAGGGGCCGGAGCACTCGTCTGCCCGCCTCGAACGCTTCCTCCAGATGTGCGCCGAGGACAACATTCAGGTCGTGTATCCGACGACGCCGGCGCAATACTTCCACATGCTCCGCCGGCAGGTGCGCCGCACGTTCCGCAAGCCGCTCGTGGTGATGACGCCCAAGAGCCTGCTGCGGTTCACCGACAAAAAGCCGCTCGAACACCAGGCCGCGTCTCCCGTTTCGGACCTCACCAGTGGGAGTTTCCGCGAGGTACTCGACGACCTGGAGGCAAACCCGAACACGGTCACACGCGTGCTCCTCTGCTCGGGCAAGGTCTACTACGACCTCGCAGCACGGCGAGACGAACTCAAGTCGCAAACCGTCGCGGTCGTTCGGCTCGAACAGTTCTACCCGTGGCCGGGCGAGCAACTCGCGGCTGTGCTGAGCCGCTATCCGAAATGTCGTGAATGGGTGTGGGTGCAGGAAGAGTCGCAGAACATGGGCGGGTGGTCGTTCGTCGAGCCGCGATTGCGAGCGATGCGATTCCCGTTCGAGTATGTTGGTCGCGATGCCAGCGCCAGCCCTTCGACCGGTTCGCACCACGTTCACGAACGCGAACAGAAGTTGCTCGTGGATGGCGCGTTCGCCGTGAACCCCTCAGGACCAATCGGCCCGGGTTACATTGGTTGGGTGGAGCCCACGACCAACGGCACCAACGGCGAACATACCCCCGCGAAACCGAAGACCAACGCTTAGCCGCGACGCGAAGCGGAGCGCGATCACAATACCAGGAGAGACCGATGCCGCTGGAAGATGTCGTGGTGCCGCGGGCCGGTGAGTCGATCAGCGAGGGAACGCTGAACCGCTGGATGAAGCCGGACGGTGCCTACGTCAAAGTCGATGAGCCGCTGTTCGAGTTGGGCACCGACAAGGCCTCGCAGGAGATCGGTGCAACAGTCGCGGGCGTGCTGAAGATTCTCGTCGCGGAAGGCCAAACCGTGCAGGTCGGGGGAGTCGTCGCGAAGATCGACACCGACGCGAAGGCACCCGCGGGCGGACCCGCACCCGCGAAACCAACACCTGCTGCGGCATCGCCCGCACCAACCATCACCACCGGTGGCACACCTTCCCCCGCAGCATCGCGTGTCATGGCCGAAGCGGGCCTCAAGGCCGGCGACGTGACCGGCACCGGCCCGGGTGGTCGCATCCTGAAGGAAGACGCCGTTGCTGCAACGACGGCCAAGCCGATCGGAAACGGCAAGGCGGCCGAGCCTACTCCCGCGAAACCCACTCCCGTTTCGACAGGCACACGTTCATCGCGGCGCGAAGCCATGTCGCAGGTTCGCAAACGAATCGCCTCGCGACTGCTCGAATCGCAGACCGCCACGGCCACGCTGACGACGTTCAACGAAGCCGACATGACCGCGATTCAAGAACTCCGTGCGAAGTACAACGAGCGGTTCGAGAAAAAACATGGCGCGAAGCTCGGGTTCATGTCGGTGTTCGTGAAGGCCGCGGTCGAAGCACTGAAGTCGTTCCCGCTCGTGAACGCCAGGATTGACGGCACTGATATCATTCATCAAGACTTCTACGACATCGGCGTTGCGGTCAGCACCGAGAAGGGGCTAATGGTGCCGATCGTGCGTGACGCGGATCGCATGGGGTTCGCGGACATCGAGAAGAAGATCGGCGAGCTTGCGAAGAAGGCCCGCGACGGCAAAATCGCGTTCACCGACCTCGAAGGCGGCACGTTCACGATCACGAACGGCGGGCTGTTCGGCTCGATGATGAGCACGCCGATCCTGAACCCGCCACAAGTCGCGATCCTCGGGATGCACAGCATCATGAAGCGTGCCGTGGTGGTCAACGACCAGATCGTGATTCGCCCGATGATGTACCTCGCGCTGAGCTACGATCACCGCCTCATCGATGGCCGCGACGCGGTACAATTCTTGGTGCGAATCAAGGAATGCGTCGAGAACCCCGAACGGATGCTGTTGGAAATTTGATTCACCTCGTTTAGCCGCGACCGGAGGGAGCGAGTGATGTGTCACGCGCTCCCTCCGGTCGCGGCTAAACGGTTTGTGGGGATATGCAATGGCGGAAAGTTACGATCTCGTTGTCATCGGTGGCGGGCCGGGCGGTTACTCGGCGGCGATTCGGGCGGCGCAGCTCAAGCTCAAGGTCGCGTGCATCGAGAAGCGGCCGAACAAGGCGCTCGGCGGAACGTGCCTGAACGTCGGCTGCATCCCCAGCAAGGCGCTGCTCGATTCCAGCGAGATGTACGAGACGACACTGCACAAGCTCTCGCGGCACGGCATCAAGGTCGGCAGCGTTGCACTCGATCTCGACGCGATGCTGAAGCGGAAGGACAAGGTCGTCAGCGACCTCACAATGGGGATCGCGGGGCTGTTCAAGAAGTACAAGGTCACGCCGCTCTACGGCACGGGCAAGATGCTCGGCGGTGGCAAAGTCGAAGTGACTGCGGCCGACGGGAACAAGATCCAGCTCGAAGCGAAACACATCCTGCTGGCGACCGGCAGCGAGAGTATCGAACTGCCGTTCATGAAGTACGACGGCAAGTTCATCGCCAGTTCCACGGAAGCGTTGAACTTCAACCCGGTGCCGAAGCATCTCATCGTGGTTGGCGGCGGCTACATCGGCCTCGAACTCGCGTCAGTCTGGTTGCGGCTTGGCGCAAAGGTCACGGTGCTGGAGTTCCTGCCGCGATTGCTGGCGATCTGCGACGGCGAAGTTTCCACCGAAGTGCAGAAGATCCTCACCAAGCAGGGGATGGAGTTCCACCTCGAAACGAAGGTGACCGGCGCGAGCGTGAAGGGGGATCAGGTCACCGTCACGGCGCAGGCGAAGGACGGCAAGGCACTCAGTTTCACCGGCGACCGCGTACTCGTGGCGGTAGGTCGGCGACCGTTCACGGCGGGGCTGGGGCTCGACGCTGCCGGCGTGAAGACCGAAGCCAAGAGCGGCCGCATCGAGGTCGATGGCCACTTCAAGACAAGTGCCGCGGGTGTGTACGCCATCGGCGACCTAATCGCGGGGCCGATGCTGGCACACAAGGCGAGCGAGGAAGGCGTCGTGTTCGCGGAGCAACTCACGGGCATGAAGCCGCACGTGAATTACGACGCGATCCCGAGCGTGATCTACATCTGGCCGGAAGTGTCGAGCGTCGGGCTAACCGAGGAGCAGTTGAAGGAGAAGGGGGTCGAGTATCGCGTCGGGAAGTTTCGGTTCGCGGCCACTGGCAGAGCGCGAGCGATGGACGAAATCGACGGCTGGGTTAAGGTGCTGGCCGACGCGAAGACCGACCGCGTGCTGGGCGTTCATATCCTCGGCCCGCGTGCCTCCGACCTGATCGCGGAGTGCGTGACGATCATGGAGTACAAGGGGAGCGCCGAGGACATCGCCCGCTGCACGCACTCGCACCCGACGCTGAGCGAAGCCGTCGGAGAAGCCGCCCGAATGGCATGGAGCGGCAACCCGATCAACTCGTGAGGGTTGCATGTGGATGAGGTAACTTGGAGCGGCTGCCACGAGGCTCGCGAGATGCTTCGGGTTTTGTACAGCACTGATGACGGTACAGCCTCACCCAGCCCACGAAAGACTCGTCTCTTTGGGGCCGCGTGCTGTCGGAGAATCGTTAACTTCCCATTCACAGATTCACCTCGCCAAGCTCTCGATATTGCAGAGCGTTTTGCCGAGGGGGACGTGCGTGAATCAGACGCAACGTACTGGCGAGATATCATTCAACGAGTTGCTGGAGCTAGCATCTCGGACGATGCCACCTTGCGCGCAGTTGAGTGTGCTGTATCCGCTTTTGTTCTCCCCAGTCGTATCGAACGCAAAGGATGGGTGAATCCGTACGACTCGCAACGCTCAGTTGTGAATGCTCACTGGTGGTGCGCAGAAGCAGTGTACCAAGCGGCAGTCTACAATGACCTGCTTGCGCCCGCCCAATGGAAGCAGACTCGCAGTGATGAAGAACACGCTCAGTCCACACTCCTCCGTTGCATCTTCGGCAATCCGTTTCGGCCGGTCGCGGTCGATCCGCAGTGGCTCACGTCAACGGTTACGCAACTCGCGCAAGGCATCTACGACGACCGCGCCTTCGACCGGTTGCCCATCCTCGCGGATGCGCTCCAAGATGCGGGTTGCGACAACGCCGACGTGCTGAACCACTGCCAACACAACGGCCCGCACGCTCGCGGGTGCTGGGTCGTGGATTTGGTGCTGGGCAAGGCGTGAGGCGATCTGGTAGGGTAAGGTTCCTCCCGCTTGCTGCGAACCCGCCCGTCCTTCCCGGCAACGCCAATGTCATCGCTTCCCCTCGCTATGCTTTCTCGTCGTGAAATGCTCGCTCGCTGCGGCACGGGCATTGGCACCATCGGGCTTGCCGGCGTTCTCGCGGATGCGCATGGCCAGAACCCGGGGGTTAACACCTCCGGTTCGTCCAAAGCGGTCGATCCGCTCGCGGTGAAAGCTCCGCACTTCGCGGCGAAGGCCAAGCACGTCGTTCACCTGTTCATGAACGGCGGGCCGTCGCAGGTCGATACGTTCGACCCGAAGCCGATGCTCGACAAGTACCACGGCAAGCCAATCCCCACCGGCAACCTCCGCACCGAGCGCAAGACCGGCGCGGCCATGCGGTCGCCGTACAGTTTCAAGAAGTACGGCAAGTCGGGCCTCGAAGTCAGCGAGATCTTCGCCCGGACCGCGGCCCACATCGACGACATGTGCGTGATCCGCAGCATGTACGCCGACGTGCCGAATCACGAGCCGTCGCTCTTACTCATGAACTGCGGCGAAGGTCGGCAACCGCGACCGAGCCTCGGAAGCTGGCTCACGTATGGCCTCGGCAGCGAGAACCGCAACCTACCCGGGTTCGTCGTCATGTGCCCCGGCGGCTACCCGATCGTCACGACCCAGAACTGGCGATCCGCGTTCCTGCCGGGCGTGTACCAGGGCACTTACATCGACAGCCAGCACACGCAGGTCGACAAACTCATTTCGTATATCCGCAACACCGAACTCACACTCGACAAGCAGCGTGACCAACTCGATTTGGTCGCCGCACTGAACGAGAAGCACCTCAAGGATCGCGCGAACGACGCCCAGCTCGAATCGCGCATTCGCACGTTCGAGCTGGCGTTCCGTATGCAGTCGGAGGCGGCCGATGTATTCGACCTCACGCGGGAAACGAAGAAGATTCGCGAGATGTACGGCGAAACCGTCCACGGGCGGCAACTGCTTCTGGCACGGCGGATGATCGAACGCGGCGTGCGGGTGGTGCAACTGTGGAGCGGTGCCGGCCAGCCGTGGGACAACCACGACGGCATCGCGGCGGCGCACAAGACCCTCGCGGCCCAGTGGGACCAGCCCATCGCGGCGTTCCTCAGCGATCTCAAGCAACGCGGTCTATTCGACGAAACGCTCGTGCAGTGGGGCGGCGAGTTCGGTCGCACGCCCGTGGCGGAGTTGCCCGCCCTGAACGGCCGCGACCACAACCACTACGGTTTCACCTGCTGGCTCGCGGGCGGCGGCGTGAAGGGTGGGACCGTGATCGGCGCAACCGACGAATTCGGGTTCGCAGCGGTCGAAAATAAGGTGCATGTCCACGATCTCCATGCGACGATGCTGCACCTGCTCGGCTTCGATCACGAAAAACTCACCTACCGATACGCCGGCCGCGATTTCAGACTCACCGATGTCCACGGCCGCGTGGTGAAGGAGATGATTGCGTGAGTTCCTCGCCGATTCGCTCAAGCGTCGATTTCGCAAAACCCGGCAAGCAATACGGCCATCTGTATGTGCCGTATTCGTACAACCTTGGCGGGTGGGCGAATCTCATGCTGCCCATCGCGGTGATTAGCCGTGGCGAAGGGCCAACCGCTCTCGTGCTCGCGGGCAATCACGGCGACGAATACCCTGGGCAAGTCGCGGTCATGCGGTTGCTCCGCGAGATTCAGCCCGAGCAAGTGACGGGTCGGCTCATCCTGATTCCGACGCTGACGATGCCGGCCGCGAAAGCCGCAACACGGCTTTCACCACTCGACGGCAAGAACTTCAACCGCTGCTTCCCCGGCAACCCCACCGGCACCCCAAGCGAAGTCGTCGCACACTACCTCACGACGGTCCTGTTCCCGCTCGCCGATATCGTGATCGACATGCACACCGGCGGCCGCAGTGTGGACTTCGAGCCGTGCGCCCACATGCACCTCGTGCCGAAGGGGCCACAGCGCGAGGCGATGCTTGCGGGCACCGAAGCGTGGAACACCGACTTCTGCTTCTTGTACGCCGACATCGCTGGCACCGGCTTGCTACCCGTCGAGGCCGAGAGCCAGGGGAAGATCGTCATCACCACCGAGATGGGCGGCAGCGAGAATGTGACCGCAATCGTTCACGCCCAGACGCAACTCGGCTTGCGAAATGTACTGACCCACTCCGGCATTTTGAAGGGGAAGGCCGTCACCCGCGAATCGCTCGGCCTGGGGCCAACACGATGGGTGCAGGCCTTGAACTGGGAAGACTACCGCTTCGCCCCGGAGTCCGGCGTGTACGAGAACCTCGTGCCGCTGGGGGAAGAAGTAGCCGCTGGCCAACCCGTCGGAGCGATTCACTTCCTCGAACGACCCGACCGCGAACCGGTCGAAGTGCTTGCGCTTTCCGCTGGCGTGTTGATCGCCACTCGTGCGCCGTCAATCGTTGCTCAAGGCGATTGCGTCGCGTGTATTGCTCACGATGTGGACCCCCGCAAACTCCCATGAGCGTGAAATTGGCCCGCAGATGACCCAGACTTCGACACAGATGAAATCGGATAAGAACTTGATGTGATCTGCGTCGAAGCCTGCGTCATCTGCGGGCGATTCTGGAGATTTCAGATGAAAATTACTCAGGTAGTCTGCCAGATCCTCCGCATCCCGAACGTCACGGCGAAGACCGCGAGCAGTCAGGATTCGGTGCTCGTTCGCATCCGCACGGACGACGGCCTCGAAGGTGTCGGCGAAGCGGACTCATCGCCGGAAGTGGTCAAGGCAATCATCGACGCGCCGTTCAGCCACAACATCGCGTGCGGTCTGCGGCAACTCCTGATCGGCGAGAACCCGCTGGAGAACGAACGACTTTGGGAGAAGATGTATCGCCGGACGATGTACTTCGGTCGCAAGGCAGTCGGCATCACGGCGATGGCCGCAGTCGACATGGCGCTGTGGGACCTGAAGGGCAAAGCGTTCGGCCAGCCGATTCACCGGTTGCTCGGCGGCAAGCACCACAACAAGATCCGCGGTTATGCGTCCATCCTGTTCGGCCGCGACGGCAAGGAGACCGGCGACATCGCCCGCAAGTGGGTGGCTGCGGGGTACAGTGCCGTGAAGTTCGGCTGGGAGCCGATGGGCACCTCCGAACCGGTCGATATCGACCTCATCAAGGGAGCACGCGAAGGGCTTGGCAAGGCGACACTGCTGATCGATGCGGGCTGCGTTTACGACGCACGCACAGCGTTGCGGCGGGCACAGGCGTTCGCGGAATACACGCCCGAGTGGTTCGAGGAACCGCTGCGGGAAGACGACATCGAGGGCTACGTCTGGCTGCGGGATCGCTCGCCGATTCCAATTGCCGCGGGTGAAGGCGAATGCGGGCGCGAGTCGTTCCGGCCATTCATCGACCGCCGCGCACTTGACGTGTATCAGGTCGATTTGTCGCGCTGCGGATTCACCGACGCAGCTTACATTCGCGCTCGTGTGGAAGAGATCGGCGCGCGGTTGTGCAATCACTGCTACACCAGCCCGCTCACTGTCGCTGCGAGTATTCACTGGCTGAGTACCTGCCGCGATGCGTTCCTGTTTGAAGATTGCGTCGAGGACTCTCCCCTTCGGAATGACCTGACCATCGAGAAGATGCAATCCGTGAACGGTTGGATGGAAGTTCCTGACCGGCCGGGATTGGGCGTCACACTCGATGAGGCGTTCGTGCAGAAGTATCTGGTCGCGGAATCGAAATAACGGGAGTCATGACATGAGTCGTGCGAAGACGGAATACCGCTACGAGAAGTTGACGTGGCCCGAGATTAACGACGCGGTCGATCTCGGCAAGGTGTGCATCATCCCGTGCGGAGCGGTCGAGCAACACGGGCCACACCTGCCGCTCGATGTCGATCTCGTCTGCCCTGGTGGGGTGGCCGCCGGCGCGGGGAAGGAGATCCCCGACAAGTTGCTCGTGCTGCCCATCGTGGCCTATGGCTACACCGGGCACGTCATGGACTTTCCTGGCACCATCAACCAGGATTTCGAGCACTTCATGCACCACGTACTCGATATTACCAAGTCGCTCGCGTACCACGGTTTCAAGAAGATCATCCTGCTGAACGGGCACGGCTCGAACATGCCGAACCTCGATCTCGTGGCTCGCCGCACGAACCTGGAGACCGACGCCGAGTGCAGCCTGGTCGCGTGGTGGAACCTGCTGACCGTGGACAAGGCGTTCCTACCGAAGTGGCGGCAGAGCAAATTCCCCGGCGGCTGCGCTCACGCGTGTGAGTTGGAGACGAGCCTCTACATGTATCTCGACGGGGATAATGTTCGCAAGGATCTGATCAAGAACGGCGTGATTAGTTTTAACGAGGATAATAGCCCGTTCAGTTGGGTCGATTTGTTCGCGGCCGGACCGGCGACGGTCGTATCGTGGACGAGCAGTTATTCCGACACGGGCGTGCTGGGCGAAGCCGAACTCGCGACCCCGGAAAAGGGGCGGCAAGCCTACGAGGAAGCGGTGAAGCAACTCGTGCGGTACGTGACGTGGTACAAGGACCGGCCGAAGGACGTGCGCAAGGATCGCCACCGCAAACCGCCCACGATGCCGATCCCGTGGAGCCAGCGGCCGCTATGAACTTGTGTCCTGGTTTGCCACTCACCCACAACTCGCAAGGTCTCGCTGCGACCGCTCCACGGAAACCGTCGCCAGTGGGAGCGGAATCATTTTCTGTCGGGGAGACGTAGTTCCGGCAACACTTTCCCATTCCGCCCGATAGCCGTCGTGCCCGGGGGTGAGGGCAACGGCTCGGGCGAGCAGTTGCTCAGCGCGAACACGTTCACCACGACTAGCGGCCAGACGCCCCGCCTGGAAGAACCCTTCGCCAAAGTCGGGAGCGCCGTCCACAAGCGCACTGGCACACCGCTCAGCCTCGTCTCGCCCGGCCTGGCCGAGTGTGAGGGATTCCAGCAGGCGGGCATACACGACATCCCGATGGAGGAACGCGTCGCCCAGCACAACGTAATCTGGGTGGCCGAGGTACTGTGTCTGACTCCGATAGGCGGAGTAAACCGGTCCCAACACCGCAGCCGCCTCCTCGTGCAGGACGGCCGGTTCGACACAGTTGTAAATCTGATCGATGTGATGCGCGGTGCAGTCGCCGCAGAAGGGGTGAGCGGCCTTCGCCTGTTCGATTTCCCCACGAGGAGCGGCCAGGTAGTCCTTGGCGACGATCTTATCCTGGCCGTACACGGCGCAGCACAACGACACCGCTCCATCGACCCCAAGCGTCGTCCGCCGCGCGAGCGGGCAGTCGGTGGTCACAGGGAGGTTCATACGCCGGGAGTCGAGTTGCCGTTCCATTGGGATGACGAGGTTTTCGAGGACTCCACGGTCAGCCGAATCAACACTGCCGCGTGCCAGACCAAGTACTTTCTCGGCCGGCATGAAGGACGCGAGCACCGGAGAGAAGAGGAAACCGAGTTCGTCGCACAACTCACGGACTCGGAGAAAATCGTGCGGAAAGTTCGACTTGTAGATGTGGAATCCGACCTGGACAACCGTCCGCGCGGAATACAGGTCAATGTACTCCCGCAACCGGTACAGGTTGGCCTTTACCGCGTGGATGTTCCCGCCGCGGTGGGTCCGCTGGTAGGTGGCGTTGTAGAACCCCGAGAGCGACACGCGGATATACCCCGGCCCTTCCGCGATCACCTCTTTCAGTTTCGGAAATACGTTCAGATTGCTGGAGATCCCCGAGTTCATCCCGTAGTCATTGAGCAATCGAATGAACGCCGGGAGGTCGGTGTGCAACCCCGGTTCGCCCCAGTTGAACAGGTCGATCTGGAACCGCTTCTTGTCGGGGTGGTCCGCTCGCAACTTATCGAGGATCTTCCGGAAGGTGTCGAGTTTCATGACCCCGGCTGGCCCTCCGCCGGTGGAGTTCCCAACCGCACACGACGGGCATCGGAGGTTACACTTTCCGACGATGTCCATCAGCACGTAGTGGTCCGCGACCTGGGCGAAGTGGAGTCGCCGGCTCAACTCGTGCTGGTGTGCGAGGTTGATCGGGGGTAAGACGGGTATCGTCTCGGCGGGAAGCTGGCGGATTTGTGCCTCCGCCGCAGCTAGCCGTTCGGACCGAACAAGGTCGAAGCCTGTGAGGCGGATCGTTGAGCGGATCCACCGCCGCAACACGTTCGCGACCATTCTTCCTACCTCACTGGTCCAGCCGTGGACTCTGACAACGGGTTTGTCGGCTTCTGGTTATACTCGTGGGGCGAGTAGGGATGCAATCCCGGGGCGGGCATAGGGTGTGCCACTGGTTTCCGGAGACAACGTTTGCTGTTCTGCAAGCGGATGTGTGCTTCTCATTGATTCCGGGCGATATGCCCACCCATCACCGGAACCATTCTGGAACCGTAGACCTGTCCGGAAGAAAGAATATCAGAATTGGCGTATTCGCCGCATCACACGACATCCAAATCATTTGCGACTTGCCATTGCAATTCATGCCACACGAATTCGCCAAGCACACCCCGGATACCAGTGGCACAGCCGCGGGCACACGGACAGACGGTTTCTTGCCCCGTACTATCGTGGTATCCTGTGGAATGGATTCTCGTGGGCGATTTTCGTGCTCATGGATCGACCCATCAGGGCAATCGCACACTCAATCGCACGAACAGAAGAACAGTATCTCCATACGAGGCGGCACTGAAATGAAGTACATCGACCCGCACAAATTTACACTACATATACCAATCCCAAAGCACTACTGGATAAAGAGTTAAGGCAACAATGCTTTCAAATCAGAGTGACGAAAACTGTCTCTATTTTCCACAGATTCCACTACTTCCGTGCCATTACCGTGCGAATACCGTGCAGGCCACATCGCATCATGGGTTGGGTTCGCTGTTCACGCCTGCGATGCAATAAGTGAAGCCCACAGCGGTCCTGCGTCGTTGGGGGAAGAAAAGCCGCACAAGCGCCGCGATGGCCCTTCCTGAGCAAATAATGCGAATTGTGTCGTTGTTGCCGAGCGCGACCGAAATCGTCTGCCAACTCGGGCTGAGCGATAACCTCGTCGGCGTCACGCACGAGTGCGACTACCCGCCGTTCGTCGCTGGGCTTCCGAAAGTCACCCGCACCCTGATCCCGCACGATGCTTCCAGCGGCGAGATCGACGAGTTGGTTCGAGAACGTCTGAAGACGCAGCGGGCGTTGTACACCCTCGATCTGCCGATGCTGGAGAAGCTCGCTCCCGACCTGATCGTCACGCAGGCTTTGTGCGATGTCTGTGCGGTTGCCGAAGCCGAGGTGACCGCCGCAGCCTGCTCGCTGCCGGGGCGACCACAAGTTATCAACCTCGAACCCATGTCGCTCGAAGATGTGCTGGAGACGCTTCACCTCGTGGCGGGTGTGGCAGGTGTGCCGGGTCGAGGTGAAACCGTGGTGGGCGAACTCCGCTTGCGGATCGCCACTGTGGCCAAACGCTCCGAGCACGTGCGTGAACAACCCCGAGTGGTCATGCTGGAATGGCTCGATCCACCGTTCAGTTGCGGGCACTGGACGCCGGAACTGGTGACGATGGCTGGCGGCAACGAAGTGATCGGGCAACCCGGTCGTCCGTCGCGAACACTCCAGTGGGATGAAGTCGTTGCCGCACAACCGGACGTGCTTTTCATCGCGTGCTGCGGCTTCACGCTGGAAAGAACCCTTGCAGATCTGCCTGGTCTGCGGTCGCGGCCAAACTGGGCTAACATCCCCGCCGTGCAGGCCGAGCGGGTCTACGTGACAGACGGTAACGCGTACTTCAGCCGACCTGGTCCGCGTCTGGTCGATAGTTTGGAGATCCTGGCCCACTCGCTCCATCCGACCCGGCACACGCTTCCGGAAGGATTGCCACCGGCACGGCGACTGACGCGGGAAGAATTGGGGATCGGAGAGGCATGAGGCCCTTCGTCCATCGGTTGCGAACGCGAACAAACTCTCATCGGCGGCTCACCCCTATCTCAGCGTCACCTCACCGTTGCTCTCGTATCGTGGTGGCACCTGTGAGAGGCCAACCGATGCGAACGCTCATTGCCGTGATCTGCCCGCCGCTCGCCGTGCTGCTGACTGGGAATCGGTCCGGGGCGGTTGCGAATGCAGGGCTGACGTTCCTGCTCTACGTTCCGGGGTTGCTCCACGCTCTTGCTGAAGTGGAACGCCACAGCACCGTTCAGCGATACGAGGCCGTGATGCGGGCACTCGACCGTGCTGCGGTCGTATGACTGAATGGCGTAAGCGGCGAACACATCCCAAGCACCGGACTCAGTTCTCAGTGGCCACGGACATGAGCCGCGATCGGAACAGGCGGGGTTCGATCGCCGTGAGCAGTCCGTGCAAGTTCGACTCGTGACCCGTCAGATAACCTCGTCGATGAGCACCGGCATCCACTCGCTTCGGGTCATCACCCGGTAGTAACGCGTGCTCGGTTCGCAGACGAGGTATACCACCGGCTCGCCAGCCCGAGTGTGAACGAGCAATCCCTTCACGCCCTGTTTGACCCTGTACCACACGCCATTCATCAACGCATACGCTGCCGGAATATCAACAGGCTCCGGCTCCATCGCCGACCACTTTCCTTCCTCGACCGATTCTCTCCAGGTCCACCCCGTTGGGGGTAACTTTCGCTCGACCCGATCGCGGTTGCCCCACTTCACCACCTGTAACCTGCCGTTCCACCACACGGGCAGAAGTGCAGGGACAGCACGCCAGTAGAAGCGAACCTCCTTTTCCCCGCCGCGATCGTGGACTCGTGACGACAGGCCGCAACCCTCGATGAGTTCGATGGGCAACTCGCTCACCGGGAGTGAAATGGCAGTGCACATGACCGCGTCCGGGTTCAGAAGCAGATCTTGCCGCGTACGTCGCAGATGTCGAAGTCGTTGGCATGGTCACGGTACACGGCGGGCAAGAAGAGTGTCGCAGCCGACCGCACCTTGAACCGACCGTGCTTTAGGTTCGCCAGTCGCTTCGCCGAGGCGACGGCGTCCTTCTTGGGATCGGGTGGAGTGAAAAGACTGAGTTGCTGGCCCTTGGCTCGACGCAGTCCCGTTGCGATGACGTGCATGTGGGTTGCGGGCAGATCCGGGACAAACGCACGCCGCAAGGCAACGCGTGCTGCGTCCAAAAGCAAATCGAACCGGGCGGTTGGTACGTCCAACGGGCCATCGCCGCCAGTCGATGTGCCATCCTTGTACTGGACGTCTACCGACAACTTGCCAGCGAGGACGTTGTGGTAGTCGAGTTCCTCGATCAAGCGCTCCGTGTGTCGCACGGCCCACGCCCACAGCACGACAGGATCTTCGACGTCGCCCATCAGCGAACCGCCGCGTGCGAGAGTCTGGTGCGGCGGTCGTTCCGGGCGGATCGGTTGACGCGGGTGCCGTTGAGTTCCTGCCAGATCTCGTGCCCCGTCTTGGTCAACAGTTGTTTCACCAGTCGCCCATCGGCGTTGGCGAGGTCCAGGCACGTCCTGATGCCGTAAGGGGCCAGGCGGGCAGCACGCCGGCCAACAATGCCGCTGATCTCGGTCACGGGCATCTCCGCGAGGAGTGCTCGCTCATGATCGCGGTCGAGAACGGCCACGGCCCCGAACGGCTTGGCGGTGTCGCTGAACAGTTTGGCCAGCGTCCTCGTGCGGGCGATGCCGATCGTGGTGGGCAGGTTGGCGTGATCGCGGATGTGATCGCGGATCGCTGTCGCGGTGGCCTGAAGCGTGGACTTGTAATCGACCGGGATCGCCTCGAAGAAGAACTCGTCGATGGAATAGTATTCGACCCGTGGGCTGAAGGTTCCGACGGCATCGAGCATCTTCCGGCTGAGCACCTCGTACCAGTAGAAGTCCCTCTTCACGTACACGCCTTGCGGGCACAACACTTTGGCATCCCAGATCGGCGCGCCGGTCTTTACCCCCTGTGCCTTCATCTCGTAGCTCTTGGCGATGACGCACGCCCCGTTGTTCCCGAGCACGCCCACGGGCTTGCCGACAAGATCGGGGTGCCGGACCCGCTCGGCCGAGACGTAGAAGCAATCGGCGTCCAAATGTGCCACGTAGCCGGGCATGCGGATTCTCCGGGTCGTGCGACCGGGCGTGTCAGCAATTCTTCCGACATGCCCTTTTTATCTGTACACCCGATCACTTAGCCGTTCAATTGGGGTACGTGTTCCGGTCTGTTCCGCGAGGAGTGCCCATGTCGATGGACTCGCCGCCCGAGCCCCGCACGCTGGTCGAGCGGTACGCCGCAGACTTACTCCGCGAACTGGCCGCTCACGCACGCCGGAGTGGCCCCGTTCGTGTGACTGACGCGGCCGGTGGGTTGGCGTGCATGGTCATGGTGTGGCCGGCAGACAGTCGGATGCCAACCGCACTTGGGGAACAACCGAAACCACGAAAGATTGGCGGACGGAAGGGGTGCCGGGAAGACATCCTGGCGGTGGTCCGGGCAGCAGGTCGACCGATTACGCGCAAGCAGGTGATCCGTGCGTTGAAGGCGGCAGGCGGCGGTCACGGTGCCGGAACGGTGGCGAAAGCCCTTGCCGACCTGACGGCGTCGGGCGAGTTGGTCAACCACAAGGACAAGCGGGGCTACCGCCTACCGACATGGGTGCGGAAACATCCGGGGTTGTTCGACGCCGTGTGAGTGGCTGCGGAAGTGCGTTCCAGAGCATGGAACATTTCCATCAAGTGGGTTAAACTCGGCAGCTTACTCCGCATCTGATGTCAGTGAGCGTACCCGTCGCTTACTTGCGGCGCGTCAGTATGTCGATCAGCCAGCAACCCCGAACGTGTTCCCCCGACTGGCGACAGTGGTTCAAGATTTCCTCGTTGTCGCACCCGGCATCCTGAAGGGCGTCGGCAAGGATCGGCATTTGGTCAAAAGCACGCTCTTGGTAGATGTGTTCGGCAAGGGCAACAACCGTTGAGGTTAACCAAAAAGGATTAACGGCGACTTGACGGAAGGGATTGCCAAAGATGTCACGAAGAAAGCCGCCGGTTCCCGACCACTGTGGAACAATGACCGGGATTGTAGCCGCTTCGGTAGCGGCTTTCGCCCAAGCATCTCGATCCCGCCAAGAATAACCATCAAAGGGCTTGATGCGGAACGACGCTTTCGTAACGGATATCTTTTCTCGTGCGTCCCATAACTGCTTCCAGCCCACGGCACCGTCAGCAAATAGCTCTGCGAGGTTGACGGCTTCCTTGCACTCCTCGGCGAACAATCGCCACAGTGACGTCCTCCTACACGATGCCACAGCAAATAGCCGCAACTTCCGGTCGCTCGCTTTGCTCTTCAAGTATTCCAGCATCGGCGTCGGGTCGGTTGCCGCCAGCCATTCTTGCTCAGACATGGGATTTCCCTTCTCGGTCCCGCCAGTCTATCACGCCGAACTCTCAAACCGCAGGCAGTATGCGCTTGGCAGGTCCACATTGTCCGCACCACCGTCACGTACTTGCGGCACGGTTGTGCCGATGGGGCGGAATATGCCAGCAGGTGGGGCCGGAAACGCATGTCCAGCAGCAATGCAGCGTGACGTTCTGCGGCCATCCACCCTGGGAAGCCGACATACGATGGCGGCAGTTGGTTCTTGGTGTACAGGGGGTCACGGAATGGGGTTCTTCAACGGACGAGTGAGCTTCCTTCGCTTCGCGGTTGGCGGTGAGGCACCCAGTCTTTTCGGCGATGAGCAACTGGACAAACTCCGGGAACACGTCGCCGGGCGGCAAACGCTCGAAACGTCAGACGGGATCGAAGCCGGGTGGTCGGGCGGCAAATCCGTTCTCGATACCACCTTCGACCTGGCGAAGAACGTCATCAACGACACGCTCCACTTCGACCTGCGAGTGGACACTGACAAACTCCCCGGCGATCTACTGAAGGCGTACTACGAGGCCGACCTGGCTGCGCTCAGCAAGGACAACAAGAGTGGGTTCGCGTCGGCAAAGCAGAAGCGGGAAGCCAAGGAGTCGGCCCACAACCGCCTGAAGGCGGAAGCGAAGGACGGTCGATTCCGACGGCGAAAGTGTACCCCGGTGCTGTGGGATCGGGCGGCGAACGAAGTTCTGTTCGGGGCTACTTCCACATCGCAAGTCGACAAGTTCACGGAACTGTTCACCCGCACGTTCGGGCACCCGCTGGAGTTGCTCACCGCCGGTCGTCACGCCGAGCGAACGGCAGTCACGCTCAAACTCGCTGTCCCCACAGAAGACGCCTCGTCGTTCGTTCCTGGTGCCGGGGGCGAGGTGGCGTGGGTGGCGGGTGGCGGTGCAGCCGACTTCCTGGGTAACGAGTACCTGCTCTGGCTGTGGTTCCTGAGCGACCTGGGCACGGACACCGTCATGCTGAGCGATGGCAGCGATGCCACGCTGATGCCGGCACGAACTCTGTCGCTGGATTGCCCGCGTGGGGTGACCGGCAGTGGTACGCTGGCGAGCGAAGGGCCAACCAGGCTGCCAGAGGCACGACGGGCGGTGCAGGCCGGAAAGTTGCCCCGGAAAATGGGGCTGACGCTGGTTCGCCATGACCAGCAGTACGAGTTGACCCTGCACGCCGAGACGCTGGCGGTCGGATCGGCGAAGCTGCCTGCAATGCCCGACGAAGTGACCGAGGCTCGGGCGAAACTTGATGAGCGAGCGAATCAGGTGCGGGAGTTGGTCGAGACACTGGATCTGCTCTACGCACAGTTTCTCGCGGTGCGGCTGTCGCCGAAGTGGGTGGGTGAGTTGGCCCGGATTCAGGGGTGGCTGGCTCGGGGCGAGCAACGGGCGGCGTAGCATCGGCACTTGCTGATGAGACAATCCGAAGCTATCGACTGCCATCCAGAACTGCCCTCACCTTCCTGGCCAGTGCGAGCGGGGTGAAGGGCTTCTGGAGGAATGCTTCATCGGCTTCAACGATTCCATGCCGGACGACGGCGTCGTCCGTGTAGCCACTCACGAACAGCACTTTCATGGCAGAGTGCCTTGCTCGCAAGGTTTCAACTGCTTCTCGTCCGCCCATCACCGGCATCACGACATCCGTCACGAGCAAATGAATCGGTCCCGCGTGCTCACACGCGATCCGAACAGCCTCTGCCCCATTGCGTGCTTCCAGAACCACGTACCCCTGGTTTTCCAATGACTGTCGTGCCAGACGTCGCACGTTATCCTCGTCTTCCGCAAGCAGAACCGTCTCAGTGCCACCTGACTCAAGTTGCACTTCCTCGGTGCGCTGTGCAACCGCATCGCGGGTGGTGGGAAGCAGGATTTTGAAAGTCGTCCCGACGCCAATCTCGCTGTAGACGCTCACGTGCCCTCCATGCGCCTTCACCGCTCCATAGACCATTGCCAGGCCAAGTCCTGTGCCCTTCCCAACGTCCTTGGTCGTGAAAAACGGCTCGAACACTTTGGCCCGTACCTCTTCGGTCATTCCACAACCGGTATCAGAAACGGCGAGTTGGATGTAGTCACCGACTTTCAGATCGGGGTATGTGAGAGCGTTGTCATCCCGCAACTGCACGTCGCGTGTCTCGAACGTCAACCTGCCACCTCGTGGCATCGCATCGCGTGCGTTCACCGCCAGATTCATGACGATCTGTTCCACTTGCGTGGGGTCGGCTTTCACTCGACCCAAATCAGGAGCCAGGGCGGTTGCAAGCGTGACATCCGCCCCAATCAGCCGCCGCAATAGTTGCTCCGCCCCGGTGAGGACCTGGTTGAGATCAAGAACCTTGGGCTCGACGATCGCGTTTCGACTAAACGCCAGAAGTTGACTCGTCAATGCCGCCGCCCGTTTCCCCGCGTCGTGGATGGCGTCCACCATCTCCCTGCTCGTGTCCGTGCGACTGAGGGTGTTTTGAAGGATCTCACTGAATCCGTTAATGACGGTGAGGAGATTGTTGAAATCGTGAGCGACCCCACCAGCTAAACGTCCAACCGCTTCGAGTTTCTGTGATTGACGGAACTGTTCTTCGAGTTGTCGCCGGTCCGTGATGTCTTGCACCTGGCCGACATAAAGCAACGGTTGATGGGCTGTGTCTCGAACGAGCGAGACATTCGTCATCGCCCAGATCACGTGACCATCCTTGTGGATGTATCGCTTTTCTTGGACGAAGTGAGACTTCCCTGCGAGAAGTGCTTCACGCAGAGTGTAACTCGCCGCGAGATCGTCCGGGTGCGTGATCTCGGGCGTTGACATACCGAGCATCTCCTCTCGGGAGTAGCCAAACAACCGGGCGAAAGAAGCGTTCACTTGTAGGAATCGGTGGTCGAGGCTTGTAATGACCATGGCCACGTTGGTGTCATCAAACGCACTGTGGAAGAGCGATTCGCTTGCTCGAAGCAACTGCTCTGACTCTTTCCGATCCTGGATGTTTCGGCTGATCCCAACGAGGCCGTTGATCTGCCCATTGTGATCTCGCAACGGGGCTTTGATGACAAGGGTAGACTGCTCCTGGCCGTTCGGCCCACGGACGAATTCCTCTTTGTTGAACACGGTCTCTCCCTCGCGTAACACCCGCGTGTCATCCTCGTCATAGATCCGTGCGAGATCTGGTGGGTGGAAATCGAATCCGGTCTTTCCGGCAATGTCTGCCTCACTCGAAGCACCGACCATCTCAACGTGTGCTCGGTTGCTGAGCACGAACTTCGCATCCGCATCTTTCGTCCAGATGGCGTCGGGCAGCGTGTCAATCACTGTTCGGAGGAGTGTGCGCTCCCGTTCTAATTCCGACTGGGTCTGAGAACGCTTCGCGTCCAAGCGATTGAGTGCTGCGGCGTACCAAACAACAAAGATCGACAGGACAATCATGTTCGCCAACACGTAGAACCTGAGCCCAAGTGTTCCTTCGACACCGACCTCGGCACCCACCAACCTCATCACACCAAGCGTGAAGGGCACCAACACCGCGATCGGAAGGAGGAGGCGTGCGAGGACACCACCGAGAAGTTCACTTGTGATGACGGCCATCCACCCACGATCGGGCCGTGCGTGCAGTATGCCCACGGCCAGAGCAAGGAAGGTTACGATCGCGAGGAGTGGTGAAAGGTGACCGGACGGGACATCCGGCCCCAATGTGAGGGAGAAGGCGTCACCCATAATACCCAACAAGCAGATGAACACCGGCACCACGGCCAATAACTCGGCGAGTTTCGCGGCACGTCGCGTGTTCAAGAAGAACAGTGCGGCTCCGAGCATCAGGAACGTCAGTGCAGTCGCAAATGACATCCGTCCCCGCTGGACTGGGTCGTCGATCCATTCCAGGCCACTGAATACGTGGACCAGCCCCCAGTTTGGAGGAGTGAGATACTCCAGTAGATTGGATGTCGCGAAGAGGCAAACCGCCCCCGCTGCGATACGACCAAGAATGCGAGACCAGGATCTCGGGGAAGAGGTGCAAACGAGCAATCGCAGTGCAAGTGCCGAAAGTACGAAGGAGATCGCGGCATCGGACCGGATCGCCGCCATTCCTGGGATGATATTTTTGAATGTGGATATCTCGAACCACGAGCAGACGAAGGCCGTGATGCCAACCGCACCAACGCAGGGGGCGATCACGCGGCTGAATCGTTGGAACCGGCAGTCGGTGAAGGTGGAAGGTGTCTGAACCATGGCTGTGAACCCGGTCAATCGAAACCGCTGCGCGGGTGGTGTCGAAACGACGTGTGTCGGCTCAGTAAAGCCTAACACAGTTGTGGCAAGGTATCTGCGAGGGTGATCACGAACTAATATCTGCGGACAAATAACTCGGTCACTCTCGGGGCATTCCTCAATTTTTCGTCGGGGCGAGAAGTCGCACAACGGGGTTACTGCCCCAAACTCAGCAGACTCGAAGACAAGTACTGGCATGCGGGAAGTTATCCGCTACGACCATTCGCGGTTGGAGTTCCGAGGGAACCATGCCGCTGCCTGCCTGTCCGCCGTGGGTCGTGATGTGGGCACTTGCCACGGCCATCTTCGCGGCGTGCAAGTGGCTGACTTGGCGAACAACACTCACGACGCACACGCCAACCTGGCGTCACGCTGCATACCTCTTTGCGTGGCCGGGGTTGGACGCAAAAGCGTTCTTTAACCCTCGTCCGCTCCCAAACGATCGTCGTCCGACACGCGGTGAGTGGGCATTCGCCGTAGGTAAGTTCCTCCTTGGCGTCGCCCTGATCTGGGGTGTCGTGCCGGGTATCCCGCCCTGCTTCCTTCTGCTCCGAGGCTGGGTGGGCATGGCCGGTCTGATCTTCCTCCTTCACTTCGGCACATTCCACCTACTGAGCTGCTCATGGCGGGCAGCAGGCGTGGACGCAAAGCCTCTCATGAACTGGCCGGTCCTGGCGGTCGGCGTGAGCGAATTCTGGGGCAAACGCTGGAACACCGCGTTCCGCGACCTCACCCACCGATTCTTGTTCAGTCCGTTGGCAAAACGGCTCGGTCCACGCGGTGGAGTTGCGGCCGGGTTCTTGTTCAGCGGCGTTGTCCATGACCTCGTCATCTCGGTGCCAGCGGGCGGCGGGTACGGTTGGCCGACACTCTACTTCGTGGCGCAGGGCTTTGGGCTACTCGCCGAGCGGTCGAAAACGGGCAAGCGACTCGGCCTCGGTGCCGGGTGGCAAGGACGAGCATTCACAACCGCAATCGTCGTCGCCCCGGTGTACGGCCTATTTCACCCGCCGTTTGTGATCGAAGTGATCTTGCCGTTTCTGGCCATGATCGGTGCCCATTGAAGATGAAAGGGACCAGCATGGAGATCACTCTTGCAGACCTCATCCGCGTTGCCGGAGGAGGCCAGTTGTGCGTGCTGACGGCGTCCGCCTTGGTGCCTTTCCGGTTGAACTGGAAGAGTGACCTCGCGTCGCTTCCGGTATTGCACAGGCAGATGTACTGGACATATGGCGGCTACGTCGTTCTCGGCATCGTCGTGCTCGGCGTGATCAGCCTGGCGTGTGCCGATGAACTCGCGGTCGGGTCACGGTTGGCCCGGATGGTGTGCGGGTACGGGGCGGTGTTCTGGGGCGTGCGGCTGGCTCTCCAGGCCGTATTCGACGTGAAACCATACCTGACGGCGTGGTGGCTCAAGGTCGGGTATCACACCCTCACTGGCTTGTTCCTGTTCTTCACGGCGGTCTACGCGTACACGGCGTTGCGGTGAGAGCAAGAGGAGGGACCAGTAACGGGCGAAAGTGCCGAGCAGTTCTGGGTGGCGGGGACCGGAAGACCCGCAACCAGGGAATTCGTGGGTTGAAGTGAGCGGGAGTGTCCACGGTGCCCGGACAGTGGCGAATGGGGCTAACCGACCTGAGCAAATCGAAGGAACTGGTCAACCGCGAAGACTAGCGGGGCTACCGCATGCCGGGGTCGGTATGCCGACAACCCGGCTGTTCAACGTGCGAAAGCGACTCCGGGCCAACACGGCCATGATTTCAAATCCACTATTTGATTCTTCCGTTCGACGAATTTCTCGCTGCCCTTGGCTCCACCGGCCGATTCGGGCAGAATGGTGTCACGTCGTCACGTACCGCGGGGTGAAGCTGAAATCCGAGAGGTGTAACGTGGCCACCGCCCAGGACGAAGAGAAGTACGACCGGGCTGTCGAAGTCATCGCGGCAAACTGCGGTGCCGGCACAAAGCAGCTCATCACATCCGACCGAGAGCGGTTCAAGGGCAAGAAGGTCCGTGCCCTGGCCGGCACTTCCCCGGAGTACCAGCGGTACGTGATCGGGCGGGCAGTGTCGGGTAACGCGAACCCCTTTCAGATGATCTCGGCCACGCTCCTCGTCTATGACACTGTCGCCTTCAAGGAGGTAACCAGTCGGCTGCACCGTGCAGTCGGGATGCTTCGCACGGAGGCTGCGGTTTTGGAGCGTGCTGTAGAACAAGAGAAGGCTCCGAACCGTCTGCTAACGCTCGACCTCGTTGCGGAACAGGCCGAGCGGTTCCACGATCTGCTCACCGTGGTCGAGACAGTGAATGGGTCGAGCAACAAGCAATCGAAGTCACACAAGTCCGATTCGGAACTGACGGAATTGACGGACAAGTTGAACGCCGCCGCCGGATTGGGGCTGATCGCCAAGAACGTGCGCAACGTCTCCTTCCTCCAACCGACCCACCGTCCGACGCCCGAGCAAAAAGAGGAGGCGCTGCGGCTGACCACCGAGGCGCTCCGGCTCGCGACTTCTGCGCGGGATGCTGGCCGACGGGCCTTCGGGCGGCTCGATGACGCATGCCGAGAACGCCCTGCTCGCAAGCTGATGCGACGAGTAATCACGCACGACAAGGTCGATGGCGACGCGGTCGCGGCGGCATGGCTCGCGGAACGGTTCCTGTTCGCGAGCGAACCGGTCGAGGTGCTATTCGGACCCCGCTCGCGGGTGTGGGGGGCGTGGCGAATCCGCGATTGTATCGTGGACGTCGGCAACACCCACGACCCCAAGCACTTGTTCTTTGATCACAAGCAACCGGCGTTCGTAAACCGACACGACTCTTGCGCCACCCGTCTCTTATGGGACTACCTGGTCAAAATCGGTCGGCCGGTTGATCACCTCAAGTCGCTGGTGAACCTCGTGTACGCCGGGGATTCGACCGAAGAGCGTGGGTGGTTCAAGGATGAGTATGCCGAGAGCAATCGGATCGGGTTCCACAAGGCGCTCAAGGACGCGAAAGCCGAATACGCAACCGACGCCGGGGTGTATCGGGTCATGCGGCAGTGGTTGAACAAGTACGACAAGAAGATGGCTACCCGAAAGGGTTGAACCGGTCGACCTCGCCGTTTCGGGAGGGACGCAACTTCACACGGTTCGCCCCGCCAAGAGCTTGAGACGCCAACTGGCAGTGGATCGTATATCCGCCAGACCCGCACCGGCCCAGTCGCCGGGCGAACGACTCGACAGACGGCCGCTCCGCGGTGAAGAACAGGTGGGCCGGGCACCGGCCGCAGTCGCTCGCCCCGGCGAGTGGGGCGGTGCAACAGCATTGTGGCGTGCCCGCCAGTGCCATCGCCCAGCGGCACTCCACCTTCTCGTCGTGGTGCGTCCACCACAGTTCTGTGCGGCTGGCGAACCCACGCAGGTAATCCACGCCCCACAACCGCGGCCCGCTCCCGTCGAGGTGCCGGTCAGTGCGGCCGGCGACGCCACCGGCCATGAACGCACTTCCGACGTACAGCAGATGACCCGCCGGGAACCAGAACGTCCCCAGCGAACCGAGGCGCACGACGCCCGGCAAATCAACTTGGAGAACGACGACGTAAGTGCCGCCGGTGTCGTACGGCCCGCCGGGCGTGCGCCGAACGCCGGGAGGAGGTACGCTGGCCACGCGAGCGGGCAGTGCCGACCCGACCCGCTTCGCCACCGAGACCGCGGCACACACTGCTCGTGAGAGTTCGTCGCGGACCGCGTCGAGAGATCGCGTGTGTGCGGCCCGGAGCAGATCGCCCGTCACAGCTTCGATCAGGCCCCGTGCCTTCTTTGCCAGTTTGACGACGTCCGCTCGGTCGCCGGACGCCGAACTCACCGGCGTTGATCGAGTGCCACGCGTTCCTGGACCGAGTACCAGACGCAGGGCGTCGGTGCCGACTCGGACCGCCGTCGCGTGCAAGGCAAGGTCGTCGAGTTCGTGAATACGGAGGGCACGACCGGGACGGGCAACGACTTGCTCGACGCGTTGCAGGAGGGTTACCGCCTCGTGCAAGCGAGTAAGGTCGTAGTGCCAGAGGGAGCGATCGGGGGACAGTTCGACGGGCGGTTCCGGGGCGAGCGGGTGGAGCCCTGCAATGGCTTGTGATACCGCCGTGGTTATCCGAGTCTCGGACGTTTTGGCGAGCTGGGCGACGATGCTCGGCGTGAGGTGCGGGTTCTCTCCATCGAGAATCGTTCCGAGGGCACGGGGTACGACCCTGGCAATGGCGTCCACTTGGCAGGCGAAGTCGTACGCGGTGCGGACCTCCTTCACTCCCTCCCCGTCCTCTTTGGCGATCTCGGTCACAGCGGTTTTCGCGTCCCATGTTGAGCCGAGCCGGCGCTTCACCCGGCGGGCGTACCGCTTCCCTTGATAGTAGAGTGTTCGGTTCTCGCTCGGTTCGGCCACGTTGAAGCTCCTGTGCAGTCGGCGTCGAACACCTCGTTGGCCGGTGACTTATGGTGGGTACGCCGATCCTCGATTACACTCGACCAACTGTATCCGATCCGACGAGGTTCCCCAAGGACATCATCCTTGACGGCAACATGGCCATGGACTTCGCTGCGAAAGTGCAAGATCCAATGTAATGACGGTTTGGCAGCGCCACCGTCCGCGTGAACCACGCAGCTATCTCTACCGACAGGGGCATACTAAATGGGTGACTCGTGCACCTTCGCGGTCGACGTGTTCCAAACCGTTTGCGATCGGCTCGCATCGCGAGCGGCAGATCTGGGGTTGCTGGTCGAAACGGGCTCGTCGTTCGAGGAGTGGCTCAAATGGGAGGCGTTCCTGGCCTGCAAGTTCTGCGAAGCAACCTTCCCCTACTGCGAGGTCACGGCCAAGCCCACTTACGCCAGTGAGGGCGTGGCAGACGACGGCGGTGACCCGGACCAGAACCTGGGTGACCTGCGCGTCGGCGGTCCCAATGACGGGGCCAACCACTGCTGGGTTTTCGCCGAGTTCGTTCTGGTGCATGACGGCAATCGCACCGGGAGGGAGTGGCTGCGGAAGATCGAGGCAGACGTGGCCAGTCTGAAGCGACTCGGGTGGAAGAAATCAGCCTCACTGCTGATCGTGGTAGCAGCGAGCAAGGGCGACGTGCTGACCGAACGGACCGACGACCTGGCAGGTAGCGCGGTGTGGATTGGGCCTGCGCTGGTCGACCCGTTCGTCCTTTCCTTGCCGGGCGGCGGGACGATCGTCGTGAAGGCACTCGACATCAAGCGGAACCCGGCCGATACGCTCACGAGCACCACCCGCTGAGGTCGGGTCACTTCGCCCGCGGCTTGAGGATGTCGCCCAGCACGTCCGGCTTGGACGCAACCCGCTCCAGTTCCAGGTATCGCAGGCCATCGGCGTACGGCACCGCGATCGTGCGGAAGTCCTCCCCGTCCTCGACCAGCAGTTCGACGCTCTTGCGGGTGACGCTGTCGGCGATCGCATCCCGCAGGCGGTTCGGGCTGAACTTCTTGCCGTTCACGCCTATCACCTTCATGCCCGGTGCCAGCCCCGCCTTGTCCGCCGGCAGTCCGGGGTCGACGGTCGTCACCACCCCCGCCTCGCGGGTCGACATCGACAGGCCAAGGGAGTCCGCGGCCGGGTTGTCCGGCGGCGTGCCCAACAACCCCGCACCAGGAGGCTTGTCGGCATACCTCAGCCGGTAACCGAGGCGGCCCACGACGTCCAGCGGGAGCGACTCCTGCCGGGCTTCCACTCGCCGTTGCAGGAACGCTTCCCAGTCGTGGTCGGCCGTCGCCTTCAGGTCCCGCACCACGTCCGTCAGGTCGTACCCGGCCACCGCCGTCTTGCCCGGCACCGCCGCGAAGAACCGCTTGCAGAAATCGTCCAGCGACTTCGCCCCGTCGGTCTTCTCGCGGATGATGGCGTCGCACTCGTACCAGAGCAGCATCCCCTCCATGTAGAAGTCCTGCCCCCTCCGCAACTGGTTCCACGAGCTTCCGGGGTTGCGACCGAGGTGGGCGGCGACGGCGGTGTCCTCCAGCGGCCGCCACTGCCGCCCGGAGGTGCGGGAGAGGCTGCGGATCTGGCTGGTGAGCGTCATCCTGTACTCGTCCGGGGTAAGCAGCCCGGCCCGCACCGACAGAACCTCGCCGAGGTACTCGGCCAGCCCCTCGTACACCCACAGCAGCTTGG
>PNLP01000064.1 GCA_013823135.1 Planctomycetaceae bacterium
CAGCCTGAGATCACGCTTGGTTTAGGTCTAATTCACCTTTGTGATACACCCCATGATCTGACAATACCGATCTATTCATTTGGGGGCGGCGGTTAGAGTCGTTCTTGGAGACCGCATAGTTGGGTTGCGATTTCAAGGAAGTGGGCTTCGAGTTTGCGGCAACGCGAGCAATCGATATCTGGAGTCATAAGGACGTCAAGTCGCCTGAAATTCCTCGCAAACAGCGGAGCATATCCCAGAGTTGAGCAGATCCCGTGGCCATTCCCATTCCCAATAACCAGTTATCGTTGTCCGATCGCCATTCCACAGCATTCCACACATCGCTGTGGAATTTCCACAATTCAAAGCGTTTCTTTGCATCGAATATAGCTGTACGCACCGTCGCCTATGTGATACGATTGCTCTTGAAATGTAGTCGTTTGGATCATTTCGAGGGGTCTAGGTGAGCGACTGAGCATCACTACCACCACCCTTTGGACGTTCCTCCAACTTGCTGTCGTCGTCGCCATCGCCACTGCCATCAAGGCCATCAACTGCCCGCGAAGCGACCGAACTTTCCGACGCATCTGGAAGCGGCTCGACCGCGCCCAAAGCTGTATACGCACGGCACTCCTGGGTCGCGGGTCACCGCCCGAGTTACCGGCCGCGTCTGCTCGTCGGCCCGAAGCAGCACAAGTCCTCGCCCATCTCCAGGCCAGCTTCCCCAACACCGACTGCCCCGTCACCGCCTACCAACTGGCGACCCGATCCTTCTTCATCTGAACCATCCATCGTGACCGAATTCCTGGCGGAACTGTAGGACCGTCTGCCCATCGAATCACACGTTTCCCAACGGCAACGCAACCTGTCGTCGCGAACCATCGTTCGCTCGTGCTTCAATCACCTGCAACTGGCACGGACGTTCCGTGCCGTCAAGCTCCGTGAACCAGGAGAACGCCATAAAGCAACCTTCGGTCTACTTGAAGATGCGGGTGCTGGGTGCCATCGACAACGCCCAGGGAAAGACCCGACACGAACGAGTCCACAACGTCGCCGCCATGACCTTCCTCGACGAGGAGGGGAACAGCCGCCAGTTCACCTGGCGGACCATCCAGACCTGGCACTACCGCTACAAGAACCACGGCATCACCGGCATGACCCCACAACCCCGCAAGGACAAGGGGCACGTTCGCAAGGCCACGCCCGAGAAGCTACTCGAAGCCATCAACGCCGCCAAACCGCACTTCCACAACCAATGCACCAACAAGCAAGCGATCTACCGCTTCTGCATCGAGAACGGACTGCTGCAACGTGACCGCATCGCACAGACCACCTTCTACCGCTTCATTCGCGAGTACGAACTGCTCGCTCCTGACGACACCGACAACAACAAGAAACGCCTCGCCTTCAGCATGAAATACGCCAATCAGCTTTGGCAGGCCGACACCATGGTGGGGCCGTTTTGCGAAGTCGGAGCGTCATCCGGTTCCCGCAAACAAGCTCGACTCATCGCCTTCATCGACGACGCCAGCCGTGTGTTGTGCCACGGCGAATTCTTCTTCGAGGAAAACGTCGACACGCTGGTGAAGTCCCTCCGTGCGGCCTTCTACAAACGCGGCGTTCCCGAACAACTCCTCGTCGATAACGGCTCGATCTACTGCTCCCAGGAGATCACGCTGATCTGCGCTCGCGTTGGCTGCATCCTTCGCCACACCACCGGTCGCGATGCCGCCGCCAAGGGAAAGATCGAACGCTTTTTCAGACGTTATGTGGCATATCCAGTTATGTGGTGTTGGGTTGGCGAGCATCTGGAGGCCGTTCGTTTCCGCATCTTCTCGGCTCGTGAGATCCTGAGTTGTCTCAGACTAACCTCATGCCATCGGCATGAGGTTTTTTGTCATCAACTGAAGTCCCGGCAACTTAAACGCCACATAAATTTTACGCGTATAGTCGAACTGCTCGCCCATTCCATTCCTTTTTGGAGGTTCGGCTATGTTCGATCGGTTTTTCAAATTGCCACGGACGATTACACGACACGAGCATGGGCCATGGGTTGAGGAACGTCGCCGGTACCTCGCCCACTGCGCCGCCTTGCAGATGAAATGCAGTTCTTTGCGGCAGATCGCGATCTACACGTTGATCATTGCCGAGACGCTGCGCTTAGCCGAGCGGCCCGGTGCGCTGGTTACGCGGGCCGAGATCGAGGCTGGAGCGGACCGCTATGTCCGGTTACTCAACCGCCGCCGTCACCCAGGACGATCGAAGACGCTCAAGGGCAGCCACCTGCGGAACACCTTCAGATGGCATGCCACACGTTGGTTGAAGTTCTTGGGGCGATTGCTGACGCCCACCATAGGGCCACGCCCGTATGCGAACCTGGTTACGGAATTTAGGGACTATTTGCTCCGAGAACGTGGCTTGGCCCCAAGTACCATCGCGGTCAGGGGTCGTACGCTTCAGGCGTTTCTTGACGAGATTGATGAGGCTGGTTTGAGTCTTAAGCGGCTGACGGTCACCCAGGTGAATGATCTATTGGTTAAGGGTGTCCAAGAGGACAACTATGCGCGCCACACGATCAAAACTTGGGCAACTGCCATCCGTGTGTTCTTGCGGTTTGCCGAAAGGCGAGGTCATTGTCGTCGGGGGATACCGGATGGCATCAAGTCTCCGCATCTGTACCGGCACGAGGGCTTGCCGCTCGGCCCGTCCTGGGACGATGTCAAAAGGCTTCTGGCAGCTACCGAAGGAGATTGCCCTATCAACATCCGCGATCGAGCCATGTTGATGCTGTTGGCGGTGTACGGACTGCGTGGCGGAGAAGTCACGGCCTTACGATTGGAAGATTTTGACTGGAAACAAGAGGTACTCCGTGTTCCGCACGGCAAGCGCATGAAACCACGGGCATACCCCTTATGCCGTTCCGTTGGAGATGCCGTGCTACGCTATCTCCGCGAAGTTCGGCCTCGAACGCATCACCGAAGAATCTTCCTGATCACGGTTGCACCGTTCAATCCTCTGACTGATAGCGCTTTGAGATCCGTCGTCTCGTTCCGCTTACATGCCCTGGGGCTGACTTTACCTCATTATGGCACGCACATGCTGCGGCACGCGTGTGCTTCTCACCTGTTATCTCAGGGTCACTCGCTGAAGGAGATCGGCGATCACCTTGGACATCAATCACCTCAGTCCACTCGCGTTTACGCCAAGGTCGATCTGGTGGCGTTGCGCAGCGTGGGTGACTTCGGTCTGGAGGGCGTCCTATGAACATCAACAAGCTGGTCTCGCAGTATGTAACGTACTGCCGAGCACTCGGCGAGCGATGCAAAACGAAGGAATTCATCCTCCGAGCCTTTTGCCGTGCCGTCGGGCCGCAAACGCGCATCACCCGGATTCGGCTCAAAGATGCACGTGTGTTTCTGGCTGGCAAGGGTACCCTAACGAACGGATGGCATGGCCGATACTTCGCCCTAAAGGGGTTCTTCCAGTTTGCGATTTGCCGCGGCGATCTGGCCAAAAACCCCCTACCGACGACGATTCCCAATCGCGTTCCGACCATGACGCCTTACATCTACTCGCGCGACGAGATTCGTCGCTTGCTGGATGCGATTCCGGCGGCTCAGCATGGGAACAATCTCATGGAGCCCCACACGCTGCGAGCGATCTTGTTGGTGCTTTATGGAGCGGGGCTGCGGCGCGGAGAGTCGCTGCGCCTGACTCTCGCCGACGTGGATTTGCCCAATTCTATTCTCACCATCCGAAACACGAAGTTCTTCAAGTCCCGATTGGTCCCGATCAGCCGGGATCTAACCGAGGCGCTGAGCGATTACGCACATTGGCGGGCTACGGCGCATCCATCGTCGGATACCCACGGCCCCTTCTTCGTCAATCGACGCGGGGAAGCCGTTTTCAGAACCACCATAGAAACAGGGTTCAATCGCTTGCGGAGGTATGCGGGCGTGCGGCGTTCCGATGGTGCCCGCTGCCAGCCCAGGATGCATGATCTGCGGCACAGCTTCGCGGTCCACCGACTGATCAAATGGTATCGGCAAGGTGCCGACGTGCAGCGGCTCATTTATCACCTCTCAGTCTACCTCGGACATGCCCACTTGGCCGATACGCAATTGTATCTGACCCTGACGCCGGAGCTTCTCCAGCAGGCTGGCCAGCGCTTTGAGCGGTACGCTCGCAGGGAGGTTGACCATGCGTGACGCTTCATTGCTGGGCCCATGGATTCGCCGATTCCTGTTGGAGCACATGGTCAGCGAACGGAACCTGGCCCGCAACACCCAGCGGAGTTATCGCGACTCCTTGCGCTTATTGCTTCCAGCCATAGCTCGGCGAACTCGCAAAGCAATTGATCGTTTGGCCGTGATCGACGTGTCGGCCGACCGCATCCGACAATTCCTGAACGAACTGGAAGAGAAGCGCGGATGCGCCATCACCACGCGCAATCAGCGTTTGGCGGCAATCCATGCTCTGGCCCGGTTTATCGGCTTGCATGCTCCCGAACTGGTCGAATGGTGTGGACAGGTACGGACGGTGCCTTTCAAGAAGGCCTTGAAATCGCTTATCACGTACCTGGAGAAGCCGGAAATGGATGCTCTGCTCGCGGCGCCAGACACGACGACCGACCAAGGCCGTCGGGATCACGCACTGCTCCTCTTCTTGTACAACGCTGGCACCCGTGCCGATGAAGCTGCCCAGGTCCGTATCGGTGACCTGATCTTGCCCCAGGTGCCCGAACGCGACGTGGCTTCGGTTAAAATCCGTGGCAAGGGAAACAAGCTGCGTAGCTGCCCTCTCTGGGCCAGTACCGTCGACGAGCTTCTCCCTCTGATCGGTGGCCGAGACGTATCGGAACACGTCTTCCTCAACCGTTGCGGACAGCCACTCACCCGATTCGGCATCCACGCGATGGTGGAACGCTACGCTGCAAGAGTCGCCGCAGAAATTCCTTCGATGGCGAAGAAGCGAGTGAGCCCGCATACGATCCGGCACACGACCGCGACTCACTTGCTACGGGCAGGCGTGGATATCAACACAATCCGTGGCTGGCTTGGCCATGTCAGCGTTGATACGACCAATGTGTATGCCGAAGTGGATCTGGGGATGAAAGCCAAGGCTCTGGAAACCTGCGAGATCAAGGAGGCAAGGCGAAAAAGGCCGTGGCGCCAGGACAAGGGACTGATGGACTTCCTGGATGCTCTATAGCTCGATCCGTGGTTATGTGGCGCCCAGGAATGATCATCCACCCCAAAAAGGCCCCTGCACGAAGCAGGGGTCACATGTGAAAACCGGTTCTTCCTGAACACCACATAACTGGATACGCCACATAACGTCTGTTATGTGGTGCACCACATAACAGACGAGTGCGTGATCAGTTCCTCGTGCAGAAGCTCGATCTGTCCTCCCTCGAAGTTTTCAACCGTCAGTTCACCCAGTGGGTCGAGCAGGATTACAACGGCTCACTACACGACGGCATCGGCATGAAACCCATCGACCGCTTCGGCATCGACCTCTCGCGTGTCCGCTTCCTGGCTCCCTCCGAACACAGCGACGAACTCTTCTACGCCGAGGCCACCCGGAAGGTGAAGAAAGACAATACCTTCTCGTTCCAGAACCGCCGCTACGAAACACCCGCCGACCTGCGCGACAAGAAGATCCAGCTTCGCCACGACCGCCACCGCAGTGACAGCGGGGTGTCACCGACCGTCGTCATCTACTACAAGGGCGACCGCATCGGCGTTGCCCGACTCCTCGACACCGTCGCCAACGGCCTTCTTCGCCGCGAACTCCGAAAGGAGCAAGCATGATCCGCTCCTTCTACGGCCTGACCCAGAACCCCTTCGATTGTCGCGAACTCGAACTGTTGACCGGTCAGCAGGAGCTCGTTGACACGCTCAAGGTCCACTGTCAGCAAGGTGGATTGTGCCTGGTGCTCGGGTCGCCCGGCACGGGCAAGTCTGTCATCAAGCAGGCTCTCCAGCAACTACCCGAGAAGCAGCATCTCGTCGCCTGCGTCGCGCGAACGCTGCACACGTACTCGAACACGGTGAAGATCCTCTGCGACGCCTTCCGCATCGAGTTCGAGAACTCCGCCTACCTGTGCGAACGCAAGCTCATCGAGCAGGCGTTCGCGCTGAACCAATCCCGGCAAGTCGCTGACGACGATCCTCGACGACGCTCACCTCATGGACCTGGCCAACCTTCGCAAGTTGCGGTTGTTGTTCGAGGACTTCCCCAAGAACCACAACCTCGTGCTGATCGGCCGGGCCAACTTGCTCTCCTCGCTCGACCTTGGCGTCAATCACGACATCAAGAGCCGCGTGACCTACTCGGTCATCACCAAGCGGCTCGGCCCCGATCTCATGCGGGACTTCATCCTGCGTGAACTCGACCGTGTGGGACTAGCCCACAACACCTTCACGGCGGCCGCTCTCAACCTTGTGGTGAACTCGGCCGCCGGTGTCCTTCGCAAGGCTCGCAACCTCTGCGTCGGCTGCCTGATCGAGGCCGTGCGGAGTGCCAGCCGGACCATCGACATCGACAACGTGAACCGCGTGCTGATGCAACCCCACTGGCAGAAGGACGTCGATCTCAAGGATTATTGACAGGGCACCTCATGGTTCCATCCGACCTGCTGCGTCGTCTTCGCAACGACCTGCCGATGTCCGTCACGATCTCTGCGTTTGGCCGCGAAGGCCCGCCGTCGAAGATGCGTGACGGACGCTTCGTGTTCCTGTGTCCGGCGTGATGCTCGCTGCCGTGAACCCACGCAACGTCTGGAGGTGGTCTGATATCCCTCCAACTCTTCAACTGGACAAAACGCGTTGCCTCGGGCAGTCGGTCACTTTCGGGACCAACCCACCACAGTGAAAGAGATAACGGTTAAAATCATAACGGTGATGAGAACGTATCCCAGGGCAGTCCGCCGCACAGTCGCCGCTTCCTGCGCTCGCCCCGCCGCTGTCCACGAGACGAAATTCTGACCGTCTTGAAGTTGTGCCATAACGTCTGTCATGAAACCCTGCCGTTCTGGGCCGGGTCCGGTTGCCGCGAAGAAACAACCACCTGGCAGGACCGCTTCATTGTGTTCGGGTGCCAGGATCCGCGTGAACAATCGGACAATCGCGTCGGTTCGAGCGTGGACGGCGACTGCGAGTTGAAACAGGCGGGCATTCGCTGCCGGGTCGGTGACTGGCGGCATGACCCGATACACGAGCCGCGGGATGAGCGTCGTCGTTTGCCAGCGGATAGACTCGACAATCAGGCCAACCCGGTCTGCGTTGGTGAGTCGAGCAACGTAGGGGAGTTTCCGCCCGAGTCGTTGCTTTCGGCGGGGGACGGGCAGACGAGCCAGAAACTCACTGAATCCCGGTATCTGCTCAGCATCACAGACAACGCCCACGACGGGACACCGGATCTGGAGTACGTCAGCCGCAGATCGGAGATCCTCGGCAGCAAAGAACCCGGCCTGATTCGCGAGGGCAGGGGAACGAGTACAGGCTTCGGGAACGAGGACGAGAATTCCGTTGACCGGGCAGAACGGCCTTCGGTTGCTGCGGATGAGGTTGCACAGGTGGCGGAACCGGGCGGTGAGCAGGGCAATCCGGGCGGGGTCCTTCGCGAGGGGAACAGTCGGCGTCGGCGCGACATCCGCTTCTGGCGGCTCATTGGCGACGGTCGCTAGCGTGGGGAACTCCTCGGAGGTTGGATCGGGAGCCGAGTCGTTCGAGGGGGCGTCGCTGGCCTCAGTAGTCGCGGTCGCCCAACCGGCGAGACTACCAAGGAGCGAGGTCTCATCGGTCGCGACGAAGATGGCGTCTTTCAGGGCGAACAGCCGGACCGGCGGGTCACCAGGAGCTGCAAATTCGGTTACCTTGCCATGTGCTGCCTCGAACAAAGTCGCGTCACCACCGTGTGGTCTACCAATGATGAGGAACACTGGCAGGCGAGTGAAGTGAACTCCTGCCCGCTCCGCCGCACCGACAGCCACCTCCCATGCGTTGTCGAGATCCGGGAATAGCGACGGGTGTGCGACCGGGCGAAGGAGACGCCAGAGCCAAAAGGCAGCCCAAGCATTCGCATAGAGGATCAAGGCGAGGAGCGGGAGCCATAAGCGCGCAAGCCA
Organism: Planctomycetaceae bacterium; assembly: GCA_013823135.1. Lineage (GTDB taxonomy): Bacteria > Planctomycetota > Planctomycetia > Gemmatales > Gemmataceae > Gemmata. The sequence continues at coordinate 8,111 of PNLP01000064.1, forward strand.
CTGGGTGGGGGCTTCCACATAGCGGACGAGGTCAAATCTATTGTTTGCCCACCCAAGTGCGACTAAAACTGCAACCAGAGCAATGACGTGGAAGCCCCAAAAAATCCAGGGCCGTGACCCGCGAGCCGTCTCACCAATCATCGGGAGGAGGAGCCCGAAGAACCCGGCAACCTTCGACCAAAGCCAGCGGGCAAGGGTGAGCATGTGTGCGTCGTCTGCCGGAAACTGGGAACGGGGTGAATAACCGAGCGATCATCGCCCGCCAAGGCTTGAGACAAGAACGTACGCTGCGACAGGGAGCAAAATGAGTGCCGCGGTGGCCCCAACACCGAGCATTCGCTCAAACCGAGACTCGGCCCGCCGTGGTGGAGCGTCGAATTCCGGGTCCGGCTCCAGATCGAACGGCGACTCAGGAACGGGCAATTCGCGGAGCGATTCACGCGTTACATCCGACCACTCGCGAAGCTTTCCCGGGTCGTCCGCCAGCGTACCGCGAAAGCCGAGTTGTACGCACAGAAAGAAGACCTCCAGCGCATCAACATCGCCCGCACCGGACGCGAGCTTCGCCTGGTCCCAGAACCGCCACGCACGATCGTTCGTGCCGTACAGTTCAACTTCCATTTTCCTCTCGTTCCATCGATCCCGCCAGGTTGGAACCTGAGTGAACAGTTCATCTACCCAGCAGGCAAGGGCGTACCGGACGCCAAGGAATCCGGCTGCAGCCTCGCCCGTTCGGCCGACCGGACGAGGACCGATCGTAGCTGTAGTGTTAGCCGCTGAGAGGAGTTCCTTGAGTCGGGAATGTTCGCGCTCGAACTCGAGGGCACGCCCGGATGCCAGTTGCTCACGGACGCGAAGAGCGCTCGCGAATACTGGGTAAGCGAACAGCGCGGTGTCGTCGCGCATCGGCCGGATTCCGGGGGGTTCTTGTTTCTACTTCTGTCTCGATTATATAAGAAGCATTCATTCCGGCCCGAACCCCTATTCGGGGTGAGAACGATGTCCACTCGCGCGGTTCACTGGCACGAAGGATTGTTCCTTCGCCCACATCATCTTCAGGCAACTTGCCGTCACACAGAGCATCAGTCCCGCCAACTCGCCGATACGATCGCCCCGTACGCCTGGGGTTGTCGCGTTCTGGACATTGATCCCGACGCACTTGCAAATTCCCGCTTTCAAGTCCGCCGACTCCGTGCCCGTCTCCCTGATGGGACAGCCGTTGACATTCCAGAAGACACCACGCTCCCCCCACTCGACCTGAAGCCCGGACTCGAACGCGGCCCGCGGCTCACGGTCTATCTCGCGGTTCCGGTATTGCAACTCGGTCGCCCGAACACCACCGAGTCGGAATCGAGTTCCTCACTCGCTCGATATCGGCTCGATTCGCAGGAACTCGAAGACGAGAATGCTGCCGACGACCGCGAGGCCGTCGTCGTCCGGAGACTGAACGCTCAACTCCTCACATCCGGCCAGGACTTCGCTGGGTATTCGGTGCTGCCTCTTGCGAAGATCGTGCGGTCCAGTCGCGCCGACGGGCGACCCGAGTTCGAGCCCGGATACATCCCGCCAGTTCTGGGGTGCGACACGTGGCCCGCACTCTCACGTGACATCTTGCAGGCGATCTACGACCGCGTCGGAACGAAGATCGACGTTCTCGCCGGTCAGGTTCTCGATCGCGGACTTGCATTTGAAGGCGGGAATCAAGCCGATGTGCTGATCGGTGCGCAACTCCGAGCGTTGAACGAGTTGTATGCACTCCTCGCGGGGCTTGCGTTCACGGCCGGGTTGCACCCGGTGACGGCGTACCTTGAGCTATGCCGCGGGGTCGGCCAGTTAGCGTTGTTCGGGCCATCGCGCCGCCCGCCCCCGCTTCCGCGATACGATCACGACGACATCGGCGGTTCGCTGTACTTTCTGAAGCGGTCGATTGACGCGTTGCTCGACGTGTTCGTCGAACCGGACTACAAGAGCCGCCCGTTCGTTGGGGCAGGTCTCCGGATGGAGGTCGCCCTCGAAGCCGCGTGGGTCGAATCGACGTGGCAGATTTACATTGCCGTTCAGAGCACACTTTCGGGCGACGAACTGATCCGCGTGCTGACGCAACCGGGCGTGCTCGACATGAAGGTCGGGAGTTCGGAGCGAGTCGACGCCGTCTTCCGCGACGGTCGCGAGGGGTTGCGGTTCACGCCGGTTCGGGCCGTCCCGCGGTCGCTCCCACACCCGAGCGGGGTGACGTACTTCCAACTCGCCACCGATGCGACCGCTTCCGAGTGGGCGGCTGTGCAGAAGTCGCTGTCGCTGGCCGTGCGGTTGAACGAGAATCTGATCGCCGGAAGCATCCATGGCCAGCGCGACTTGACGGTGCAGGTCGCGGGGCAGACGCCGACCCTGCGATTCACGCTGTACGTGGTCCCGCGAAAGAGCCTCGCCCCCGGCGAGTTGGTGTGAAAATAACAAAAACGATTCACCGCTGAGAACGCAGAGAACACAGGGGAAAGACACAAGCCAACGACCATTATAAGACTTGTGTTTCCTCGGGTTTGTCTTTCTCCGCGTCCTCTGCGTTCACTGCGGTGAATCCTCAATATTTTCTCCACAGAGATTTGCACATGGCCACGGTCAACCCCCGCGCGCTCTTCGAGAAGCTCAACGGCACCACCAAGCGCGCCCTGGAAGGGGCGGCCGGTCTGTGCCTGTCACGCACGCACTTTCACGTCGAACTGGAACACTGGTTCCTCAAGCTCACCGAGGCGACGAGCAACGATCTCGCTGCGATCTTCAAGCAATATGACCTTGACCCCGCGAAAGTCCGGCAGCAACTCGAAGCCGCCGCGAATCGCTTCAAGACCGGCAACGGTCGCGCTCCGGACCTGTCGCCCGACATCCTCGATGCGGTCCGTGAGGCTTGGGTCCTCGCTTCGCTGGAGTACGGCGCGGCCCGCGTCCGCTCCGCGTACATTCTAGCCGCACTGCTCACGGATCGGTCGCTGTCTGCCCGCACGACGACCGCCGTGCCCGAACTCGCGAAGATCGGCGGCGAGCGACTTCAGCGAGAACTGAAGGACTTGCTTCCGAGGTTTGCTTCCGAAGAGAACGAGCAGGAAGCCGCTTCCGATGCCTCCGCCGCTGGCCCGGATGGTCAACCTGCACATGCGGGTTCGTCGAAAACGCCGTCGCTCGATCAGTTCACCGTGAACATGACTGCGAACGCGAAGGCTGGCAAGATCGACCCCGTCGTTGGTCGCGACGCGGAGATCCGGCAGGTCATCGACATTCTCACTCGTCGGCGACAGAATAATCCGATTCTGACTGGCGAAGCCGGCGTGGGCAAGACCGCAGTGGTCGAGGGGCTTGCTCTGAGAATCGCTGCCGGGGACGTGCCCCCCCCGCTGAAGAATGTCGATCTGCGTTCGCTCGACCTCGGGTTGCTTCAGGCCGGGGCCGGGGTGAAGGGTGAATTCGAGAATCGGTTGAAGGCGGTGATTCAAGAAGTGAAGTCGTCGCCGACGCCCGTGATCCTGTTCATCGACGAGGCACACACGATGATTGGGGCCGGCGGCGCGGCCGGGCAGAACGACGCCGCCAACTTGCTGAAGCCGCCGCTCGCTCGCGGGGAACTCCGCACGATCGCAGCGACCACGTTCGCCGAGTACAAGAAGTTCTTCGAGACGGACGCGGCTCTGAAGCGGCGGTTCCAACTGGTTCGCGTAGAGGAACCTAGAGAAGCGAACGCCGTGCGAATGCTTCGCGGGCTCGTCCCGGTTCTGGAGAAGCACCACAAGGTCCGCGTGATGGACGACGCGATCACCGAAACGGTCCGCCTCTCGGTGCGCTACATGCCCGACCGCCAGTTGCCCGACAAGGCCGTGAGCCTACTCGATACTGTGTGCGGTCGCGTGTCGCTGAGCCAGCTTTCCACGCCACCGGCGCTCGAAGATTCCAAGCGTGAAATCGAGTACCTCACGAACGAGATCGCGTTCCTGGAACGCGAAGGCCGCGTGTCCGGCGGCGACCCTGAGAAGCTTGCGGATCGGAAGGCTCGAAAGGTTGCTGCCGAGAAGCGGACTGTCGAACTCGAACAGCAGCTTGCCGCCGAGCAGAAGGTAGTCGAGCAGATTCACGCCGTTCGCGACAAGCTCGAAGCCGGCACCGATCCCGCCACGGCTGATGCAACAGCTGCCGCTGAACTCGCAAAGCTGACTGCCGAACTCGCAAAGATTCAGGGCGAAGCGCCGCTGGTGTACCCAGTCGTTGCGGGTCAAGCGGTCGCGGAAGTGGTCGCGCGGCTCACCGGAGTTCCGCTCGGGAAAATGGTGCGCAATGAGATCGAGACGTTGCTCAACCTCCCGAAGCACATGCAGGAGCGGGTTGTCGGTCAAGATCACGCCATGGAAGCGATCGCTGAGCGCATCCGCACCGCACGCACGGACCTTGCCGACCCGCGTCGGCCCGTCGGCGTGTTCCTCCTCGTCGGCCCGTCGGGTGTCGGCAAGACCGAGACGGCGATGGCACTCGCGGACCTGCTCTACGGTGGCGACCGCAACATGGTCATCATCAACATGAGCGAATACAAGGAGGCGCACAAGGTGTCGCGCCTCACGGGTTCCGCGAAGGGGTACGTCGGGTACGGCGAGGGCGGCGTACTCACCAACGCAGTCAAGAACCGGCCGTACTCCGTCGTACTGCTGGATGAAGTCGAGAAGGCGGACGAATCGGTGCAAGAAATCTTCTATCAGGTGTTCGACAAGGGGGTGCTACAGAACGACACCGGAGAGGACGTAAACTTCAAAAACACGATCATCCTGCTGACGTCGAACGCAGGCACAGACACGATCATGAAGGCGTGCGCCGATCCCGAGACGATGCCGGACGCGAAGGGACTCGCAGAAGTGTTGCGGCCGGACCTCCTGAAGTCGTTCAAGCCGGCACTCCTTGGGCGCATGGTGGTCGTGCCGTACTTCCCACTTCGCGCAGACGTGTTGAAGCGGATCATTGAACTGCAACTGAAGAAGATCGGCGACCGACTCCGCGACAACCACAAGGCGACGTTCGCTTACGATCCAGCCGTCGTGGAGACGATCCTGGCACGCTGTACGGAGGTCGAGAGCGGCGCACGCAACGTCGATCACATCATCACGGGCACGGTGTTGCCCGCGATTTCGGACGAGATCCTGACCCGCATGGCAGAGGGGAAGGCCGTGCGGTCGGTCAAGGTTGGCGTCGGCGAGGAAGGGAAGTTCACGTTCACCATCGAGTAGAGCAGGGCCGCTTGCGGCTTCGCGCTGCGTCACTCACCTACCAGCCGTGTTCCTGTGGCGATCTTCCACAGGGCTGCAACGCTGCCGGCCGTGCGGGAGCGGGAAACTGCTGCCGCTTGGGTCGGCCCGACGGGTGGCTTCGCAGTCGCCTGAGGTGCGGCTGCTGGTGCCGCAACCGACGTTGACCCACGCAGCGGCTCAGACAGCAACCCGATTAAGTGGGCATTCTCGGTGGTGAGTTGGCGGTACGCGAGTGCCGAGATGTTGAGCCCACGACCTACTGCGATGCGCGCTTCCCGGATGAGTTCTGTGCCGGGCTCAACTGCGACAGCGTCGTAGTACGGGGCCGGGCCAGTAGCGTTTTCCTTCTCCTTGTCCGGCTGAACGGGCGGTGCTTTCTCCGGGGGCTTGACGGGCTCCTGATACGTCGCCACGCACACTTGCAAAGCGGCATAAGCCAGGGCACGCACGCATTCGGATTGTTCCGACGGGAATCCGTCTTTCGTGCCTCCGTTGACTGCCGTTGTCAGCGCCGCGATCGTTTTCTTCGAGCAACAGCAACCGTTCGCGAACGCCTTTGCGGCTTCGATGCGAACGCACTCGCTGGGGTCGCCACGAAGGGCCGCAATCAGGGCGGGCTCGGCTTCGGGGTAATACTTGCAACTTACCGTACCGAGGTAGCGGACGGCCGCACGCCGGGCCGCCGCGTTCGCTTCATCTTGTTTGATCCGGGAGGCGGCCCCTTCCGCGCTCGTGGCTGGCTTGGCGAGGTCCGCGGCGCTCGGGCCGGAGCAACCTGAGCCCACCAGTCCGCCAGTAATCATGCCGATTGGGCTCACGACAGCGTTGAACATTTTGCCAATTGCCGAGCTGCAAAATTTCTGCTTGCATGCCGCCTTCTGGCCGGGGGTCATCGAGAACATCGAGAAGATGTTCCGCGGCGCGGCCGGAGCGGCAACGGGTGCAACTGATGGCACAGGGACAGCAGGGATCTGCCCAAACGCAGCCAGAGCGAGTCCCCCGGACACGACGATGACCGTGCCAAACGCTTTCATCGAACCCCCTCCAGAAGTCACCTTCCCCCTGGCCGGCGGATACGCTATGAGGCTCAAGAACTCAAGACGAAAGTACCGATCCTGAGGATTCGCGGAATGACCGCCCGGTTCTACATTGGGGTGGCTGGCGTGATTGCCGGGTGTGTCGGACTGGTGTGCCCGGTTGGGTCCCAGGTTCCCGCACTCGCAATTCCGCAGTCCATGCCCGTTGAGAAATCGACGGTTCAGGATGCAATCAAGGCTGTCCGCACGGGCCTCGTTTTGCCGGAGGTTGCGCCCCCGCCTGCCGAGCTCCCGCAAAGCCTCCCGGCTCCCACGCCTCTGCCGGTTGCCCCAGCCCCCACTCCGCTCCCGTCGCGGTCGCGGTCGCTGCCGCTGCCGCCGCTTGTCACGGAGCCGCTCCCGCCCGCGCTCCAGGTCGGTGGCCTGTCGGTCGATGGTCACCCCATTGACCTCTCACAGTTCCGGAGTCGGCTGAGTGGCAGTTGTGCGACGTGCGGACACGACGACTGCGAAACCTGCGGCGGATCACGCCACTGCTCGCCCGGCCGCAAACCGTGTGAACCGTTCCCGGCGAAGAACCGTGCCCAGCAATTGGTCGGGGTGCTCTACGAAAGTGTCTGCTGCCCGGACCCGTGCTACGAACCGAAATGGACGGCGCTGGCCGACGCAGCTTACTTCACCGCAGCGGCGCGCCCGGTGTCGCAGACCCGGTTCCGATGGGACGCAGGGCTTGGGGGCGTGCTGCCCGACCGGGCCGAGTACTTCTGGGCGCGGGCAGATGGGCTCGGCCTCGGCCCTCGACCGGTCGCCCCACGACTCGGAGCAAGTCGGCTCAACTACCACGAACTGAGCATGTACACGGAAACGGCTGTCAACGCGTCGCTTTCCATGATCATCAACCTCAACTACCGCACAAACAGCGCAATCGGTGCATCGCCCGGGGCCGGCTTTGGTGACATGCAAATCGGGACCAAGACTCTTCTGCTAGACAGTGAACTCTCCCAGGTTGCGTTCCAGTTCTTGACTTACCTGCCGACCGGCCAGTCCTCGAAAGGAACCGGGACCGGGCACGTCGCGCTCGAACCGTCACTTATCATTGGGCTGAAACTGTCGTCAGACACTTATATCCAGGCTCAGATCGCGGATCGGATTCCGCTTGGCGGCAACCCAGGGTACGCGGGAGCCGTGCTGCAATACAGCATGAGCCTGAACCACGTACTGTGGCGGCCGGTTCGCGACGTGCAATTAATCGGGACGTGCGAATTCGCCGGACTCACCTTTTTGGACGGGGCATTCACCGACCCGATTCTGGGGGGGAACCAGCGAGCCGTTGGGGCGTCCTATTTCTCGCTTGGGCCGGGAATCCGCTTGAACATTTGCGACAAGATGGACTTCGGGGCCGGTTCAGCATTCGCGGTGACCGAGCAACACTTCGCGAATGCTCTGTTCCGCACCGAGTTCCGCTTCCGTTACTGACCTGTCATGGCGACAGGTAGAGATCGAGATTCGCGGTCGTTGTGGTGCCCGCTGTCGCGGTTGCGTTGGTCGTTGCCTTCCGGCGGGTGGCGACCTTCTCGGCTGTCAGCATGTAAGCACCGGGCTTTAGTCCTGGGAACAAGTACTTCCCATCCGCGTCCGTAGTGGCCTTGAATAGTGCCATGCCACGCGCATCGGAAAGAGTCACTTCGAGTCCCGCCTGGGGGCGATTTCCTTCGCGAAGCACGCCAGCGATCGTAGCTGGCTTTTCGGGGATCGCGTCCACACCCTCAACTGAAACTGACGACGTAGACGTGAGACCTGCCCCATTCACAGCGATGCTCGAGATGTCAATGGTTCCCGTCTTGTCGCGGGGCAATGGAACCGTCGCTGACCAGCGTGTCGGATCGGACTCGGTTCGCATCGCGGGAATCGTCGTGGTGCCCGGCAACGGCTTCCCGTCTGGTCCCACCTTCCCGAGGAAGAACGATACCGATGCCACGCCGGACTCAGGGTCCGACACTTCGATTGTGACCGGCAGCGGCGTCCCCTTCTTGACCTGATCGGGAAGCCCACGAAAATCCGGAGCGCCAGGAGGCGAGTTGTCGAGGATGACCGGAATTTCCTTCGTGGCCAGGACCGACTTGTCCACACCGAGCAACCGAGCCACGACCGTCCGCCGGCCAATGAGTTGCGGAACATCCCACGTGACTTCCCAGTCCTCGATGACAGCTGTCAGGTGCAGTGCGCCAGTTGGGCCAGGCGAGACGGTCGCGTGCCTACGCCGGGCTGCAGGGAATGTTCTGGCGGCTTCTTCCGATGCCTCGCCGTCCTGGTTGTAGCGCACCAAGCGGACATCGAGAGTGGCCCCCGGCGGTGCTCGGTCTGCCCCGACGCGAAAGGCGACTGACTGACCCGGGGTCGGTGCCGGGATTGATCGGAGTTCGAGGTTCGGGGTCGTGTCCACGGTCGGCGAAACGGGGTCGCCGGTTCGCACGAAATCGACGTTCAACCGGAACGCTCGCGTCACCCCATCGACCGTGACGCTGACCTGGCCCTGCCGACGGGCCTCGGGGTCGAGAACAAGCCCGGTCGCATCAAGCGTCAGTGGGCTACTATCGGGCGGGATGCGTCCGGCGAACCGACCGACACGGATCCCCCGCAAGCCGGGAACGTGAGCCGGATCGACCGCGAGCGTCGCGTTCGACGGGGTTAAGCCCAAATCTTGGAGTGCCCGAACGGTCACCCCGAGTCGGTTCTCGGGCCTCTTCGGGAGGGCAACCGGCTCGTAAGTGGCACCCGCTAACTCCACGTATTCAAACGGCTCACGGGCGGTCAGGCGAAGGGTTCTGGACTGGATTACTACCGACGCGTCGGTTGCGTCCACTGCCTCGATTCTGAGCGATCCGGGTACGTCGAACACCGGCGGGACCGCAGAGGGTGCTTTACCGGGGGTGGCTGAGCCCCCAGGGAACACCACCGGCCGGGTTTCGCCCGCAGCGACCGCGACCTTGGCTTCAATGGCTGGAATTTCCTTGAGCGACGGTACCGTTCGGATCACGAACTCCTTTTTTACAGCACCGCGATTTCGGACGAACACATACAGCGATTCGCCAGCACCGGGACGAATCCGGATGTCGTCGCCAAGCCCGACCGGGTCAACGGCAACGCGATCCACGACGATCTCGACGGGGTTCACCAGTCGCGAGCCGTCGATCGCGATTCGCACGAATGCCGCTCGACCACCGGATCGGATTTCGATCACCACGCCATCCGGGATGCGCCCCGGGCTCGTCGGGTTTGCGACCTCCGCTCGAACGACGAGTGTACCAATGGTTCCTCCACCCGCCGGGTCGGGCCGGAAGGGAGTCGTCTCTGCAGTGACTCGGACCGTGTCCGCAGGCGGTAGGGCGCGGACTGTGAGCGGCTCGCTGTCAACGGATCCCGGGCGTCGGATTACCAACCGAACCTCGGCAGAGGAGCGGGTTGCAGTCAAGACGAGTGGAGGCGGCTCGTCAAAGACAATGAGCGACGGCGGAACGACCGCGTCGATTCCGACGGCGATCTCAGCGGATGCCACCGATTCGAGAAAATCACGATCGAATCCTGCCCGAGCGATCTGGCGGTGAGTGACCCCGGACCAGCCGAAAAACTCCGCCCAAGCGTTCCGCCGGGCCACGACCCGGGGTTCGCCGTTCTTGGTGTCGAACCGCATCGGCGTGAATCCGGGAGACAAGATCGCGAGCACGTCGCGGCGGTCGGCGGTCGCATCTCGCCAGAGGCTGTCGAGACCCACGCTCCAGGCCCGGCCGAGTCCCTGAGATAGTTCCACCCAGGCGGCCGAATCTGGTCCCCCTTCTCTCGCGGTCATCCAGATTTTTTCGAGGGGGTCAACGGTTGCGGCGGGGAGCCCGGCGAAGCGGAGGATCGCGAGGTGGCATTCCGCCCGGATGGCGGTACGTGCGGCCGAAGCCCTTCGCTCGGCCGCGACTTCTTCCGTGCCATACGGCACGACCGGGGTTGGAAGTGCCGTGTCGTCGTCATTTCGATCAGCAGCGATCGTCCCTTCGGCCAGTCGGCGAGAGAGATTCTGTCCCGCCCGGTCTAAGGCAGCACGTCGCTCCTGGTTCAACCGCGGGAGTGAGAAGAGGAAATCGAGTTTGCGAACCAACGCTGGCGGGGGCGGGTCGGCTGCCGCTGCCGTCACTGCCCACTCAACATCGGCGGTACCCGTCACTTGATCGAGTGCCGTCGTCAGAGCGCCTGTAGCGGCGGCGGCTCGTCGCAACTGGTCGGCCTGGTCAAGCAACTCGGTCGCACTTAACGGGGCAGTCGGTTGTACCAGTAATTTGAGGAGGTTGCCCGTCGCCAAGAGTCGCGATTTCCAGAGGGAGATTCGATCCGGGAATTCTTCCAGCACGGAGGCTTCTGCGACAATCCCGACGAGTACCTCATCCGCGATTGCGCGGCCGCTGATGTAGGCGTCTGCGAATGCGGTTACGGCCGATGCCAGCCGGACCGAGTCGTGGAATCGTTCAAGCGGTTCTGTCGGAGGAACGCTCCCCCAAAACATCAGCAGGATTTCGCCGACCCAGCGAGCTTCGGTGGCCTGCCGTAGAACAGATGCCGTCCAGGGGTAGACGTCCGGTCGGGCCGCGGCCGCTTCGTAAGTGGTCACGGCAGCGAATCCGGCCCGCGCGACATCAGTAGGCCATTGGTCGAGCGGAATACGACGTGAGAGGTCCGCGAGGCGGCGAAGAAAGTAGGTCTCGATGTACGCCAGCGGGATTTTTCGTTCAGTCAGTGCGCGGTCGAGGAGTTGGAGATCGGTTGGGCGGGCGGCGACGCTCTGCCCCCGCGACACGATTGCCGCTTCAACCACGAAAGCCGACTTCCCACTCACCACCTTGACAAACGCGGCGACCGACTTCGCTATCGCGGCTTCCTGACCGGCCGCTGGCAGGGTTGTTGCATCCCGACCTGCATTCAGCAAGGCATCGACTGCCTCGACGGCGGACGGGTCTTCTATCTCGCCGAGTGCCCGTGCAAGGGCGATGGACACGATCTGATTTGGCCGTTTGGCTTCCAGCCGGGCTACGGATACCTCGCGACTAAACCGGGCGAAGTCGATCGCGAGATCACTGTATCCGCGATCGTTTGCTCCCCCGAACCGGCGGCCAGCCTGTGCGACCTGAACTTCGTCCTGGAGTCGGCGGTAGATGCGGGGAGCCTGGGACAAGCTCCCGTCCGCACGCCAGCGAGCAAGAGTGCTCCATCCGCCCAGAAGCGGTTCGTCGGACGACACACCCGGTGTCGGCGTTTCCCCGCCGGAGGCCGAGACCAAATCAAAGTCCGGCCCATCGCCAAGAAGGACCGGGATCTGCCTTCGTCCTTCGTTCTCCCGTACCCAGCGATCGACGCGTGTACGGAGGAACGCGGCCAACCCTCGCACTGTGACACGTCGCCCAACACGGCCGCTCGGATTGTACGGTAGGGCCGCACCCCGTAACCCTGTCTCGAAGTAGTAGCCGAATACCGTTCGCCCGAGAACCCTGCTTCCGTATGGGGTTTGCCCCGGACCAGCGGAACAGAGTACGAGCCAGTCGGCAATTGCACCCGGGTGCGCGGCTCGATGTTCAGCCTCGACGGAATTGACCAGTCCTGCAACGTGAGCCGTCGGGTCCGTCCACAATATCCCGACTCGCGAGTCGGGCGGTGGCCCCGCAAGGTCGAGGACCACGAGTTTTGCCCGAGGTCGCGCGGCCTTTACTTTTCGGAGGATCTCCCGGAGGGATAATCCCTCTCGACCGCCAGGTGGGTCGGCATCGGCCGGGATGAACTCGACATCACCACCGGTACGGACTCGAGCGAACCCACTGAGGTACAACACGAGTGTGTCGTGGGCATGGAGCCGTTGAAGTTGATCAATTTCGCGTGTGAGTAGCGGTGCTTCCTGGCTCGAATCGGTGTTTGCCAGTCGGGGAAAGAAACCCGCCGCGAGCACGGCACTCCGATCAGCATCAGCTTCGGAACGGTCGGGAATCGCGGGGCTTCGGTACTGTGTCACCCAGAGCGGGACAAAATACGGGGTCGGCAGTGGACGTGCCCATGACCCGACACCCAGTGCGACCCCGACGAGGGCGGACGTCAGGGCGGCGGCCACGAATCGACGGGCGCGGGTCGATCCCACTGGGGTGGGTGTCATGGCGACGGTTGACGCAGTGGGGTCAGACACGGATAGTCGGGGGTTCGGGTGACTCGGGTCTGGGCTCACGGGAGCGGGAGTGGCGGGCGTGTGTCCCCCGGGTCAGGGGGAAGCAGGTCGTTGAAAGTTGCGGTGAACCCGCGGGCCTCGGCTTCGCGGCGGAGAGCGCGAATCGATACGAGTTCAATGGCTGTCAAACGCTTGGCGGCCTCTGCATCGACCGGCCAGAACAACGCCGTTGCTCGCCCGGCCTCCGGGTAATACCACGCGGCAGTTCCCTCGTGGGGGAGCCCCTTCGCGTGAATCCGGACTGGGTTCGTAGGGTCGTGGGCAACCCTCACGGCGAGGCAACTGACACGCTTTCGCACTCCGGGTGCAACCTCCACAACGTGCATCTCGAGTGAGGCACCGAGGATTCGCACGGGGTCGCTGTCTGCAAACAGTTTCCGCCCGGTGAGTTCTTCCAGGGTTCGGAAGTCGATTCCGCGGTCGAGCCGAGATGCCACGTTCGGCTCCTGATCTGGGTTCCACCACACGGTGAGCACGGGGCGAGACGTCCCGCCATCCGCACGGTTGGGCCAGCCGGGTGAGTCGATAGTCCATGCGGCTGCCGGGTACCCAGGTGTGTGGGACCATGTCACCGCGATTGGCGGCTGCTTGTCTCCCGCAGGGCGGAGGTCGAACCACATCTGCTTAGGTCGCGGCTGAATCAAAGTCTTCTCGGCCGGGTCGTACTTCCGCTCCATGAGAACGAGGGCGGACATTCCGGTTCCAACCCGTTGGTTCTGGGCGACGGTCAACCGCCAATCGCGAGCAGTGGCCCAGGGGCGACCTGGGAAGTCGGTGACGGCATACTCTGCTCGCCCCACCTGCAACCCACTGGGTCCTTCGCGAAGGTCGAGTAGCAACCGGTCGCCGGCCGCGAGATCAACCTCCCGGACGAGGTAGGGCGATGCCAGGACTCGCACCTTCTCGGCACCGGGTGCCAGCCCGGGAGTGAACCACCGGTCTCCGCCGCCCGCGATTCCCACAGCCAAACCACTGTCCGGGATACCCGGCAACAAGATATTCTCGGGCGTCGCGATCTGGTACCGAACAGTGCGCCGCAGAGCCCGACGCAGCGCGGCCTCAAGCGACTTGACGTCCCCGGCTGGGGTGAACGAACCCGGTGGGTCCAATTCTTTGAGCACCTCGAATTGCTTCTGGACGACCGCTTCTTCCTGGGGCGGGAGGCGGAAACCAACGACATGGACGGCAATTCCGGAGCCACGGAATTCGTCGCGGATCACCGCCGGAACCGCCTTACCCCTGGGATTAACGACGCGGTCTTTCTCGTACCGGTTGTCGGCCCCATCGCTGAGGACGACCATAGTCTTGTAGCCCGTTGCTTTGTCCAAATCGACTTTGGCTTCCAGCATGGCCCGAAGCACGGGAGACTCGTTCCACGGTTCCAGAGCGGGGTAGCGAACTCGCTTGAGCAGCATTTCCGTCGCCTTGGCGTCTGTCGGATCCCACTTGGTCGGAGGGATGATCCGAGTGATTGTTCTCTCCGCATCATCGACGGACTTCCCTTCTCCGATTGCCTGACCGAACACCCACACGCTGATGTAGGTTCCGGAGGGGAGGTCTTGTAACACCTCCTCGAACACCTTGATTGCCTGGGCGTATTTCGTGGTCGGGCCGAATTCCTCACCTTCGGGTGCTCCCATGCTCCCCGAGCAGTCGAGCACGAACACGACCGTTCCGTTTGAAGCTCCGTATTTCTCGATCAGTCCAGGCGCGGCCCGGATCGCAAGGCTCGCACGTCGCGGCGACGGGAACTCGTTCTCAGTGAGCACAGGGCGTGGGTAAATGATCGCGGGAAGGGTGTTTGTCAACCGTTGCCCGCGAAACAGCGCATGGACGCCGATCCGCGACCGGACAGGGTCCGGGGTCGCTGGAGGTGCATCTTCGCTGGGTTTGAGCAGATCGTTTCGGAGAGGTATGTTCAATGTCACTGCGGCGTCACCGACTGCAACCGGGCCCGGGCCGATGGCTGGTCCGAGCCACCCAAGCCCTGTTCCGGGATCGGTCCGCCAGACTGCCCACCCCTTCGGAACCGCGGCTTTTTCCACGGCCGGTCCCAGAGTCGCGGTCGCGGTGACCTCGGACTCAGTGGTCAGCACCAACCCAGACTCCTCGAACCGAATGCCGAGCCCTCCAGGCCGACTAAGCTTCTCACGGACGCCACGGACCGCAACTGGGTCGCCGCCGGCCGCAGCATCGGTCACGAACAACCGCCCCGCACGCCGATAGTATGGCTCATCGGCTGGGTCCACCGAGTACCAGTGTTCTTCCCATGTCCGGTCGGCGAGCCGTGTGAGGAGGCGACCCAGATACGCATTTCGGCACACAGCTGTCGGGTTCTCAACATCTCGCGGGGCGATCACAGGTGGGAGAACTCGCGCGAGTGAGTCGGCTTCCGCGAGCGGTTCGAGCGGGCCGTCGCCGGTCCGGGCCGCGGCCTCGGCAAGGAGGTTCGTCAACACACCCGGTGCAGCCTCGAACCGTCGAACGAATGCGGCTCCGGCAGCCATGCGGGACTTCCAGCCATCCGTCTCGGCCGGGAACGAGCGGAGCCGGAACTCGGTCACATCGTACCCGTCGTCGCTCACGCCAACGAATCGGTTGAACCGTGCTTCTCCGACGGCCGCTAGAACGAGGCGACCGGTTCGCTGCGATTCGTCAACTGCCCACATGGACATGTTGGCTTCCGACACTGGTGGGAGCACATCCCCGGCCGATTGTGTGAGGAATCGCCAGGAGACGCCTCGCTTGTTTGCGATTAACCGCGCGCGCAAGTCGGCCGACAGAAACGGCACGCTGAGGGAATCATCTGCGTCCCGCCAAACACTTTGGAGATCGACCCCACAGAGGAGTTCACAGCGTGAGATGAGATCGGAGATCAAACCGTCAAGCCGCCGAGTAATCTCAGCAGTTCGTTGGTCGAATCCCTGTGTGTGCTCATGCGGGGCGGGACTTATCGTCGCCGCCCGGACATCCTCGTCGAGTTTGTGCGCGTCTGCCCAGACGGCCTCTGCGGTACTGAGGGATCGTTCCCATCGTTGGAGTTCTTCCGGGGAGTTCGGCCGCTGTCGGGTGGCGATCGTTCGGGACAGGAAAGGGAGGACCGCGAATACTCGGTCGCGGGCCGACAAAGCACGGGCAACGCTGCTACCTAACCTGACCGCATCGCGGTATGCCTGGGTCGCGCGGGCAAACCCATCGCGGGACTCGGCCCACTTTGTCGGATCAGGGGAAAAGAGAAGATCCTGGGCGGGAAGCCGGAAACGGTCGCCGACTTCGACCCCGTGTCGGGTGAAGGGGGCGATTCGTTCTGCGTATCCACGACCGTCCGGGCGACTACCGACAGCGACCCTCTCCGCAAGTATCCGCGTTTCGAGCGCCTGCCGGAGGACGTCTTCCGGGGGGGCGGGGGTTGGCAGGTCGCGGGATGTGAGTCGGATGTACGCGACTTCGGCGGGTGCGACCACCACGCCTGGCAAAAGCACGCCGAGGAGTGGGATGGCCTGGGTTCGCCGGAACCCAGGATCCTCTGTTGCGTATTCGAGGATAAGCTGCGTTGTACCCAGTCGAAGGAGGATCTCGGCCCGCGGGTTGCCAGCAACAGTTGCGAGAGCAGCCTGCCACTTCTTTGCAGCATCCGCTGGATTCGCATCTCGAATCTCATTAGCAAGCCGGCGAGCGGCATCACTGGGGGCGTCCGAAAGTCCGATCGCGGCTGGCATGGGAAGGGCGAGCCCGAGCGACCCGATGTCCTCGACCGGACCCGCGCGAAACAACTCTTCCAGGCCACGGATCGTGGTCCGCACACGACTGGCGTATTCGTGATCGTTCGCCTCGACGAGGTGCTCGTATCTCAGGAGTAATTCCAGGTAACGCCGCCATTCAATCGGGGCGTAGGAACCGGGCGGATAAGGCTGAGCAGCGAATTCCTCAGCAGCAGTCCAGGCCTCTGCCACACCAGGTGGGAGAGGGGTTGGAGGCGCCGGGGTTGGGTCCGGAATCGTGACGCGGGGCCCGAGAATCACCCGCGATGCCCGCCTGATTCCCTCTGGGCCGGAAGGTAGCATGACGGGCCGTTGGTTGACGCCTCGGTTCGACCGAGCCCAGTTCTGGAGTCGTTTGGTCGTCTCCGCGAACGCCTCATCAAGACTTGCGACCGAGTCCCCCGGTTGGTCTCCAATGTCTCCCGCGAGCGATTTACGGAAGAAGTGTCCGAAAGCTGATTCGCCGTATTCAGGGATCGCCCATGATCGCTCGTCCGGACCGCTGGCGGAAATGACCACGAGGTTCGGGATGGCTGTGATGTCCGCTTCCAGCGCTGCCAGCGACCGTGCAAAGTCATTCCAGAACATGCCCCGCTGAGGGTCGGCCCGCTGGTGAGTCGCGTCGAACACGAGAACTTTAGTCCGGTCCGCTGGAAGAGCTGCGAGGCGGGCAATGATCTCTTTCACCCGGATCAGGTTCTGGGCAACCATTCGGGTATCGGCATCATCGTAGATCAGGTACGGGCCGTCCGCGTCGGCTCCGCCGTGCAACGCGAAGTAGATGAGAGTCGTTGGGCTGGCAGTCGCGGCGTCGAGGTCCCGCGCCCAGTCATCGCCAACACGGAGGCGATACGGTGGCCCGACCGGCTGAAGGTTGCGGTTCCTGGTATCTGTGAAACGTTCTGCCGACCGCCACCCGTATACGTTGAGTCGAACCCCGAGATTTGTTTCGTACCCGGCCCCGATCACAACAACTGCGACGGGCCGCGGTGGCGAGTACCACCGCCCAACCCAAACGAGTAGAATCCAGCCCGCGAGAAGTGCGAGTGCCGCGCCCGATGCAAGCACAGCACCAAGGCGATCAATCGCGTGTCGCTTGGTGGGGCGCATCCGCCATTTTTGCGGAGCATCCGGGTCGGCCGCAGCGGCTGATCCCCAACGCGGCGATGTCGACTGCATGGAATATACCGGGACGGGGGATTGTCCGTTTAGCAGGGTCGCGGTTTTCCCCAGCTTACCCACAATATACCATCT
Organism: Planctomycetaceae bacterium; assembly: GCA_013823135.1. Classification (GTDB taxonomy): domain Bacteria; phylum Planctomycetota; class Planctomycetia; order Gemmatales; family Gemmataceae; genus Gemmata. The sequence goes on from PNLP01000064.1 coordinate 25,692, forward strand.
ATACTCGGGTCATACTGGCTTTCAGGTGACTTCGTGGGCGGCTTCGAACCGCTCAACCCCACCCATCCACCCATGAATTCGATGCCTTCCGACCCGACACTCGATATCGCTGCTCTCGTCAAGCCGATTCCAGGGGCTGACCCTGCCGGGGGGAACACCCCATTCGACGTTCGCGAGAAACTCGATGAAGCTCGCAAAGAGATCGACCCATCGAGTTTCGCGGCCGACGACCCAACACGACCGACCGAGGCGAAACGGGCCGACTGGGCGCTTGTCGTCCGGGTTGCAAGCGACAGCCTGGCAACCAAGGCCAAGGATCTCCTGGTGGCGGCGAGATTGACTGAGGCTGCGACCCAGAAATTTGGATTTGCAGGCCTTCGGGATAGTCTTCGGCTGCTCACAGCTTTGCTCACGGATTGCTGGGACCGACTTTCACCGAAAGTCGAAGATCCATCTGACCTCGATCTCCGGGCCGGGCCGTTTGAATGGCTCGACGATGCAGACCACGGTGGCCGGTTTCCATCGAGCGTTCGCGGTGTTCCGCTGCTTCCCGGTGGAGAATTACCCCTCGGGTGGCTAGCCTGGAAACGCGGCCAGGAGGGAAAGGACAAGGCTGCCGCTGAAGCGTTCGAGAAAGGTGTAATCGCTGCATCACCCGAGGCTGCTCGGGACACTGTCGCGGTGCTCGAGGAATGCAAGGTTGCTCTCGATTCCCTCAAGCTCAAGCTCAATGAGCGACTCGGCGATCTCGCGCCAGGGATGACCCAGCTTGGTCGAGCGATCGAGGACTGTCGGTCGTTGGCCGACTTAATCGCCCGGCGGAAGGGACCAGCTCCCGAAGCGGAAGCGGCGCAACCTGACGCCGGAACAGCAACCGATACCAAGCCTTCTGAGGCAGTTCTGAGCGCTGGAAACGCCCCCGCGACACGTGACGCCATCTACCGGCAGCTCACAGAGGCGGCCCGCATACTCGAAAAAATCGAGCCACACAGCCCCGTTCCCTATCTGATTAAGCGGGCTGTCGCGCTTGGCGCGATGCCCTTCCACGAGATGATCAAAAGTTTCGTTCGAGATGCGGCAGTGCTCACCGAGATGGCACGCGAACTCGCAATCGAGTCTCCATCTGGTGGGGAATGAGGAGATTTTTCCCTTTGCCAGCGAGACAGCACATCCCTTAGCATCTAGACTTCCAGCATCCCGGGTTATCCCCATCAAACTTAATCACCCCGGAGCCCAACCGTGGCAGAAAGTCTCCAACACAAACTCGACCGTGTCCGCCGCCCGCGCGTCCAACTCACTTACGACGTCGAGACGAACGGTGCCCTCCAGAAGGTTGAACTCCCGTTCGTCGTCGGGGTTCTTGCGGACCTCTCCGGCCAGCCGAAGGATCCGCTGAAGCCACTCAAGGAGCGGAAGTTCGTCCAGATCGACCGCGACAACTTCGACGAGGTGCTCGCGAAGTCGGCCCCACGGCTCGCGATGAAGGTGCCGAACAAGTTGACCGACGAGAACTCGCAACTCGCCGTGGAATTAAACTTCAAGAGCATGGCGGATTTCGACCCGGCAAAGATCGCCGAGCAAGTCGGCCCATTAAAGGAACTGCTTGCGATGCGGCAGCAACTCACGCAGTTGCTCTCGAAGATGGAGGGTAACGACAAACTCGAAGCCCTCCTCGCGGATGTGCTTGCGAACACCGAGAAGGCCGCCGCCCTTGCAAAAGAAATGACCGCACCGACGACCTCGCCGGAGAGCAAATAACATGGCCGCCGAACAACAAGCCGCTGCTGGGACCGCCGCGACCACAACCGAGGCTCCCGGCCTGCTCGACCAGGTTATCGCCGCGACCCGACCGCAGGATCGCCAGGAAAGCGACCGTGCTCGCGGCTACTTCAAGCAGTTCCTCGACCAGGTCGTTCAACCGGGGCAAGTCGTCTCCAAGGACGTCGAGCAGAACATCAAGTTTTGGATCGCCCAGCTGGATAAGAAGTTGTCGGACCAACTCAACGAAGTGATCCACCACCCGGATTACCAAAAGCTCGAAGGCACCTGGCGCGGGCTCAAGTACCTCGTCAATAACTCCGAGACGGGCGAGGCACTCAAGATCAAGGTGATGAACGTCGGCAAGAAGGACTTGCTCAAGGACATGGAGAAAGCGTCCGAGTTCGACCAATCGGCGACGTTCAAAAAAATCTACGAAGAGGAATACGGCCAGCTCGGTGGTGAGCCTTACGGCATGCTCGTGGGCGATTACGAGTTCGGGCGAAGCCCCGAGGATCAGAGCCTGCTGAAGAAGATGTCGCAAGTCGCGGCAGCGGCCCACGCCCCGTTTGCGGCAGCGGCCAGCCCGAAGATGTTCAACATGGAGTCGTTCACGGAACTGACAGCTCCGCGAGACCTGACGAAGATCTTCGAGGGCGTGGAATACGCCCAGTGGAAGTCGTTCCGCGAGAGCGAGGACAGCCGGTACGTTGCACTGACGATGCCGCGGGTGCTCGCTCGCCTGCCCTACGGCGCTGCTACAAACCCCGTCACGGAGTTCAACTTCGAGGAGACGGTGGACGGCACGGATCACGAGAAGTATCAGTGGATGAACTCGTCCTGGGCGTACGCGGCCCGTGTCACGGATGCGTTTTCCAAGGACGGCTGGTTCATGCGAACCCGCGGCGTCGAGGGCGGCGGGAAGGTCGAAGGATTGCCAATCCACACGTTCCCGACCGACGACGGCGGCACGGCGATGAAGACGCCGACCGAGATCGCAATTTCGGACCGCCGCGAGTTTGAACTGTCCAACCTCGGGTTCATGCCACTCCTGCACAGCAAGAACCGCGACTTCGCCGTGTTTATGGGCGCACAGTCGGCCCAGAAGCCGAAGACCTACTTTGACGCAGCCGCCAACGCAAACGCAGAACTGAGCACGAAGTTCAACTACATGCTCAGCGTGTCCCGGTTCGCCCACTACTTGAAGGTCATGGCCCGCGACAAGATTGGGTCGATGATGGAAGTGACCGACGTTCAGCGATGGCTTAACGATTGGATCATGAACTACGTCGTCGGCAACCCCGAGACGGCAAGCGAGGAGACAAAGGCGAAGAAGCCGCTGTCGGCCGCCGAGGTCCGCGTACAGCAAGTGAAGGGTAAGCCGGGGTGGTACGAGGCCGTCGCCTATCTGCGGCCACACTACCAGCTTGAGACCCTTTCCACAAGCATGCGGTTGGTCGCGGAAATTCCCAAGAAGGCGTAACATTCCCATTCAAGACAATGAGAGCAGTGCCAGCATGACTGGCACCGTGCATTGGCCAGCACCGATTCACACACCACGAAAGGAAGGTACATCATGGCGGTCGACATGTTTTTGAAACTTGGCGATGGTAGCAAAGCCAAGGGCGAATCGACAGACAGCAAACACAAGGACGAGATCGAGTTGACTTCCTTCGACATCGGTGTGTCCAACCCGAGCAGCGTAGGGTCAAGCACGACGGGAAGTGGCTCAGGGAAGGCGAGTTTCAGCCCGTTCAAGGCGACATCGCTGGTGAACAAGTCGTTCCCCGTTCTGTTCCAGATGGCAGCAAGTGGCGACCACTTCGACAAGGCGACCGTGACCGTACGAAAGGCGGGCGGGAAGAACCCGGTCGAGTACCTCATCTACACGTTCGAGCAGGTGTACGTCGACAACCTCGTCAATGTTGGGCCAACTGCCACGGCTGATATGCCGACCCAGGTGATGACGTTCAGCTACGGCACTGTCCACGTGAAGTACACCCCGCAGAAGGCTGATGGCACCGGCGACTCCCCGGTCGAGGGCGGTTGGGATCTTGTGCAAAACCAGCCGAAGTAACCATCACACGTCCCCGGGCCGACAATGACTGCAACCGAACTCTTTCGGGCTGGCCGTCTCGGAGACGCCATTACCGCCCAGGTCGCCGAGGTAAAAGCACACCCCGGCGATCCTGGGATCCGAACATTTCTCTTCGAACTGCTACTGTTCGCAGGCGACCTCGACCGTGCGGTAAAGCACCTCGACGCTGTGCGCGCCGACACGCCCGAACTCGTGGCTGCGGCTGAGGCGTATCGCGGGGTCGTTGCCGCCGAGAAGACTCGCAGGGCCGTGCTGACTGGCGGCCGCGAGCAGCCCTCGTTCTTCGGCGACATCCCCGAGCACGCAAAGTTGCGTGTCGAAACTCTCAATAACCCCACAGACCCGGGGTTGGCGGCCAAACTCGCCGCGGCCGATGCCGTCGCCCCCGACCTCGTCGGGTCGCTGAACGGCACCGCGTTCACCGGCCTGCGCGACGCCGACGACCTGTTCGGGACGGTTCTCGAGGTGTTCGCCAATGGGAAGTACTTCTGGGTTCCGTTCGAGCAGGTCGCGAGCCTGACCGCGAACCCACCGAGGTTCCCACGGGACACGCTCTACCTGCCCGCCCGCCTGACCCTTACGGACGACTCGTCCGGCGACGTGTTCCTGCCCACGCTGTACCCCGATTCCTACGAGCACCACGACGACCCCGTCCGCCTTGGCTATGAGACGGCCTGGGACGGGGCACCCGGGGCCGTCCGCGGCAGCGGGCACCGGGTGATCCTGATTGGCGACGCGGACGTCGGGCTCGTTGACATCCGTGATCTGAGCGTTTCCGCAGCCCCACCGAAAGCCGGATAACCCATGCCGCCTGCCCCCGGCCCGCCGATCCGTAATCTCCTCCCGTCGGTTCTCGACAGGTTGCTGGCTGCCGATACTGGTCCGTCACTCTCGACGACTGGAGTGCCTCTTTCGATCGTTCTCGAAGCTGTCCGTCGGGACGTTGAATCTCTGCTGAATACCAGGCAGAACACTGACCCGGAACTCTCCAAGTACCCGGAACTCGCGAAGTCGGTTTTTGGATACGGTATGCCGGAACTTGTGTCGCGGCGGGCGCTCACAGGACCAGACCGCGAGGCCATCGGCCGGCTCATGGCAGATGCGATTGCCCGCTACGAGCCCCGGATTCGCAGTGTTCGGGCAGTCGTCGTGCCACCTGAACACCCCTCTGAGCGACGGTTAAAGTTCAAGATCGAAGGCACGCTCCGGATTGATCCGGGACCGACAATCGAGTTTGAGACCGTTCTCGAACTAGGGTCAGGGCAGACTGCAGTCGTGGCGAGGGAGTCATGAGCCGAAGCCTCTACCCGTACTACGAGAAGGAGCTGTACTTCCTTCGCCAGGCGGCCCAAGAGTTTGCTCGCCAGTACCCCGCGACGGCCGGTCGGCTCCTGCTCGAACCCAACCGCAGCGTAGACCCGCACGTCGAGCGGTTGCTCGAAGGGTTCGCGTTACTTGCCGGCCGAGTTCAGCACAAACTCGACGACGAGTTCCCGGAGTTGACAACCGCTCTGCTCGGGGTGATGTACCCGCACTATCTCACACCGGTGCCTTCGTTCGCGGTCGTGCAGTTTGACGTAGACCCGGCAGGTCTCACGTCACCGACGGGGTTCACACTTCCCGTCGGAACCCGTCTGCACACTCCACCAGTGAGCGGAGTGCCGTGCCGTTACCGAACTGCGTATCCCGTTCAGCTGTGGCCCGTCGTCGTGAAGGACGCGGACTGGGTGACGCCACCGTTCCCGCGGGATTTCCGCCCGCCGCCAGGGACCGCTGCCGTGCTCCGGCTCGGGCTTGAAGTACCGAGTGGGCCTCGATTCGCTGACCTGAAACTGGATAGACTTCGGCTGTTCCTGAATGGCGACGCTCAACTCGTCGGCGATCTGTACGAGGCGCTCTTGAACCGAGCGGTGGGTGTGGCGTTCCGCGACCCTGCGAATGCGAAGAACCCGGACGGCGACAAGCGGATCACGCTGGCCGCGAAGGATTGCCTCTTCCCCGTGGGGTTCGGTCGCGACGAGGGGCTCCTTCCTTCGCCGCCACAGGCGCTTCCGGCGTATCGCATGCTATCCGAATACTTCGCATTCCCCGAGAAGTTCAATTTCATCGATCTTGGCGGGTTCTCGCAGGCAAAGTCGGTAGCCGGTGGGCGTCGTCTCGAAGTCCTGATCTTCACCCGGCGAACGCGGCCGCTGCTTGAACAGGGGATTGAAACCGGTACGTTCCGAACCGGCTGTACGCCGATTGTGAACCTCTTCGAACAGACGGCCGAACCAATCAACCTGACGCACGCTCGCACCCAGTACCGCGTGGTGCCGGACGTTGCGACTCCGCTGGGAACGGAAGTGTATTCGGTCGATTCGGTACGGGCGTCGTTGCCTGGCGAGCCCGATCTCGAGTTTCGGCCGTTCTTTGGTATCCGCTACGGGTCTGCGGCAGGGCGGGCATTCTGGCACACGAACCGCCGGCCGGCAGAATCTGCGGAGGACAAGGGGACAGAGACTTTCCTCGAACTCGTCGATCTCGACTTCCAACCCTCGTCGCCTGGGGATGGGGTCGTCGTCGTTCGCACGACGTGTACGAACCGCGACCTGCCTCTCATCCTGCGTCAATCGGGCGGGCGCGTCGTATTCACAGCCGAAATCGCCGGGCCGATTTCGCAGATCCGATGTTTGACTGGTCCGACTGCACCGTCTCGCCCGCCGCCCGCCCGTGGTGCGTACTGGCGGCTAATCTCTCACCTGAACCTGAACCACTTGACGCTGGATGGTGGCGATGCCGGGGCAGACGCGCTCCGGACCCTCCTTGGGCTTTATGACCCCGGTGCGGCTGATCCGACACGGCGAACATCCGGAAATCAGGTGATCGAAGGCGTCACGAACGTCTCCGCCAATCCAGTTGTTCGCCGGGTCGGGAAACTCTCGGCCAGCGGGTTTTGTCGCGGGCTCGCAATCGATTTGGAACTGGATGAGGAAAAGTTTGTGGGGGCAGGGGCCTACATCTTTGCGAGTGTCCTGGAACGGTTCTTCGCTCTCCACGCAACGATCAATTCGTTTACGGAGTTGACCGCGAGGCTGCGGGGTTCGAGCACTCCCTTTGCCGAATGGTCGCCGCGGGCCGGGGAGCAACCGCTGCTATGACACTTCCGGCAGACCTGCCTTCTCCGGATTCGGTTGCAGCGAAGCTGTTCGCCAACCCGTTCATGTTCGATTTTTTCCAGGCTGTTCGATTACTGGAACTGACAGGTGGAAAGCAGGTCGGACGCGAAGGACCACCACGTGCTGAGGCGGTCAACTTCGGAGTCGTGGGAGGGCTGGCATTCCCCGCCAGTACAGTTGCCGGGCTCACCATAGGGTCTGAAACGCCTCCGAAAATGACCGTTGCGTTCTTCGGGCTCACCGGTCCCTCCGGCGTGCTTCCGGAGTTCTACTCCCAGTTGGTACTGTCCCAACAGAAGTCGGCGGATAACCCGGAGCGACGGGCGTTCGCGGACTGGCTCGATATTTTCAACCACCGGATGTTGTCGCTGTTCTACCGGGCGTGGTCGAAGTACCGATTGCCCGTCACGTACGGTCGGGCAAACGGCAGTCAGGATCCGGTAACTGCGATCTCGCTGAGCTTGGCGGGGCTCGGGCTGCCGTCGTTCGTGCAACGGTTGCGGGTTGAGTCATCCATTCCGCCGGTGAGTCCCGAAGACCCGGGTGTGATGGATGAAGGGTCGCTCGTCCGATACGCCGGGCTGTTCGCGCACCCGGCAAGGTCGGCGGCGGGTCTCGAGAACATGCTCGCGGACTACTTCCGGACACCAGTCAGCGTCGAACAGTTCTACGGTCGATGGCGACCGCTCTCTGTCGTGAACCAGACCCGTCTTGGTCGCGGCGGGCAGAATGACGAACTCGGTGTGAGTCTTGTCATCGGACGACGACTCTGGGACGCCAACGGTGGGTTCCGCATCAGGATCGGTCCACTCGATCTTGCCGAGTTTGTGAGCTATCTCCCGGATGCCGTTGCCGGGCGGCGTAAACTATTCCTGCTCGCCCAACTCGCCCGGTTCTACGTTCGGGCCTCTCTCGATTTCGAGGTCCGCCTCGTTCTGCGGGCGTCCGAAGTTCCGGTTGCCCAATTGGCAAAGGGCACTCATGGCCCCCGACTCGGGTGGAACGCCTGGGTCGGAAAGCGTATGAACTCGGCCGACGCCGATGACGCTGCGTTCCGATGCTCTCGACTCCTTCGTGCTCACCCGGAGTGACACTGTGCCCCAACCCGCCGCTCGTGTATCTGACATGCACACCTGCCCGATGACGACGGGACCGGTTCCGCACGTTGGCGGGCCGATCCTTCCACCAGGCTGCCCGACCGTGTTGATCGGCGGACTCCCTGCTGCGAGAATGGGCGATCAAGCAACATGCGTCGGCCCACCGGACGTCATCCTCGGCGGGAACCCGACGGCCCTGATCGGCGGGCAACCCGCGGCCCGAATGGGGGATTCGACTGCACATGGTGGAGTCATCATGCTGGGGTGTCCGACTGTGTTGTGCTAGACCCGAATTGGGGGCCGAACCGTGGCCGATTTTCTTCAGTCTGATCGCCCGCTGACAATCACGACACCACTCGGGACCGACGCCCTGCTCGTCGCGGGGTTTCGTGGGCGGGAGGCTGTCTCCGAACTTTTCGCGTTCGAGTTCCACTTACTCGCACCCGTCGCGAACCCGCCGGTTGCGCTTGACGAATTGCTCGGTCAGATCGTGACGGCCGGTGTGAACCCGGTCGCCTCACTCGTTGGAACACCCCGGAAAATTTGCGGGGTCGTGACGTCAATTCGACAGGCGAACCGCGACAAAGAATTTACGCACCTGTATGCGACGGTGCGGCCGGCATGGTGGTACTCGACACTGCGGACGAACTCGCGGATATTTCAGCAAGTCACGGTCGTCGATATCCTGAAAGAAGTGCTTGCTCCGTTCGGTCCAATTGAGACACGACTGACAACGAGATACCCTTTGCGGGATTTCACCTGCCAGTACCAGGAAAGCGATTTTGCCTTCGCGACGCGATTGCTTGAAGAGGAGGGCATCTTCTATTCCTTCAAGCATGAAGAAGGCAAGCTGACGCTGATCCTCGCCGACACGCTCGTGAACGCACCCACGGCTGACGTGCCGATGGGGCTTCGCTACGAACCTGAGTCCGGGCCGTCTGCACTTGGTCGGGAATATCGGGCGTGGTCCTGGTCGAAAACCCAGCAAGTTTGCGCGACAGCCGTGACGACGTGGGACTCGACATTCGAGCTTTTCCGCCAGAACCTCGCGGCCGACGCGAATCTTCCTGCAACAGCGACAGCCGGGGAAGTGACACACAAACTGGCCCCGCAAGCGGTCGGGAGTGTCCCGATATACCTGCACGACGGTGACTCGGCGAAACGGTTCGATGGGATCGCACCCGGCGGTGGCGATCAGGCCTCGAACCTCCAGGGTGTGTACGACGATGCCCGGCGAACAGCCCGCATTCGTGCCGAGGCGTCTGCTGCGCTGGCTGTCCGTATCACGGGAGAGGGGAACTGCCCGCAACTTGTTCCGGGAACGACGGTCGGATTCTCCGGCCACTACGATGCGGACGGGACATACTTCATTGCCGCAGTTGAGCATGAGGCCGAGTTCACAGGAATGTATCGATCCGTCGATACGGTTACCGCAACGTACAAGAACACCTTCGAGGCTGGGCCTCCTGACATCATCCCGCGACCAACCCCAAAGGCACGACGTCCGCGAATCGGTGGGCCACTGACCGCAGTTGTCACGGGGCCGAGCAATCAGGAAATCTTTGTCGATAAGTATGGGCGGGTGAAAGTCCAGTTCTTGTGGGATCGCCAGGGGAAGTTCGATGCGAACAGTTCCTGCTGGGTTCGGTGCTCGCAGTTGTGGGCCGGCAAACAATGGGGCGCGTTCTTCTGGCCGCGAATCGGTATGGAAGTGATCGTCCATTTCGAGGATGGCGACCCCGACCGGCCGCTCATCACCGGCTGCGTGTACAACGCCACGAACAAGCCACCTTCTGATCTCCCAGGCGAAGCGATGATCGCCGGGATCAAGTCGTGTATCTTCTCAGGAGATCCTGCGTCTCAGTACAACAGCATCTACTTCTTCGACGCGCCGGACTACGAGTACATTCTGATCCACTCCGAGTCACACACTGTGTCGAACGCGGAGGTTCACAAGTCCGAGTACGTCCCGGGGATCTCATTCGAGTTCCGTGGCACGATCTAACCATGTCGGAGGGCCGCTCCCGTGGGTATGTATGACGCTCTGACCTTGGCGAACGACAAGGCGGGTTGGACGAGCTTGCTCACCGGGTCGTATTCGGTCTCGATGGGCGACACGTTGTCCGCGTTCCTTGGAAGCGGCCGGCAAACGCACATCGTGGGCGACGAGATCAAATACGTCCTCGACTGGGAAAGTTGCCTCGAGCGGGTTCCAGTCCTCCACACCCTCCTCAGCGCGTTCCCGGTGACCGCCCTGCTCGGCGAGGGCGGCAACATGACGTGGACGTTCGGCCGCAAGACCGACCTCCACTACCTCGGCCCGGCGATCACGATCAAGCGGGCAGGAACCATCTCGGCGACAAGTAAGTCGAACTTCTTCGCCGCGGACAGCCTGCCCTCATCCATCAAGGGAGGGCAGGCGGCGCAGGAGTGGACACAGAAGGAGAAGATCGCAGGGTTCACGGGTGTCCCCGTCGCCCTCTTGTCGGCCGCCTTGTTGGCGATCAACACCGGTGTCGAGGTGGCGGCCCGGGTCAAGTACCAGGACAAGTACAAAAAGTCCGACAAGGAAGCTGTTGAAAAGATGTCGACTTACTGCACGGCGGCACTCCTTCTGACCACACGGATGATGTATGTGATCAAGTCCCTCGAGTTGTGTACGGCGGCCGCCCAGACCTCTGTGTCCGACTACTTCACCGCGCAAAACGAACTCAAACTTGGGACGCTCGCCCTGACTTGCTGCGGCCTGACGCCGGCACTCCGGAAGGACATCGCTGAAAAATACGAGAAGGCCACCGAGGCGATCGGTAAATTCCTCAAGGAAAACGCCGTTCTGCTCCTGGGCCTTGGATACTTGCTACTCCTCCTCGCGATCGCCGTTGCCTTGATTGCGGGGATGTCCGCGAAGTGACTTCTTCTGGCGGAGGTACCAGTGCCGAACCCGATCTCCCAACTCGAACAGTCGATCGAATCGAACGAGACCCACGACGTTCTCGGGAGTTGGTGCGTGACCGCCGCCGGCGGCGCGTGCCTGAGTTGCTACGGCGACGACCTCATCCTGTCGTCCCGTGGAAACGGAACCAACTTGTTCCTCGACGCGACTGGAACGGCGAGCATCTACGCTGGCGTCGCTCAGCTTGTGCTTGAAGCTTCTGACATTGCGGGGAAGGTGAGCGTGACGTCCGGGACTGATGGTACGATCTTCCTCCAAAGCGGCCTCCCGGACCTTGGTTCAGTGACGACACTTGAAGCGACATCGACAACTATCCAGGTCGGCGTGCCGAACCTCGGGCCGATCATCAAGCTCACGATGGACTCCATTACCTTGCAGGTCGGGCCGCCGGGCGTCGGGGCGAGCATCACGATGAACCCGACCTCGATCACACTCAAAGTTGGCGAGGTGAGTCTGTCGCTCGGTGTCGCGGGAATCAACGAGTCGGTTCTGGACGTCGTCACCCGTGCCGCTGCCGTTTCGGGGCACACGTTGAGCGCGGCTGAAACATCGGCAGCGATCGGCGTCACCGGGATCACAACCTCGGCCCCGATCTCGTCCAACACGGCCGACGCGAGCGCCGCGTTCAGCGCCGCCCTCTCGAACGACTCGGCAGACGCGATGAAGACTATCAAGGGCGGCGTTGTCATGATTCAGTAACGAGGGCGAAGTGTGGACATCCCATCCCTGGCTCAGATTCTGTCGGGCATCGATGACGCAATCGCGGACTTCGAGGCGACGGCTCCGCTGGCAACGAACGAGACCGATCGCAAGATCCTGATGGCATCGGCATCGGACCTCCGTGGCATTCGTGCCCGAATTGAGAAAGAAGTGCCTGAGAATCTGAACGCGTTCCACGGAATGATGCAGAAGATGCAGGTCGATGCGGGGCAGGTCGCGAAGGAGATCGAGGTCCAACAAGCGAAACTCGCTGATATCGAGGCTGCGGCGGTTGCGCGCGCCGCCGAGGTGCCCAGCGTCATCACACCGGCCGTGCCCGAAGAAGCGAAGATCGACCTCGGCCTTGGCGCGACGCTGCGCTCGGACTTGCTCGGCAAACTGTTCCCGGAAGCCAAACCCGCCGAGGCGTTCGACCCCGGCAAGGACATCTGGCAGGACTGGAAATGACACCGGACCCGACGCTTCCCCCACCGCCTTCAGCGATTGACGTGTGCCGCCTGTTTGCGCTCAAGCCACCGGCCCGGGCTCTGCTCGCACCGGGGCTCACGACGCGCGATTTCTTCGATGTACTCGTCTCGGCAGGGCACCTCGCGGACGCACGCCGGTTGTTGGCCCACACGATGCCGGCCCGGCGGTCGATCTGGTGGGCAACGCTTTGCCTGCATCACGCCGTTGAGAAAGCCCCCTTCGATACGCCCGAGGAAGGCCATGCGTTCGAGGCGGCCGCCAGGTGGGTCGTTGCCCCCTCCGAGGCCACGCGTCGCGCAGCTGAATACGCGGCGTGGGAGGCGCATCCCACAACCCCGGCAGGGATCCTCGCGATGGCGTGCTTCCTCTCGGGAGGGAGCATCTCGCGGCCCGGGTTGCCGCACGTGTGTGCTGCCCCGCACCTTTCTGGGCGGTTAAGCGGGGTAGTCGTCTACCTCGCGTCGGTTCGGTTCGACCCCGCGCGGTACCTTCGTCACCTTCGGGACTACCTCGCCATCGGGCAGGAAATCGCGGCGGGTAGAAACCTACCACCCGGACGACTGGAACCGGAATCCTGGGTGGAAACCAGGACCACGACAACCGATCACAGAGCGGTTGAAAGGGTCACAGGCTTCCTCACATCCGGACCGGCCGCGGCGGAGCGCCTGGCCGGCGAGTCCTTGCTTACGTTGGGGACAGGAGGTCGGTTGTGAGCCCGCCCCCCTCGCAATCCGGCCGGACCATTCGCCCCCCGCGACCGGCCCAGGAATTGGTTGGTGACCTGAAGTTGTCGGACGACGCTCGCAAACTTCTCCGCCCGGACATGACCGTGGTCGATTACTTTGACGCGCTCGTGAAGGCACTGCATTTCCCCGACGCTGTTCGCCTCGTGGCCCGGGCAATGACTCCGAAACAAGCTGTGTGGTGGGGCACACTCTGCATCTGGGCAACGGCACGACCCCAGCCGAGAACCACGGAAGCAGCCGTTCATGCGGTGGTGAAGTGGCTCCGGGAACCGAGCGACGCGAACCGCCGGGCAGCAGGGGCTGCTGGCACCGCAGTTGGTTCCACAACTCCAGCCGGGCTCGTGGCCACTGCGGCGTTCCTGGCAGAGGGGAGCCTTGCTACGGAGGGGAAACCTGAGGTGAAGCCCGATCCCCGCCTCGCAGCTACGCTGGTCGCCGAGGCGGTTCTAGCACTCTCTCGGACGGCCGGTCATGAACCCCCTGGCGGTCCGCTGGTCAGGCAATTTTTGGTCGTCGCTGTGGATGTCTTCCGAGGAACGAACATACCCGAAGGTAAGGCCTGATCCTCTGCCTGATCCTCTCAAATGGGGTGGAGGAGCGGAGCAGGCGAGGGGATGACGCAGTCAACTCGCCTGCGAATTCCGCAAGCAATGCTTGTGTTGAGTCGAAACTCCGTTCGCAAACTCCCTTGATGCGATCGAGGATAGCATCGGCATCGGCGACCCAAGCGAACGGGCTTCGGGTCCGCATTGTGTTGGGCCAGGTATTCGGTGATGGCTTGTTCAAGAGCCTCCACACTCTTGAACACTCCCCGGCGGATCCGCTTCTCCGTGATCTCGGCTAACTGTACAGCGCGGGTGTGTGGTTTCTCCGTAAGAAACGGTGGCGTAATGAGAAATCGGCATCGATTTCGCGGCATCCATCCCCAGGAACGCCCAGGAGGATGGAAGGATGTCCAAGCCACGGTTACCGGACGAACTCTGGGCCAAAGTCGAGCCGCTCTTACCAAGACCCAAGCGTCGCCGAGTCCACCATTGCGGACGCAAGCCTCTCGACCCTCGCAAGGTGCTTACCGGCATCCTCTTCGTCCTGCGGACCGGAATCCGCTGGAACGATTTGCCGTGCGAGTTGGGCTGTGGCTCAGGCAGTCGATGTCGACGATACCCTCCCCGTGCGTAACACTCCTCGAAACTGCGCGCCTGAGTACGCGCGCGAGTTTTGCACATCCGAT
>PNLP01000065.1 GCA_013823135.1 Planctomycetaceae bacterium
TGATACCGGATAGCTATTGCGAACCTTTGGGGTTTCGCAACTCTTGCTCACCACGGATGCGGATCTCACGGAGTTGAGGTGTCGCCGCTAACGATGGCCACAACCACAGTCGCTCCTGTCACTGGAGCGTCGGGAACCCATGAATAACACCTGGCACGTTGTCAACCCGTCCCACGCTCCCTCGCCGGCGCGGTTGGCCATCGCCGAATTCCTCTGCCAGCATTTAGCCAACTCAAGGCCGGAGTGCTCGCCTCGCAGGGTCAGAAAACGAAAGCGGAGTTAATTCCGTCAGGGCGTAGGCGGTGAGCGCCCCCATGAACAGGCGAAAGTAGTCGGCGGTGTTGAGGTACCACTGGTCGACGTGGCCGGTGGTGGTCGCGACCATGTTCTCAAGAAGGAGCGCCAGGCGGGTGTAGTTCGTGGGGGAGAGGGTGATTCCAGCCCGGTAGGCGTTGATGAACGTCATCATCGCGTAGGCAACTTCCCTGGAGAGCAGATCGTCGGACACGTCCCCGGCGTTCTGGTAGGCGGCGTTGGCGAGCTGAAGGGTGATCGTGCTGAGCGCGGAGACCGAGCGGGAACTTCCCCGCAGGACGTCCTAGAGGTACCCTTGGGTGAAGTTCCTAAAGCCCCGGACGCCCCAGAATCGGGATGACGTAATCCGTTGCGACCCCGTCGAACGCCTGCTGGAGCATCGTGTCGATGGCCGTCGTGCTCGCCCCCTGGGTGAGCAGGTAATCCTTGATTTTGTACGCCCCGGCCTTGCCGTCGTAGTAGAGGCTCCCGAGCCAGCCATAGCCCGCCCTGGAAATACCAGCGAGGTACGTGCTGAGGTACGGGAACCACTCGACCATGTAGGTCCAGTACTGGGATTGAAGAGGGACGGCGGTTTGAGTCATTACCCCCAGGGTAACTCAGGAGCGGGGGAGGCAGGAGGGGGAGTTGATATCCCGAGTGTCGGGGACTAAAACGAGCCCACGGAGACCCCATGCTCGTCAAACTTTTCTTCGCGACCAGTCGCGCGTTCGTGCCCGGCGACATCATCCAGCTGCCACAGGCCCCGCACCTGAACAACGCGGGCGCGCAGTGGCTCGCGATGGAAGCGGCGTTCGAAGCGGCAAAGCCCGCCGCGCTCCACTCGCGGGGAACGTCGCGGTTCGCGTGCCTGAGCATGGAGGATTGCCTGACCTTTTACGGGCCGCAGGCGGTGGGGGCGAACCCGAAACGGGTCTACCGGGTGTTCATGCACAACCCGACGACCGCGCCGATGGCCCTTTGCGGAAGAGGGCTGCACCACCACGGGACGGCGGCGACCCTCGCCGCGATCGCGCAGGAGTACTGGGCGAAGCAACAGCACCAGTGGCAGTACCTGGAGTACATCGCCCCGGAGATGGGCGTTATCAACGAGGTGTTAACTCCGCCCGACGTGATGGTGATGGCGGGTTCGGCGGTCAGGTATGGGAACGACAGGGCGCGAGCGATTCAGCTCTGGCCGTAAGAAAGGGGTTTTTCACTCCGGCAATCTCATCCACCCCTTGATCTCGAAGGTGCGGAACACCATTGGGCTCTCGTGCTTCGCAACGAAGCCTCGTGCTCTTTGTCATACCAGAACAGCTCGATGAGGCCGAAGGCCTTCACGATGACGGTCTCCCTGTCGTTGGGGTAACTGTTGTCCTTGATGGGGTCGATCCACGGGGAGGTCATCTCGCTATCTCCGGACGAGGACACGGAGTTCGAGCCGGGCGACGGGCGGATGTGGAGCATGGTGGATTACGCTCTCACCTACGTTCACGCCTGCATTGCCGCCCTGGAGGTGTTCGACCCGGGAACGGAGGTCGCGGTCCGCCTCGAACAGCGGCTCGTCTTCAACGAGGCGATGAGCATGTTCGGCACGGCAGACTTTATGGCCACGGGAACGCGGAAGGGAAAGGGCGCGGCGTCATCCGCGACCTGAAGTACGGGAAGTAGAAGGTGACGGTCGAGGACAACCCGCAGCTCGGCTACTACGGCACGGCGCTCCAGAAGACCAGCAAGAAGGCGCTTGAGACGATCGACGTGGGGATCGTGCAGCCGCGACTGACGCGGTGGTTCGGCGGCGTCGAGTACTCCGCGGACGAGTTGAAGGAGTGGAACAAGAAGCTCACCCTCGGCGCGGAGAAAGCGTTGCTCCAGATCGGCTCAACGAGCCCGACGCTCGTGACGGGGGGTGGTGCTGGTTCTGCCCGGCGCAGGAAGTCTGCCCGCAGAAGAGGGTGGACGAAGCCGCCCGCGCGATTACGTCGGGGCAGGAGGCGTTCGCGGACGACCCGTGATCGGCAGCGCGAGATCCAGGAGGAAGCCTTCGACGCGGCGGGGGCCAACTTCTAGGACAAGGATACTCCTTTCTCGTGCGAGAATCTCCGATGGCCGGTCCCCGCGGTGAAGTCGACTTCATTCACGTCAAGAACATCCCCGTCGAACAACTGCAACTCAAAGACGCGCCAAGCATCCAGAACATCCTGATCGACACCACGAAGCCGGAAAGCCTGTGGCTGAAAGAGGCTACGAAGGAGATCGGGGTTTGGCGGGCGAATCTGTGAAGCACCTACATGCGGTGGGCGCTCGCGATCAACGGTCTGAACGTCGCGGCCGAACGGTACGGCGACCCAGCCTGGGCGCGCACGCGGGCGTTCCAGGTACGCTCGGTCCGGCCCCGCAACGGCGTTGACGACATGGGAGGGATGGCCGTCGAGCACGCGCCCATCGCTCAGTGGGACGGAAAGACGGCCGCAAAGAACCACATGGACACGATCCCGATGCTCACGGCATTCGGGATCATCGACATCTTCGCCAACTTGGAGACGTTCGTCTTCATCCTGTACCGGCTGTACCTGAATCAGACGCCGGACTCGATTATCGAAGGCGACGACTTCAAAGAGCTGAGGAAGCTGAAGCGGGACCCGGCAAAAGACGCGGAGTGGAAGGTTGCGTGGGAAGAGCGTCTCAATAATTGGCACCGGAAGAAGCTGTACGACGGGCTCGCAAAGGTGTTCAAAGCCTTCTGCGCCGTGACGAAGCTGAAGACGCCGTCCACGTACACGCACACCACGATCGACACCTGGGTCGAATCACTCGACATGATCGCCATCGTTCGGAACTGCCTCATTCACGGCGCATCGACGGTGCCGGCGAACCTGGCCGAGGCGTGCAAGAAGCCGCACGCACTCCTCTTCGACTTCGAGCTGGACGCCCCACTGGAGATCACCCTCTACCACCTCGAAGGGGTCGAGCTGTTTTGCGACCAGCTCCTCACCGGGATTAACCTATCGATGCTTGAGCTGCACGCCGGGGTCAAGTTCAGCGACATAGTGGATTAGCTCGTGCTCCCCACCTTTCGAATCTCCGCCTCGGAAAGCCCAGACTGTTCGGCGAGGTAGGGCGAGTACTTCTCGTTGATCCCCCGCGTGTACCACATCCTGATGGCGAACTGCGATACGGAGTTGACGAAGTGTTCGATGAGCTTGGCAGAGAGGGCGATCTCGCTGCGGCGAAGGTCCGCCTTTCCGCCGGCAAGTAAAATGACGTTATCGATCTTTTTGCGATCGGGTACATTATTAGCCATTCAATTATGTCGACACAGAGGTACGGACAATGCAACAGTCGTCAACACTGAAGGTGAGGCATAAAGCCGGTGGGTGAGGCGTTTTTATCCCCTCGGGGGCGGAAAGGGACGGGTCATCAACGGGAATATATTCTTCTCGCTGGTGGCGCTGGCGAAGAAAGTCGAGGTCGAGGCGAGTGAAGTTTAGCTGCAACAAAAAGGGCATATGGCAACAGAGAGAAAGTACACCAAAAGAATCAAACCGAAAGTCGTCACCAACTATATCGCAATCGCACTCGACACCTTGGGCTCGATGGGCGTCATCAGCGAAAACGTTCGGCTCGCATACAACGACATGCTGAAGACGATCCGGGAGCGAAGTGTCGCCGAGAACCAGCAGACCTTCGTCTCGCTGGTCATCGGGAATTCTCATTTATACCGGCCTTGAGGGGCCTTGAGCGGGCCACGAAAACTCTTGTGAAAGACACGGGAGATTTCTATGGCGACACGTTAGATGCTTTCTCAACTCCAGAGTGGGATAATCAGGGAAACTGGAATGTTTCGCTACCGGACTTAGGGTATCAAGCGTTATTAACTTGCGATGAAACGAGCGTAACGCTAGAGCAGATTTTGTGCGGCCCTGGTTGTCGCAGTTCAATCACAATATCTAAGGCGGCTATTGTTGGAGGGGTTGGCTCGTTTAACGGCTTTACTTGGGTTGGTTGTAAGCGTTTTATGTTAGTTCTGTAACCGCTTCTGTAAGCTTCGCTGGGGGTTGTTGATGGCGCGTTCGCCTTCTGCTTCGTACCTTCATCCCCTCTACGGCAGAGACCGGGAGTGGCACGCTCTCCCTGGCGTCCCTTGGCTCCAGGAGGCGGCGGCGAAGCCCGAGGCGGTGCCGGTACCCTGGCGGTGGTGAAAACAAAAACGAGCCCCGGAAGGTGGCTCGTGAGGGCGGGGGGGAAGTGCTGCGGGAAGAAGTAGCTGCAGGGTGTGCATTGATCGGTGCCCGGAGATTACCTAGCTAGAGGCTGTTTCACAACCTTCCAACTGCAATAACAATGCAAGCCAGCCGAACGAACCCGTGGTAGATGAAGGAATAGCGTTCCCAGCGAGTTGCGACCCGGCGGAAGCTTTGCAGCCAGGAGTTGGTCCGCTCGATGACGTACCGGCGGGCGTACCGACGCATCTTGCGACCGTCGTTGCGGGACGGCTTCTTGCGGTTCTTGCGGTGCGGGCTGAGGAGTTCGATCCCTTGCTCACCCAGGCGGTCCCTCAATGGGTCCGAGTCATAACCACGATCCGCGACCAGTGGGATCTGCTTGGGCAGCGGCACGGGAATGTCCCCAATCGCTTCCTCGATCAAGTCGGTCTCAGCGACGTTGGCAGCGGCGACTGTGGTCCCCAGTGGGACGCCGCGAGCGTCGGTGACGACCTCCAGCTTCATGCCCTTGCCCCACTTGGTGTTCCCGATCTCGTAGCCCCCTTTTTACCGCGAACGAACGTCGCGTCGGCGACCAACTGGTCCCAATCGAGTCGGCCCAACTCGTCCAGTTCTTCGAGGACGGCGGCGTTGATGATAAGCAAATTGGAGACACCCAAACGAAGTACGCTGTCGAAGGATTTGCTGTTGATAAAGATGGTATTGCCAAGGATCTCGATGTCCATTTGTTGGGGGCAGGAGGACTTAATGCCGTCGTTCTTGGAAAGACAGTGGCTCGCGTCCAAATTACAATGACATTTGCATCCGGATGGGGAACATATACAGGGAAGGCCCGTCCAGCTAGTTTTGAGTATCTCTATAATTCAACAAAGATGTGGCCGGCGAAGACAGTGAATTTTATTGGCGAGACATCCGATTATACCGTGGCGTACTCTCTGGATTCTGCTGGGAAATGGGGATGGGTGGACTATGCTGGAACTATTGAATCCGAAGGGGTCGATAATGTGAAAAAGAAGAAGTAACATATTCGACGATCGAACCTAACAGAGTTCTCAACCAGTAGGAATTTTTGATGCTCACCGTCGCACTTGTAATCATCAGCGTGGCGGATTTCGTGTCTGGCAATCCGAAGTCTACTCCAGCAGTCGCGATTGAAATGCCAGCTCCACCCTTTGTAATTGCTCGGACTTTAAAAGAGGCGGAACGGTGTCTTGGCGAGAGAGGGGTCCCTTTCATCTTAACAGGAGGTTTGAGTAGTGTCAGCCCTATCAAGATGTATCCAAACTCTCAGGTTGTGATTTGGAGAGATCCTCACACGGGGCTGTTTATGGGTTACTCAACGAAAAGATAAGGTAACCTTATTCAGTCGCTAGTGCGTCAGTTGGCTTTGGCGCGGGATGCAGACTTGGGCCTTGGTCTTTCGCGAGTATTCGTCGAGCCACGGACGAAATACTGGTTAGAAGCCAAAAATGCGTCCCCAGTATTTCGACGTGCGCCATGATGGTTGCCGGGGCTTTCTTCTGCCCCGGCACATCCTTTGGTGTGGTGCTAAACGCCGATCTGTTACCTGAATCGAAATGTGACGATTCTCGGTTTGAGAATCCCGTAGCAAGCCGAACTGGCACCACTTGCCACGGCGTTCACTAACGTAATGCTCAATCTCGCCTTATCCACAAGCCACAACGGAACAGGCCGCGAACGGTTCGGCTGCTCACTCTTCGACCAATACACCGACACCTCACACACCCCAAACGCCGCAACACCGCCTTCAACGACGACGAATCCATCACCACGCCCCCAGCAACCCCATCCAGCATCAGCGTCAGAATCGAATAGACCGGGTCAACAATCCCGTCTGCTGCAATTTCTGACCAACGACCGCCGAGCCGCCTTCTTGTACTCGTCCCATCCGCCGTTCCCCACCAGTTTGAGCAAAAGCCGGATGCCGACGCAGGCAATCACCCACCTCCCCCAACACAGTGGGGTCATCGGCTGCCAAACACAAGCCGGGCCGAATATCAGCCCACCACGCCGCCCAAACGTTTGGCCCGCCCTCGCGCGGATTATTCAGGAGTGGTGACAGAAAGGGTGTCGTTGTTCGTCGAAACGGTTAGATAACAAGCCCGTGGCAACGACACTGGATGCCGATCGTGCACCAACACTCTGCTTCCCTCTTCGACTTCGATTTTTTCGAGCCGCTGCCCATTCAGGTCGAGGTCTCCGACGCACCGATCACGTCCGATGCCGGTCTCTTGCCCCTGCGGCAATTCGACCAACGCATCGGGCTCACGCAGCAGTTCGCTGCTGCACTCCACGACCCACGCGATCCCGGACGCATCGACCATACCTTCCCGGAGATGGTCCGGTCCCGCGTCTTCGGCATCCTCGCCGGGTAAGCCCGGCATGCGATGGCTTCGCGATGCGTTCCTGACCGCGAGCCGCCGCAACGAAGAACTCCGCAAGCGACTCCTCGAAGAAGCCGCGAGCCTCGCGGCAACGACCGACGCCGACACTCGCGCCAACGACGGCTTCCTCGCCGAAACGATGTTCACTGAGGTCGAACGGGTGCTTCAGTCATCGGAGTTGCTTGAGCTTTCCGATGTGTTGAAGAAGGTCTACGAGCGTCAACCCGCACACCTGCACGCGATGAAAATGTGGCGAACACGCCAAGTCCGCCTCTTGCATGCAAAGCGACCGCCGACGAACTCGTTGCCCGCATCGCGAAGGTGCGAGAATCGACGAAATCGCCATCCGATCTTCGCTCACTCGATCTGTTGGAACTGCTCGCCGAACGACGTTCGGCGGAACTCATGAACCAGCCTGGGCCGCACGCCGCAAAGGCGCTCGCCGCGCTGGGTTGAAGAGGGCCCTCTTCGATCCCGGCTTCGGCGATCCAAGCGAACACCACCCACACCGGTGCGTCTCCGTGTGCTCCCAAAACGGCGGTCGGCTGAAAACTCAATTATACGTCTAAATAACAGTCCTATTTGCGTCATAATATATGAGTGAGACCGAACAGCTATTGCATACCCTTGGAACTGCCAGGTTCCGCCTTGCAGGAGGAGGCAGAGCTCCACGCAGTCAGAGGATTGCTCCCGACGATTGCCGGGACTCGACCAAGGAGCGCAGAACGCCGTGTAATCCTCGCCTTCTAGCCACCGCCGGGAACTGGCTTGCCGTATGCGATTTGCGGATTTGCGGATTTGCGGATTTGTAATTGAAATCTGGTGGAGTGGATTGTAGTTTTGCAGAATTGCAGATTCAATTCCGCAAGGACGCATCAATGGCGAAGGACAAACCACAGGGCCGCTCGGAACGTTCGGGTGCCCTCACGCAGTACACTCAGCTCGTTCGCCTTCTCGGGGATCGAGTGCGTTCGGTCGCGAAAGGATATCAGACCGGCGCTTACGTGACCGGGCGACCAGGTTCTGGAAAGACCCACACCGTTCGGCGTATTCTGGAAGAGTGCAAAACGAACTATGTCTTCCTCAACGGTCGCCTGAGTCCGGCGGCTCTGTACGACGAGATCGAGGAACGACCGGATTCGGTGCTGGTGATTGACGACATCCCCCTCCTGTTCAACAACCTCCAAGCCGCTCAGATTCTCATGGCTGCTGTCGGGGGTGACCCCGGCGTTCCACGGCGTGTGACCTATTCGATCAAAGGGCTTCGGCGGATCACGGAATACAACGGTGGAATCATCGCGATCAGTAACCGCCCGCTCCGGCAGGACCCGGCTGGAATGGCTTTGGTGAGTCGATTGTCGACGTTGGAACATGAACCCACTGACGAGATGTTGATCGCATTCATCGAGAGCGAGGCACGGAAGGGTGTCAAAGATGTGCCTGCGAAGGAATGCTTGATGGTTTTTGAACATGTCGTCGATGTGTGTCGCGCCGGGGATTACCGGATTGACCTGAGATACTTCTTTAAGGGCATCGAGGACTACCGCTGTTGGAAATCCGAAACCTGTGAGACGGATTGGCGAGCCCTCGTCCGCTCGTCGATGCGCCGCGTCCACCCCGATGAATTGCCGTTGGTGCCGGTGACGCGAGTTGGGACGAAGACCGCCGAGCATGAGATCGTTCGGGAATTACACGCACGGAAGTTGGCGCGGGACGTCTTGGAGGTCGAGTGGCGGAAACGGACCGGCAAGACCATGGACAGTTTCTACCGACGAAAGCGTGAGCTTGGCCTTCAGGGATGATTCGCCGCCGCCAAGCGACGAACAATCTTCATCCACGTTGTGATCGTTGTGAAGGTAACCTTGGCTGGCAGGAAGTCGTTCAGCCAAACCCAACGGGAGAAGCTGGTTGTTGAACTGAACTCGCAGGCCGTGTTCGCGGCGAAATTACTTGCAGGTGAGCTGCCGCAAGACATCGAAACCGCGTTCTCGAAAGCTGGTTTGTCACTGTTCCCGAAGTCGATGAAAGAGATCGAGACGGACTGCACGTGCCCGGATTGGTCGAACCCGTGCAAACACATCGCGGCCGTGTACTACCTGCTCGGTGAGGAGTTCGACCGCGACCCGTTCTTGCTGTTCCGCATCCGAGGCACGGATCGTGAACGGATTTGCGGTCGGCTTTCGCCGGCTCCGAACGCGAAGGCCGAGCCAACCGAGAAGACGCTTGAACCCGTAGCCACGCGGGAACCCCTTCCAACCGGTGCCGCGACGTTCTGGGCGAGCACCTCGCTTCCTCTAGATTTCTGTGGCGAGGTGCGGTTGCGGCCCGCAAGTGCAGCCGGGCTGAAGCAGCTCGGTGGCTTCCCGTTCTGGCGCGGCACCGAGCGATTCCTGGAAGCGCTCGCGCCGACACATCCCGCTGCCGCGCAGCGAGGGCTTGCCCTGTTCGAGTCCGAGCGTTCGAGTCCGTCGGAAGGCCCATCCAACTCAACGCTCCGACCTCGGCGTAACCGATGCCGCTGAAACACAGCACGATCGTTAGCATGCAGCATGCCCCGCGTCCCTCATTGAGGTTGACACACGACTAAATTTCGGGAAGAATCGTGTCATAATATATGATAAATAGAATGTTAGTTATTCATACCCGTCGCCAACCTTCTCGCTTCTCGCGGAATGACATGCCGGTTCCATTCCCATTTCCCTTTTGAACTTTTCTGCGAATTGGAGTTGACTCTCTTCGAAATGAGCACTAAACTCCACTTATCCAACTTGGGCAAGTGAGCTTTCGGGATGGACATGGCCGAACTCTCCGCTCGCACCCAGTTGCCCGTTCGCAAACTCCGTTATGTCTTCGATCACGGTGTGCTGCCCGGGGCGCAACCGGACTCTCCTGGGCAAGGGATCCCGCGAACCTTCACTGATTTCGAGGGCTTCGGCATCGCCCTCGCGGCCCGCTTGCTTGACGCTGGTTTGACACGGAAACTCGTTGCCGCCTGCATCTTGAAATCGGGCGAGTCGCCTCGCCGCTCGGCCCGGATCAATGAGGTTCCACTGTATCTCGTGTTTGCCGCAGCCGCAGGGAAACTCGAGGTGGGAGACGGCAAGTATCTTCGGCTCAGTGGGGATGCTCGTCCGGGAATCGCCAAAGCGTTCGACACGGGCTGGCAACCCCTTGTTGGGGTGGTCCCGGCTCCTGATGAGTATCGCCCGACCGTTCATGTTCGCTTCGATCTTGAGCCGCTGGTTGTCCAAGTTCGATCTTCGAACACCGACTGGTGGTAAGTTGTCTGAACGAAGAAGTACCTCACGCGAGGCGACCAAGGATGGTCTCAACTTCTGCCATCGATCTGTGTCAATATCCGCAGGAATTGATTGCGTTCGCGACCAATGAAGCAGGTCGTGATGCGATTGACCTCGGCGATTTCCTCGCCGCTGCGGGACTGGCACCTCCGCCGGGGGAAACCCGCGGGATCCCGAAGGGAATCCTCCTCGACTTGGGTGCCGTGGTGCGTTTGCGGCGTTGGGAGGCCGCCGGCTACTCGATTCACTTGGATGCGGGACTTCCATCCGCCCGCGAGGCATTGGGTGGTGTGATCCGCACTCTCATCATCGCGGCAGAGAAACCTGCTGTTCTGGCTCTCGCTGGGGCACTCGGCCGCGCCGTTTTCGACCTGATGATTACACGGTTCGCGTGGGCTGCGCGGATCGAACTCGGAGCGGATGTCGCTCTGGACACCCAGAACGATGACGCGTTGGTCGAGGCCATGGCGCAATTTCTATGGGCGCATCGGCATCACATCCCCGTCACCGAGTAGAGGACACAAGCCATGACGAAGCGACCGGAGCGGGGCACAGCCCTCTTTTACCATCGCGATAGTGAGGGGAACTCAAGGCTCGTGCCACCGCAGTACGTCCAGTGGGGGCAGCGTGAAGCCGTGCGGTTGGGCGTCACGTTCTCCGGCACACCAGCCGCGATTTCGGCGATGATCGAGAGTGGCCGGTCCGTCGACGGCGATCTGTTCCTGGACTTCGGAATCTCGGGCAACCTCCTCCGCCGTCCTGGCCTTGATGCCTTCCGAACGCGGGCCATCAACGACTCAACGGTCACCCACCTGTTGGTGCCACGCCGTGACCGCATCGCCCGCCCGGCCAACCCGAACGACGGGCTTGAGATCGAGCGTGAACTGCGAACGGCGGGACTGACACTGGTATTCATGGACGGGATGACTCTCGCGCCGACGCCGCGCGGAGCCGAGATCGATCTCGGCGAACAGATCGTTGGAATGATCGATTACCACAACTCCGGCCGATTCCGTCGTGAACTCGCCGAGAAGCAGGTCTATAGCCAGATCAAACTCGCCACCTTGGGGTTCTCCATCGGCGGCGAGCCGCCCTACGGGTTTCGTCGCTGGCTCGCTAGCGAGGATGGCACTCCGAAGCGGGAACTGGAAGATCACGAGACCGTCCACCTACCCGGCCACCACGTCATCTGGCGGCCGACCGCGAGCGAAGAGATGAAGGTGGTTCTGCGAATTCTGGACCTGATCCTGACGATCCCCGCCGCCCGGATCGCCCGATTGTTGAACACGGAAGGCATCCCGTCTCCGCGTGCCGGCCGGGTCCGTGCTCGGAACGGGGTGAAGGTCGAGATGAGCGGCGAGTGGACGCAGAACACGGTCCGGTATATCGCAACCAACTCGCTGTTGATCGCGGTGTGGGAGTACGGCAGGCACTCAGAGGGCGACCAGCGGCGGTTGACCCCGAATGGGCCCCGCGCGTTGGGTGAAGGCGACTTTCACCCCGATGGGAAGCCCAAGACAGTTATCAACTCGGACGACCAGATCATCCGTACACCGGCGAAATCGGAGGCGGTGACGACGCAAGAACACTTCGACCGCATCCGGGAGGTGATCGAGGTCCGAGGGCGGCACCTGAGGGGCAAGGCCCGCACCCGTGGCCAGTCCCCGAACCCGCTTGGCGGGCGGATCTACGATTTGAACTGCGGGTGGCTGATGTATCGCAACGCCAAGCGGAAGAAGTGGTGCTACGGGTGCGGCTTGTACCAGAACTCGCAGGCCAAGTGCTGCCGCCACAACCTGGTCGAAGGCGAGATGGCATCACGGTTCGTCCTCGCGTGTCTCCGCCAGCGACTGCTGAACCCTTCCACGCTCTCCAAGCTGAAAGGCCGCCTCCAAGAGTTAGCGACGGCGGAACAAGGCGAGGATCCCGGGCAGCGACAGTTGGAGTCTGATCGAATCGAACTTGTTGCGTTGCGGCGGAAGGTTGAGAAGGTCGCGGAGAACATGGCGTTGGCCGAGTCGCGTGAGGAACGCGATGCCACGGCGAGCGTATTCCGGAAACTCAAGGAGCAGGAATCCAATCTTGAGCGACGGATTGCCTCGCAGCGCCCGGCCTCGCCGCAGGCGGAACCTCAGCAACAAGTGGAAGCGGCACTTGGCACTCTTGAACGGTTGACCGAGTCGATCACGAACGGCACCGTCGACTGGTCAGTCATCGGCGGTGCCTTCAGCCAGACGAACGCCAAACTCTACCTCCGCTTTTCAGAGGTTGAGAAGGGGCGAACGAAGATCAACGTTCCGGCGGGTGGTGTGGTGACGTTCGGTTCGACACCGCCGCCGGGTTCTCTGTACACGGGACCGACTGACCGACCCAGCATCCGAAAGATGCTGGCGGCCGGTGAGTCGGTCACCGCGATCCCGGAGTGCGTTACTCCGGGAAGTTCTGATTCCGGTCAGGATGTGATACGGTCAGCTAACGTGCAAAGCCGCAAGCGGCTCAAATCCCGTTTCGATTCACTTTCCTGCGGTCAAATTCTTCTCGAAGAGCACGAGGTTGTCGCCGCGGTCTGCGTCCCAACGCAGGCCAACCACGTCATAACCGAGTTCGATTGCCAGGTGCATCATCGGGCGGTGACTGTTGTGGCACTCCACGCGGAACGTCTCGTACTCGTGCTGTGTCGCCCAGCTGTGGGCGGCATCCATGAGTTGCGAGCCGATCCCCATTCGTCGGTACTCGGGCATCACACCATAAAACCAGCCAAAGAACGTGTCGGGCTTCAACTCGAAACCGAGGAAGAAGCCGGCGGGTTTGTCCTTCACCCGGGCGATCATCTGCAGGATGTTGTAACGCCCGAGGTATCTCCGGCGGAACGATTCAATGTTCTTCGCCGGTCGAAACACCTGGTTATACATCTCCACAATCTGGGGCAGTTCCTCAACCCCGACGATGTCGATCACGGCGTCTGCCATGTGAACCCCTCCGGGGAAGGTCATTCGGTTGGATCAGCGGTCGGGCCGGTAAAGGCCCGTCACGATTTCATCCCAGGACGGTACGTTCCAGTTGGCGATCAGTTCGCGGAGCAGTTCCCCGCCGGCTTCTTCCGCGGCTTCGACTTCGGATTCGCCACGGTCGGCTTCTTCGTATTCGGCATCATCCTCGACCGCTTCCGGTGCGGGGTCGCTTTCGACTTCGGCAACTTCCGCTGCGGGAGCCTCAGCGACTTCGCCAGCCTCGGCCGGTTGACCGGGTCCGCCCTTGCGGCGACGACGACGGCGACGGCGACGTTTGCGGCCCGTTCCGGGGGTGCCGTCACCGGGTTCCTGTTCGCCGGCTTCGTCGGAGTCACCTTCACCGGCCTCGTTCGAGCCTTCGGCGTCGGCGTCCTCGAATTCATCGGGGTCGGATTCGTCTTCCTGAGCCGACGCGGATTCGGGAGCAGGGGCGGGTGTCGTGTCGCGGTCGAGTTCGCGGGCGAGTTCTGCCCAGTCGTCTTCGGGTTGCGAGGGGTCGCTCATGGTGTCCAGGTAGGAATGCAAACGCCGTGGCCCCAGGCTTCGCGCCCAGGGCACACGGTCGGAAATTTCGGCCGTGATGAAATGATTCTATCGCGCTACCGACAGGCTGGAAACATCAGCAGGGCCGAGTAGCCACGATCTGGCGGCCGCTGGCCCGCGTGCGAGGCTCACCTCCACCACACGGTCGCCCGGTTCGGCACCGAACGCTGCGGAGAGCGCTTCGCCGACCGGTTCGCCATCGGGCAGGTCGTCGCGGGGCACGAGGAACACGTCGGACGGCCAGTTCGCGGCCGCCCCGACGCGATCCGTGACGGCCTCCCACGATTCGGCGGGCATTGGCAACCCAGGGAGCAACCGGGTCAGGATTTCCCCAATTGCCTGCTCCAGGCATGACCGTGGGGGTAGAAGGTAAAAAGTGGCCATCGGCCGATCTTCCATGAGGTTGCGACGATTCAACCGGAATATCGGCTTGTGGCGGTGATGCGGGTCAAGCAGTCCTGGTATGGAACCCCTGTCAGTTACGAAGTGACCGGAACAACCGGTAAAGTCGGCACAAGTGGCTCGAGGTTGGTTTCTTGTCGCCTTCAAATTGGTTCCGGGCGATATGCCCACCCATCCCCGGAACCATTCTGGAACCAATTACCTGTCCGGAATAAAGATTGTTTGATCAATAATGTCGCTGTAGCGCCTTTAGCCAAAAGATCTTGCGACTTCTGACACTGAAATCGCACTTACCAACGCTGTTGGAGTGCGGCATCCTTGTCCGGGAAGAGCCGGAAGGCATACATCATTTGCATCCCTTCGAGCATCTTCTCCAGGTCGGGGCGAAGTCGGCACATCGCGAGCGTGCTGCCCTGTCGGCGAAGCCACTGAATCAGGTCGCCAAACATGTCAGCCGCGGAGGTGGACATCCGGCGGACGTTCTTGAAGTCGAGCAGGACACGCAAGTTCGGGTGCGTGAGGTTGTCGTGCAGTTCTTTCTTCAAGTGGACGAGCTCAGCGTCATCGACAAGGTAAACGTCGTTGATCCGCACGATGGTGATGGTGGCTTCCTGGGAAATACGCAGTCGGCCACGAACGACACCCTTTGCGGCGTTCATCTTGCCGATGATTGCGTTTGCAATCGAGGATGCATTGTCGTGATCGACAACAATGTTGGCGGACTTGGCGAGCTCTTCGAGGGCGGAAGCTTTCGGCCCGGTATCCTCGTCGAGTTGTTTGAGAGCCCACTCTTCCAGGTCGCGCTGGTTGAGCTGCTTCTCACGGAAGTTAATCATGAACTCGAGTGGCCCGACGGCGACCTTGTCGCCCTTGTGTAGTGGCCATTCCTCGCTCCCAGGCATGACTTCGTCGTTGACCATGGTCGCTTTTCCGCTACCCATGTCGCGGATGAAGACCTTTTCACCGCGAATCGCGAAGGCACAATGCTGTTCACCGATCTCGTCGTGAACAGCCCGGAGTTGACACATCTTCGACTGACCGATCATGAACAGATCGACTTCGATTGGGATCGGCAAACCGCGTTTCTTGCCCTTGGTGACGATCAAGAAGAATTTCATCAAAACACCCCTGTAGGGTGGGGTGACGGGGAGTAATAACAGACAAATTATACAATCACCTTAACTCTAGGTCACCAACGGTGACCACGCAAGCAGGATTCCTCTCAACCTGATCGGACGGAGCGGATTGCGTCCCCCGCCGCAGGGTGTTAAGGTATCTTCATTGTGTTCACGCCGGGATTCTCGCCGGTCCCCATAGTTGACTTGTGGTATGGCCTTCAACTTTGACGCCACAGGTATCGGGCAACTCGCATTGCGGCTGGGACTTGCGTCCCAGTCGCAAGTGGATGAGTGTTTGATCGAGCTCGATAACAACAAGGCTCCCGCCGTCGATCTCGTTCGCCTCCTCGAACGCAAACGCTACCTGTCGGCCTGGCAGGGTGCGAAACTCCTCAAAGGAGAAACGGAAGGTTACTTCCTCGGCGGGTATCGGTTGCTGTACCGAATCGCGTCCGGCAGTTTTGGTCGCGTCTATCGTGGCGACGACCCCCTTACTGGGCAGGTCGTCGCGGTGAAGGTGCTCCGGAACAAGTGGATGATGGACAGACAGAAGGTGGACCTGTTCTTGCGTGAGGGCAAGATCGGGATGGAGATCCGTCACCCGAACATCGTGTCGGTGCTGACGGTGAACCAGGACAATAAGACGGGTCAATACTTCATCGTCATGGAGTTCATCGAGGGCGGGAACCTCCGCGACCTCCTCCAAATCCGCAAGAAACTGACCCCGGAAGAATCGGCTCGCATCATTGAGGAGTCGGCGCAAGGGTTGGCCTACTCATTTCAACGCGGGATGACTCACCGCGACATCAAACCGACGAACATCCTCATTGCCGTGGCCAATGGGCAGGCGAAACTCGTGGACTTTGGGCTCGCGGAGATCAGCGACGGCAATGCCACTGGCCGGCAGGTTGGCAAGCAGGAGGAGAAAGACAAGGATTACGACGTGGCGGTGGATCGCACCGTTGACTACGCCGGATTGGAGAAAGCGACCAACCAGAAGGCCGGCGACGTTCGCAGCGATATCTACTTCCTCGGCTCCGTGCTCTTCGAGTGTGTCACCGGAACGCCGCTGATGCCGGCAACGCGTGACCGCATCGAGCGGATGCAGGCTCGCCGATATCAGGAGGTGGAAGCCACGCTTCGGAGGAACGGCCCGGCTCTTGGGGTTCCGCCACCACTGCTCAATGTGCTCGCCAAGGCGCTCCGGTTCGACCCCAACCAGCGATATCAGACCCCGACGGAGTTTGTTGAGGCGCTCCAGGCTTGCCGTGCGGAGATGCGAGGCGAGTCGGTAGAAGTCTCGGTGAACAGTCGCATCCCTCCCGGCCCGAAGACGTTATTCGCAATCGAGAAAAACGAGCGGCTCAAGGAAGCGTTCCGCGAGAAGTTCAAGGCTCAGGGCTTCCGCGTTCTGATATCGATTGATCCCGATCAGGCACTCAAGCGATATCGCCAGCAACCCTATCACGCCTTGATCGTCGATGCCGGTTCGATCGGCGACGAGGGAATCGGTGTCTACAACCAACTCCTCGCGGAATCGGATGCAACCGGGCTTGATCTGGTCGTGGTTCTGCTTCTCTCACAAGAGCAGGTGGAACTCGCAAGTGAGGCGAACGTCCACGACCGCGGAGCCGTGATGGTTTTCCCGGTGAGCATGAGGGAGTTGATGCAGATCATCAGCGATTTGATGCCCGCGCAAGAGACCGAGGAAGAGAGCGTTGAGGACTGATCGCGAACGGTTACATGACGAACCCTTTCGCTCCCGTATTAACCCCACACTTGCCGCCATGCCGCAGCACCTCCTCTCCCTCACCGATGGCCCGAGCATCCTCATCGACAAGCCGATCCTGCTCTTCGGCCGTCACGAGGAGTGCGACGTTCAACTGAACTCCAAGAAGGTCTCGCGTCGGCACTGCGTGCTGGCGCAGGTCAATGATTACCTCGTCGTGCGAGATCTCGGAAGCACCAACGGCGTGCGGATCAACGGCGAGCGGTTGCCCGAAGGCAAACTCCGCCCCGGCGACGAACTCCAGATCGGGAACTTCCGCTATCAGGTCTGTGCCGATCCATTGGGACGGCCGAAGGAACCACCGGTGGTGGAGGTGTACCGCCCCATCGCACCGGTGGAAGAAGAGGATTCCGAAGAGGATTGATCGGTTGGGAGTTAGCGGCTGCCCCGGTGGGGGCAGCGCTAAACAATACGTCACGGCACCAGCTTGAGTGTTCGCGAACGCACGACCTGTTCCAGCATGGCGACAAACTCCGCCACGGGCTTCGCCCCGAGGTCTTCGCCACTGCGGAGCCGCACCGCGACCGAGTTCGCTTCCATTTCCTTGTCGCCGATCACGAGCACATACGGCACCTTCTGTAACTGCGCATCGCGGATCTTCGCCTGCATCCGCTTGTCGCCCAGATCGACATCCACGCGGTAATCACTCTCCAGCAGCGAGTCGCCGAGCTTCTGGGCGAACTCGAAGTGCCGGTCCGCGATGGGGACGATCGTGACCTGCACCGGCGCGAGCCACACCGGGAACGCACCTGCGTACAGCTCGATCAGGTACGACATCATCCGTTCCATCGTGCTGATGACGCCGCGATGGATCATCACCGGCCGCTTCGGGGTGTCGTCCGAGTCCTTGAACTCCAGCTTGAACTGCTCGGGCAAGTGCTGGTCGGCCTGGATGGTCGAGAGGGTCTCCTCGCGGCCCATGGTGTCCTTCACCTGCACGTCGATCTTCGGCCCGTAGAACGCGGCCTCATTCCACGCCTCGAAGAACGGCAATCCGGACTCTTTCAGCACTTCACGCAGCATCGCAATGCTGCTTTCCCACATCGCCGGGTTATCGACGTACTTGCCGCCCTTCCCGGGAGCCGTGGTTTCGGGATCGTCGTTCTTTGAGAGCCGGAACCGGTACTCGGTGATGCCGAGATCAGCATACGCCTTCTTCATCAGGGCGAGCACACCCGCGATCTCGGCCTTCACCTGATCGGGTCGCACGAAGAGGTGCGCATCATTCAGCGTCATGCACCGCACGCGACTCAGCCCGCCGACGACACCCGACCGTTCATAGCGATACATCTTCCCGAGTTCGGCGATCCGAATCGGCAGGTCGCGGTAGCTTCGCGGCTTCGACTTGTATACCTGGATGTGGTGCGGGCAGCACATCGGCCGCAGGCACAGTTCCTCGTCGTCGTTGCCACCCTCGCCCATGTCCATCGGCGGGAACATGCTGTCCTTGTAGTGCTCCCAGTGGCCGGAAATCTTGTACAGTTCCTTCTTCGCCGCGTCCGGGGTGTAGACGTGCGAGTACCCCGCCTTCCGCTCGTAATCGGTGATGAAGGTTTCGAGCAGCCGGCGAACGGTCGCGCCTTTCGGCAGCAGCATCGGGAAGCCGGCACCGAACACCTGCTCGTTGGCGAATAGTTCGAGATCGCGGCCGACCTTGCGGTGGTCGCGCTTCGCAGCTTCTTCCACACGGGCAAGGTGTGCCTTCAGGTCGTCGGCACTCACCCACGCGGTGGCGTGGAAGCGCTTCAGCATCTTCTTGCTGCTGTCGCCGCGCCAGTACGAACCGGTGACCTGCGTGATCTTGAACGCCTTCGAGTCGAGGTTGCCGGTAGTTTCGACGTGCGGCCCGCGGCACAGGTCGGTGAATGTGTCCTGCTGATACACGGTGAGCATGGGTGCGGCGTTCGCGGCGTTGCCGTACTCGTCCTGCCCCTTGGCCAACCCCTCGATGAGTTCGAGCTTGTAGGGGTTATCCTTGAAGATCTCACGGCCCTCGTCGGCGGTGATCTCCCGCACCTTGAACGGGTGCTTCCCCTTGATGATCTGCTTCATCCGGTTGGCGATCCATTCGAGGTCGCCGTCGGTGGGGTTCACATCAAGATCGAAGTCGTAGTAGAACCCGTACTCGATGGGTGGCCCGATGGTCGGCTTAGCCTGCGGGAATTTTTCGACGACGGCCTGCGCGAGGACGTGTGCGAGGGAGTGTCGCAACTTGTAGAGGGTGGGGTCGTAGTCCTTGGGAACGTACTTGTCGCCTGCGGCCTTCAACTCGGCTTCGCTTGCCATGTGTAGAGTCCTTCGTGCTTTGAGACTCGCCCGGTTTCGCAGAGCCGAAACAGGCTCGTCTGCCGACGCCCGTGGCACCCGGTCATACAGCCGGAACCTCCCGAAGCGTCACGAGCATGTTACGAGCGAAAGGACAGGCAGACAGGGCAGGCAGGTTCACGACGAGCGTTGCGACGTGGAAACGAACAGTCTAAAATGCGGCAGTGGTACGGAGGAATGACAATGATCGACATCGCGACACAGAAGCCGGTCCGCGTTCGACAAGACGGCGGAACACGCGCATTCTTGAGAGTCCGTGGGGAACAGGTCGAGCCAATTTTGAAAGCGCTCCAAGAGAAGGGGATCGCCTGCTGGCAGTCGGGTGGGGTAATGTCGGTAGACGGTGGACCGGGGACGGGGGTCATTATAATCGGCATCAACGAGAATCCTGCGAATGCTCAGGCAGTTCTCGATGCAATTCCCTGATGTGAGCGGATCATGGCCCTGCGGGATGAAATTCGTGCGGCGCGAGATCGAGCGAAAGCCGAGTTGATCGCGGCTCACGACTATCACGCGGATTCCGTGACCGCCTGGGAGTTTTTGGGAAAGGCACTCGATGCCGGAAGGCAGCTTCACGTGCCAAACCCTGTGACTGGCACGACCACGACTCAAGCCAATCTGCCCGCGAAGATCCCGGACTACAGATCGAAGCGACTGACCGAAGCGACATTCCAATCCTTCCTCGCGATTTTCGAAGGGTTCCTGACCGACTTTATCCGGGCCTGGTTGCGCTCGTATCCCCAGAACCTCGCTTCCACCGAACCAGTGCCCGTTGATGTGATTCTGGAAGCGAAGGACAAACTTGAGATCACCGACTTCCTGATCGACCGTGCCATCGTCGGGTTGCTCTACAAGAAGCCGGCGGACTGGTTCGCGTACTTCGAGAAGCGATTGAAACTTGGGTGCCCAAGCGCCGCCGAGATCGAACGATTGGCAGAAGCGAAAGCGACCCGTGATCTTCTGATTCACAATCGCGGCGTCGTGAACGAGGTGTACATTGCCAAGGCGGGCACACTTGCGAGATTCGCGGTCGGGCAGTTCATCGACCTACCTGAGCCGTATCACCAGGATATCTGGGAACTGTTGCTGAAAGTCGTCGCGGAGATGTCCGACGCGATCATCGCAAAGTTCCCCTGATCGCTTCACCACGGTTGGCCGATGGCGCGGCCAGCGAGGTCGTAGCCGTCGGCGGCGGTGATTTTCACGCGAACGAAGTCGCCGGGCCGCAGGTTCTTCCCCTTCACGCGCACGGCACAGTCGATGTCGGGCGTGTCGGCCGTGGTGCGTCCGCGGGCGTGGCCCGCGAACTCGGGGTCCGGGCCGTCGATGATGACCGGATGCTCCTTGCCGACCTGAGCGTTCGCCCAACCGAACGCGACCTGTTGTTGCACTTCCATGATCGCCGCGACCCGAGCCGCTTTCACGTCTTCGGGGATGCGGTCGTCGAGCTTCTCGGCAGGCGTGCCGGGTTCAAGCGAGTATGGGAACACGCCCATTCGCTCGAACTTGAAGTCGGCGACGAACTGCCGCAGTTCCTCGAACTCGGCTTCCGTCTCGCCGGGGAACCCCGCGATGAACGTCGTGCGGATCGCGAGGTCTGGCCACTTCGCCCGCAGGCGGTGCAGCAGCTTCTCGGTGGAACTGCGATCCACGCGGCGAATCATGCGCTTCAGCACGCGGTCGTTAATGTGCTGCAACGGCATGTCGAGATACGGGATCACCTTGCTCGACCCGGCAAGCGTGTCGATGACCTCGTCGGAGATGTGTTCGGGGTACGCGTACAGCGTGCGAATCCACTCCAGCCCCTCGACCTTGTCGAGCGCACGAATCAGATCCGCGAGCCGCGTGCGGCCGTAGAGGTCCATGCCGTAGTAGGTCGTGTCCTGCGCGACGATGATGAGTTCGCGAACGCCGTCGGCCACGAGTTCGTTCGCCTCGCGGATCACTTCCTCGATCGGCTTCGTGACGTGCTTGCCGCGCATCTTGGGGATTGCGCAATACGTGCAAAGCCGGTCGCAGCCTTCGCTGATCTTGAGGTACGCGAAGTGCCGCGGCGTGATGCGCAAGCGCGACGTGTCTTCGAGGGCACGCACGGGAGCCGGGCGGAACAGCGAACGCTGTTCGTCGGCGAGTTGTGGCTGTCGGTGGGTGGCGCGATTCACGACCTCCGCGATTTCCTCGCGACCGAACACGCCGACGATCTGATCGACCTCGGGGACGTTCTCCAACAGCACGTCGCGCTGCCGTTCGGCCATGCACCCCGCGACGACAACCGAGCCAACCTTGCCGGCCGCTTTGAGCGCGAGCATTTCGCGGATGACGGAGAGTGATTCCTGTCGTGCTGGTTCGATGAACCCGCACGTGTTGATGACGACGACATCGGCACCGTCGGCATCCGGCTGAAGGGCGTATCCATCCTGCGCGAGCTTGCCCAGCATCCGCTCGGAATCGACGAGGTTCTTGGGGCACCCCAGTGAGATGAACGCGAAGTTGCCCTTGGCCGAAGCGAGCGAGCCACGGGGTTGATCCCCGTGGTCCGTGGCGAGTGGTAAACTCTTGGTCGTCATCCGGTGCGGGTCCGTCGGTGGTGCGGCGAAAGTCGAACGGTTATTATACGGGCCTCACCGCACCCTCCAAGGGAAGCGGGCGGTTTACCGGCACTTGGCGGGTCCGGCGGTCGTGCGTCGACCGAGGCGTTCTGGGTGGGGTCGAATGGTTTGGATATTCGTACCTCCACCAACGCTAGATCATTTCGCCTTCGGTTCGATCACGCCGCCGTCCCACTCGATCTTGCACTGCGGGAGCGCCTTCTTCAACTCGTCGATTCCCTGCCGTGTGACCCCTGTCCGGGTGAGAAAGAGTCGAGTCAGGGTCTTGCACTCCTTGAACTGGGCCAACCCAGAGTCCGTCACTCCCGAGCAGCCGTTCAGGTAGACGATCGTCAACTTCGTGCTGTCCTTGAAGTGGGCCAAACCAACGTCCGTCGTCGCGGTATTCGTGAGCATGAGGTAGCTCAGGTTGGTGCACCCCTTGAAGGAGGCCAAGCCCGCATCAGTTACCGAGGTGTTCCCCAGCCAGATGGTCTCGAACAGCTTGCAGTCCTGGAACTGTGCCAACCCCTTGTCACTGACTTTGGTATCGGAGAGGCCTATCGATCTCAGCTTTTTGCACGATTTGAAGTGCTTCAGCCCTTCATCGCCAATGGCCGTACCGTTCATCCAGATAATCGTTATCTCATCACACCCTTCAAAGGCGCCCAACCCCGTGTCCCCGACTTTTGAATTGTCATGCAGGTCAACTTCTGACAGCCGGAATTGTTTCTCCGGCAAATCTGAAGGGGATTTGATGATTTGCAACGAACCGGCCACGCGAACGATTCCGCCCAGGGACAGCGCGTACTCGGCCGCCTTGCGGTCGGAGGCGGTGGCCGGCGTCGCCACCTTCGCCTCCGGGCCGAACTTGCCCAACTCCTTGTCGTTCTTCGTCACCGTCACCGTTGCGCCATCGGGCACCTTGATCTCGGTCTCCGTGCCGTCCTTGTTCTTGATCTTGACGATGATGCCGTCCGCGGCCACAGCTGCCAACCCAACGAACGCCAGCACGAGCGCCACCTTCAACCACCGCCGCCGTTCTCGAGGGACCGTTGCCGGTGTGCCCCTCGACTCGGAGACAGTACGCAACCCCGTCGCGGTTTCCGAATCCGCCTCGGTGTTCGCGGTTGATGCCCACGGGTCACGCCCGTGGGGAGTCGGCAACCCAACCCGAATCGGTTCGGTTGCACCGAGCGCAACCTCGGCCACACGTAATTCCTCGACCACATCTGCCGCCGTCGCCGGACGGTCAACGGGATTTTTTGCCAGCAACCGCATCGTCAGTGCGTCAAGACTCGGGGGCACTTCCGGGTTCTCGGTCCCGGGCGGATTCGGTGTCTTATTCACCACCGCGAGGAGCAATCCCGTGATGTTCGCGGCCTGGAACGGAAGGCGGCCAGCGAGCATCTGGTACAACACGACGCCCAGGCTGAACAGGTCGCTCCGGACGTCAACCGG
This sequence comes from Planctomycetaceae bacterium, assembly GCA_013823135.1. Classification (GTDB taxonomy): domain Bacteria; phylum Planctomycetota; class Planctomycetia; order Gemmatales; family Gemmataceae; genus Gemmata. The sequence goes on from PNLP01000065.1 coordinate 23,465, forward strand.
TTCGCCCTGTGCCTGCTCGGGGCTCATGTACGCCGGCGTTCCTAGCACGGCGCCGGTGTGCGTCATATGATCCGGGTCGACCGCATCGCTAGTGGCCACACGGGCGAGGCCGAAGTCCAGAATCTTCACCCGTCGGCGATCGCCCTCCAGCCACACGTTCCCGGGCTTGATGTCTCGGTGCACGAGTCCGCGGGCATGGGCACAGGCCAGGCCCTCGGCCATCTCGCGGACGATCCGAACCGCCTCGGCAACCGGCACACGCGGGTTCGCCTTCAGTGCGTCGGACAGCGACCTGCCCTTGAGTAAGGGCATGGCGATGAACGGAACCCCGCGGTCCTCGCCCACATGATGAATCACCGCGACGTGATCATGTTCGACGGCAGCTTGCGATCGGGCCTCGCGGAGGAACCGGCCGACGGCGGTCGCGTCCGCGGCGTACTGCGGGAGCATCACCTTCAGGGCGACGAACCGCTTCAGGTGCGGGTCTTCCCCCCGGAACACCACGCCCATGCCGCCGGCCCCGAGGACGCCGAGGACGCGGTACGTTCCGAGTCGGCCGATCTCGTCAGGTTGCTGCTGCGGCGCCAGGAACGGGAAGTTGGCCGAAGGCGGTGGCCCGGTCGGGGCGGTCAGGGTCGGGTTTCCACCCGCGGGCTGATCGGGCTGTGTCATAGGTGTCTCCGAGGGAGTAACTATGCTACCACCCCGCAGACTTGCCCGCTATGACCATACGTACCAAAACAACTACAGCATGACGATAATTCGCAAATCGCTTGCAACTGACTGGTCGCACGTCTGGGAACTGTTCCGACTCGTGGCGGCGAGTGGGGATGTGTTCGCCTACGACGAGTCCACAACTCAAGAGGCCGCACGCAAGTTGTGGTTCGATCCGCCGGCGGTGTGCTACGTCGCGGAGGTGGATGGGCAGTTCTCGGGGACGTACTACGTTCGACCGAACGCGGCGGGGAGAGGGAATCACGTCGCAAACGCGGGCTACATGGTGTCGCCAACGTTTCGCGGGCGCGGGCTGGCACGCACACTCTGCGAGCACTCGCTCGGCGTCGCGCGAGAACTCGGCTTCACCGCAATGCAGTTCAACTTCGTCGTGGCGTCGAACGTGGCGGCCGTGCGAACGTGGGAAACGTGCGGGTTCGCCGTCGTGGGTCGTGTGCCCGGCGCGTTCCGGCACGTGGAACTCGGGTTCGTGGATGCCCTCGTCATGTTCCGCACGCTGTGACAAACGCGATCATGAGGGCACCACGCGGTGCGGCAGCGGCTTCTCCTCCAGGCCCGCGAACAGATTGACGAGTGACAATTCGGCCATCTTCCGGCGTGTCTCGACGGTCGCGCTTCCCAGGTGCGGTGTGATGATGACGTTGTCGAGTTTCAACAGCGGGTGATCGCGGGGCAACGGCTCGGGGTCGGTCACGTCCAGCGCGGCCGCGTGGAGTCGCTTCGCGGCGAGTGCCTCGGTGAGTGCCATCGCGTCGACCACCGCACCGCGGGCCACGTTCACGAGTGTTGCGGTCGGCTTCATCTTGGCCAGTTCCTCGCGACCGATCAGCCCACGGGTTTCCGCGGTTAATGGCACGGTCAGCACGATATAGTCGGAGTGCGAGAGCAGTTCGTCGCGGGTGGCGTAGCGAGCACCGAGGGCGATCTCGGCTTCGTCGCTGCGGGTTCGGTTGTGGTACAGGATCGTCATGTCGAAGCCGCGTGCCCGCTTCGCGACCTGCCGACCGATCCGCCCCATGCCGAGGATGCCGATGGTCGCACCGTGGATTTCGCGACCGAGCATGTACGACGGGTCGAAGTGGAGGAAGTTCGGCCCGCGTGCGTAGCGATCACCCTCGACCACACGCCGACCAGCCGCCAGCATCAGCGAGAACGCGAGGTCAGCAGTCGCACCGTCGAGGCAACCGGGGGTGTTGCCGACCGGGATGCCACGCTGTGCCGCGGCCCTCACGTCGATGTGATCGACCCCAACGCCGAAGTTGCTGATCACCTTCAATCCCGTGAAGCGATCGAGCAACGCGGCGTCAACCGTGGGGTGGCCGTAGGTGTAAATGGCGTCGATCCGTCCCGATGGCGATTCCCACGGCAAAAGTTCGACTCGGCCGGCAATGAGGTCGAGTACCGTGTCCGAAACGGGAAGGTCGGCCAGAACGCGGGGCAGGGGAGTTGCGTCGGAATGCATGATGGCCAATCGGGATAGGGAAAAGCGCAGAAAGTGCGATTGACAGACCGCACTCACCCGCACAGTATAGTGCCTGAATACGGCCTCTTCTCTGTTCCGGCCCCACCGTTCCAAGGCGCAAGCTGAAGAACGGTGGGGTTTTTTTACGGAACCGTTCGCCGACCTCCCTCGTGTCGGAGATTTCGCGATGATTCCTCCCACATCGATCGTCGCTGCACTGGAAGCGGCCGGGTTCACGCATCTGGTGTGGATTCCCGATAGTCACCTCGGAACGTGGGAACCGGCACTCGCGGCCTCGAAGCTGGCCCTGATCCGCGTGACCCGCGAAGGTGAAGCGGTGGCCGTGGCCGCGGGGTTGATGCTGGGTGGTGCGATGCCGCTGGTGGCGGTGCAGTGTACCGGCTTCTTCGAGGCTGGCGACGCGGTGCGGAATGTGGTTTACGACATGAAGTTGCCGTTGAAGATGATCGTGGGCGTGCGGAGCCTGCGTGCGAGCCGCGTGGGTAAGACGGGCGACAACTGCCCGCACTTCGCCGAGCGGTTGGTTGCGGCGTGGGAGTTGCCCCAAAGCGAATTCGACCCTGCGAGCGGCAGTGAGGCGGAGTTGGGCGCGGCGCTGCAAGGTCTCACCACGCGCGATGGGGCGGGTGTGCTGTTGTGGGTGGAGTGATACGGAGTTTAGCGTCCGCCCCAGCGGGGCGGCGCATTCGAGATGCAAACGCGCCGCCCCGCTGGGGCGGACGCTAACCGACGCGATTGTTCACTTCCGATCGATCACGTATTCGACGTACCCGAGGTGCATCTCCTCGTAAGTCTGCTGACCCCAGCGCACGGGTTTCTTCGAGTCGGGGTTCGCGGGGTTCTTGTCGCTGTTGTCGTACCACGCGGTGTAGGTTAGCGAACTGCCGCGAGGGGCCGTCACGGGGTCGGCAAACCGATACTGCAACTGCCAGTTGAAGTCGTAGTGCGGCACATCCAGCATTGTCGCGGTCTTTCCCTCGGGAGTCTTGATCTCGAACTTGGCCGCCTTCCCGCGAACGTGGGCGTGCGGGAACAGTGCCAGCACTTTCGCGTCGAACGGCACCGGAATCTTCGCTTCGACGCGGTAGTTGCCGTCGCCAGCCGGGATTTCGAAGCGATGGTTCGAGATCCCCGCGACCTGCACCTCGTGCCGCGGCGCTTGCTTGGTGAACACCATGCCGATCTTCGTCTGGTCGGTCGTCGCTTTGCCGTTCGGGGTGTAGTGCATCTGGAAGTACAGCGTTGCGCCCTTGGGCAGTTTCTTGGCGTAGCCATCGGGATAGATCAGCGAGTTGTTCCCCGGCACATACACCGCGAAGAACCCGGCTGCCTCGCCCGCGCTGAGCCGAGCGCCCTTGGCCACCGCGAACACGAGCACATGGTGCGTCACTTCGCGGGCAGTTGGTTGCACTTCGAGAGCCTGCACCCAGCGGTCTTCCTCGAAGTTGGTTTCGACCCGGATTGTCTGGTATCCCATGACCCCTTCGGCCTTGATTGCGACCGGCTTGGGGAGTTGGAACACGGTATCGGGTTTGCCGATGAGCCAGCCCGATTCGTACTTGCGGGGCAGGGGTGCGTCGGCCGCGTCGCCCTTCTTCATGTCGCCGGAAAGGAACGCGAGCAGGTCTTTCTTGTCGGCGTCGGTCAGGCTGCGGTCGTTGGCGAACGGCGAGTGTTCGGTCTTGGCGTGAACCGCGAACCACGGCGGCATGGTGCCGGTATCCACGACCTTCTTGATGGCACCCTTGTGCGCGACCACATCATCGTAAGTATCGAGCGAGAACGGCCCGACGCCACCGGCACGGTGGCACTCGACGCAGTTCGCCTGCACGATCCGCTCAATTCGAGCGTGATACGTGAGTGCGACCGGCGTGGCCTTGCCCGCGTCGGGTTCGAGCGCACAACCTGGGGCCGTGGTCGCCGCGACGGTGGGGGTCTTGCCCGTGAGGGCATCATCAAGCGAGACTGAAAGGTACTTATTGCGTGGGGCATCGAGCGAGTAACCGAGCCCGTACTGATCGTCGATGGCCCCGCGATACACAACCGTGCGAGCGGCATCGAGCACGATCACTTCCGTGGTCGAGGTTGCATTCAACGCGGCCGTCAGTTTGCCGCTGGTGTCGTGAACGTAGCGCCCGGTGAACGCGGAGCCATCGGGTTTGTCGGTCGCGGTGGGGTTCACGAACAGGAACGCGACACCCTTGCTCGCGTATTCCTTCTCCAGCCGTGCGAGAACCGGCGTGTACTTCTTGCAGAGCGGGCACGTTGTGTTGGTGAACGCGACCACGGTGAACTTCGCGCTCTTGAAGTCGGACAACTTGCCGGCCTTGCCGGCGAGGTCGGTGAACGCGACATCGGGGATGAGCCTGCCCACGCCGGCCTCGGCAGCACGCAGCACACGCGGGGCGTTCTTCACGGGATCGGCCTTGGCGACTGGAGTCGGTTCAGGCTTCTTGGTGTCGGGCTCGGTGGTCCCCTTACCGGAACCATCGCGGAACGGGTTCTTCTTGATGACGGGTTCCTGTGCGATGGCGATTCCAACAACGAACGTGAAGGCGAGCGCAATCAATCGCATGGGTCGGGTTCCGTGAACGAAGAGGCGAGTTGTCAGATGATACCCGCGGGGTGACACAACAGTTTCACGTTTAGCGGTCGCCGCAACGCGGCGACCACCCGCCGCCCCGTTGGGGCGGCCACTAACCGAGCATTCCTCATGCCACGATTTCCTTGACGACGTTCCCCTTGGTGTCGGTCAGGCGCATCTCGCGGCCGGCGTGCTTGTACACGAGTTTCTCGTGATCAAAGCCCAGCAGGTGCAGCACGGTTGCGTGCCAGTCGTGGACGTGCGTCTTGCCCTCGACCGCCTCGAAGCCGTAGTCGTCGGTCTTGCCGTGCGCGAACCCACCCTTCACGCCGCCGCCAGCCATCCACATCGTGTACCCCTTCGCGTTGTGGTCGCGACCGTCGCCCTGACCCGAGGGCGTGCGACCGAACTCGCCACCCCAGATCACGAGCGTGTCCTTCAGCATGTCCTTCTGCTTCAGGTCCGCGAGCAACCCCGCGATGGGCTTGTCGATCGCGGTGCAACTGTTCGTGAGCGCATCCTTAAGGTTGCGGTGGTGGTCCCAGCCCGGCATCGTGACTTCCACGAACCGCACGCCGGCTTCGACGAGTCGGCGGGCGAGCAGGCACTGCTGACCGAAGCCACCTGCGCCACCGCCACGCGGACCGAACCCACCCGGACCGGGGCGCCCGCCGCCGGCACCGCCCTCGATGCCGTAGAGCTTGAGGGTCGCGGCCGTCTCGTTGCTGGTGTCGAGGAGTTTCGGCAACTCGCCCTGCATTCGGAACGCCAGCTCATACGACGAGATCAATCCCTCGATCTCCGGATTCGTGCCGACCGCTTCGAGTGCGTTTTGATTCAGCGATTGCACGAAATCGAGTTGTTCGCGCTGGGCGTTCAGTGTCAGTTTCGGGTTCTTGAGGTTGCTCACCTGCTGACCACCACCCGGTCCCCCGCCTCCGGGGCCGAACCCACTGCGTCCAATCTTCGTTCCCTGATACATCGCGGGGAGGAACGACGCGCCGTAGTTCACCGGACCGCCGTTGTTCTGCGGCGGGCTCAGCGTGATGAACCCTGGCAGGTTCGCGTTCTCGGTGCCGAGGCCATAGAGCACCCACGCCCCGAAGCTCGGCCGCGGCGACTGGAAGATGCCGCAGTGCATCTGGATGAACGCTTGCGGGTGGTTCGGCAAGTCGGTGTGCATGCCGTTGAGCAGGCACAGCTTGTCGGCGTGTTTCGACACCTCCGGGAACAGTTCGCTGATCCAGAGACCGCTGTCGCCGCGCTTCTCGAACTTGAAGGGCGAACCCATGAGCTTGCCGCCGCCGAACACGCCACGCCGTGCGGGTGCGGCCTTGCCGTCGTCGGCGGTGAGCTTGGGCTTGTAGTCGAAGGTATCGACGTGGCTCGGCGCCCCTTCCATGCAGAGGAAGATGACGCGCTTGGCCTTTGCGGGGAAGTGCGGCTTCTTGGGCGACAGCGGGTTGGTGTTCTCCGTCGCGGCGGCACGGGCGGCCTGCTCCTGGGCCATCGCCGCGAAGGCGAGGTAACCGAATCCGGACGAAGTGGACTGGAGCAGCTGCCGACGGTTCACTTGGAAGGATGAAGGACGAAGGATGAAGGATGAATCAGACATGTTTTCTCGCTTTCACGTTTTTGACACAGGTTGTGAGAATCGCGGTCAGTTCGTCGCATTCCCGCATCAAGTCGGCTAACAAATTCGCGGGAACGACATCACCCTCGGCAAGTAACTCAAACCAGTACGAGGTTTCTTCCAGTTCTTGCAGCGCTCCGCTCCACTTACTAATGATCTCCGCATCGGATCTACTGCGAACTCCTTCGCGGTATTGAGCACCGACAGAGGTTCCTGAACGCAGGACTTGCTTCCCAAGAACTCGCGCAACTTCCGTTGTTGGTAACGCGGAATACAGCCGAATGACTCGTAGAGCGAACCGTTTCGTTCGCTGTTTCAGATCTTCGGGTGGCTTCTTGTTTTCATCCTTCATCCTTCATCCTTCATCCTTCATCCTTACCGCCGATACTGGAATTCCGCGCTCGCGAAGAGCGCATGGCAGAACGCCGCCCACGTCTCGTGTTCCTGACGTGTCGCGGGGACGCGGTCCTTCGCGAGTTGAGCCTTGAAGCCCTTGAGGAAGCCCTCGGCAGTGGTCAGTTCCTTCTCGCCGGGTGCACGGCCGTAGAAGGTGAGGTACGCTGCGCGGATACGTTCCGTGTCGGTTGTCGTGTTCTTCAAGAGCTTGTCGGCGACCGCTTCCGAGGAGCGGATCACGAACGGGTTGTTCAGGATGAACAGGCCCTGTGACGGCACCGTGGTCGTCGGGCGGTCGGCGGTGATGAGGCTCGGGTCCGGGGCGTCGAACAGGGCAAGCGCTTCCGGCAGGTTGTCGCGGATGATCGGCATGTAAACGGAACGGTGCGTGTTGTTGGGATCGTTGATCGCCTGTCCGATCTGGTCGCCACTGAGTCGCGGACGAGCTGTTGGGCCTTCACCAGCACGAGCCACCACTGACCCGACCGGCGGAGTTGTGTCGAGTTGCCCGCTGACCGCGAGCATCGAATCCCGCAGGCTCTCGGCATCCAGCCGACGCGGCGACATTCGCCAGATCAGCGAGTTATCGGGATCGGTCTCGAACGAGGCTTTGTCGAACTTTGAGTCGAGCTGGTACGCGTGGCTCATCACGATTCGCTTGACGAGTTTCTTCACGCTCCAGCCGTTGTCCATGAAGTTGAGTGCAAGATAATCGAGCAACTCCGGGTTGGTTGGCGGTTCACCGGCCGCACCAAAGTTGTCCGCGGTGGGTACGATGCCGCGGCCGAACAGGTGCATCCACACGCGGTTCGCCATCACGCGGGCCGTCAGCGGATTGTCCTTGCTCGCGATCCACTCCGCGAGTTCGAGCCTGCCGCTGCCCGCCTTAATTTTCAACGGCGTCTTCGACATCACCTGCAGTGTGCCGCGGGCGACCTTCTCGGCGGTCGGTTGGTTCGGCTCGCCTCGTGTGTAGATTGGGCTATCGTCGATGCTGCGGCTGCCGCCGAAGCCGCCGAATCCGCCCTTCGGTCCAAACCCACCAGGACCGAATCCACCCGGACCGCGACCAGCCGGCTTGTCGCGTGTGCCCATTGCCTGGAGCTTGGGTGTCCCGTTGGCGTCGTAGGTGTCGAGCTTGGTCTGGGACAGTGAAAGCTGCGCCGCCGTGAAGATGTTCGCCAATCGGTCGGTGCTGTCTGCGATCTTCTTCTTCAGGTCAGCGATCTCCTTTTCGAGTGCCGTGCGTTCTTCGGCCGAGAGCTTTTTCGCGAGCGCGCTCGGGGCCGAATCGGCCGGCAGTTGCAGCAGTGGGCTGGGTCGCTGGCTCTGCACGAACCGCACGGTTCCGTAGCACGTCTCGGTGCTGCGGAAGATGCCAGCGAGTGCGTAGTAGTCTTTCGTGGGGATCGGGTCGAACTTGTGATCGTGGCAGCGGGCGCACGCGGCGGTGATGCCGAGGAAGGCTTGCGTTGTCACGTCGATTTGCTCGTCCACCACGTCGAGTTCAAACTGGAGACCGTTGTTCTCGTTGAGCGCCTTCGGGCCGATGGCGAGGAACCCGGTCGCAACGAGGCGCTCGGCTTTCACCTTGGGATCGGCGCTCGTCATCAGATCGCCGGCGAGTTGCTCCTTGATGAACTGATCGTACGGCTTGTCGGCATTGAACGCGGCGATGACGTAGTCGCGATACCGCCAGGCGTGCGGGTAGTTGAAATTGGCGGTCTTACCGGTGCTCTCCGCGTAACGGGCGATGTCCATCCAGTGACGGCCCCAGCGTTCACCGAACCGTGGCGAAGCGAGCAACTTATCCACGACCTTCTCGAAAGCGTTCGGGGCACTGTCCGCGACGAACGCTTCCATCTCCTCGGAGGTTGGCGGCAACCCCGTGAGATCGAGGTACACGCGCCGGAGCAGGGTACGCTTATCAGCATCACCAGCGGGCTTGATCCCTTTCTTCTCCAGGCCCGCGAGGATGAACGAGTCGATTTCGTTGCGGATTTCGAACTTCGGATTCTGGACCCTGGGCACTGCGGGTGCCTTCGGGGCGACGAATGCCCAGAACGAGCGGCCCTTCTCGACATCCACGACATACTTGTTGGCGGCGACCGCTTTCCCATCGCGGGGGTCGGGTGCGCCCATCCTCACCCACGCCTCGAAGTCCGCAATCACGGCATCGGGCAATTTCCCCTTGGGTGGCATCGCGGTATCGGGGTCTTTGTGTCGCATCCCCTTGATGATCGGGCTTCTGTCCGGGTTGCCTGCGACAATGCTCGGGCCGGTTGCGCCGCCCTTGCGGATCCCCTCGCGCGTGTCCAGATACAACTCGCCCTTCACCTTTTCGGCTTCGGCGGAGTGGCACTTGTAACAACTCTCGACGAGTACGGGGCGAATCTTCTTCTCGAAGAATGCGAGTTGTTCCTGTGTGGGCTTGTCGGCAAACCCTGTCCCCTTGGCGGTTTGCGCGGAGACAGGCAAATTCCAACCGAGCGAAAGTGTGAGGCTTGCAAGAACGAATCGAGACATGGTGTGACACCCCGGTTCAGACTGTCAGCGACGGGAAGCTACACAATAAACCCGGAATGGGGCGTGTCGGTGTCATTCTCATCGATTTTTCGCAACTGAGGGTTGGCGAGCGGGGCGGCGTGAGCTCCCCGAGTTTTCGGTTTCACAATCACTCGGGGGGCTCACGCCGCCCCGCTCGCCATAGACTAACACCATGCCGAAGCCTCGCACCACGCCGCCGTTGTCCCGCGGCGAAAGTCGCCCCGTCAAACGCCGCACCCGCACGTTCCGGCCGAATTACCTGTCGTTTGCCGGGACATACCAGTGCAATCTGAGCTGTCCGCACTGCTGCGTCCCCATCGAGTGGACAGAACGGCTCGACATCCCCACCGCCGTGCGCTTCCTCGAACAGGCTCACGAGGCGGGGATCGAAATCCTCGGCTTCACGGGCGGCGAGCCGTTCCTCTATCCAGAGTTCTTGAACGCCCTCACGAAGCGAGCGGCGAAGCTCAAGTTCCGTTTCGACAAGTTGATGACGAATGGCGTCTGGCACCGCGACGCGGATCACGCAACGGAAGTGCTCACGCAACTCCGCGATGCGGGCTTCACCGGCAAGATCGGCCTGAGCGTGGACAAGTTCCACGGAATGGACATTGCGAAACTCGCCGAGTTCTGCCGCGTGACACGTGAGGTGTTCGACCGCGACAACGTGTTGTCACTGAGCTACGCGAGTCGTTCGCCGGATGCGGGGATGGAACCGATTCGGCGATTGGCCAAGGAACTCGACGCGATCGTGGAATGGTCCGACCTGCTCGGCCGCTTCATGCTGGTGAACGATGATCTCACGATGACGACCTGTTGGAATCACCTCGCAACCGTTGAGCGCGCTGAAGGATTGCCGGGGAATCCGTGGGATGGAACGTGGTTTAAGGAAGATTTCTGCGAGGGGCCGGGGCAAGCACTGATCGTGAATCCGAAGGGCGAGGTGAAGCCGTGCTGTGGTTTCGCGTCGGACCTGGATCAACTCACCATTGGCAACATCCACACGGACTCGGTGAAGCAAATTATTGCATTCGGTCGCAAGCACCCGATTGTGGGCACAATCTTCCGCGAAGGCCTCACGGCGATCCGCGACGAAATCCTGGCCCGCGACCCGAACGCATTGCCGGGTGCGACGAGCAATCACTGCTTCTTCTGTTGGTACGTGCTGACTCGCGGACTGGCTGCGGGTGCGAACGGTGGTGGCGGCAAGGTCGGGAACTGGATGGGCGAGAAAGCGAACTTCACGGGCGAGTTGCTGCAACTCGGAGTTCGGAAGTGACTCGCTGAGAGTCTGCAACCACGTCGCGAAACAACGACAACGAGCGATCCCACGCGAACTCGCTCGGGATGCGTGACAACCCGTTGTCACCAAGTCGGCATCGCAGTTCCCCGTTGGTTACGAGTCGCGCGAGGTGCTGCGAGAGTTCCACCACGTCGCCACACTTCGCCTGCAATCCATCGCGTTCGTGTTGTACCAACTCACCCGGCCCGCCAGCGCGATACACGAGGTTCGGTTTCCCGTTCGCCCACGCTTCGAGCAGCACCAACCCGAACGAATCGGTGCGCGACGGCAACGCGAACACATCAATCCCCGCGAAGAAATCGCGTTTCTGTACATCGGTGAGAACGCCAAATCGCGTGACGTGCTGCTTCATCGCGAAGCCTTCCCAGAACGCACGGAAGTTCGGCATCTCGGGGCCAGCCAGCACGACGCGGAAGCGCTGCCCCGCGTTCCACAGTCGTTCTGCGACACGCAGCAGATCACACGTTCCCTTCTCCTCGCTGTTGTTCGCGAGATGCCCGATGACGACCTCGTTGCATTCCACCTTCCACGCCGCACGAACATTGTCGCGATCGCCACCGGTGCATTCCGATGGGTCCACCCCCAACCCTTGGAGGTGAACGCGCCCTTCGCGCACTCCGAGTGATAACGCGGTGTCACGCTCAGTTCGCGTTTGCACAAAGATGCCATCGGCCTCACGCAGCAACCAGCGAAGATGCGGTTTCGTGTATTGCTTCCGAGTGCGGTCGTTCGGGTCGTCCGTGTCACCGATATGGAGAAACGGCGTGATGAAGAACGGTACGCCGCGTCGTCGGGCGAGCCGCAAACCACACAGGATCGGGAACGAGTACGGAAACGCCGTGGCGTGAACCGCATCGAGCGGCCCGGCATATCGACCAGCATCACGCCACATCTGCGGGCAGACGGGATTGCATGGTGTCGTGAGACATTGCCACGACCGCACGGGCACCAATGAAGCCGCTTTCAGGATGTATCGCCGCAGAGGGAAGTGCAGGGGGGGATAACGGTTCACTAACGGATTTTCAGCCGCTTGCGGGTTCGCACTCGTGGGAAGCCGCAAGCGGCGAATACCCTGAACTCCCCACAACTCGTTCAACTCCACTGCGGTTGTCGTCCACACGGTCACGTCGTCGCCACACGCCGCGAGGTATTCGCACAACCGGGCTGTGTAGAGCTCAGCACCGCCCAGCGCGGGCGGGTATCGGTGAACGAATTGTGCGAGGTGCATGAGCCGTCCGGGGCAGAAGTCTAGCGGACTCTTTAGAATCGCGTACCATGAAACTTTGGTGTCTACCGCATTCCGCGCACTGTGTTAAGGGTCGAACGCGACATGATCCGCATCTCCCAACTCGCCGCATCCGTGAAGCCGTCTGCCACAATAGCCGCGGGCACGAAGGCCCGTCAACTCAAGGCTGCGGGCATCAAAGTCTGGGACTTCAGCCTCGGCGAACCCGATTTCAACACGCCTAAACACATTTGCGATGCCGCGGAGAAGGCCGCGCTCGGCGGGCAGACGCACTACACGCCCACGTCGGGCACGGCGGAAGTGAAGGCCGCGATCTGCCGCTGGTACAAGAGCTACCACGGCTACGAATGCGCTCCTGAAAATGTGATCGTCTCCAACGGAGCGAAGCATTCCATTCACAATGCCCTCGCCGCGATCGTTGGCCCCGGCGACGAAGTCATCATCCCCACGCCGTACTGGGTGAGCTACTCCGACCTCGTGAGCATGACCGGTGCGACACCGGTTCTGGTAAACACCACACCGGAGAGCGGGTTCAAGATGTCGCCGGCTCAGTTGAAGGCTGCGATCACGCCGAAAACTCGCATCCTGATGCTGAATTCGCCGTGCAATCCGACCGGCACGGTATACTCGCGGGCGGAACTCGAAGCCCTGGTCGATACGCTGCTCGCCAACAGCGAAGCCGCGATTCTGAGCGACGAAATCTACGAACAGCTCACCTATGGCGACGCGAAACCGACGTGCGTGGCGACACTGCGACCGGCACTGAAGGATCGCATCATCACGATCAGCGGCGCGAGCAAGAGCTACGCCATGACCGGCTGGCGAATGGGCTGGGCGGTCGCACCCGCTGCCGTGGTGAAGGCAATGGACACGATCCAGAGCCAGGAAACGAGCTGTCCGTCGTCGGTGTCGCAGGCCGCACTGATCGCAGCACTCGACGGCCCACAGGAGTGCGTTGCGGAGATGAGGAAGGAATTCGCGGCACGCCGCGAACTGACGTACAAGCTCCTCGATGCGATCCCCGGCGCGAAAGTGGTGAAGTCCGACGGTGCGTTCTACGCGTTCTTTGACGTGTCGGCGGTCTTCGGCAAGAGCTTCGGCGGCAAGGTTGTGACCGATTCGCTGACGTACTGCAACACGCTTCTGGAGCAGGCGTATGTGAACTTGGTGCCGGGCGTGGCGTTCGGAGCCGAGGGATTCGTGCGGATGTCGTACGCGACGAACGCCGCGACGATCGAAGGCGGCCTGGCAAAGTTGGCCGAGTGGATGGCCAGCGGGAAGTGACGGACCGGTTCGCGACTTAGGCCCTCGGCGAGCCGGGGGACTTCGCATTTCCGGACCCCGCTACGTTTTCCGCGATGGGGTGAGGATGCGGCTAAGCTCGCTGCGGCACCGCCGCTCCTCGATAGTCGTCGTGATGGACATCGCAAACCAAACGAATGTACCGAACCCAGCGAAGCAACACGGAACAAGCGAACCTGGGATGTGATCTGAGTTGAATGCCGCCACCGTTATGAACAGTGTTGTCGCCACACTCAAAACAACATCCATCACCTGTGGGTCCGTCCGAACGTGGATGATTGTTCTGCCATCCGGCCCGATTTCAAATCTCCCAGTAGCGACAACCGGCGTTGATCTGAAGAACGCGCGGCGGGTTACCTCAAAAGTGTCTTCCATAACACACCCACGGAAAACGGGCGAGGTGGCCGTCAAATCCGTTCGTAACCGTTCAGCTAGAACTGAAGGCTGGTCGGGACTGATAATGGTGAAGGTTGACCACATTGCGATCCCTCTCCCGCTCAATCCTTCTTGAAGAACTCGACGGCGTTGCGGAACATCTGCAAGCCGTCGCCCTCAGCCTTCAGCCCGTGGCGCGTCCATTGCGGATGTTGCGTCGGAAACAAGTGCCGGTCCGGGTGCGGCATCAGGCCCAGCGCCCGGCCGGTCACGTCGCAGACACCCGCGATGTCGTCCTGTGACCCGTTCGGGTTCACCGGGAATGCGCCGCGCTGTCCATTCGCATCGACATAACGCAGCACTACCTGGCCTGCCTGGGCAAGTCCCTCCGCGATCCACTGCTTGCGAGTGACGAACTTCCCTTCGCCGTGCCCAATCGGGACGTGAATGCGGTGGATCCCTTTGAGGAAGGGGCACTTCCCCGGCGTGGCCTGCAAGTAAACCCAACGATCCTCGTAGTGGCCCGAGTCGTTGTTCGTCAGCGTGGCGAGCGGGCCGTCCTCATCGGGCGGCACGAGAAGCCCGGCCTTCAGCATGGCCTGGAAGCCGTTGCAGATCCCGAGAATGAGCTTTTCGTTCGTGTCGTCGCGGAAAGCTCGCAGGGCGTCACTGAGGAAGTGCTGCATGTAGAGAGCCTGCACCTTCCCCGCCCCGATGTCGTCGCCATAAGAGAAACCGCCCGGCAACACGAGGATCTGGTAGTCGCGTAGCTGGCGGGGGTTCTCGCGGAGTTCGTTCAGGTGCATCCGGGTGGCACGCCCGCCGACCATTTCGAAGGCGGCCTGAACCTCGTGATCGCAGTTCGTACCGGGGGCACGGAGGATCAAGGCGTGCGGGGAAGCCATGACGAAATATCCATGAAGGTCTGAGTTTGTGCTTGACCCGCACAAAGGTACGGAACACACTCGTTGTAATGTCTTGATGCCATCCAAGCCAGGGCACAGACAGCATCAATTCGTGGGTGCCTCCCACGCTCAATTAAAGCCACCCTCCGGGGGGTTGGGGACGCTTTCCCAATTTTTTTCCCCCGGCGGGTTGACACCCTGGGGCTTTCCCTTATCATTCCGTTACCACTGCACCGCGGTGGTGACCGCGACAAGAAAAAGCCAGCGAGCCTTAACGGTTTGCTGGTAAGTATCTTGAAGCAATGTTGATCTTTGACAAGTTGGTTAGCAGATAGCCTTAAGAGGGGTGGATTTACGCTGTATTCGGCGTGAATCAAACCCTGGCCCAAGTCGGGCTTGAGGCGAGCCTGGGACGCAAGTCTCGGGGTCGTT
>PNLP01000066.1 GCA_013823135.1 Planctomycetaceae bacterium
CATGTACGTGGTATCTGTCGCCCTTTCAGGGCTTCATTTCACATTACGTCGTGGACCAGGGGTTGCGCTCGCAAAGCCTCGCTTCACCCCTGGCTACCTTCCTACGTCCCTCCGGGACTAAAAACCAAACAGCGCAACTTCAACGAGCGTCAACGAGGATCCATCCTCCTCGTCACACCGCAGAGCGGATGTGACGAGGTAAGCGGTAAGGCTCTGGCTTTTGGGTTTTCAGCCTGAAAGGCTGTGACAACCTAGCCCAGGGCAAGACAGCGAAGCTGTCGCCGCCCTGGGTTCGGCGTCCCAGTCAGCGTGCAGCCTGAAGGGCTGCGACATCGCGCTTTGTCTCAGCCCTTCAGGCTGGAACACAAGGGTTGGGCTCGGTCCCAGGGCGTTGCCCTGGGCTGGGTTGTCACAGCCTTTCAGGCTGAAAACCACCGACAATAAACAACTCCGCAACTTCAAAAGCTGATGCTGGCGCTCGGTCGGCGATCGCACCTCACTCCGCGAGGGGAATTTTCCCCTCAATGTCCTGGGGGATTGCCGGCGACGTGATCCCCTTCGGCATCGGTGCAACGGGCGTCGGAATCGTCGGGCTGGCCGTGCCCATCGGCGTCGTGATCGGGGAAGGAGCCGTGCCGCCGCTGCTCGCGACGCCGGACTTCTTCGCCTTCCAGTCCTTCACGTCCGCACCCACCACTTCCACGGCTTTCAGCAACTGCGTGTCGATCCCCTTCACCCAGTCTTCCGGGGTGATCTCCACGGCCACGTCCGGAATCACGCCCTGCTTCTCCATGTTCACGCCCTTGTTCGTGAACACGCCCGTGCGCGGCAGCCGGAACGTCGAGCCGTCGATGAGCCGCGTTGAAGTTGTGCCGATCACGAAGCCGCCGGTCGCCTGCCCGACCACCTTGCCGAGCCCCATCGCCCGGAAGGCGTGCGGGAAGATCTCGGCGTCGGAGTACGAGCGGTTGTTCGTCATCACCACCACCGGCTTCGTCCATTTGCGGTCGTAGCTCCGCAGCACCAACCCCTCGCCGCCGTCACGCTGGCGGAAGAAAGTGTGCTCCTTCCCCGAGAGGTAGTTCAGCACCTGGTCGTGCGTGAACCCGCCGCCGTTGTAGCGCACGTCGATCACGACCGCGTCCTTGTCGAAGTGATCCGAGTACAGCGCCCGCACGAACACTTCCAGCCCCGCGTCGTCCATGCTCGGAATGTGGATGTACCCGAGCTTGCCGCCGCTCGCCTTCGACACCGCGTCGGCGTTCTGCCGCACCCACCGCTCGTACATCAGTTGCGAAATGCGGTCGCGGCTCGCGCCGATGATCTCGACGCGGCGCTTGGTCTTCGGGTCTTTGGGATCGCTCGTCACGTCGAGCAGCACACCCTCGCCGGTCTTGTTGTTCAGCAGTTGCGAGACGTTCACCTTCCCCGTGAGTTCGACGCGGTCCATGCTCAGGACGATGTCGCCCGGCTTGATGTTCAGGCCACGCTTGTCGGCTGGGCCGTGCTTCAGCACTTCCTTCACCTTCAGCCCCGGCCCGCGGAACGAGTCGTCGAAGATCAGCCCGAGGTCGGCGGTCCACTCGTCAGGGAACGGGAGTTTGCCACTGATCCCCAGGTGCGAGGCGTTCAGTTCGCCGAGCATGAGGCTCACGAGTGCGTACAGGTCTTCGCGTTGTGCGACGTGCCCCACGAGCGGCTGGAACCGTGCCCGCACGACGTTCCAGTCGGCCCCGTGGTGCTTCGAGTCGTAGAAGGAATCCGAGAGCGCCCGCCAGCACTGCACGAACATCTCGGAGAATTCTTCGTCGCGTTTCACGGTCATCTTGGCCTGGAACCCGATGCGATTCGGTTCGCCGCCGACTCCGCCGACAAGGCTCCCGAACGTGCCAGGGGCGCGAACGGATCGCAGTTCACCCGTGCCGTTCAGGAAGTAGATCAGGCCGCTGCTCTTGCGAGCCCACTTCATGTACTTCGGAGCCTGCCCCGAGGTAGTGACCCGCGTCACGCTGCTGCCGTTGCTGTTAGCAACCCAGAGGTCGTCGCCGCTATTCGAGTGCCGGAACGCGATCTGCGAACCGTTCGGCGAGATGGCGACCGCGTCGGCCGACATTCCCGCGGCGCGATCGGCCCGCAGGTGAATGTCGTCCCAGTCGATTTCGCCCGCAGCTCCGGGGGTGCCCGGCTTCTGGAGGTTCAGCACGCACGGCGCGTACAGCCCACGGCGCTGACCGATGAACCCGATCTTGTTGCCGGTCTTGCTCCAGCTCACGTCGGCGTTGTAAGTCGCGTAACGGGTGATGTTCTTCGGAGCGGCGCTGCCGTCGGTCGGCACGATGAACAGTTCGCTTGCGAACGAGCCATCCTGGCGGGCGAACACGACCATGCTGCCGTCGGGCGACCAGTCGTAGTCGATCACCTGCGTGTCGCCGACAAGCACTTTCTGGTCGCTGCCGTCCGGCTTCATGGTCCAGAGCTTGCCGCTGCGAAGGAACGCGATTCGGTCACCCTTCGGGCTGTAGGTCGGCCCGAGTTCCGCCTCGGGTGTGTTCGTCAGCCGCTTCACCTTGAACTTGTGGGCCTTGGTGAGTTCGGGGTGTTCCGCGTCGTCCGGTTCGAGCAAGTAAATCTCTTCGTGCCCCGTGCGGTCCGACAGGAAGATGATGCTCTTGCCGTCCGGGCTGAAGTTGGCCGCGTGGTCGAACGCCGGGGAATCGGTGAGCCGCGTGGCCTTGCCGCCGTCGGGCAACTTCACGAGGAACAACTCGCCCTGCACCGTGAGGACCGCCGTGTCTTCCTCGGGGTTGAGCGCGAACTCCGTGGCGTCTCGCGTGAACGTGACGCTCCGCTCGGTGTTCGACTTGTCGTCGGCGTTCACCTCAATCGCCAGCTTGCGGGGAGGTGCGCCGGTCTTGGTTCCCACAACCCAGATGTCGGCCCCGCACTCGTACACGATCCACTCGCCGTTCACGCTGATGCGGGCGCGGCGAACGGTCTCCTCGTCGTGCGTTGTCAGGCGAAGGTAGCCCCCCTCGGCGACGCTGCCGCCGCCGAGGTTCTGGGCCACGACGTTCGCGCAGCCGGGCTTGCTCCCCATTTCCGTCACGTAGTACATCTTGCGGCCATCGGGTGCCCACATCGGCGAACTGTCCTGGCCGTCGAAGCTGGTGAGCCGCTTCTGGGAAGTGCCGTCGAGGTTGCTGATCCAGATGTCGTCGTTGCTCGATCCCCGGTAGCCACGGCGGTACCACGTTCCCGGCCCGCGGACGAACGCCACCGAGTTTCCGCTCGGCGCGATGTGAGCTTCCTTTCCCTCGAACAGCGGCATCTTCACTTCCGGGCCGCCCTCGAACGGTACGGTGTAGCAGTTGAGGTTCGCGGGGAAGTCGGTGGCACGCGACGACGAGAACAGGATCCCCTTCCCGTCCGGCGACCAGCCGGTGACCATGTCCGGCGCGCTATCGAACGTGAGCCGACGTGGCTTGCCCCCGACCGCGGGCACAACAAACACGTCGTACTGCCCGTGGCGGTTCGAGCTGAACGCGAGCCACTTCCCATCCGGGCTGAAGACGGGGTTGATGTCGTGCGCCTCGTGCATCGTCACCGGGCGGGCAACGCCGCCGATGGCCTCGACGGTCCAGATGTCACCGAGGTAGCTGAACGCGATCTGCTTCCCGTCGGGCGAGATGTCCGGCGTGCGAGCAAACCGGATCGGCTCTTGGCCCGCTGCGTGGGAAGTGAAAAGGAACAGGGTAACAAGGAAAACGGAGCTGGTGCGGAGGTGGCAGTGCATAGGTGTGAATTCCTTCTGGTGGCCCGGCTTCACGGACCCTTCACGCAGTGTTAATGTCTAGCTTACCCTGTCGGCACAAGAGGTTCAAAAGGGAATGACGCTTGAGACGCCGTAGTTTGACAGGGTATCTGCACAAAACGGTGCAACCGTGTTGAGCGGATGCCCCAGGAATTGCCGATTCCGCGGAGTGTTCCGTTTGTTCTGAGAGCTTTCCATGAAACCCGTCGAGCTGTTCCGCTTCTGTCCACGGTGTGGCATCGCCCGCGTTCCCGACAATCACGCCCAGAGCCCGTTTCGCTGTGGCGGTTGCGAACTGGTCTTCTACTTCAATCCCACGGTCGCGGCAGCGGCGTTCGTCTACGATTCCCAGGGCCGGGTGCTCCTGATCCGTCGCGAGAAGGAACCCAGCAAGGGGAAGCTCGGCGTGCCGGGCGGGTTCATCGACTTTGGCGAATCGGCGGAAGAGGGGATGCGCCGCGAGGTGCGTGAAGAAGTCGGCCTGGAACTCGACCGCGTGCGATTCCTGGTGTCGTTCCCGAACATCTACCACTACCGCGAGGTGACGTACCCCGTGGTGGATTTGTACTTCACGGCGCTGGCGGTGAGCCCGGAACAGGCCCAACCGCTCGACGCGGTCGTGAGCGTCGAGTGGCGCTTGCCCCATGAGATCCCGGACGAAGAGATTGCGTTCCCTTCGATGCGAGTGGCGCTAAGAAAACTACTGGAGCCCACCTGATGGGAACGAAGGGTTAGCGGTCGCCCCATCGGGGCGACGCGGACCCGTTGGGTCCGCCGCTAAACAATCACCGAGTCATTTCTTCGGCGTTCGCTTCTGTGCGAAGACCCAGTCCCAGAAATCCTTCTCATCGAACGCGGGTGACCACGAGTTGTGCCCCGTCTTCGGGTACTCGGTGTACTTAGGGGTGCCGCCGGCCTTCTTGATCGCCTCCACGATGTCACGCGAACCCGACGCGGGCACCACGTTGTCGTCAGCCCCGTGGAACGCCCAGAGCGCGACGTGCGCGATGTCCTTCGCCTTCGCAGGATCGCCCGCACCGCAGATTGGCACGATCGCCGCGAACAACTCCGGCCTGCGCTGTGCCGCGTCCATCGCGCCAAACCCGCCCATTGACATCCCGATGACACTCACACGATCCGCGTCGATCGGTAGCTCCTTGATGAGCGAATCCACGAGGTCGAGCGTGAGCTTCAGCGGTTCACTCACCTCGGGGCTGGCGTAACTCCCCTTCCCCCACGGCACAGAAACCCACTGCTTGCCGTCCGGGCACTGCGGCACGAGCACGAACGCCTTCGCGGCGGCAACTTCGGGGCGGGTCATCGGGCTGGGCTTCTTCTCGTTCCAGAACCACACGAGTTGTTTGCTGTTGTCCTTGCCGCGTTCGCCGGCTCCGTGCAGCATCACGACCAGCGGGTACTTCTTCCCCGCTTCCACATCGGCCGGTTTCAGGAGCCGATAGTGGAGCGTCTTGCCATCAGCCTTGTATTCCTTGGCTTCCGGCTCGGCCGCGCTGACACACGCGGGAGATAAGGCAAACGCAGACATGGCGAGTAGCACTCGAAGCATGGGGAGACTCCAGGCGAGCGGGGGACGTGAGTCCCCCGCTCGCCGAACAGGGTTACTTCTTCTCGATGCGGTAGAGCGCTTTCTCGGTGCGAAGCAACAGTGCGTCGCCATCGACGCCGTAGCTCGCGAGGGCACGCTCGCCCATCTTGTTCGTCGCAACGGGGTCGTAACTCGATCCCGGCTTGAACACCGTTGCGGTGCCATCTTCCGCCAGCAGATAGACGTGCCCGTTCGCGAACACGGGCGACGACGAATACGCCTTCCCGACCTGCTCGTTCCAGCGCTCGGCCCCGGTCTTCGCATCGATGCAGGTGACCAATCCGTTATCCGCAACCAGGTAGATCGCGTCCCCCACCAAGAGCGGCGAGGCGTTCCGGGGCACGCCCTTCTTGATCGTCCACGCCACGTGCGTCTCGGTCACGTCGCCCTTGCCGTCGGCCTTGATCGCGTAGAGCACCGGGTTGTCGTAACCCGTGCTGAGGTAGACCACGCCATTGGCGAAGATCGGCTTCGGCACCACGGAATACCCGTTGTACTTCACACGCCAGATTTCCTCGCCCGACTTGGGGTTCAACCCCATCACGACGTCGCTCCCCTGAGCGACGATCTGTTCCTGGCCGTTCACGGTAATCAGCAGCGGCGTGGCGAACGAAAACGGCTTCTTGGGATTGGCCTTCCGCGGCGTCTGCCACGCGACCTTCCCCGTCTTCTTGTCGAGGCCGATGACCGCCTGCTTCTCGGGGCCGTCGATGCAGAAGATGATTTTATCATCGACCAACACGGGCGAACCGCCGTTACCGTGAACAGGGGTGTACTTCAGCGTCTCTTGCGTCCAGACCTTGCTGCCGTCCTTGGTCTTCAGGCAGGCGGTGCCCATGTGGCCGAAGTGAACGAACACCGTATCGCCATCCACGAGCGGCGTCGGGCTGGCATGGCTATTCTTCGAGTGAATCTTGGGTGCCGTCTTGCCGTCTTGTTTGAAGACTTCCACGTCCCACACGACCTCGCCGGTCTTGGCACCGACGCACAACGCCCGCAGCGAGTAGTCGCCTTTACCTTCACCGGGAACGGCCGTCGTCAGGTAGATTTTGCCGCCGACCGCAACCGGGGACGACCACCCGTTCCCTGGGAGTTCCTTGCGCCACGTGACGTTCTTCGTCTTGTCCCATTCCGTGGGGAGTTTGGCGGCGTCGGCGTGGCCGTCGCCGGTTGCTCCGCGGAACTGAGACCATTCGGCGGCCGAGGTCGCCATGGTGAACGCGAGGACGGTGGGAATCGCCAGTGCAAATCGTAGCATCGATGAGGCTCCGGGAGGGACGTGCTGCGGGGTGGGTATCACTACTTTACGGCAGGTCGGCTTGAGAGTCTGTCGCAAATTCGCGGGATGCTTGCGAGCGGTTTCACACCACCGCAGATTGCTCCGGAGAGACCAAAGGCGACTGTTCGAGGATCTTGCGGATGGCGGCGGCGAGGGCGGTCGGAGTGTATGGCTTTTGGAGGAAGCCCGTTCCGGGCTCGGTACCGATGTCGGTGATGGTGTGCCCGCTGGCAAACAGCACCGGCACCACGGGGTCGATTTTGCGAATCAACTGCGACGCCTGTCGGCCCGATAGCTGCGGCATGCTCACGTCGAGGATCACCAGTGCAATTTCACCGTTTGCGCGTTCGTTGCGGAACACTTCCACCGCTTCTGCCCCGTCCGCGGCCAGCAGTACGCGATAGCCCTGGCGTTCGAGCGCGCTGCGTGCCATCGCCCGAACGAGCGGTTCGTCGTCGGCCACCAGGATCACCTCACCTCGCCCACGTTCCATATCCGGCTTGAGTTCGATCGGTTCCTCGGTGAAATCATCCGGAGGGACGCCCTGCGGCAAAAACACATCGAAACGGCTCCCGGAACCCGGGGAACTCGTACACTCGACCCACCCGCCGTGTGCCTGAGCCACCCCATAGACGACGGCGAGCCCCAACCCCGTACCCTGCCCAACGTCCTTGGTGGTAAAAAACGGCTCGAAGATCTTCGCTCGCACCTCGTCGGTCATCCCGATGCCGGTGTCCGATACGCTCACGCAAACATACCCAACAGCCGGCTCGTCGGCCGTCCCACCGGGCGGGCGGGCGTCTGGGGCGTCCGATGTCGCAACCGTGAGAGTGCCGCCATCAGGCATCGCGTCGCGGGCGTTAAGCGACAGGTTCATCAGCACCTGCTGCACCTGAACCAGATCGGCGGCGACCGGAGGCAAGTCGGGGGCCAGGCTCACGCGGATGCCGATCCGCGGGTCAATGGTCCGCCGCAACAACTTGATCGCTTCGGTGACAACGGTGTTCAGGTCGAGCGTCTCTGTGCGGAGCGGCTGACGGCGGGCGAACCCGAGCATCTGCTTGGTCAACTCCGCGGCCTGCTTCGCGGCCCGCTCGGCGGACAGCAGCAACTCGGGTTGCTCATCGCCGGCCCCGCCCGAGCGGATCAACTCCAGGTTCCCGAGGATGATGGTGAGCAGGTTGTTGAAGTCGTGAGCGATGCCGCCCGCGAGCCGCCCCACCGCTTCGAGTTTGTGCGACTGGCGGAGTTGATCTTCGAGCCGGCTCTGTTCGGTCACATCACGCCCGGTCACGATCAACCCGGCAAGTTCATCGCCATCGCCTCGGAGGGGTGACACCGCGATGTCGAGTAGCACCTGTCGGCCGGTCGGGAACGAGACCCACTCCTTCGTGCGGACCGTCTCCCCCGTTGCGAGAACCTGATCTTCAACTGTTCGCATCCGGTGTGCCCAGTCGTCGGTCGCAGACAGTTCGTCACGCCGCTTGCCGAGCATCTCGGCGATCGGCTGGCCGATCAGTTCCTCGAACGCCGGGTTACCACCCAGGAATCGCCGCTCCCGGTCCTTGTAGCAAACGATGTCGGGGACCGACGCGAACAGACCTTCGAGCAACGCGCTGTGCCGGGCCAGTGCGAGTGCGGTCGTTTCGCGTTCGGTAACGTCCCGATAGTTCAACACCACGGCCCGAACACTCGGGTCGTCCAGGCGGTTACAGCCGTTCAATTCGATGATTCGGATGCTCCCATCGGCGGCAATCGCACGCAGAGAGAGCCCGACATCTTCCCCCGGTCGGCTCAGGACATCATCGAACGTCTCGCGGGCACCGGTCAAATCCTCGGTATAAACGAACTCGAAGGCATTCCGCCCGGTGATGGCTGCCGGATCGTAGCCCAGGATGTCCCACACGGCAGGAGTCGCGTAGCGAATGACGGCACCGTCGTCGAGCAACATGATCCCGTCGCGGCTTTTCTCGACCAGAGCACGAAAGCGTTGTTCCCGCTGTCGAAGCGCCTCCTCGGACTGCCGTTGCTCGGTGACATCGACCAGGCACCCGTCGAGGCGAGTCGGCCGACCCGATGCATCCCGCACCACCTGGAGCCGATCGCGGATCCACCGAACAGTACCGTCGAGTGAAACCACCCGATATTGAGCCTCGGCGTCGGCAGTCGTGCCCGTCAACAGGCGACGGAGCCCGGTGCGGTAGGCTTCACGCTCAGCCGGGTGGATGACTTCGCCCCACTTGAAAGGGTGGTCAAAGTAGTCCGCGGGGCGGCCCGCGAGCCTCGCCAGAAGTGGGGACACGTAGCGGAATTGCCAGCCTATCATCACGTCGGGGCCAGTGCTCCGCTCCGCGCTCCACAGAGCCGCGGGCGAGTTGCTCAAGACCTGACGCAGTTCCGACTCCACACGCCGGGCCTGCGCGAATGCCTGCCTCCGTTCACGGTCGTCGCGCGCGATGATGAGGCCTAGCGCCGCTGGCGTGAGGTGCAACCGCGATACGGTCAGGTTCACCGGAATCCAGGCGTCTTCTTTCGTTCGCAGGAGGAACCCGTCTTGCCCATGGAACACCATCGTTTTGGTGAACGCCGAACGAAGCCGCTGCACACCGCCGACCGCTTCATATCGAAAGAGATGCGTCGCCGGAAGTTGGAGGAGTTCGTGTCGCGTGAACCCAGTGAGCCGCAAGACGACGGGGTTCACCTCAATGAGTTGATCGGTCTCCGGATCGAGTAGGAACAGAGCGTCCCCAATCTCCTGGAGAAGAGCTTCCGCGAGTTCGGCCTGATTGTATGTGGTCATTGCGGGCGTAACTGCCGACCAGGAAACAGGGAATGCAAGCGGGGGACAGGAGCCCCCCGTATACCAACTATTTACTTGCAGGCGAGATATTCTTGATCGTATGGAGCGGGAACAACTTGTAGCCGGTATCGATCTCACCGAGTAAACCCACGATCGTGCCGACCTTCTTGTCCTGCTCCACCGCGAGCGGGATGATGACCAGCTTCTCGGGGGCACCGCCAACCTCGACCTCAGCAGCCGCGAAATGCGTATTCGTGTCGTTCGCCAGCACTTCGAACCGCGTCAACTTCTCGTCGAGCGGAATCGCCGGCCCCTTCCGAACCGGGAGCTCGCTGGCAAGACGCTCACTTCCATCGGGATAGTGGTAAAGCACCTTCAGATTGCGGACTTTCAGCGTGGGGTTGCTCGGCTCCTTCTGAACGATTTGCACCGCCCACACCGCCCCACCCGCCTTCGCTGCCGGGAGTGGCTTCGGATCGGGAAACGTCACGGTCTTCACCGCCGCCTTCCCGGGAACCCCCGCGGTGAACGTCGTGGCCTTGCCGTCAACGGTTCCCGCGACCCCGAGCGTGTTCAGCCCCTTGTACTGGAGCGTGCCAACGATTGGGTCCTTCCAACCCTTGAGGGTCAGGCTGACGTTCAACTTCTCGTAGTCGTACTTTGCGGATTCCACGCTCGCGGCGGGGATCAGCGTGAGCACCCCATCAACGAGGGTGGTCGATTCCGCCTCGCGAACCTTGAGAGCCAGCGGCCCGAGTTTCTCGTCTGGTGTGCCCTTTGGGCCCGCGATCCAGGCCAACCGGCGAGTGCCCACGGTCAGTTTTGCGCCGGCGACTTTGGCTTGCTTGCCGTCCAGATCGGTAACCGACACCTCTGCAGTCGATTTGGGAGTGTCGTCAGCCCATCGCCCCGGCGCCAGCGAGCACGCGAGAAGTAAGAGAAGTCCAGCACACCAGGCCCGATGCATCACAACCCCCTGAGTTGTCGATCGTCGCCGGCTCAGCGGCCGGTGTGATTCATGTTCGGACGGAACTGAAAGTGGAGCAAGGGGAAAAACTGTTAGTAGTCGGAAGAGCCTGACTTGCGGACCGCGCGTTGGCGCGACATAATCTGAAAAGGCCCAGCCGCGAACAGATCCACGACCGTGTACGGTTTCAACGGACGCCGAGACGGGAATGAGCCGAACCGTGGACGATATATTCTTGCCCAGTGGACGTCTCCGCCCGGATATCCTGGATGAGCCGACGGCCCGCGTGTTGAGGGAAGCCCTCTCACTCACCCGTTCGACCAACTGGGATAGCGTCCGGACCCCCCACCTATTCATGGGCCTCCTCGCCGCACCTGACTACGGCGTCTCCAAGTGGGCGGGCCGTCTCGGGGCCGATCTGCCGGGCCTTCTTGACCAATTCCGAGAATTATTCTCGCAGCAGAATGCCGAACCGATCCCACCGTTGCTGTTGAATCGTGAATTTCTCTCCGACAATGTGATTCGCCTCCTCCGCGACGCACACGGGCGTGCCGGCGATTGCGGTCGCCATAACGTGACCCCGATGGATCTGCTCATCACACTGTTCACCACTCCTAACAGCATCGTGGCAGAGTGTTTCGAACGAATTGGCGTAACCGCCGCCAAGCTGACCGAACTGGCCGTACTTGCCGAGCGCGACGCGCCCATCAAGTAGGTCGGCTCACTCCTCTCCGTTCTCTCCTCTCCGAATTTGTGTGAGACATCCCGTTGCGGATCGTCTTGTAATTGATCCCCCCCGCCTTGCGCGGTTGATAATGAGGAGTTGGACCTTGAATACCCCACAGATATTCCCCCATGATCCGGTGTCCCGCCGGCGGTTCTTCGCGACCGCTGCCGGTGCTCTTGGAGCAACCGCTGGAATTCAGGGTTTGGGGTTTGCTGGTCAGGCCGCGACCAAGGAAGACAAGAAGCAAGTCGAAGACGCTGTCGATAAGGGGCTTGAATGGCTCAAGCGTAATCAGGCCGCCGATGGTCACTGGGGTGGTCAGGGCGAAGCCTACCCAACGGCGATGACCGCACTGGCCGGTATGGCACTCCTGATGGAAGGTAGCAACCTCAAGGAAGGCAAGTACTCGGAACAGATCACGAAAGCCGTGGAATGGTACTTGAAGAAAGGCCAACAACCAAACGGCCTTCTGGGTTTCAACCAGAACGGCAACTTTGGCAGCTACATGCACGGGCACGGCTTCGCCACCATGTTCCTTGCCTGCGCTTACGGCGAAGCTGAAGACAAAGAGCAGCAAGCCAAACTCGAAAAGGCCGTGAAGAAGGCGTGCGATTTCACCGCGAAGGCCCAGATCAACCGGAAGCACCCCGTCGGCGGCGGAAAGACCGTGGATATCGGCGGATGGGGCTACACCAGCGCAGCCGAGAACGGTGGCGGCGATGAAGGCTCCATCACGGTCACGCAACTTCAGGCGTTGCGAGCCGCTCGCAACGCAGGGATCGCCGTCTCGAAAGAGGTGATGGACAAGGCCCTCGCGTTCCTCGAAGCATGCACCACGCCAAACGGCGGGCTCATCTACAGCTACGCGAACGGGACCGCAATGAACGGCTCCGAACGGCCGCCGATCACCGCCGCCGCAGTCGCGTGCTCGTTCAGCGCCGGGCAGTACAAGGGCGACCTGGCAAAGAAGTGGATCAAGTTCTGCAAGGAAAAGATCCCCATTGCCAAGGGCCGCATCGCACACGACGAATACCAGAGCTACTACTTCGCACAGTTCATGTACGTCCTCGGCGATGACCGCTACGGCGGCTTGTTCCCGAATGAAGACAAGTCCACCTGGATGACGTGGACGAAGTACAAAGAGGCGATGTACCCGTACCTCGTGGGCCAACAGGACAAGTCCAGCGGCGCGTGGACCAGCGGCTTCATCGGCCCCGTGTTCACGACCTCGGTGAACCTCTGCATCCTCCAACTGGAAAAGGGCATTCTGCCCATCTATCAGCGCTGATCTGCGGGATACGAACGACCATTTTCACAGAGCCAGCGAGCGACCCTCGCTGGCTCTTGCATTTCAAGCGATCCCAGTGTCACGGGGTTGTAACACACTTCGACCTTCTCTCTGATCCGTGTGAGACTTCACTCTGCGGGTCGTCTCTTCAACAACCGCGAACGAACGCGCGGCCTCTCGAGGAGACGAGCCATGATCGCCCAGAACCCGCTCAGCGCTTCCGCCCAGACTCGCCGTCGTTTCCTCGCAACCGCGGCCGGTACCCTCGGAGCCAGCGTCGGAATCCCTGGCGTAGGGTTCGCCGATCCCAAGGCCGACGAGAAGAAGCAGGTTGAGGATGCCGTCGATAAAGGGCTCGAATGGCTTAAAAAAGCTCAAGCCGCCGACGGTCACTGGGAAGGGAACAACGGAGCCTATCAGGTCGCCATGACCGGGCTCGCCGGCATGGCACTGATGATGGAGGGGAGTAACCTCAAGGAAGGGAAGTACTCCGAGCAGATCGCCAAGGCCGTGGACTGGTGCATCAAAAAGGCCCAGCAACCGAACGGTTTGCTCGCGTTCAACCAGAACCCCGGCGACTTCGGCAGCTACATGCACGGTCACGGCTTCGCCACCATGTTCCTCGCGAGTGCATACGGCGAATCGGAAGACAAGGACCAGCAAGACAAACTGGAACAGGCCATCAAGAAGGCCGCGGAGTTCAGCGCCAAGGCTCAGTCGAGCAAGAAGCACACGTTCGAGGACGGCCGAACGGCGATGGTCGGCGGGTGGGGCTACACCAGCGCCGCCGACTCGGGGATCGACG
Source organism: Planctomycetaceae bacterium (assembly GCA_013823135.1). GTDB lineage: Bacteria > Planctomycetota > Planctomycetia > Gemmatales > Gemmataceae > Gemmata. Next base: position 13,284 of record PNLP01000066.1, read on the forward strand.
AGGGTTCCATCACCGTCACGCAACTCCAGGCGCTTCGGGCGGCTCGAAACGCCGGGATTGGCGTCCCGAAGGAAACGATCGACAAGGCGCTGGCCTATCTCGAAGCCTGTACGACACCGAACGGCGGGATCATCTACAGCTACATCAGCTCGAACGGCAAAGCCACGAATGGCCAGGAACGCCCGCCCCTGACGGTAGCTGCAGTGGCCGGTTCGTTCAGCGCGGGGCAGTACAAGGGCGAGTTGGCCAAGAAGTGGGTGAAGTTCTGCAAGGAGAAAGTGCCGTTCGCCAAGGGCCGGGTCGCTCACGACGAGTACCAGAGCTACTACTTCGCGCAATTCGTGTACGTGCTGGGCGACGACAAGTACGGCGTCATGTTCCCGAAAGAGGACAAGGCCGACTGGTTGACGTGGTCCAAGTTCAAGGCCGCGATGTACCCATACCTCGTCGAACAGCAGGACAAAACCGGCATGTGGAGCAGCGGGTTTGTTGGCCCCGTGTTCTCGACCGCCGTGAACCTGGCAATTCTCCAACTTGATAAGGCTGTGCTGCCGATCTACCAGCGGTGACGGGGAGAGCCTTGCTATCGCACAACAGCCCAGGACTTTTGTCTCGGGCTGTTGGTGTTCACAAGGTTGGACGTTGATCGGCGGTGAAGATATCCGCAACCGAGACCGTGAAGCCCGGCAACACATCACCGCCAGTGAGCGTATCAGCAATCGTTAACGTGGTGACATCCTCGGGTGAGGTATAAACCGCAACCGTCTCCGTGCGAGGATCGACAAGCCACACCAACCTTACACCGGCGAAGAAGTAGTCCTTCCGCTTACCGAACATCTCGCCGCGTGAATTCGATTTCGACAAAACTTCAATGGCGAGATCGGGATGCAACTCCGGAATTGGATCGGTGGGCGCACGACCACCGGGCAACTTGGCCCACGAATAGAAAGCCACATCCGGGATGCGAACCTGACCGGGAAACAACTCAACTGTTCCGTCTGCGCCGAGAACGATTCCCAGTTTACGACTGCGAACAAAGGGACCAAGAAGTTCGATAAGATACGCCGCCAGGAGTGATTCTTTGAATCCCACGGCCTTCTCCACAAGGACGCCGTCGATAAGTTCGCAGAGTTTGCCCTCGGTGCGGTCGATGTCGAGCACGTCTTGTTTCGTGGCGGTCCCCGGTGCCGGGCGAAGCCGAATCCGCTCGGGTGGGTAATCCACGAAGCGGGTGAGCAGGTCGTTCAGAGTGGTAAAGGCCATCTTGTGCGTTCCTCACAACCACCCGCAGGCTACACAATCGCAGTCGACATTACAACGCCCACCAGATGTCGGTACCCTTACCAAAGCAAACACCTCCCGAGTGCTCGGGAGGTGTTTGCTTTGGTAGCATCTCTTGTCGAATCAGCGGACAACGCTCATGACAGTGTCGAACGCCTGGCGAAGCTCTTCGTAGTTTTGCGGCCGGTCGTTCGGATCCTTGGAAAGCATCCACAGGCAGACGTCGCTGGCAAGTGCGGGAAGTCCGGGGACTCGCTGCGCCGGGGGGATGGGTGCGGTGTTCAGGTGTTGGAAAATCACCTGCATCCGGTTGCGGCCCTCAAACGGCAATCGACCTGTGAGCGCTTCATAGAGTGTCACGCCCAGCGAGTAGATGTCGGCTCGGTGATCGACGATGCTTGCGTCCTTGGCCTGTTCGGGTGAGATGTAGGCAGCAGTGCCCGCCAACTCTGCCCCGAGGTTCTCGCGAGCGGCTTGAAGCGCATCGGCCTTGGCCAAGCCGAAGTCGATGAGTTTGATGGCTCCGTTCGCCCCGATCATGATGTTGTCGGGCTTCACATCGCGGTGAACGAGGCCCGACCGCCAGCAAGCCCCGAGAGCATCAACCATTTGCGAGATGATGTACAGCGACCAGGCCGGCGGCAACGCACCACCCGAGCGAAGGAGTTCGCCCAGTGGTTGACCATCGAAGAATTCGGTCACCAGGTACGGCCAGCGTGGGTCGAAGCCGAAGTCGATGAACCGCACGACGAGGGGGTGCTTGACGCGGGCAAGTGCCGCGGCCTCCATCCGAAGTTGTTTCATCGCGGCGGAACGATCGTAGACGTTCGCCCAGTTGAGGATTTTCATGGCGACGCGGCATTTCAATGCCTCGTCCCAACCGCAGAACACGTGGCACGATACGCCCTCACCGAGCTTTTCGCGCAGCACGTAGGTTCCGACTCGCGTGCCAGTTTCTGGCGGCGGCGCGGGTTCACTTGGGGGGGGAGTTGGAATCTCCCGTTGGAGGTGCGGAAGGGTCTGAGTGTCGGCTGCTTGCGCGGACACAGTGCCCTTCACGTCGTCCGATGTTTCACGGGCGTCTTGGGTACTGGTAGGAAGCATGACGTCAGGAGTTCCCGTTGGGGGCGAGCAGGGGTAACACGACCCCTGCCAGGGGCAATGCACATCCTGTGCCAGTGAATCCACTTACCGGGGTTCGATTGGTGAAATCGAAGCGGAGTTTGCCGGTAGTATGAGGCACAAGACTCGTGACGAACCAAACAGTCATTCGCAAGTTTAGCACACACCGTGGAACTCTGCACATTTTTCATTAAGGTATTGCACGAAAGATTCCGGCGATAGAGGACTTCCTGTCGCACGCCGGCACAATTCACCCGCTCGATATCGCTGACCATTCCGGTGTATATTCTTTACTAGCCATTCTTTCAGACGACCAAAATCGCCTCGACGCATATCATCCGCCAGGATTTCTGCCCCCAATTGATGTTTCGCGGCAGCCATGAACTGAGCGGCATACAAATTCCCAAGGGTATAGGTTGGGAAGTAACCCAGCCCACCAAAACTCCAGTGGATATCTTGCAGACAACCACGTGCATCATCAGGCACAGTCAGCCCGAACAACGAGGTAAACCGGGTATTCCACGCGTCCGGAAGATCGACAACTGTCAAATCCCCCGACAGCAATGCTAACTCCAGTTCAAACCGTAAAGCGATGTGTAGGTTGTACGTTGCCTCGTCAGCTTCCACCCGAATGAGGGACGGCTTCACATCGTTGATCGCGAAGTGAAAGGCGTCCAGACTCACGTCAGCAAGTGCGGCGGGAAACGCCTGCTGAAGTCGTGGGAAGAAATGCTGCCAGAACGGGCGGCCACGGCCGACCTGGTTCTCCCACAGTCGCGATTGCGATTCGTGAATGCCAAACGAGCATGCGACGCCAAGCGGGGTGCCGAAGTGTTCGGCCGGCAGGTTCTGTTCGTAGAGCGCGTGGCCGGTTTCGTGCATCACCCCGAAAAACGCTTCGGAAAAGAACCGCGGGTTGTATCGCGTGGTGATCCGGCAGTCGCCCGGCCCGAACCCGGAGCAGAATGGGTGCGCCGTGGTGTCGAGCCGACCGGCCGCGAAGTTGAAACCCAGCGAGGCCGCGGCCGATTCCGCGAACAGTTTCTGTCGATCGACGGGGAACTCGCGCTCAAGGATACTGCGATCGGGCTTCTTCGGGCTGTCGGCAACCTTCTGAATCAACGGGACGAGTTGCTTGGTGAGCCCCGCGAACAGTTCCTTCAATTCCGCGACCGTGGTTCCGGGTTCGTACTCTTCAATCAGTGCGTTGTAGCGGTGATCCTTGTACCCGACCGCGTCGGCTTCCTGGCGTTTCAGTTCGACGATCCGTTCGAGGTGCGGCCGGAATGTGGCGAAGTGGTTGGCCTTCTTCGCGTGTTCCCAGGCTTGCTGTGCCGCGGTGGTAACGCGGGCCAGTTCATCGACCAACGAGGCCGGAATCTTCGTGGCGCGGTCGTAAGCCCGCCGAATCTCCCGGACGTTGGCGGTCGCGTCGGCCTCGGGATCCTTGGCGAGATCGGAACCTTCGATCGTCGAAAGCAACTCGTTGTTCTTGGGGTCGGTGAACTTCTGGTGCGAGAGCGAGGCCAGGAAAGCCATCTGTTCGCCACGAAGCCCGGCCCCGTTCCTTGGCATGTACGTGTGCTGGTCCCAGCTCAGCACGGCGGCGCAGGAATTCAGTACCCCGAGTTCCTTACTGCGGCGAATCAGTTCAGCGTAAGCGTCGGCAGCGGTCATGGTGTGTCCCTACGTGCAGTCATTGCGGATAATGCCGGTGTACGAATCGGGAGGCGTGATGTCGTTCGAGAAGTCTGCGTTACCGCATCCAGAAGACACAATCGTCGCGGTGTCGTCGGCTCCCGGCTCGGGTGCGCGAGCCATCGTGCGGATCAGCGGGCCACGCACGCTCGCGGTGATCGATCAAACGTTCAGCCCGTCGCGCTCCGCTCCGAGGACTCCGCGTCGCGGCTACGCACGTCCCGGTTCGCTTCGTCTCACGGGTGTGCATTCGCCGTTGCCCGCGACACTGTACTTCTTCGCAGGACCGCGATCGTACACGGGGCAGGATCTTGCCGAAGTCCACACCATCGGCTCGCCGCCACTCGTGGAGCGGCTTGTCGCGGACCTGCTGAATGCGGGTGCGCGACCCGCCCAGGCTGGCGAATTCACGCTGCGAGCATTCCTGGCCGGGAAGAAGGATTTGCCGCGTGCCGAGGCCGTTCACGCCGTCATCGAAGCGGGCACCGACGCCGAACTGCGAACAGCGCTGACGCAACTCGCGGGCGGCGTTTCGCAGCCGCTCGCGGTCCTGCGCGACGATTTGCTGAACCTGCTCGCGGACCTCGAAGCGGCCCTCGACTTCGCGGACGAGGACATCGAGTTCGTCGGTCGGTCGGAAACCCTCTCACGCATCGACGCAGCCACGTCGCAACTTGCCGCGCTGCTTCACCAACTCGATGACCGCACGGTTTCCGGTCGGCCTGTGCGGGTCGCGCTCGTGGGGTTGCCGAATGCAGGGAAGAGTAGCCTGTTCAATGCGTTGGCCGGTGGCGATGCACTGGTAAGTTCGATTGCGGGCACGACCCGCGATTACCTCACGAAGCAACTCGACCTCGGTGGCGTGAACGTCGAACTGATCGACACGGCCGGCTGGCAGGATTCGACCGACACGATCGAGGAGCAGGCTCAGCGACTCGGCCGCGACGCAACCGCGCAAGCCGACGTGATTCTGTGGTGCGATGAACGAGGCGAGTTCAACTCCGAGGACACCGCACGACTAACCGCGACCGGTGCGGACGTGATCCGCGTGCGAACGAAATGCGACTTGGCGAGCGGGGGGCGTAAGCCCCCCGAGGTCGTGCGAACACCTGAACTCGGGGGGCTTACGCCGCCCCGCTCGCCAGTACCCTGTTCCGTCCCCGGTGGCACTGTAACTCTTCGTGGCGTTCTCACGGAGCAAGTCGCCTCGCTCACCCGACCAGCACTCGCCCCGAGTCAGAGCCGCTGTCGGCACCACATTGCGACGTGCGTCGATCACCTGCGTGCAGCGCACGAAAACCTCGCGAGCAACGACCCGCCGGAACTGGTCGCGGCAACGTTGCGTGCCGCTCTGGATCAACTGGGGGAAGTCACCGGCGCGGTCTACACGAACGACCTGCTCGATCGCATCTTCTCGAGGTTTTGCATTGGGAAGTAGGTTTTCTGCGCGTCGCCAAATGGTACAAAAGAGGAAGTGGCATCCAGTCGCATCGGCCTGGAATCGAAGATCGATCGCGTCGGCATGATCTGACTCAGACGCAACACGACCTGTGTACCACCAGCAATTGGAAATGTATAGTGTCTACGATTTGCAGCCTGCAAAGATGAGGGCGGTTATCTCGACGGATCCTCAGTCACGAATGTACTGAAACTACGATCAATCCAATTTGCAAATTTACCCATGTCCGATGTGACCCGCTTGCTGGATGCCGCCTCTACTGGCGACCCGCCGGCAGCAGCCGAGTTACTCGCTCTCGTCTACGACGAGTTGCGGCAACTCGCGTCCGCCCGCTTGGCCCATGAAAAGCCGGGGCAAACCCTCCAGCCAACCGCCTTGGTCCATGAGGCGTACCTCCGGCTGCTGGGGGGCGACCGCCCGGACGGGTGGTCCGGACGCTCGCAGTTCTTCGCCGCTGCCGCCGAAGCCATGCGGCGGATCCTGGTCGAATCCGCCCGCCGCAAGAAACGGCTGAAGCGGGGTGGCGACCTGAACCGCCTGGACCCGGACGAGGTGGACAGCCCCGCCCCAGAACTCCATGAGGACGTACTCGCGCGGGACGAGGCCCTCGACAAACTCGCCGCCACCGAGCCGCGGGCCGCCGAACTGGTACGCCTCCGGTACTTCGCGGGCCTGCCTCTGACGGAGGTCGGCCGAGCGATGGGGATTTCCTCCCGCACGACGGACCGCCTGTGGGCCTACGCTCGGGCCTGGTTGCACCGGGAACTCCGGGGCGACAGGTGACGACCAGAAGCATTTTTCGTGGCGAGGTTTGACGGCTGATGGCGCATTAGTATCTGAAAGACGCGAATTGCCAATCATCGTGGGGAACGGTGAGGTCTGACACCATGAACGAACGCGAGCTTTTCGAGGGTGCGCTGGAACATCCCGACTCGGCACAACGTCGGGCCTACCTGGACCGGGCTTGCGGCGATGATGCCACGCTGCGGGAGCGGGTCGAGGCTCTGCTCGCCTCCCACGACGCCGCGAGTCAGTTCCTGAACGTGCCCGCCCCGGAACAACTCCGCCCGACGCCCAACACTGGCCCGACCCAAACGCTTGACCTGACCGGGACGGCCGACACGGGGTCCACCGAAGAGGACGCCGCTCCCGACCTGAACTTCCTCAGCCCGCCGTTGAAACCAGGGAGCCTGGGGACGCTCGGCCACTATGAGGTCCAGAAGTTGCTGGGGCAAGGCGGGTTCGGACTCGTCTTCAGGGCCTTCGACGAGCGGTTGCACCGCCACGTGGCGATCAAGGTGCTGAACCCGCAACTGGCCGCCACGTCGCCGCCCCGCAAGCGGTTCTTGCGAGAGGCTCGCTCCGCCGCGGCCGTCAAGCATGAGAACGTCGTGCAGGTGTACGCCGTTGAAGAGCGCCCGCTCCCGTACCTGGTGATGGAGTACGTGGACGGGCCGACGCTCAAAGACAAGATGGACGGGACCGGGCCGCTGGAACTGCCCGAGGTATTGCACCTGGGCCGGCAAATGGCCGCGGGCCTCGCCGCAGCGCACGAGAAGGGGTTGATCCACCGCGACATCAAGCCGGGCAACATCCTGATCGAGTCGGGGGCCGAACCACGGGTGAAGATCACCGACTTCGGGCTGGCCCGGGCCGCCGACGACGCCAGCCTGACCCGCTCGGGGGTCATCTCCGGGACGCCGATGTACATGGCACCCGAACAGGCCCAGGGGTTGCCGCTGGACCACCGCGCCGACCTGTTCAGCCTGGGCAGCGTCCTGTACCAGATGGTCAGCGGGCGTCCGCCGTTCCGAGCCGCTACGACGGTTGCCGTGCTCAAGCGCGTGGCGGACGAGACGCCGCGTCCCATCCAAGAAATTCTCCCAACCGTCTCCAACGGGCTTTGCGCAGCCATCGCGAAGTTGCACGCCAAACGACCCGAGGACCGGTTCCAGTCGGCTCGGGAGGTGGCAGACCTCTTCGCCCACTGGGAGGCGAGTCTGCGACAGTACGGCCGGGTCGAACTGCCGCCGGACCTCGTGCCGAAGTCGCCGGCCGTGCCCGAATCGCCGGCCGCCGCGGCGCACGAACGAGAGGCACCCCCCCGACGCCGCGGGCGTCGGTACGCCGTGGTGGGAGCATTCCTGCTGCTGGTAGTGGGGGCACTGGCCGCGGCACTGTGGCCCGAAAGATCTCCAAATCGGGCGGGGGTGGAACCGCAGACCGGCACTCCCGTGGCTTCAAATGTCCCACCTGCCGAGGCCATACCGCAGACCAAGTCCACGCGTCTCGTCAGGACTGCAGCCGATTACGACGAGTTCGCCACCGGCCAGTGGATCGACCTGGTGCCCGGTCCGAAGGAATTCGATGCTTTGGTCAACGCGAACCCGGAGCGGAGTCGACAGGGGGCGTACGCGTACTTTGATGGAACCGTTGAGATCAAGGCCGGGCAACTGAGGTTTCCGGTGCTCCCGGCTTCCGATGCGATCTTCCGCGCTCGGGTACGCAAAACGGGTCTGCCGGACGGGGACCGCAACTTGAACTTGAAGTTGCGAGCCTCCGAACTGGGCAACGTCTCGGCGTGCTACAACGGCCAGGGACATTTCTGCCTGGGTCGCATGGGGCCACGCTGGCGGCCTCTCGTAACGAAGACCTACCCGAACTTCAACGATGATGAAGAGTTCGAGTTGGCTCTGGCGACAATCGGTAACCGCGCGTGGACGTTTGCAAACGGGCAGCGGGTACTCGCCGCCGATCTGGACGTTGACTTGCCTCCGGGGCGGCCCGACCTGGGACTACACGACCGCGCTCGCACCGAAACGGCGTTCTTCCGCCAGGTACAGTATCAAGCCCTTCCTCTGGGAACGTTGGCGACTGCCTCAAAGCCCGCCACACTGGAATTCCAGCAGGCATACGATTTTGCCGCGGCAACCGCCATGCGCAAACTCGGAAGCGTCGTACGGGTCGGACTGAACGGGCAGGACCTGCGAGTGGAGCCACACGGTCCGCTGCCCAAAGATCCGTTCCTCATGAGAACCGTCTATCTCGAGGGTGTCAAGCAAACGGGCCGGTTGCGGCCACTCGAGCCGCTACGCTGGTGCGTTCATCTCGAGGATTTGTTCCTGTACGATTCGCTGTTCTTCGACGCCGACCTGGACTGGCTAGAAAATTGTCCGATGCTAAAAACGGTGCATTTGGGCGCGACCGCGATCACGGGCCGCACGCTTGCGCGTCTCAAGGATGCCAACGAACTCCGCCATCTCATGTGTTGGGGAGTTCAATTCACGAATGAGGACTTGAAGCCGCTGGCCGGGAAACCCATCGAAGAAGCTGATTTCACAAGCTGGAAGCTGACCGATGGGTGTGCCGAGACGATGCAAAGCTGGACAAAGCTCAAAAACCTACGCCTGGCTTTCTCCTCGATTGGTGATGACTTCCTGGCGAATGCCGCGCCGTGGCCGGATGTGGAAAAGCTGGGCCTCTACAACACCCTCATTGGCGACCGGGGCGTTGTACACTTGCAGAAATGTCCCAAACTGGCCGACATTCACCTGGGAGAAACCGCCATCACCGACGAGGCACTCACACACCTGGCGAAGGTACCCAGTCTCAAGAAATTGACGATCACCAAGACAAACGTCACCGCAGCGGGCGTGGCGAAGTTCCGAGAGGCCCGACCGGACTGCGTCGTGGTCTGGGACAACAAACCGTGAAACGGGGTGCTAACCGGACTGGGCCAAAGCCATTTTTTCGTATATCCCTTCACACACTGCACCCGCGATGAAACTTCCGTATCGGGAATGAAATTCGCCGCTTGCGGCATCGCACTGCCAGGTGGCAGTGCGATGCCGCAAGCGGCGAAGAATCAATCCGGAATCGTCGCAATCACGCCTTGATGATGTCTTTCACGCTCATGCCACCGGGGATCATCGGCAGCACGTGTTCCTGGTGCGGAACATGCACGTTCAGCAGGTACGGCCCCTTGCTCTCGATCATCTCAATTAGAGCCGCGTCCAGGTCCGCACGGGCAACGACGCTCTTGCCCTGAACTCCGAAGCCCTCCGCGATCTTCACGAAGTCGGGGTACGGTGCCTTGTCTTCGCCTGCGCCGAGGTATGTGTGCCCACGGTTCGAGCCGAAGAACCGGTCTTCCCACTGCATCACCATGCCAAGGTGCTGGTTGTTCAGTAGCAGCACCTTGGCGGGAATCTTCTCGGCGTGTGCGGTCGCGAGTTCCTGCACATTCATCAGGAAGCTGCCGTCGCCGTCGATGTCGATGACGAGGTTGTTCGGGAAAGCCACCTTAGCCCCGAGTGCCGCCGGCAGACCGAATCCCATCGTGCCAAGGCCGCCGCTGGTGATCCACTTACGCGGCTTGTTGAACGGGAAGAACTGAGCCGACCACATCTGGTGCTGGCCCACACCCGTTGTGATGATCGTGTCGTCGAGTTGCTTCCGTTCCTTCAGAATCTCCCACAACCGCTTGATGGCGTACTGCGGGATGATGTTCTTACCCGGGTCCGTGAACTTCAACGGATCCGACTCACGCCAGGCGTCGATCTGCCGCCACCAGTCGCCGTAGCGACCGCCACCGGTCAGGTCCGCGTTCTTGTCTTCGCGGAGCAGTGCGTTCAGTTCCGAGAGTGCAAACTTCACGTCGCCGTGAACGGGGATGTGGGCGAACTTGTTCTTGTGAATCTCGCTCTTGTCGATGTCGATGTGGACGATCTTGCCGTGCTTGGCGAACTCGGTGAGTTTGCCCGTCACGCGGTCGTCGAATCGCACACCCAGCGCGATGAGCAAATCGGCTTCATTCACCGCGTAGTTCGAGTACACGGTGCCGTGCATGCCCAGCATTTGTAGGCACAGATAATGGTCCGACGGGAAGTTGCCGAGCCCGTGAACGGTGAGGCCAACAGGGATACCGGTGAGTTCAGCGAACTCCTTCAACTCCGCAGCCGCGTTGGCGTGCGTGATACCGCCGCCCGCATAGATGAACGGCTTCTTGCTCGCGCGAATGGCCGCAACGATCGGTTCGAGTTCGGCGCGGCGAGCCTTCCGCATCGGCCGGTAGCCGGGCAGATCCATCGCAACGTCCCAGTTCGGGATGGTCGTGTTCTGCTGCACGTCCTTGCACACGTCGATGATGATCGGCCCCGGGCGACCGGTGGTGGCGATGTGGAACGCCTCCTTCATCACGCGGGTGATGTCCTCGACGCGGGTCAGCAGGTAGTGGTGCTTCGTGATGCCGCGACAAATTTCCACCATCGGGGTTTCCTGGAACGCATCGTTCCCGAGAACCTTGGTGGACACTTGCCCGGTGATGGCGATCATTGGGATCGAGTCCATCTTCGCGTCGGCCAGACAGGTGACGAAGTTCGTCGCGCCGGGGCCGCTGGTGGAGACGCAAACGCTGGCCTTGCCGGTGGTGCGGCTGTAGCCGTGCGCCATGAAGCCGCCGCCCTGTTCGTGGCGGGGAAGGATGGTGCGAAGTCGGTCGGTAACCTTGGTAAGCGACTGGTGAATGGGCATGCTCGCCCCGCCTGGGTAGGCGAAGACGGTATCGACTCCGTGGCGAATGAGAGCCTCGACGAGAATGTCTGACCCACTCATCGGGGTGCCAGTGGGGACGGTAGTTGGGGTCGAGGTCGGTGCGGCCATGACGACGGAATCCTTGGAAAAGCCCTTCGGGGTGGAGAGTCGCGGTGCGGTGTGCACACCGCATAATAGTTTACGGAATGTTGGCGTGAGCGGAAGCGCGACCGGAGAAGATTGCGCGCGACCCGATCATGGTTTCTTTGTGGGCTCGAGCACACCGCTATCGTGGAAGATCTGGATGTCCGGGCGAGCTGCGGCGAGTTTCTTCGCGCCCGCTGCCGTGATCTTGGTGATATTCACTCGCACGACCGCGAGTCGCTTGAACGCGGCGAGTGTTTCGACACTGGCGTCCGTGACGTTGGTGTTGTTGAGATCCACCGAAGTGAGGTCGGCTAACGCCGCGAGTTGTTTCAGCCCAGCGTCAGTAATCGGTAAGCCATTCAGACCCAGGTTCGTGACTTTCGTGAGACGGCCCAAGTCAGCAAGTCCCGCATCCGTCACCTTGGTTGCGCCGACTGCGAGTTGCCGGAGTTCGGTGAGCTGCCCGAGCACCTTCGCCCCCTCGTCCCCGATCCTGCCGTACGGCAGGTGGAGGGTACGCAGGGTGCTCTTGAGGTTGAGAAGTGGCAGGAGCCCTGCGTCGGTCACCTGGTGGTTCCCGACGTTGATCCCGGTCAACCCGGTAAGTTGCCCGAACCGCTGGATGTCGGCGTTCCCGAGGGCCGGAGCCCCGCTGTAGTTCGCGACCGCCACCAGTGTGAACGGTCCGGCGGGCAAGTCGGTGAGTTTCTTGACCCGGACTTGTTTGCCGTCGGGGAGTTTTAATGCCAATTCAAACCCCTCGCGTTTCAGGAGCGAGGAAGCTGCGGCGCGGTCGGTAGACTCCCACCTCACCTGGGCCTTCGGCAGCGCGGTCTGGAGCCGCTTTGCGCCGGCTTCGGTGACGCGAGTGCCGGTGAGGTCGATTGTCGCGTCGTTCCCCGTCCCGAGGTGTGCCATCCCGGCCAGGGTCTCGACCCCGGCATCGGTGACGGCCGTGTCGCTCAAGTCTAGAAATCTGTCCAACCGGAGCGACGCCAGGTGTTTAAGCCCCGCATCGGTGACGGCAGCCCCCTTCAGGCCCAGAACTCGCAAATTCGCCAACCGCGAGAGGTGCACGAGGCCAGCGTCGGTGATCTTCGACCCGGCGGCCCCGACGTTCAGGTCGTCCAGTTCCGTGAACTCGCCGATAATCTTGCAGTGGTCATCGCCGATCACGCTGTTGACAAGGTAAAGGGAGGTGAGACTCGTCTTCGATACCAGCAGGGAACGAAGCCCGGCCTCACTGATCGTGACCCCGGGGGCGGAGAAAAATTTCAGCGTGGGTGTGGTTTCGAGAAGTTTCAGGTCCGCATCGGTCAAGGCGGGGTACTGCGGACCGTTAATCGAGAAGCCGACCAGGGTGAACGACTCGACGGGCAAGTCGCTGGCCTTGGTGACAGTAATCTTCTTGCCATCCGCGAGTGTCAAATTGACCTTGAACCCACCAACCCCCGGAAGATACGGGGCTCGTTCGAGGAACAATTTCGCGACCTGGCGATGCGAGTTTTCCCAGTCGATCGTGCAATTTGGCAGCGATTCCTTGAGTCGCTTGAACCCGGCATCGGTGACCTGGGTTCCACGGAGTCCGAGGGTCTTTAATCCCTTCATCGTGCCGAGCGTGTCGACTCCCGCGTCTGACACGGCCGTCTCGTTCAGCCAGAGAGTATCGAGGGATTGGAGTTTGGCGACGTGCTTGAGTCCGGCGTCGGTGATCCGAGTCCGGTTCAGGCCCAACTGGTAGACGCTCGCCATCCCGGCCAGTCGCTCCACGCCCGCGTCGGTGATGTCGGTCCCGATCAGGTCGAGGACGCCCACGCGCGGCAGGCCAGCCACGACCGCCATCCCCTCGTCCGTGATCGCGCCGCCGCGCAGCGCGATCAACTGGAGCGAGCCCTTCCAGTTCAGGAGCGGGGCGAGGCCGGCGTCGGTCAGCCGGTGCTCGCCGAGGGTCAGGTTCACCACGCCGGGGAGCGCGGACAGGCGGAGCAGGTCCGCGTTACTGATCGGGACAGCGGACCCGTTCGCGATCCGGGTGACGGTGAACGGCCCAGGCGGCAGGTCCTCGGGTTTGGTCGCGTTGATCGCCATGCCGTTCGGCATCCGGAGCGTGAACTCGAATCCGGCACGGCAGAGGAACGATTTGGTGATGGCACTGTTCGGGTCTTCCCATACGACCTTGCACTTCGGCAACGCCACCTTGAGCTTCTCGTAACCTGCGGCGCTAACACGCGTGCCCGGCAGGGTTAACTCAACGAGCCCTGCCATTTTCGAGAGTGTCGCGACCCCGACGTCGGACACCGACGTGTCGTCGAGGTACAGGTGGCGCAGCGCGGGGAGTTCGGCCAGGGATTTCAAGCCCGCGTCGGTCACGGCCGTCCCCGTTAATCCCACGGTGTGCAACCGGGTCAGGCCGGCGACGTGCTTCAACCCCGCGTCGGTGACCTTCGACCCGCCGAGATGGAAGCTCTCCAGGTTCGGGCACTCCCGCGCCGCCCGAAGGCTTTCGTCCGTCAGATTAGCGGAACCCCCGAAGTAGAGCAGGACTATGGTTCGCTTCGACGCGAGAACCGAGCGGATGCCTGCGTCCGTGACCGAGGCACTGGAGAGTTCCAGTGACACCAGCGTCGGGGTCGCCTCCAGCCGCTTCAGATCTTCATCGGTGAAGGGAAAATCGTTGCTGACGCGGGCGACCCCGGTCAACTCGAACGGACCCGCTGGCAAGTCGGCGTCTGCCTTCACGCGAATCACGGCTCCGCCCACCGGCCGCACATCGACGTGGCACCCGCGGCCCAGCAAGCGTTCCGTCTCACGGAAGTGAGCGTCGGACGGCTCGGCAATCGCCTTGCCACCCACGCTAATCAGGCACCGCGGCAACGGGGTAACAGTCTCGGCTGTGTATTGAGAATTCTGGAGATCCAGATGCCGGACACGAGACTCACGGAGTTGATCAATCCCCTTGTCGGTGATTGGAACGATGGTGCCGGGTGTCGTGAGGCTCAGGTACGAGAGTTTCGGCATGGCACTCACGAATACCTTCATGTCATCGTCCTTCACCGCCACACCGGGATAGGCCAACGTGGTTAAGGATTCCATCCGACCGAGGTTAGCAAGCCCCTCGCCTGTCAGTTTCGAGTTGTATCCGAGATAGATGGAGGCCAGAGGGAGGTCTTTCAGACTCGTCAGGTGAGCATCGGTCAGTCCGCAATCGCCAAAACTGATCCGCTTGAGGTTCGTGAGTTTGCGGAGTTTCGCAAGCCCTTCCGAGGTGAACTGTCCACGCACGCCGAGGTATTCGAGATTGGTGAAGGCGGTGAGACTCTCGATGCCAGCGTCGGTCAGGTTCGCTCCCACAAGATCGAGGCTCCTGAGCGACTTGGCAAGGGGCATGCTCGCGAGCAACTTGACGCCCGAGTCGGTGATCGGCGCGGCGGGCATGCTCAGGTTCCAGAGAGCCGGCAGAGGACGCAGGTTCTCGAGACCGCTATCGTCCACGGTCGCACCTGGAAAGTCGACTACTTGAACAGTCCCCGAAATGTCGTCTGGGTTGGTGACTGCTACTAACGATCCCGGAACCCCACTGGAGACCGCGGCGCCATTCTTGAGTGCCCAGGCGACAACCGTCCGCACGTCGGCGGGTGACTTTGCATCCTTCTTTGTGCCGGGATTCCTGTTCACCGGCACCGGTGGGGGTTCCTCCTTCGCCACGTCGACGGGTTTCTTTCCCATCTGCGATGCTACGAATCCCACGACGCCTGCAACGGCCAACAACACAGCACCGACGATGGCCCACATGGGGATGCCGCCACGCGGCTTCGTGGCCCGGACTGGCATCGCTTCCGGAATATCCTCGGCGTCCTCGACCGGTTCCGCGTCGGGTGCCGAGTTCGCCTCGGTCGCGTCGAGTTCGGCGAACGGATCGGGGCCGTCGTGCGCCAGGATGATCGGCGGCGCGTCGAGTGGAATCACCCGCACGGCATTCACGAGCCCGGCTTCGATCGCACGCAATTCCTCGGCAGCGATCTCGGCGGTCGGCGGGCGGTATGCCGGGTCTTTCGCCAGCAGTCGCATCACAAAATCGGAGAGCGAGGGAGGAACGGATGGGTTTCGTGTGATGGGTGGCGGCGGGTTGTCGAGCGCGAGCGCCGTCAGAATTGCGAGTGTCGTCGATCCACGGAACGGGAGTTCGCCCGTGGTCATTTGGTAGAGCATCACACCCAGGCTGAACAGGTCGGTGCGGCCATCGACCTGCAACCCGCGTCCCTGCTCGGGACTCATGTAAGCGGGCGTGCCGACAACAGCGCCTTCGCGTGTGACCGGCCCCTCTGTGCCTTCCGCGTCGGCATCGGTCGCGATGCGTGCGAGGCCGAAGTCGAGCACCTTGACGCGAAGTTTCTTCCCTTCGAGCCAGATATTCGCGGGCTTGATGTCGCGGTGAACCAGACCCTTCTCGTGCGCTGCCGCAAGACCCTCGGCCACCTCGCGACCAATTCGAATCACCTCATTGATGGGTGGGCGAGGATTCGCTCGCAATGCCGCGTAAAGGGTCATCCCCTTCAACAGCGGCATCACGATGTACGGCAACCCATCGTGATCCGCGACTGTGAAGATGGCCGCAACGTGATCGTGTTCGACCTTCGCCTGAGCACGAGCCTCTCGAACGAACCGCGCCTTCGCTTGCGGGTTCGCCGCAAACTGCGGAAGCATCACCTTCAACGCCACTTCCCGCTTCAAACGAGGATCTTCAGCGCGATAGACAACGCCCATCCCCCCACGGCCCAACTCACCCAACAACACATACTCGCCAACGCAGTGTGGCGTCACCGGGGACGCGAGTGTGGGATCACCAACCGTCTCGGGCCCGTTCGAGGTACCGGGTGGTAACGAAGAGGGCGCGATAGTGCGAGTCGGCTCTGGATTCGGCTCGGGCATACGCATACCTCTGTGCGAAGTGAGAGCGACGATTGTACCAGAGAGCGCCATGCTCAGGGAGTCAAGGCTTTCCCACGAGTCGCCGTCAGTTAGCGTCTCGAAAGTTCCTTCACACCAGAGTTTTCACCAACACAGCGGACATGCGGCCACTCTGATCGTACTTTTCACGACGAGCCGGTGGCAAATCGCCCGGGGTGCCAATGGCGAATCCTCGCGCCTCGAAGTACGGCACGGCCTGCGTGGAGAGGCAAAAGAGTTTCGCGAGCCCTTTCGAGCGAGCCAGCGTTTCGGCGTAGCGAATCAACTTCCCGCCGATGCCTTGGTTCTCGTAGCGGTCGTCAACATAGAGGCTCGCGAGTTCGCCCATGTTCTGCTCGGGGTAGAGGTGCAATGCGGCGCACGCCACCGGATTGCGATCCACCTCGAACACGAAGTAGTCACCGATAATCTTCTCCAACTCGACCCGCTTCCGTTTCACCAGTTCGTCGTTCTCGACGCCTTGCTGAATCAGGCTGAACACCGCCCGCACGTCCTTCTTCTGAGCGGGTCGTATCGCCTGGTACTCATTCGCGTACACCAGCGTGCCGATTCCCTCGTTCGAGAACACTTCGCCGAGCAACCCTTCCTGATCGCGGCCGTCGATGATGTGAACCCGCTCGATCCCTTCCTTCCCAGCGCGGACCGCGTGCGTGAGCTTCGTGGTTGTCTCGCGTGTGAGTTCAGTCTTGTGCTTTTTCAGGTACGTTTCCGCTTCCTGCACGGTCAGTTGGCGCACGACACCGGCCGCACCGTGAATCCCTCCCTCAGTGTTCAGGTAAATGAGCTTCACGGCACGCAGCGTCTTGGCGATTTCTACCGCAACCGCGTCGGAGTTCAGACGGAATGAGTTGCCGGTGCCGTCAATGCCGATGGGCGGAATCACGGGGATGATGTCGTGTTCCAGCAGGGTTTGGAGCAGTCCTGCGTCAACTCGCTCCACTTTTCCCGTGAACAAATGATCGACACCACCGAGGATGCCCGCGGGGTATGCGACGATGGCGTTCGGACAGGCCGCACGCAGGTCATTGGCTGAGAGACCCTCGAGGATTTCGTGCGTGACCCGATTCGCGGCACTGATCGCCACCTGAAGCGTATCTTTGTCGGTGATTCCGGTGCCATCGAGGTCGGATGGCGTCATTTTGATGAGTTCAGCCGCCTTGCGTACCTGATGTGCCGCGCCGTGAACGAGTGCGACCCGAATGCTCAGACTCCGCAATAATGCGATATCGAGCAGTAAATTCGGAAAGTTATCGTCCTCGACGACCGCGCCATCGACGGCAATCACGAACACCCGGTCGCGAAACCGGGGAACGTAACGCAGGATTTCGCGGAAGTGGGTGAGGCGTTCGTTCATCAGGTTGGTGTTGAGTGTTTGGTGTTTCGTGTTTAGTTGGGAATTGCCGCTCGATTGCCGATTGTTTACCAATGCAACACCGATCAGCACGCCGGAAGACGTGTAGCTAGAATAGTGGCATGGTCGGGCGTGGCGACATCACAGGATATCATCGTTGCTCAACCAAACACCAAACACTTAACACTAAACACCAAGCAGAACCATGCCCGAAAACGTCATCATCATCGGTTCCGGCCCAGCAGCCTGGACCGCCGCCATCTACGCCGCCCGTGCGAACCTGAAACCGCTCGTCTTCCAGGGCAACCCCAACGACCGGAAGAATCAGGAGAATGGCACACTTCCGCTCGGGCAACTCGCGCTCACGACGGAAGTCGAGAACTTCCCCTCGTGGCCAGCCGGCGACACCCGGCAATACCTCAAGACAGCCCTCAAGGAAGAAGACCAGCCTTATTGGGTGACGGACGACAAAGAGCAACCGACGCACGGCATCAACGGGCCAGAACTGATGGCGCTTATGCGTCAGCAGGCAGTCCAGGTCGGCACGCGAATCGAATCGAAGGATGTCGTGAAGGTCGATCTCAAGAAACGGCCGTTCTCACTCACCACGCACGATGGGCAAACCACCGAAGCGCACACGCTGATCATCGCCACGGGAGCGCGTGCGAACTACCTCGGAATGCCCAGCGAGGACAAGTACAAGAATCGCGGCGTGTCCGCGTGTGCGGTATGCGATGGGGCGTTGCCACGATTCCGGAACCAACCCATCGTGGTTGTGGGCGGCGGTGACTCGGCCGTCGAGGAGGCAGGCTATTTGACCAAGTTCGCCAGCCGGGTAGACCTGCTCGTTCGGCGGGACGTGCTGCGTGCCAGCAAGATCATGGCAGAGCGTGCGAAGTCGAACCCCAAGATCAACCTCAAGTGGCACTGCGAAGTCGACGAAGTTTTGGGCGACGACAAGAAGGGCGTAACTGCCGTGCGGGTGAGGAACAACAAGACCGGTGCAAAGGAAGAGGTTGCCGCCGCCGGGCTATTCCTGGCGATCGGGCACACGCCGAACACGGCGTTCCTGGGCGATCAGGTAGAACTGCACCCAACGGGCTACATCAAGTGGACGACGCTGGGTCGCACGTACACTAGCGTGGAAGGTGTCTTCGCAGCGGGGGACGTGGCCGACGACTACTACAAGCAAGCGATCTCGGCCGCGGGCACCGGTTGCATGGCAGCCCTCGACGCCGAACGATTCCTGGGGCACCACGGGCTGGTGTGAACCTCGTTTAGCCGCGACCCGGAGTCTTCGGAGGGGAGCGAGAAACTTTCTCGCGCTCCCCTCCGAAGACTCCGGGTCGCGGCTAAACATTAGAACCGCGGCGGTTCCTTGCGGACCAGCCCGCCGGCCGCCACCCGGCGCCTCGCTCACCCGCCGGACGCCTGGTGTTCCTTGAGGACGCGGGCCAGGTACTCACCGTACTCGGTCTTCGCGCACCCCGCCGCGAGGGCGGCGAACTGGTCGAGGTTGATGAACCGCTTCAGCAGCGCGATCTCCTCGATGCAAGCGATCTTCAGCCCCTGTCGCTCCTCGAGCGTCCGCACGAACTGGGACGACGACAGCAGCGAGTCGAACGTCCCGGCGTCCAGCCACGCCACACCCCGGCCGAGCGGGCTGACGGTGAGCGTCCCCTCCCGCAGGTAGTGCAGGTTGACATCCGTGATCTCCAGCTCGCCCCGGGCCGACGGCTTCAGCCCCTTGGCGATCTCGACCACCCGGCCGTCGTAGAAGTACAGCCCGGTGACGGCCCAGTTCGACCGCGGCTTCGCCGGCTTCTCCTCCAGACTGAGCGCCCGGAACTGGCGATCGAACTCCACCACCCCGAACCGCTCCGGGTCGTTGACGTGATAGGCGAACACCCGGGCCCCGCGGGTCACCCCGGCCGAGTCTACCAGCAGCGGCATCAGGTCGTGGCCGAAGAAGATGTTGTCGCCGAGCACCAGGCAGACCGGGTCGGTGCCGATGAAGTCGGCGCCGAGGACGAACGCCTGGGCGATACCCCCCGGCTCAGGCTGCACCTTGTACTGGAGCCGCATCCCGAGCCGGCTCCCGTCGCCGAGCAGATCCTCGATGCGGGGAGTGTCGCGGGGCGTGCTGATGACCAGCACGTCCCGGATGCCGGCCAGCATGAGCACGGACAGCGGGTAATAGATGACCGGCTTGTCGTACACCGGCAGGAGCTGCTTGCTCACCGACCGGGTGAGGGGGTACAGCCGGCTGCCGCTGCCGCCGGCCAGGAGGATTGCCTTCATCGGTCAGCTCCGGGTGGGTCGTGTGACTACGCCTTGCCGTACTGCTTCTCGTAATAGCTCAGGTAATCCTTGTTCTTGATCGCCGCGACCCAGGCAGTGTTCGCCTTGTACCACGCGATCGTTTCCGCGAGCCCACGGTCGAACGGTACTTGCGGTGCCCAGCCGAGTTCGCTTTCTGCCTTGGAGCAGTCGATCGCGTAGCGGCGGTCGTGACCCGGACGATCCTTGACGTATCGGATCAGAGTCTCGGGCTTGCCGAGTAGGCTCAGCAGCAGTTTCGTCAGTTGGATGTTGGGAATCTCGCAGCGACCGCCGAAGTTGTACACCTCGCCGGGCTTTCCGCGACGCCACGCTGCCTCGACTCCCCGGCAGTGATCGAGTACGTGAATCCAGTCGCGAATCTGCATCCCGTCGCCGTAGACCGGCACCGATTCGTCCGCGAGCAGGTTCGACACGAACAGCGGGATCAACTTCTCGGGGAACTGATACGGGCCGTAGTTGTTCGAGCAGCGTGTGATGACGGCTGGAAAGTCGAACGTGTGCTGATACGCCATCACGAGCATGTCCGCGCCGGCCTTGCTCGCGGAATACGGACTGTTCGGGTGCAGAGGCGTTTCTTCGGTGAACAACCCTGTTTCGCCGAGGCTGCCGTAAACCTCGTCGGTCGAAACCTGCACGTACTTCGCGACCTTCGCCTCGCGAGCAGCGTCGAGCAGAATCTGCGTGCCGATTACGTTGGTGTGAACGAAAGGACCGCTGTCCTGAATGCTGCGATCGACGTGACTTTCGGCCGCGAAGTGAATCACGTCCGTGACGCCCTTCATCGCAGCGCGAACCTGCTCGCGGTTGGTGATGTCGCCCTTCACGAACTCGTGGCGAGGGTTGCCCGCCAGGTCCGAAAGGTTCGCGAGGTTCCCAGCGTAGGTCAGGCAATCGAAGTTGACGATTGTCGTTGACGGGTCCGACGACAGAAGCTGTCGGACGAAGTTCGATCCAATGAATCCTGCGCCGCCGGTAACCAGTATTCGCGCCATGCGATTCTCCCGCACGTCCTGTGCAACGTCGCCAGTTTACCGAAACCCACATCCGTTGCAACCGCAGCATTCTTTCGGTGGGGAGGGGGCGGGATTGGTCAGTCGCTGACGCACGTCTCCAGGTAGAAACAGTGGTATCAGACGATCCACGGCCAACCGACGTTAGCCGAGGCGGTATGATGACCTCATGTCTGGGCACGAAGAAATTATCCTGAAGACGGTTCGCGACGCTGACCGCGGCCGCCGAAACCTCACGGCGTTGGCGGGCCACCTCGGCGTGAAGCCGTTCAGCGACATCATCGGACCAATTGCTCGGTTGCTGCCACGAACCGCCGACCCGGACATGGCGTTGAACAACCTCGAACGGCTGTTCGCGCAACCTGTTGCCAGGCAACAACTCTCGCACCTTCTCGAATCGCGGGCCCGCGGCCTCGACGCCGTTCTCCAGTTGCTTGCCACCTCGCAGTTCTTTGCCGACACGCTTACCACGTATCCCGAGTTCCTCGATTCCGTGCGGGCCGCGCCGCGCCGGAGTCCGTCCACAGCAGAGTTGACGGGGGAACTCCGTGGTGAGGTGGATGCTTGCGGCGACGAACCGGCCGTGCTCCGCGCGTTCCGGCGATTCCGGAACCGGCACACGCTGCGAATCGGGATCAACGATGTGATCCGTGACCGGCCACTCGAAGAGGTGACTCGGGAACTCGCCCGCGTCGCGGATTCGTCGATCGAGGTTGCATTGCAACACGCGATGCGGACCGTTGGGAGCCGTTTCGGAACGCCGACTGGGCCCGAGGGAGAAGCCGCACAAATCACCGCGCTGGCGTTCGGCAAGCTCGGTGGCGACGAACTGAACTACTCCAGCGACATTGACCTGATGTTCGTCTACGACCACGACGGCGAAACCGTTGGCCGGCGAACCGGCGTCTCGAACGGCGAGTTCTTCACCCGCGTTGTGCAGGATGTGGTTCGCATTCTCCACACGCCGACCGACCGTGGATTCGCGTACCGGGTGGACCTCCGGTTGCGACCCGAGGGGAACCGCGGCCCGCTCGCACGCAGCATGGCCAGCACGCTGAGTTACTACGACACCATGGGCCGCACCTGGGAACGGCAGGCACTCATCAAGCTCCGGCATGTCGCGGGCAACGCAGTCCTGGCTCGCGAGTTCGTGCGGGCTGTCGAACCGTTCGTGTACCGGAAGTATTTCAGCTTCGCGGAAATCAACGAGGTGAAGGCGCTGAAACGGCAGATGGAACAGCGGGCCGGTCGCACCGGACCGAGCAAGGGCGAGGCTTCCAGCCTCGAAATCCCGGCCGACGTGAAGACCGGCCGTGGCGGCATCCGCGACATCGAGTACACCGTACAGTTCCTGCAATTGCTCAACGGTGGCGATCTGCCGGCGGTGCGTCAACGGAACACGCTTCTGGCCCTGGAATCGCTGGAAATCGCCGGCTGCCTCACGCCCCAGGAAACCTACATTCTTTCGGATGCGTACCGCTTCCTCCGCAAGACTGAACACCGATTGCAATTGCTGTTCGACCTGCACACGCACAAACTCCCCGCCGCACCCGAGGAGTTGCGGAAGCTCGCACTGCGGATGGGCTACGCTCAGCGAAGTCAGGAGCCGGGAATCAGGAGTCAGGAATCGGATCTCGCTTCTCAGACACCCGACACCCGACTCCCGGCTCCCGACTCCCGACTCCTGACTCCTCAGAAAAGGTCGCCCCTTGACGAATATGAATCGGCCCCGCCGGCGATCGACACACGCGATCTGCTCGTCGATCCGCTGGATCAGTTCATCAAGGATCTGCAAAACAAAACGAACCAGGATCGCATTATCCTGAACCACCTGCTCCACCAGACATTCGCGGACGCAGGCAGCAACTCGGAGCCCGAAGCCGACCTGATTCTCGACCCCGACCCGGACGAAGCCACGGTGCGGTCGGTTCTCGGCCGATACCCCTTCAAGGACGTGCCGAAGGCGTTCACCAATCTCTCGCAACTGGCACGCGAATCGGTGCCGTTCCTGTCCGCACGCAGATGTCGGCACTTCCTCGCCAGCATCGCGCCGCAACTCCTCCGTGCCGTCGCCGAGACGCCCGACCCCGACGAGGCACTCACCCAGCTCGAACGCGTCTCGGTTTCGCTCGGTGCCAAGGCGGTGTTGTGGGAGTTGTTCAGTGTCAATCCGCCGAGTTTGAAGCTGTACGTCGATCTGTGTGCCGGCAGTCCGTTCCTCTCGGGTTTGCTCATCAACAACCCAGGGATGATCGACGAGTTGCTGGATAGCCTTGTGCTCGATCAACCGCGAACGGCTGAGGAACTGCGAGCAGAACTGGCTGAACTCTGCCGTGGCGCGAGCGACCCGGACCCAATCTTGCACAGCTTCCAGGACAAGGAATTCCTTCGCATCGGCGTCGGCGACCTGCTCGGCAAGGTGGACGTGCGGCAGACCACCGCGGCGCTTTCCGACGTGGCCGACACCGTGTTGAATCAGGTCGTCGAGTTGGTGGAACCCGAAGTGCGATCCCGCTGGGGAAACCCTCGAGCGCGGAACGCGGAATGCGGAACGCGGAATGAAATCCGCGGAGAAGAAACACTGGCAGAGTCGTCGTCTTTTACTCCGAATTCCGAATTCCGAATTCCGAATTGCAGGTACGCGTTGCTTGGGCTCGGGAAACTTGGCGGGCGTGAGATCAGCTATCACAGCGACCTCGATTTGCTGCTTGTTTACGAGGTCGATGGCACGACTGATACCGGTGAATCGAACGCACAATTCTTCACGGAACTGGCGCAGAAGATCATCCGCACCACCTCGCGGATGGGGCCGATGGGCCGGCTTTACGCGGTGGACATGCGACTGCGGCCCACCGGCAAGTCGGGGAATCTCGTCCTTCCGCTCGCCGAGTTTCATCGCTATTTCAGCGGGTCGGGGTGTCAGTTGTGGGAACGTCAATCGCTCTCGCGGGCACGTGTGGTGCGGGGCGATGCCGCGTTCGCCACGGAAGTGACCGATGCAATCCGCACGGCGATGCTCGGCAAGCCGTGGTGCCCGGAACTGGCCGACGAGATTCGCGGAATGCGGCAAAAGCTGGAAGTCACGGCAAACCCCCGCAGCTTGAAACGCGGACCGGGCGGGATTGTCGATGTCGAGTTCGTGGTGCAACTGCTCCAGTTGAAGTACGGGCCTTCGCACCCGGACGTGCTGAAGTCGAACGTCTGGGACTCGCTCGATTCCCTGGAGACTGCGGGACTGCTCCCTCCCCACGACGCGACCGCCCTTCGTGCGGGTTACGCTTTCCTGCGACTGGTTGAAGCACGGTTGCGAATCGTGACCGACCGCCCGTTGACGGAGATTCCCGAGAACGCCGGGGATCTGGCCAAACTCGCTCACCGCCTGGGGTTCGATTCGCCCGGGAAGTTCCTCGCGGAGATGAAACGAATCACCGCCGACGTGCGTGCCCGCTACCAGGCCATCACGACCCGCGAGCGGGGGAGCTAGTGGGCCGTCGAAATGATCCGCGAACAATTCCGTTCTGTGTGAATTAACGGGTTCCTTCGAACCAACTGCGGCCGTCTGCGATTTGGCCAGCCGTTCGGCTCGGCCCCAGCGAGATATGAGA
>PNLP01000067.1 GCA_013823135.1 Planctomycetaceae bacterium
GAGAATCGGCATCGCTGAGAAGTCACGCGACTCGTAGATGTGCTTTGCCAGTGACACCGCAGTGTCACTCCGCCACGCTGCATCGAAGGCGACTGGCCGAAACGGGTTGCCGAAGATGTCGCGGACCAGCGAGGCCACAGCAACCGACTCTTTCTCAATATCACTGTAATCCGACCATCCGCCCCCAGGATGAGCCGCCGCATTGTAAACCGTTCCGAGGGCTATGCTGCCGATGACTGACCGCAGTTTCTCGAACGCCGCCCGCCATGCTATGTACGCTGCACCACGTTGGACAAAGGTCACCCGGCGGGCGCGGGATCGAACTGAGGCGAGCTGCCCCTTTCTTTCCAATCCGTCGGCGAAACGCTCTGCTGCTTCCGCCGCCGCGCGGCTGTCCGCATCAGTCAGCAAGTGCCAGACCCGTCGACAACAGCCATAGGCAAAGAGCCGCAATTTCCGCTCGCTTGCTGTGCCACCGAGGTATTCCAGCATGCGATCGGGATTGGGACACGCTAGCCACACGTCTTCCGTCATCGCGCTTCCTCCGAACACGAAAACACCCCCGGTGCGGCGAGCCGCGAACGGGGGTGTTGGTATCGTGCGAAGCCGCAAGCGGCTTACGCGGTTAGCTCAGGTTCATTCCGAGCAGGAACTCCATGTTCGTCTTCGACTTCTTCGAGCGGTTCACGATCAGTTCCATCGCCTCGACGGGGTGCATGTCGGCCAGCACCTTGCGAAGCATCCGGATGCGGTCGAATTCCTCCGGGTGGAGCAGGAGTTCTTCTTTCCGGGTGCCCGAACGGTTCACGTCGATCGCGGGGTAAACCCGCTTCTCGACGAGGCGGCGGTCCAGGTGGAGTTCGCTGTTGCCCGTCCCCTTGAACTCCTCGAAGATCACCTCATCCATTCGCGAGCCGGTGTCCACGAGTGCCGTTGCCAGGATGGTGAGCGAGCCACCTTCCTCGACGTTGCGGGCCGCACCGAAGAAGCGCTTCGGCTTCTGCATCGCGTTGCTGTCGAGACCACCGGAGAGCAGCTTGCCGCCGCCAGGGGTTTCGGTGTTGTGAGCGCGTGCGAGGCGGGTGATGCTGTCCAGAAGGATGATGACGTCCTTCTTCAGTTCCACCATCCGCTTCGCCTTCTCCAGCACGATGTCGGCAATGTGGATGTGTTCTTCCGGCGGCTCGTCGAACGTGCTCGCCACCACTTCGGCGTTCGGGCTGTTCACGAGCCGTTGCATTTCGGTCACTTCTTCGGGCCGCTCGTCCACGAGCAACACGAAGACGTACGATTCCGGGTGGTTCTTGATGATGGCGTTGGCCATCTTCGAGAGGAGAATCGTCTTGCCGGTTCGCGGTGGGGCCACGATCAGCCCACGCTGGCCCTTGCCGATCGGCGTCACCAGATCGACGATCCGCATGCTCAGTTCGTCGGGCGACGTTTCGAGATGCAGCCGTTCGTTCGGGTGGAGTGGAGTCAGGTCTTCGAAGTTGGTGACTCCGCTGACTTCGTCCGGGTTCTTGTTGTTCACCAGTTCGATCTGCATCAGGGCGAAGTTGTCCTGATTCTCGATCGGCAGGCGAATCGGCCCCTCGACGATCAACCCGGTGCGGAGGCTCATCCGCCGGATTTGCGAGGGCGAAACGTAGATATCCTCGGGGCTGGCGAGGTAATTGTGGGCCTGGCTCCGCAGGAAGCCGTACCCATCGGGCAGGACTTCGAGGGTGCCGGACCCGCGAACCACTTCGCCGCGCTCGATCTGCCGACGCACAACGCCGACGATGAGCTGAGCCCGGCTCATGCCGGTATGTTCGTGGATGCCTTCTTTTTCCGCGAGCTTGAAGAGCTGCGGCATCGGCATCCGGTACAGGTCGTCGAGCCGACAGCCGCCGGCACGCACGGGCCGTTGCGGTGGTTCGGCTGGCTCGCGGTCGAAGCGCTCGGCTCGGTCGAAGGACCGAGGAGGTGGCGCGACCGGAGCAGGGGGCGCGGCTGGAGCCGTAATCGCTGCGGGTGCAGGACCAGCAGGGGGGACAGGTTCACCGGGCTTACGGAGCGGACGACGTGCCGCTGCGGCGCGGAGAAGTGAGGGGCGCGGTTGCGGCCCTTCGACGCCCTTGGCGTCGGGCATATCAGATCCTCAAAACAGGATTGGAAGGGGACTCGGCAGCGGAATCATTCTCGCCAGCGAATCAGGATGGAGGCGACTACCGCGCCTCCGGAACGGGTCAGGAGAATAGCTCCCAGGATTCACGAACACACGGATTCAAGATTGCACTTAAGTCTCGACAATTCCTGGCGACACAGATCCCGAAGGTTCTGGGTTGCCCGGCGTTGCACTGGAGTCTGAATCAGTTTGCCACAGGCTCGGTTTAAAAGTCGAGAAGGGATAACTGAGTCGGATAGCACAGTGCCAGATCGCGGGGGGGGAAGTCAAGATGCGTTTTCCGTTACCCGGTCCACCGGGGCGGAGCTACGCCGGAAAGTGCAATCTTCCGATCTATCCAGAGTGTACGCGATTCCTTTCAAGCGTCAACGGGATTATACCCAGCATCCCGCAGATTTCCAAATCGGCCACAAGAGCCACACCCCGTTTTTGTCGAGCATGAACCGGTTGATTCGGAGGTGAGGTGTCGTGCTCAGCCCGTACCAAGGTATCCATGACGCCATCCCAACCGAATCCGTCGCTACAGCCAGCGCGAACTCGCTCCCTTCCCAAATCACGCACAGATTCTCGTTCGACTTCGCCGCTTACCGGTGTCGATGTTTGCGCACGCGACAACTTTGGTGCGACGATCCCACGCGGAGCGGAACATGAACCTGCGTCGAATCCTTCTCGGTGCCCTGTTGCTGATTCTGGTCGGCGATGCGAGCCGTGCCGACGCCCGCTGGCCAGATCACCCCAGCCATGCCGCCCCCACCGTACTCAACGGCACGGCGGGAAGGGGATCGTGGGCCGGAGTGCCGGGAATCGGGCCAGCCCTCCCGTCGCGTGGCAAGCCCGCGTTGAACCCCGTGATTGGTAGCACCTACCGCAGCGGCCACTTCGTTCACCCCACAACCGGCCGCACACGGTACACCGAGACCGTTTACGACCCCACGCTCGGGCGGTTCAGCAGGGCCAGTTTCCGACGGTAGTCGTGAGTCGCCAGCGCACCAACGGCTTCCGTGGTGTGCTTGGCGGTTTTGTGCGGCATGAATTGCAGTGGCACGTCGCAAAAGATTTGCTAATCGTGTGATGCGGCGAATGGCATGATTCTTACATTCTTTCTTCCAGACAGGTCTACGCTTCCAGAACGGTTCCACGGATGGGTGGGAGTTTTGCCTGGAACCGATGAGAAGCACACATCCGCTTGCATACCAGCAGGCGTTGCAACCGGAAACCGTTGGCACACCCGTGATTCGCCGAACCACGCGGTTCGGTTGGTACAGGGGTTGGTCGGGCGGCTATGCTAATTTGTAGCCATGACCACTGACCGCGACGAACGCCTGGCCGCCCTGATCGACCGCCTGACCGCCGACGCGCGGGACGGCAGGGCCGCGGATATCGACGCCGCGGCACGTGAACAACCCGACATTGCTTCGGAACTGCGCGAACTGTGGGCCGTCGCGCAGTTCGCCCACCTCGCACGCCGCCCCGCGGCCGACAAGCGACCAACCGCAACCCACCCGAAACCCGGGCACATCACTCCATCGATCACCGGCGACAAGACCACGGACGGCGGGGCGTCGGCATTACCTCGCGAGTTCGGCGACTTCGAATTACTCGAAGAGGTCGGCCGTGGCGGAATGGGCGTCGTGTACAAGGCCCGGCAGCGGAGTCTGAATCGCATCGTCGCGGTGAAGATGATCCGGGAAGCACACCTCGCGACGGCGGACCACTTCGAGCGATTCCGCACGGAAGCCGAGGCTGCGGCCCGGCTCAAGCACCCCAATATCGTGACCGTCCACGAGGTCGGCACTGTTGGCGGGCAGGCTTACATTTGCATGGAATTCGTGGGCGGCGAGACGCTCGCGGAGAAGGTGCGAACCGACGGCCCACTCCCACCTCGCGAGGCCGCAAGACTTGTCGCGATAATCGCTCGGGCCGTCGAACACGCCCACTCACTCGGGATTCTGCACCGCGATCTGAAGCCTTCGAACATCCTTCTGCAGGTCGAAAGTCGTAACGTCGAAAGTCGTAACGTCAAAGACCTCGGCGGATCGAGTTCGGACTTTACGACTTTACGACCTGATGACTTTACGACGCCCAAAGTCTCCGACTTTGGCCTCGCCAAGAAGCTCGACAGCAAGGGAAGCCTCACCCGCACGGGGGCGGTTGTCGGCACGCCGAGTTACATGTCGCCCGAGCAGGCCGCGGGACGGAAAGACCTCACCGCCGCCGCGGACGTGTACTCGCTTGGCGCGATCCTGTACGAACTCCTCACCGGTCGCCCGCCGTTCCAGGCCGCGCACCCCGTCGATACGCTTTTGCTCGTGTTGGAACAGGAACCCGTGCCGCCACGGGTTCTGAACGCCACCGTGGACCGCGAACTCGAACTGATCTGCCTGAAGTGCCTTCAGAAGCCGGTCGATCTCAGATACCCCACTGCCGCGGACCTCGCCACTGATCTGGAAGCTTACGCAGCCGGGCAACCGGTCGCGGCCGCGCCAAGCGGGTTGCGGTTCTTCATCGCCCGACTGTTCCGCGAGACGCACCACGCCGACGTGTTGGAAAACTGGGGCAAGCTGTGGATGTGGCACAGCCTCATGATTTTCCTGCTGTGCCTCATCACGCAGGTTCTCGCGTGGAGCAACGTGACCGAGCACGCCTGGTATCTCGGCTTCTGGTCGATCGGATTGCTGACGTGGGGCACCGTACTGTGGCAGATTCGCAAGGCCGCGGGGCCGGTGCTCTTCGTCGAACGCCAGATCGCTCACGCCTGGGCTGCCGGGGTGTGCGCCAGTATTGGCATGTTCGCGATTGAGTGGCTGATTCCATTACCAGCGCTGACTCTTTCGCCTGCGGTGGCCGTGGCTGCCGGGATGGTGATGGTGTTCAAGGCGGGGATTCTATCGGGCCGCTTCTACGGCTGGGCGGTGC
This sequence comes from Planctomycetaceae bacterium, assembly GCA_013823135.1. GTDB lineage: Bacteria > Planctomycetota > Planctomycetia > Gemmatales > Gemmataceae > Gemmata. The sequence goes on from PNLP01000067.1 coordinate 5,084, forward strand.
TGAACTTCGCGGCCGCGGTGGTGATGCCGCTGCCGTTCGCCCGTGGGTGGAGCATCCTGCTGTTCGGGGCCGTCTCGGCTTTGTCGTTCTTCGTACCGGGCTTGAAGTACTACCGCCAGCGAAAGGCCCGCCGAGTCTTGGACTGAAGAAAAGCTGAGATTGCCAAGCACCTATTTCCCTTGTTCGGCGAGCCATTGTTTAAGCTGTTTGAACTGGGGTGTCTTGACGAACTCGGCGTACAACGGATCCGTTTCCAGACTTGCTGGTTCAAGGGGGGCACCGCTCACAGCGACGTACTTCTTCAACCACGTCAGTGAGTCTGGGTGATTTTTCTCTTTCACAGCAACCATCGCTCGCTCCCAATATGCCTGAACGAGTTTCGGCTCTTCCTTGATCGCTTGTTCTGCTTTGGTGCGAGCCGCGTCGTACTTTCCCGCGTCTGCCAAGGCTTCGCTCATCAAGACGGAGAGGTACGGGTCTCCACCGACTTTCTTGTCCAGACGATCAATTGCTTCAAGAGCATTGTCGCACTTCTTCTTGATGAGGAAATAATAGATCGACATGAGATCCGCAGTGCTGCCGTTCGGGTGATCCCGTAAGAATCGCTCCAACTCGGTGATGTAATCCTCATCTGTCGTTCCCTGAGCGGCTTTGAGAGCATCGAGTTGGAATACTTTGAGTTTCTGAACTTCGGCCGGCAGTGCGCGAAAAGTCGCCAAAGCCTCTTTCTGTCGTCCGGCTTGGATGTCGCGGGCGATCCCCGCGGATACGTCCATGTGTTTGCTGTAGAGTTGCTCAGCTGGACTCATCTGAGCACGCAGATCGGGGTAGAGGTTCACCAGGGAAGTCAGCGTTGCGTGCCGGTTCAACCGGGTCATCAACTCCCCCTTCGAGAAATCGTAAAGATCGTGAGTTCCAACCTGACCGTCCGGATAGCGAGTCAGAAAAATGTCGTGGTAAGTCAGAGCATCCTCAGCGGTGATCACCCGCATCAAAACACGCTTCTGGCCGTCCACGATGCGGACTCTGAGGAACGAATAGCTACCCCCATTCTGCACGCCGGTAATGATGTTCTCCCCGAGGTAATCGCGTTCCTCAATGATCCGAAGTCTCTCTTGATCAACAGGGCTTAGTTGCAGGTTCAACTCGCGGTGGGCACGCTGCATCACTTCCTTCATGCGCAAGAGTTGGTTGACGGCCGTCCTGTCCTTGGCAGCAACAGCCTTCTCCAGACTCCGACCGAACTCGCTGTAGTCCGCATCCGTCAATGGAACGTTCGACAGGTCTGCGACGGGTGGAATTGCAGCGTCGGGCGTAACTGTATCAGTTCGCTTGCATCCGCTGATCAAGACCGCACTCACGAGGAACGCAGCCAACCGTGAGTTGGATCGGAAAATGTTTGGCATCTGTGATCCCATCGGGGATGTTCGCTCACTCTTTAGGCCCGCCGAGTCTTGGACTAACCCGGCGGGCCGTTCCGTGAGTCGCATCAATACTTCGCCACGTCCGCGCCCGACTTGCCAAGCGCATCGATCACGGCCTTCGCGCCGTCGGTCATGAACCGCAACTCGCTGTTGATCGCAATGAACTGCCAGCCGTCCGCGATCCGCTGCTTTGCTTCCTCGACGCTAAATGTGTGAATGCCTGCCGCTACCTTGTTTCGCTTGCAACCGGCGAGGATGTCCGCGAGCGCCTGCTTGAACACCTCGGGCGACGGCGGCTTCCCCGTCGCATCCCGCATGCTGGCCATGAGGTCGTTCGGGCCAACGAACACCGCATCGATCCCCGGTACGGAATAGATCTCATCGAAGTTGCGAACCGCGTCGATGTGCTCGCACTGGAGGACGATCAGAATCTCGTCATCGACCTTGGCGTAGTACTCGGCCGGTGTCACGCCGAAGTTCAGGGCGTGAACGCTGCCCCCCACGCTGCGGTTCCCTCGCGGCGGGTACAGGCACGCGGCCACGGCATCCTGTGCTTCCTGCCGGTTCATCACCATCGGCACCACAATGCCGTAGCCGCCGTTGTCGAGCACGCGCTTGATGTGGTCGTGCCGCCCCGATGGCACGCGGACGAGCGGCACGCACGCAGTCCCGGAGTCCGCGATCGCGCCCATGATGTGCGTGGTCGTCTCGACGTTCACAAGTGAGTGCTCGACATCAACCGTAAGGTAGTCGAAACCCATTCGGGCGATGAAGCGGGCGGCGGTGATGCTGCCGAGAGACAGCCAGGTGCCGACGACCGGCTTACCTTCGCGAAGCAATCGTTTGACGTTGTTCGTGCGCATGGAGTATTCGCTCAAGTTGAGAGGGTGTGCGGCGAATTGTATTCGGTTGCAGGCTCATATTCTCGAACCTCACTCCGTCACGCGGAATGAGTCGAAGAATCGCTGGACCTCCGGGCTGTCGAACTCGAACTTGCCGGCGATTCCCACGAAGTACATGCGGGGTCGCGGGCCGTTCGGGAACACCATCATCCGCTCGACGAGCCGCCCGCCGGGAGGAAAATCCAGCCGCACCTCGCGTGTCAGCGGATCCTCAAACTTCGTGGTCGCATCCTTCGCCACCGTGCCTCCGTAGCGAAGTTTCAGGCGGTCACGCTCCGCATCGAACGGCTTTGCGAAATGTTGGAACGCGTCCTTCGTGCCGGCCAACTGGACCTGAACCTGAGTGAGATCACGCCAGCCAACCCAGGTTGTCGTGCCCGAATACGACCCCTCGGAGATGAACCGCTTTTCGTCCCCGGCCGCGTCCGGGTCTTCGACCGGCTTACCAAGCAGTTCGATGCTGCACGATTTGTCTGGGGCCGCGAACGTCTGCCATTCCCAGCCCATCACGTGGCCTTGCTTGTGCCGCTTCACCGCAATCGTCACGCCCGCCGCAAGGACAAGTGCGAAGATGCCGACACACCCAACGAGGAACCAGCGTTTCCGCCCCACGGGCGACGTTGCCGTCGCCGGAATTGGTGCATCGTCGAGCGAGAGCGGTTCTTTGGTGGGAAGAGTTGCTGCGGGTGCGGGAGCTCCGATGGGGAGCGCGGGGACCGTGGCCTGGCACCACGGGCAGACGGTCGGCTTCCCGAGGGTCGCTTCGGGTACTTGAAATGGCTTGCCGCACTGCGAGCACGCGACGGGGCTGAACATCGGGCGGCCCTGCTATCAGGTTGAACCGGGACGGTACGATAGGTTTATACTTCGACGGGGAAGGGGAGGTGCGGGATTTCGCGAGACAAGCAATGACTCGCGAATCACTCTCTTCTCTGATCCGTGTCAGCCGTGGGCCATGGCTTTCTTTTGGTGCGGGCTCACGGTGGTGCCATCGTCCAGCACCTTGCCGTCTTTCATGCGCACGACACGGTCGGCTCGCTCTGCGACTTCCGTGCTGTGCGTCACGACCAGCAGCGCGAGCCGGCGTTCCTTCTGAAGTGTGGTCAGCAAATCGAGAACGCGAACCGCGTTCTCCGAATCCAGGTTCCCGGTTGGTTCATCAGCGAGCAACAGTGCGGGGTCGTTTGCCAGCGCCCGAGCCAGCGCGATCCGCTGCCGTTCGCCCACAGAAAGCTGCATCGGTCGGTGGTTCGCACGCTTTGCCATTCCCACAAGTTCCAACAATTCGTCGGCTTTCTTTGCACGTTCGCGGGCCGATCGTGGTGGCCCCTCGAACATCGGCACCTGAACGTTTTCCTTGGCCGTCAGCGTGGGCAACAGGAAGAACGACTGGAACACGAAGCCGATCTGCTGGGCGCGGAAACGGTCGAGATCGCGGCGAGTCGAGAGTGCTTCGCCACGGAAGTAGACCTCGCCTGAGTCGGGGCGATCGAGCACGCCGAGGAGGTTGAGCAACGTAGATTTACCGCACCCGCTCGGGCCGGTGATGGCGACGTGTTCCGCCTCGTGGACGCCGAGCGTGACGCCGTTGAGCGCGTGAACCGCGCCGTCGGGATACGTCTTGCCGACGTTCGACGCAAAGAGCAGATGATTGGCCGGACCATCAATCATGGCGGATGGCCTCGGTGGGGAGAAGGCGTGCGGCACGGAACGCGGGATACGCACCGCCAATCAGGCCGATGATGATGGTGATGGCAAAACCCTGAAGAACAACCCACGGAGCGATCCCGCCTTCGATGAAGCCGTTCACCTTGGGCGAAAGTGCGAGCAAGTGCGTGGTGACGACGGCTCCAACCGCACCCACGAGTGCCGCCGCGACTCCGAGGAACACCGCCTCGCCCAGGACCATGCGGATGATGCGACCTCGCGGCCAACCGACAGCCCGCAAGATACCGATCTCCTGCGTGCGTTCCAGCACGGACATCGCCATTGTGTTCAACATGCTGATCACGCCGATGAACAACGCGACGAGTGAAACAATCCACGCCATGGCCTTCGCGATCTTCAGGTGGGCCGAATCGTTGAGGTACTTCTCGGGCCGTTCAACCGTCACACGAAACTTCTTTCCATCGGAGTCGGCAAGCGCGAGAATCTTCTGCCGAACGGTTTCGACATCCTCATCCGGGTTCGCGGCAGACTTCTTTACGCGGAGCGAGAACCCCGTCACCTTTCGCTTGCGTCCGGAAAGTTCCTGGTATTCCTTCAGCAGCGTGATGATGCAACCGTTCTCGTAGACGTTGAAGCTCTTGAACACCCCGACGATGGTGAACTTGGTTCGCAGCAGGGTGATCGTGTCGCCAACGCCCTTGTTGTTGTTCTCGGCGAACTTGTACCCCACCATGCAGCGGTGTTGCCCGGCGTCCTCGGCCGAGAGTTTGCGGCCGGCCCGGATTTCGAGGTCATCGTACCCGAAGTTGTCGGGCAGCCAGGCTTGCACGAGCACCTGCGAACTCGGCGGAGTGTCGTTCTCGTTGCGTGGCTCGCGAAGTGTCATCTCGCTGAGTTCGACCAGTGCCGCATCAATCCCGGCAACTTCCGGCATGGCTCGCACCCTGTCAACGATGGCCTCATCTACCTCGCTCGACAATTGATCGGCCGCGCCACTGGCAACACCAACGAGATCGACGCCGCGTTTCTCGAAGGTATCGCTCATGGACGAGCGGAAGTTCTCGCTTATCCCGAGGAGGGCGATCATGCTCCCGACGGAGACGGCCAGACCGAGGACGGTCAACGCCGTTCGCGTCGGCCGCCGGGTCAGGTTCTTCAGGATAAACGTGACAAAGTGCATGGTTGGGTAATTCGCGGATCAGACGTTTAGCGCCTGCCCCAGCGGGGCAGTCAGTTGCTTCAAGTGCCGAATGACGGACGCGGTGAACGCCACGGTGTTCTCGACTACCGCGAGGTGCTTCGCCTCGGGGATGATCTCGGCCGTGCAGTTCGGCACGTTCTGTTCCAGCCACCGGCAGGTCGCGAGGAACGGCGAGAACTCATCGTACAACGCAATCACGGGTTGCGTCACAGAAGCAATCTTCTCGGCAGTCAGGCCCGCCTCGGCGAGCACTTCGTCGCCGCAGGTTGTTTGTGCGAGCAGTGGAAGTTGCCGCAGCCAGCCGCGACCGATCGGCCCCACCAGCGCATCGAGCGCCTTGTTCTGCTCGGGAGTCAGTTCCGTGCTCGCCTGGAACAGTCGGGTGAAGTTCACCGTCTCACCCAGTTCGACGCCAATTTCCCGGAACGTGGCGCTGAGATCGACCCAGACGTTCGAGCGGCCGAAGTTCGGCTCGACGTGCCGCAGACCGGGAAAGAACGAATCGGAAAGGATGATCCCTTCGACGCACTCGGGGAAGAGCGTCGCGGTGTGAATGCCGATGACACCGCCGAAGCTGTGCCCCACGATGTACGCGGGCTTCAGCCCGAGTTCGGCGTGCAGTGCGCGGAAGTCGTCGGCCATCGCCGCGGACGTGTACCCCGTTGGCGGGCGGTCGCTGGCACCATGCCCCCGCAGGTCGTAGGTGGTGACGCGGAAGCCTTCCGCCGCGATGGCATCGGGCAACCCGGTGAACACCCACACGGCCTGGTTGCTGGTCACGGCGTGGATCAGCACCACATCCGGGCCTTCGCCCATCTGTTGATAAAAGAGCCGCGTTCCATTCACGACAACATCGGGCATTGGTACTCACCACCAAGCCCACGGATTTCTATCCGCGGGCTTTCCTAAACGTGTGTTTCGAGAAACGCAATCAAGTTGCCGAGTTCCAAATCCTCGGCGCCCTGCTTTCGCAACCCCGCGAGGAACAGCCCGAACGGCAGCTTGCGACCGTAGAACTGTTCCAGTCGTTCGCCGAGCACGACCAGTTCGATCGACGCCATTCCAAGGTCGGCGAACACGCGAGTCTCGGGGCCAACCGTCACGGAGATGTCGCGATCTGGGAAAGCGTTCGCCATCACTGTGGCGAGGTCCGCGTACAGTTGCTCCGGTGTGCGGTTGCTCATGCGGGGTCCGCCTCGCAGATCGTCGTCGCGATGATCGCGTCCTTGTTCTGGGTGGTCTGCACTCGCAACTTTCGGCCGCCGTGAGTCACGAGCATCTGGCCGGGTTTCGCACCCGCTTGAACCGCCCACCCCTCGACGGGAATCCGCAGCGCATCGGCGACCGCCAGTTGTGCGGCCTGGGCTCGCAACGCATCCGCGGAGTCGCCCTTCTTCACAACCGCGAGACCGATGCCGACGTGTTCCGCGAACGCCGAGAAGGCTGCGACCTTCCCTTTGTTCACGGCCACCGCAACCTGCGGGTACTGGTCCTTCGACGATTCGACGCGAGACCGGCAGACGATCCGCCCCGCGACGATGTCCGTTTCCATGTCCGCCGGGAACATGCCGCCGTTGTGAGTCGAGTTCCACAGCGAACGAACCGTGTCCTTGGCGACGAGCCGCGAGAAGAACCAGTCGGATTTCTCTGAGTCGGTCAGTTCCGTTTCCTGGAAGATACCCATTTCGCGCGGCGTCATCGTCACCCGCATACCGGAGGCGCGAAGAACGGGTTGCTGCAAGTCAAGCGGCGGGTCGAGGAAGTAGCACCGGCTTGCGTGACTCGACTCGGCTTCGGCCATGCGGCTGCACAGGAAGTATTGGTCCTTCGGCCCGAAGAAGTTTACGTCGCCGAACGGCAGGTAGAACCGCCAGTACGACGCACCCGTGAGGCGGAACCACGGCTTACCGTTTGTGCCGAACACTTCGAGAGCGTGGCGAGCCTGCCGGGCGGTTTCTTCCTCGTTGTGCCCGCGCACCAACAGGTTGCTTCCGATTTCGGGAATCGGGCCGAAGAACTCCAGGCTCTGCATTCCGATTGGCAGGAGGATGCGGCCCGACCAGTCCGGCTGTTCGAGGTGCCACGCCCCGAGGATGTGCATGGCGGCATCCACGAGCACGGGATCGATGACCACACGCGGGTTCGGCGTCGAGCGGAACCACTTGTCGCGCGGCTGGACGACCAGCGTTCCCTCGATCCCTTCCTTCCCGTGGCGATCAAGCGAGCGGATCATCTGGAACAACGGACCGTGGAACATATTTCGGCGCAGGTCCTCGACCGTCGCCTTGCACGGAACCTCATCGGTGAGCACGAACGGCAGCGGTTCCGGCGGCTCGGGGTAACGGTCTGCGAGAATCACGGTCGCTTCCGACGACGGCTTGTTGGCTCCATCGGGGAGGAACGAATTGCTCAGGTCGCGGACGTTCGCCCGCACTTCGACCACGCCCGTTTCCGGATCGACTGAAGCGACCGACGCCCGAATCTCGAACGTGGTGGGTTCGGCATCGTAGGGCACCCAGCGATAGAGCCGCACGTTCCGCACCGCGATGACGACCTTGCCCGGCGCGAGGAGCGACGCGGCCTCGGACATCGCTTCCAGGCTGAACGTCATGGGCAGAACGGGCAAACCGTTCTGGGTGGGGTCCACGTGGCTGACGCCGCGACCGCCGAGGGTGTGGTCGTCGACGTACAGGTCTTCGCGTTCGTCGAGCGTCCGGCGGAGTACGATCTCGCGGCCCGGCTCGTGCTGAATCGCCTCGCCGACGAAGCAATACTCAGGAGGTGGTTGGTGGTTGGTGGTTGGTGGTGGGGAGCTTGGCTGTGGTGCGAAGTCGGGGAACGCGAACAATTCCTGCGGGATCTCGACGTGTGCGGCACGCCCCGAGAGGAACGCTTCCATCACTTCGCGTTGCGTGTCGAGGAACTGCTCCATCACCGCGAGGTAGCCGTCCATGATGGCCACGGTCGAATCCTGGCGAGCGGGGGACGTAAGTCCCCTGTTTTCCAGTTGATCGAGATGAACAGGGGACTCACGTCCCCCGCTCGCCAAATCAGTTGCTCGCAATTGCACCAGATTCATCGGCACGTGGTGCGCGGCCAACTGCGCGACAAGATGATTGATCTGCGTCGGGCCGCTTTTGCGGAACAAGTTCGCGGGAATCACCACGTGCGGCTTGCCTCGCAAAACGTCTTCGGTGAATGCGGAAAGGTTGCCGCGTGGGCCGGCTTCCACAAAGATTCGCACGCCGTCGGCGTACATCGTCTCGATCATGCGAGTGAACTCGACCGGCGAAACCCAGTGGTTCACGGTCAGGTCGCGGATCGCGGCCGGGTCGTTCGGGAAGCGAGCCCCCGTCGAGCACGAGTAGATCGGCGTGTGCGGCTGGTGGAATGGAACCCCGGCGAACAGTTCGCGGAACCGGCCCATGAACGGCTCGAACATCGGCGTGTGGTACGGCCGCTTGAAGGGGAGTCGCTCGCAGACCAGCCCGCGTTCGAGGAGTGCTGCTTCGACCGCCACGACGAGGTTCGTCGGCCCCACGGCGACGGACTGGTGCGGGCAGTTATCCATGGCCACGATCACGCCACCGTGGGCGATCTGCGCGACGACTTCCTCAACGACCGCACGCCCGGCCCCGACCGCGAGCAGCACCACGTCCCCGCCCGCTTCGCTCTCCATCAGTTGCATCAAATCCATCATCTCGACAAGGCTCGGCCCGAGCATGGTCTCGGAAGCCAGCGCCCCGGCCGCCAGCAGCGCCGCGAGTTCGCCCGCGCTGTGGCCAGCGACGGCCGACACGGGAAGTTCGAGGCGTTGAAGCACCCGCGTGATGGCGAGATCGGCGAGTAGCACACCGAAGATGGACGGGCCGAGTTGACGGAGTTCCAACTCCGCTGCGGCGCGATCCTCGGGAGCGGGATGCAGGATGTTCCGCAACGAGGCCCGACCGGCGTCGGCGGCGAGGCGATCGCACCACGAGAACGTGTCCTCGACTTCCGGGAAGATGCCGCACAGGTCCGCGAGCATGCCGGGGAACTGTGCGCCTTCGCCGGGATAGAGCAGGGCGAGCGTCCCCTGCATCGCGAGCGGTTGCTCGAAGAAGTAGATGCCGTTACCGTCGCGGATTTGCTTGCACTTGGGGTCGGCAAGTCGATCCGCAGCGCGGCGCAGTTTCGTGACGAGATCGGCCGCGGAACCCGACACAACCGCGAGCCGGACACCACCGGGTTGCAACTCGACCGCGAGCCTCGCAGCGATGTCCGAGAGCGAAACGCCGGCTTGCCGTTCGACGCTGCCGGCGAGCGCGAGAACCCGTTCGCGCAGTTCGGCCCGGTCGGCACCGCGCAGGACGAACGCTTCACTATCCCAACCGGAGATAGTTGCGGTGTCCTGCGATGCCGGTGCTGTGGCGGTAACAACCATGCGTTTCAAACGTGAGGATGGACTGAGTGTTTACCGCGAGCGAGTCTGCGGCTTTGGTTTTCACCCCGAAGGGGTGGGACATCATAGCCCAGGGCAACGCCCTGGGTTGAGATTGAAAGTATTTTGCACCCTGAAGGGGTGCGACAATTCTCCTTCACAGCGGTTGTCGCACCCCTTCAGGGTGCGGCGTCAGACCCATTCGCAACCCAGGGCGTTGCCCTGGGCTACGTTGTCCCACCCCTTCGGGGTGAAGAACAAAACCGCGGCATCGTTCACACCGTTGCGGCAACGGGCTCCGCTGTCGCAGCGGCACCGGGGCGGGCGTGTTCGGTTCCACCCGCGATCAGCACTTCGGGCTCGCCCTTCGCCCCGAAGATGACCTCATCCACGGCGAACCCGGCACCCACGGCGGGTTCGATCAGCTTCAACCCGCGGGCGACGAGGTGCTTCTCCAGATCGGCAACCATGCCAATCTCGGACCACGGTCCCCAGGCCACCGACACCACGCGGCCCGGCCAGCGGCGGTCGAGGTCGCACGCGAGCTTGCTTAGCACTTCGTTCGCGGCGGCGTAGTCGGATTGCCCGCGGTTGCCGTAGCGGCTCGTGATCGAGGCGAACACCGAGAAGAACTTCAGCTTCGCCGGGTCGAGGTGGCGAGCCAGTGTCATCGCGCTGTCAACCTTGGTGCCGAACACGCGGTCGAACGACTCGGGAGTCTTGTCGCGGAGCAACTTGTCTTCGATGACCCCCGCCCCGTGGATGACCCCCGCGATGCCGCCGGCCGCGGTCAGTTCGTCGATCAACGCTCCGAACGCCTTCGCGTCACGAACGTCTACCGCACGGTAATCGACCGTTCCGCCCGCCTTCTTGATCGCTTCGAGGTTACCACGAATTTCGCGGTCCTTGAGCAATCGCCGATACGCGGCTTCGATCGCGGCCGGCTTCACGTCCGGTTGCCGCTTCAACAGTGCGGCCTTGATCTCGGCTTGCGTCGTGAGCCCCTTGGTGTCGGCCGACTCGTCGGCAGGGACCGGGGAACTTCCCACTAGCACGAGCTTCGACTTGTAGCGTGTGGCGAGCTCGAGCGCGACCTTCGCCGTGATGCCACGGGCACCGCCGGTGATGAGCACGGTCGAATCCGGCCCGAGTTCGACGAGGTTCTCTTCCTTCGAGAGCGGTCCCGGTTCGACCTGCCACGTCACGCGGCGGTCGCCGGAACGGCCAACCTCGAACGCCCCGTCCGGGTCGCCGAGTTCCGCGAACAGGTCTTCCGCAAGATGCGGCGCGGGTGTTTCGCCATCGACGTCCACGACTCGCACCGTGACCTCGGGCCACTCGTAGCCGAGGCACTTGGTGAAGCCTGCGACACCACCGTGACCTGCGAAGAAATCTTCGGGCAGGGCATCGCCGAAGCCCATCTTGCCGCCCATCGCGGTGACCGCGAGGAGCACCGCACTGCCGGTTTTCCCAGCGGCGCGAATGTCGGTCTCCAGACCGCGGGAGAGCAAGTACAGCGACTTCACCTCGCGACGCATTCGCTGTTCGTCGGTCTCCTTTTCACCCGGCACGGCCAGCGGCAACAGGTGAATCAGCCCCGAGACCGGCCCGCAAGTTTCGCGGATGCGGCCGAGCAGTTCCGTGACCGCCGCGGGGTCGGTGAGGTCCGCGGCGAAGATGCCATCGGGAACCGGCGTGCCATCAGCCATCCGAACGAGTGCGGTCTTCACATCGAGATCAGCGAGGCGGTCGGCGAGTTCGCGTGCCGTGCCGCGGCCGTCGTCCGTCAGGAGAATCGTGCCGCTGGGTTGCTTGAAGCTGGGCCGCACGGGAAGCGGGGCGTCGATCAACCGCACCACGAGCCGTTGCACTTCGCCCTGGCGTGCTCCGGGGTGCAGGTCCCCGTTGCGATCGGGAGCCCGTTCAGGGGTGCGCTCGGCCGTGATGGTGATCGCTTTCGGGTGCGTGCCGTTCAGCGACGGTGCCGACGGGGCAGCGCTCTCGTCGAGCACTTCCATGACGTAATCGGCGATGGCACGCAGCGTCTTGATGACGGAGAGTTTCTCCATCTCCAGGTTGGGCTGCTTGCCGCCCTCACCCGGCCCGATGGATTCGGCCAGTGTACCGAGGATCTCGACTCGCTTGATCGAATCGACGCCAAGGTCGGCTTCGAGGTCCAGGTCGATGCTGAGCGCTTCCTTCGGGTAGCCGGTTCGCTCACTGACGAGGTCGAGCAATCGTGCCAGGAGCGTTTCGCGGTCGAGTGGCCCGGCCGGGGCTGCGGCGGGGGCCGCGACCTTCGCGACCTCCGTGCTGTGCTTGCCGTTCGCTTCCGCTGTGGCAACCGGTGTAGCTTGGCTCTTCGTCGCTGGTGCGGGTGCCGCCGCGGCTGGTCGTGCGACGGGTTCCACCGTAGCGATTCGGTTCGTCACCGCTGGCGTGTGGATCGGTGCGGTATGGCTGTGGCCATTTCCGTTCCCGTTGCTGTAACCGTTGCCGTGGTGATGGCCGTTGCCATTACCGTTTCCGTTGCCGTTCAGCGGGTAGGCCGTGGGACCGTTGCTGACGGGTGCGCCGTTCGACCCAAGGAACCCCAGCATGACGTTCCGCTGAGTGTCGAGGAATCGGGCCATCACTTCCTGGAACCGCATCATCACGGCTGCGGCACCATCGGGAGCGGGTTGAGAGTGCGTCCCGTTGCTCGACGGAGCAGGTAGTGTTGATGTCGATTCGGGAGTGGTAGTCATCGCTCTGGTAATCCCGGGGACAACGGAAGGGGAAGTTGGGGTGCTGGCTGCCGCAGGGGCAACCGGGCGGGTAACAGGTTTTGGCGAGCGGGGGACGTCGGTCCCCTGTTCTTTCTTGGGTTCAACTGGAACTGGTGACGGACGCCCAACGCTCGCGGCCGGCTTGGCAGTCGTCGGTGTCGCTGGGGTCGCTGGCGTGGGCTTCGCCTGCGCCGTGATGGCCTGACCCAGCAACCGCGGCTCGGGGCCATTCAGCGGACGGCTCCGCACGCCGTTCACCACCCACGTTGTCGGGGCGAGTTTCACCTTGCCGGTGTCGGGGCCGAGCTTGGCAATCTCGAATGCCTGGATGCCGCGACCCTGGAACAGTCGATCGAGGCGAGCAGGGACACCCGCGACGAGCAGTTGCCCGAGCAAGTGTGCGAGTTGCACCAACCCGGGACGCGCCTTCACATCCGAAGCGATCGCAAGGTGCGGCTTGCCGGTCAGGATCTGCCCGGTCAATCCCGTGAGCACGGCTTGCGGGCCGACCTCGATGAAGATTCTCGCACCAGCCGCGTGCATCGCCGTGATCTCGTCCGCGAACTTCACGGGCGAAACCAGATGTTCGGCGAGTTGCGTGGCGAACGCGGCAGGATCGGAGCCGTGCGGCAGGCCCGTCGTGTTCGAGAACACCGGCTTGCGAGGGGCCGAAAACTTTGCCTCGGCAAGTGCCGCGGCCAGCGGAGCCTTCGCCTTGGCGATCAGTGGCGAGTGGAACCCGCACGCGACGGGAATCCGTTGAGCGCGAATCCCCGCAGCCTGGAGTTTCGTCAGCAACGCCTTCACGCCTTCATCCGTGCCGGCGAGAACCGTCTGGCTTGGCGAGTTGTGGTTCGCAATCCAGACGCCCGCGAGCCCCTTCAGCACGGGTTCGATCGTCTGCGGCGTGCCGTCGGCGGCGATCATTCCGCCGGGCGAAGTGGCGGCCGCGTCGCGGATCACTTGCCCGCGGCGATACGACAATCGAATCAGGTCTTCCTCGCTCAGCGCACCGGCAGCAGCGAGTGCGGCGTATTCGCCGTAGCTGTGCCCCGCGAAGAACTCCGCGTCGATGCCGAGCGTCGTCAGCAAGCGGAACATGCCGAGGCTGGTGGCCCCGAGTGCCGGCTGAGCAACTTCCGTTCGCTGGAGTTCCTTGCGGTTCGTGGCCTCGTGCTCGGGAGCGAACGACGACGGCGGGTAGATGAACCTGCCGAGCGGCTTCTCCAGATCCTTGGCGAGCGTGCGTTCGGCGCGGTCGAGAACCGATCGCAATTCGGGGAACGCCATCGCGGTCTGGGCGAGCATGTCCGGGTATTGCGAACCCTGCCCAGGGAACAGGAACGCGACCTTGCCCGCGGCTTGCGGCTTCGCAGCGAAATAAATCCCGCGTGGGTCGCTGTGGGCATCACCTGGCTTCGCTAGAAGTCCGAGCGCCGCGTCGAGTTTTTCCTTCAGGTCGTTGAGCGATGTCGCAACGATGGCGAGCGTCGGCTGACCGTTCCCCTGCTTGCTCGACTGCCACACCGAAGCGGCGAAGTCGGGCAACTCGGGCGCGGCACCGGCGTTCATCGCGTCGCGGCACTTCTTCACGTCTGCGGCGATCGTGGCCACGTCGGCTCGTCGCCACACGAACAGTTCGGCCGGCCACTGACGAAACCCCGTGCTCGTGCGGTCGAGGAAGTCGCCGGTGTACTCTTCCACAACGGTGTGGAAGTTCGTGCCGCCGAAGCCGAAGGCGCTGACGCCGGCGGTTCGTGGATGGTCCGCACCGTTCACCCACGGTCGCGCGTCGGTGTTCAGGTACAGCGGGCCACCGTCGAGGTTCGCTTTCGGATTCGGAGTCTCCACGAGCGTCGGCGGCAGCACCTTGTGGTAAAGCGCGAACGTCGATTTGATGAGCCCGGCGAGCCCGGCGGCACACTTGCTATGCCCGATCATCGACTTCACGGAGCCGAGCGCACACGATTGTGGCTGCCCACCCGCTTCGCGGAAAAGTTGCCCGATGGCGCGTGCTTCCGTCTGGTCGCCGACGACGGTGCCGGTGCCGTGCGCTTCCACGAGTCCCACGTTCGCAGGCGAGATGCGGGCCTGGGCGTAGGCTCGTTGCAGGGCTCGCAACTGGCCCTCGGCACGTGGGGCGGTCAGCCCCTTGTCGCGGCCGTCGCTACTCGCCCCGATTCCCTTGATGACGCCGTAAATGCGGTCGCCATCGCGCTCAGCATCGGCGAGCCGCTTCAGCACGGTGACGCCGACACCTTCTGCGAGCGCGATACCATCCGCGGCGGCATCGAACGGCCGGCACCGGCCCTTCGGGCTGAGTGCGTAGGTCTTCGAGAACGCGACGTAGGCGTATGGCGTCTGCACGGCGTCGCCGCCCATCACGATGGCGACATCGCTGGTGCCGTCGTTCAGTTCGCGGATGCCGGCGTAAAGCGCTGCCAGCGACGAACCGCACGCGGCGTCGATGGCCATGTTCGGGCCGCCGAGGTTGAAGCGGTTCGCGACCCGTCCCGCGGCCACGTTCAGCAGAATGCCGGGGAACGAATCCTCGGTCCACTCGGGGAGAATTCCCTCGGCCAGTTCAACGACCTGATGCCCTTTGATCGGAACGCCGGGGATCGAATCCAGCAGCGGCATGCAGGTTCGGAAGCCGTACGAGACCGACAGTGGCATGCCGCCGCCACCCACGCCCAGGATGGCACAGGTGCGTTCACGCTCGAATGGTCGGTTGGCGTAACCCGCGTCGGCAATGGCTTGCCGCACGGCTTCGAGCAGCAGCAGTTGCAACGGCTCGATGTTCGGGATGCTCTTGGGGGTGATGCCAAACGACAGCGGGTCGAACGCGATGTCGCTCATGAACCCGCCCCACTTCGAGATCATCTTGTCTCGTGCACGGGGGTCGGCATCGTAGTACAGTCGCCAGTCCCAGTGGCTTGCCGGGATCTCGATGACCGCGTTGACCTTGTTAAGGATGTTCTCCCAGTACTGGGTCAGCCCCGTGGACCCCGGGTAGAAGCACGACATGCCGATGATGGCGACGTCGCACGGCTCTGGAACCTTGGCCCCATTCACACTCACAGAGGGGGAGACAAGGACAGGGGGAGACACGGAGACAGAACCGCACACATCGTCGTGCAGTTCGGCGATGGTCGTGACCTTGTCGCGCAGCGCCGCGATCTGGCCAATCATGTACATGCCGCGTTTGAACTGATCGTCAGCAGGCACTTCCACGAGACCGCTCGCGTTCGGTGTCGCGCTCCCCTTCGGGTCGCGGCTAAACGAAGAACCTGGGCGGTCAACGCCCTTGCTCGCCACGCGAAGGCGGCCGAGGTTCATTCGTTCCAGAGCGATCCCCACTTCGAGATGGCTCTTCCCTTCCGCACGCAGGCGACGTTTCTCTTCCTCGAACGTGTCGGCGTATGGAGTCGGGATGCAGCGGATCGCGTGGCCGGGGCCGGTTTCCAGCAGCACGGTTTCGCCGCACGCGAGGGCTTCTTGCTGGAAGCGAGCCGTGATCGCACCACCCTCGACCGCTTCCTTGGTGAACAAGTACGCGGTGCCGAGCAGCACGCCGACCTTGATCCCCTTCTCGGCAAGGCCCACGCTCAGCGCCGCGACCATGCTGGCGGAAAGGGCGTCATGGATGCCGCCCGCGAACACGACGTGCAGGTCGTCGGCAGGCTTGCCACCAACAGTTTCAAGCAGCACCGAAACCATCGCTTCCCACAGGGCGAAGCTGGCACGCGGGCCGATGTGCCCGCCGCATTCCTGGCCCTCGAAGATGAAACGCTTCGCGCCATCCTTGAGGAACATCTTCAGCAAGCCCGGCGAGGGGACGTGCAAGTACGTCGGGATCCCCTGCGTTTCGAGTTCCTTGGCCTGATCGGGTCGCCCACCCGCGATGATCGCGAACGGCGGCTTGTGGAGGCGAATCGCTTCCATCTGCTCGCTGCGAATCTCGGCGGGCACGAAGCCGAGAATTCCCACGCCCCACGGCTTCTTGCCGAGCTTGGCCTTGGTTTCCGCAAGGAGCTTTTCGGCTTCGGCTTTGCGAAGCAGCGCGAGTGCGAGGAACGGCAACGCGCCGCCGGTGGCGACAGAATCCGCGAACGCGGCCGTGTCGCTGACCCGGGTCATCGGGCCTTGCAGGATCGGGTATTTCGTGCCGTGCGACTTGGCGAGCAGCGAACCTTCGGCGAGGTGAGCCAGTTTCCGCGATGCTTCCAACTGCTTGCTGGCACGTTCGCAGACCGCCTGAACGATCCCCGCAACGGTCACGCCTGCGGCGACCAGCGAGTTCGCGGTGACGATGTCCTGACCAACTGCCCAGACACCTTCGCTCGGATCGGCCGCAATGCGGGACCGAACAGCCTCACGCCACGCGATTAGTTTTGCTTCGGCCGGTTGCTCCGTGCCGACGAGTCGTTCTTCTTCCTTCGCCAGTTCCGCAGCCGCGGGGCTATCGGGGCGGGAGTAGATGCGGTACGCTTCGCCGAGCTTCGCGCCGAGGATGGCGGTTTCGCTGCCGTCGAGACCGCTGATCCGACGACGGGCCACTTCGGAGAGCGACGATTCCCGAGCGAGGAGAACCTGCGAATCGAGGACGACGCCACGGGCACCCGCCGCAAGACACGCTGCTGCGGTGTTTGGCCCGATACCGCCCTGAACCCAGAACGGGATGCTGATTTTGTGCTTGTTGGCGTGATGGAGCCAGCGCTGAATCAGGACGAAAGACGTGTCCGCACCGATTCGGCCACCGGCTTCGTGGCCCTTGAGGATGATGCCGTCCACGCCCAGTTTGGCCGCGTCGATGGCTTCCGCCACGCTCACCGCCGAGACGAACGCTTCGATTCCGGCGGCCCGCAGGTCACGGATGCGGTCGGAGAGTGTCGCCCCGCTGCCTATCAGAATAACGCGGGCCGGTTTGGTCGGACTGGCGAGAGCCTGTGCGAAGAGTTCGCTGGCCTCGGTCCGGAGTTGAACGCCAAAGTTCGTCCCGGCGAACCGGGCGAGTCGGGCGAACGCACCGGCAACGGTGCCCCACCCCGTGGCGAATTCCAGATCCAGAACCCCAACTGCATCTCCACGGCTCGCTGCAATAGCGATCGCAGGATCGGCACCCAGGGGCGTCAGTACCATCATGTCGCGCGGTTCCATCACTCTCCTCGCCGCAACGGACCTCCTTGTCCTAATGAGCTCAGGCTGTCGTATTAACTCGCATGCCTGAGCGAGGGTGTTGGTATCGGCCTACCGTCCCAACAGTTAGTATCACGTTTCCAAACCGTTTCGGCAATTTAGGCAGTGTAGAGAGTTAAGGTATTTTAGACCCTGTTCGCAAGATAGGTTGAGTCCTATCCGGCACTTGAGCCTAAGTTTTGAACAGGGATTTCCTTGCAGCATCTACCATGCCGGAAAGGAAGGTTAAACCGGAGGGATGGGAAACGCCGATTATTTGGATGATTCTGGTGTCCTGCGTCGAATGCCGAGGCCAAAATGCGCCGTTCCCTCCTCGTCCTCGCAATCGTGATACTTGGCACTGGCTGCCAGCGATTCACGGTTCGCACCCAGAGTCGCGTCGCGTTCGACGGCCCCGTCGAGACACGCGTATCTGCCGATATGCCCCCCGTCAGCCCGAGCGCGGGCCGCGTTCGCCCCGTTGTGGTGCAATCGGCCCCGGCCGGAAGCGGCCGCGTGGCAGTTGTCGATGTCGATGGCCTCATCCTCAACACGCCGTTCGTCGGGCCGCTCTCGGTCGGCGAGAATCCGGTCGCACTGTTCCGGGAGAAACTCGACGCGATCGAGTGCGAAGGCGGAACGCGGGCCGTCGTGCTGCGAATCAACAGTCCGGGCGGTGGCGTTGCAGCGTGTGCTGCCATGCGGCGGGATCTCGAACGGTTCAAGGAACGCACGAAGCTACCGGTTGTTGCGTGTTTGATGGATCTCGCCGCGGGCGGCGCGTATCATCTCGCGTCTGCGGCAGACCTTGTGGTTGCCGAGCCCGCGACCGTAACCGGCGGGCTCGGGATTATACTCAACCTGTTCAACCTGAAAGACTTGATGGCGCAATTTAACGTGATTCCGCAGTCGATCAAAGCCGGTGAACTCGTTGACATCGGAACATCTGCCCGCCCCCTCAAGCCCGCGGAGCAGGAGCTGCTCCAGGCGATGGCCGACGACTTTCACAAGCAGATCATGGCAGATGTGGCTCGCTCTCGCCCCAAACTCAACGCCCAAAACGTCTTCGATGGCCGCATCATGACGGGCAAGCAAGCACTCGAACGCGGTCTGGTCGATCGCCTGGGCGACCTCGACGAGGCGATTCAGGAGGCGGCCATGCTCGGACACCCGGGTGCGACGTGCGTGAAGCCCGAGGTCGTGCTGTACCGTCGCAAGAACGACCCCGCGACAACGGTTTACGCGATCACGGCGAACATCCCACTTCAGGGAGCGGGCATTCTCCCGAACCTGCCGGGGCTCGATCGCAGCAAGTTGCCAACATTCCTCTCCGTCTGGCAACCGGAACTAACCATGGAGAAACTCGGCGGAAAGTGACGCGAAAACGGTTCCGGGCGAAATGCACACCCCACCCCGGAACCATTTGACTCGTCCGGAAGAAAGTTCATCAGAACAATTTCATCTCGCACACGAACCACGCTAACTGATTTTTGATAGATATTTACGCTATCGATCGCTAGTTGTGTGCTGCAGTTCATCTCCGAGTTCGCGTCAGAATCATGCGAGACATGAAGACATAACAAACCCAGAACCAGGATTCACCGGAGAGAACGCAGAGGACGCGGAGAAAATCCAAAAGGCAGAGAGAAGAGTTGTGTTCAAAACCCTTCATTGTCTCGGTCTTGGTTTTTCACTCTCCGGTCTCTGCGTTCTCTCCGGTGAATCCTGGTTCTGTTTTGTTCTGATCCTCTTCATCCGCGCTACATCCGCGTCATCCGCGGGCCATTGCTTCGCCTTTCCTCTCCGAGTCGGCTTGCGGAATGCGAATTGCACGAGTGTAATATTGGGGCGGCTACGCAAGATGGGTCGCTCCACGAGTTGCGTTACTGACCCTGAACACCGCATCGCGAACCGCCAACGATGTTCACCAACCAGCACCACCTCCAGCACCTGCTTCGGCCGGATCAGTACACGTCGGAGGCGCAATACCGAAGCGAGTTGCGTCACCTGTTCCAGCCAGCGTGGCACCCGCTCGCCACCAAGGACGAGCTCGCCAAGCCCGGCGACTTCCTCACGTTCGACCTGCTCGAAACCCCCATCTTGCTCCGGAACTTCGACGGCAAACTGCGTGCGTTCCTGAACGTTTGCCCGCACCGGCACAGCAAGCTGACCGACAAGCCCCGTGGAAACACCGAACGACTCCGCTGCCAGTACCACGGGTGGGAGTTCAACGCCGAGGGCGGCACCGGCAAGATCCCCGACGCGAAGGCGTTCCGGCCGTGGGATCGCGACAACTCGTGCCTGCGCCAGTTTCGCGTCGAGACGTGTGCCGACCTGGTGTTCGTGAATCTGAGCGACAACGGGGTGTCACTGCGGGAATGGCTCGACCCGGTGTGGGATGAGTGGCAGTGCTACGGCGGGGCATACCGACACACAACGACGTGGGAATGCGACTTTCCCTGCAACTGGAAGATCGTGCTGGAGAACTCACTGGAGTCGTACCACATCCCGGAGGTTCACCCGAAGACGTTCAAGGAATTCTCGGCGGAGGAAAACTCCTGGCACGAGCTCACCGAGAACTTCACGTCATACAAAACCATTCCGCCTCATGACTTCGCGGCCCGGATGAGCAACTGGATGGTGCGCCGTCTGGGGCAACCGGTCACGAACGAGTACTGGCACCGCGTCCGGCACCCACACACGACCGGCGCTTCGCTCGACGTGATGCGGATGATGCAGTGCGTCTTCCCGACTGGCCCGACGACGTGCCGCTATCGCAGCATGTTGTTCACGCTGCGGGGCACGCGTCGCGGCCCCTTCGCCTGGGGAGTGTATCGCTTCCTGCGGTCGATCTCGAAGATTGTGGCTCATCAGGTATTTCGTGAAGACGCCACGATTTACGAAGGGGTGCAGAAGGGGATGGAGGCGAGCCCGCATCGTGGCGTGGTTGGCACGCGCGAGGAGCGGATCTACCACTTCCAGGAGTACGTGAACCGGGAGTGTGCCGGGCCGCGTGAGTTGCCGATGATCGCAGAGCATGGAGCGTGATTTGTTCGGTCTCGCCTCATTCGTTCTCGGCAAATCTGAACGGGTTGCGTCGGCTTCAGTTGCAAGTGTGCGTTTTTCGAGGAACAATTGGGCGGTGCGGAGACTGTAGCCTGACGCGTGCAATGGCTGGTTTCCCGCCCTTTCCCACGAGAGTGTTGAGCCGAAATCCTCGTGGTAGCGGCCTTGGCTTTCACCCTGAAGTCTCGTGGTAGCGGCCTTGGCTTTCGCCTCGAAGGGGTGTGTCAACTTTGAAACGGTGGCGTAATGAGTGAGATTTTGTCAGGGTGTGGTGGAGGTGTTTCCCCCTCACCCGGCTCGCAAAGCCTCGCCGACCTCTCCCCCCGAAACCGGGGGCGAGGTGGGTGCGCAGCGGCTTCTCTTCAGCGTACACGAACCCATTGCCTTCAGATGGAACCAACCACCCCCACCTCGCCCCCGGCTTTGAGGGGGAGAGGTCGCGACGAGTCTTCGAGTCGCGGGTGAGGGGGCACTACCTTCGCCACCATCGGTGACGATTCCGATCATTCGGCCACCGTTTCTTAGCCCAGGGCAACGCCCTGGGGTCGGCGATACGAGGCGATTTGCACCCTGAAGTCTCGTGGTAGCGGCCTTGGCTTTCACCCTGAAGTCTCGTGGTAGCGGCCTTGGCTTTCACCCTGAAGTCTCGTGGTAGCGGCCTTGGCTTTCACCCCGAAGGGGTGTGACAACTTAGCCCAGGGCAACGCCCTGGGGTCGGCATTGCCAGGCGATTTGCACCCTGAAGGGGTGCGACAACAACGGCGGGTGCCCATTGTCGCACCCCTTCAGGGTGCGGATGGTTTCCCGTGCGTCACCCAGGGCGACGCCAGCTTCGCTGTCTTGCCCTGGGCTAGGTTGTCACACCCCTTCGGGGTGAAGACTCAGGATTTCGACAACACCCGCAAGCGGAGAAGGCCAATGCCTGAACCGCTCGCACTTCTCGTGCTAGAGTATCGCTCAGTGCCGCTTTCCATGACCCCCTCCCACAGGGTTTCCATGCACGCCCGGCTTGTGTCCGTCGATGGTGGCCCGCCCGTCGATCTCGACAAAGAGCTCTCGCTCGTCGGCCGCGACGAGGAATGCGACGTCCACCTCAATCACAAGAGCGTGTCGAAACAGCACTGCGTCCTGGTGAAGACCGACGGCCTCATCCTCGTGCGCGACCTGGGTAGCACGAACGGCACACGGGTGAACGGCCAGCGGATTCGCCGGGCAGCGCTGATGCCCAACGACACGCTTACCGTGGCCAACCTGAAGTTCACGGTGCGGTTTGGTGCGGAGTTCGAGAAGGAACTGGCCCCACCACCAGTCGAGGCTCCGAAGAGTATTCCCGTCACCCCGCTGCGCCGCAACGCCCACCCCGACGTATACCCGGAAGCCAAGTGAAGTTGAGGAGCCAATGCGATCAGGCCGGGCGTTTAGCCTGACCGGGGAGTTTCGTCGTTACTCAAGCCGGTTGGCTATGGGTGCGGTTCGGCCGGCTTAGGCACCTTCTGGAAGACAGCGAACAGTGCGGAACTACCTGGGGCAGTCTTGAACTCCTTCGGAGCTGGGTCGCCGGCCTTAGTCGCACAGAATAAGAGGCGGCCGCTCTTGAACTCGAAAATGGCAGCAACCTCGTCGTCTCCATTGAGCATCCTCAAGCCGAACGGCTTGATGGAGGTATCGACCTTGAATGTTCCTTTCGTCGACGATGTCGGTGACATCAAGATAAAGGAGTCTCCCACAAACTTGAGCTTGTACTGTTTGAGGAAAGCTCCGGGATCTGGCCCTTCGACAGGTTGTCCCTGAAACTCTCCCTGCACTGCGAACCACTCGCCTTGGAGTTGCTGGGCCGGACTACCGCTCGCTGTGGGTTCGGGTAGAGACGCAGAGGGATTACCCCTCTCGCAGCCGAGAGCCCCAGCAAGGAGCAGTCCCAGTATTAACGGCCGACCTCTCATCGATCCAGTCCGTGTGCCAGGGCGGCGGCCTTGACCTGCTCCCACGGCACCACGTCGGCTGGGTTGGCCGCATGGTCCGCGAGGCGACGTTCCAACTCCTGCCGCTGAGCCTCGGTCAGTCGCGGGGGCTGAGGTTGGACGGGAAGACTATCCCAGATGGCCTGAGCGAGCGCAATCCGCTCGTCCACGGTGAGACGGTCGATCCCGAGGTCTTCAAGTGTCGGCAGCATGTGAACCCCCCGTGTCGAGCCGACCACCAGATTACCACAGCAGATCCGTCTTCACCACGCCGCGGTCACGTCACTTCGCTCCGATCGCCCACAGGTATTCGTAGACGCGTCCTTCGCTGGCCAAGCCACGACAACAACCCGCAGGGGATCAAACCTCGACCCACGCTTTGTTCTTGATCCCCTCGTACCGAACTGTCATGCCGAATTGTGCCCGGGGATGGTCGAAGCAGGTCGCGGGATCCACCTCGGGTAACCAGTCGCACACGATGTCGTCGTGGACAAAGAAGGCGTTCGTGGCGATGGCATTCGTTCCAACAAGACGATACCCCTTGCGGCGACCGAGTTTGACGAACGCGGGGAGTGATGCGCCTGCGTAGTCCGAACCGTACTGGGTGAATTCCGCAACAAAGTCGTCCCGATAGGGCACCGTTACCGCAGCGCGTGCGCCCCAGAGGTGGTTGAACTCCAGAACGACAACGCGGGGAGTCACGCAAGTGATCGCCTCCCAAAGCCAGTAGTCGATGCCGTCGATATCCAGCGAGAGCAGGTCGATGGGTCCAGCGGTTCCCTGCGATTCAATGGCAGAGTTGACGTTACTCCGCGTCATCCACTCCCGTGCGACGGCGGGCGGCCAGAATCGCGTGTCCGGGTGATTGGCGTAGAATTGCTTGCACTTGGCGACGTTCGCTTCACTCCCATCGAACAGCGCACCCGTCCACCGGTGATTGAGCAGCAAGTTCGCCGTGTTGCACTCGATTCCGTCTCCCGCGCAAATCTCAACGCATTTCCGGTTGGTGGTGCCGATCAGCGCGAAGATGAACAGGAGAATGCCGTCTTCGTCGTGCTGCGATTGAACGCGCAACCCCACATCCCGAAACGTGAGGGGAGGCGTCTTGAGGTGATGTTGGAGACGATACGCCACCATGAGCGACTTTTGCTGTACCGAGGTCATCGGCGAAATCTCCCATCCGCCACCGAAATCGGAATTGGTTTGCGCGAGCTGACCGCCGGCAAAATCCCCGTGTGGGTTTGCACCGCGCGCAAACCCACACGGTAGCATCGACATTGCGCCACGGTAACATTACTTCGATCCGATCGCCCACAGGTATTCGTACCCGCGGATGTAGATGCGGCCGTCGGCCACGGCGGGCGAAGCGTACAGCTTGTCCGGGAGCGTGTTCGTGGCGATCTTCTTGAACTCCTTGCCCGCTGCAATCACGTCGGTCGCGCCGGTGATCGCCGTCACGTAGATCTTCCCATCGGCTGCAAGCAGGTTCGCACGGTGAATCCCCTTGCTGAGCGTCTCGCGGTAATGCGTTGTTCCCGTCTTGGCGTCGAGAGCCGTGAACGGACCATCGTTTGAGATGTACACGATGTCGCCGACGCGAATCGGGGTCACCACATCAGGCGTGCGGAACGTCGTCGAGGACGGGAGCCGCCACAGTTCGGCCTTGTTCTCCGGGGTGATGTCGCCCTTCGCACCGACCGGGTTGAAGCCAACAGTCGGGCCATCCTTGCACGACGGCACCACGATCAGGTCCGGGCTCAGCATCGGGTTCGAGATGAACCGCCACGCGCCACTGGTCTTCGGGTTCAGACCCTGCACGCGCCACACTTCTTCGCCGTTCGAGAGCTTGTGCCCGGTGCAGTAGTCGTTGCCATGAGAAACGAGGAGCGGACCGCCTTCGCCTTCCCAGATGAACACCGACGAGTACACGTCCGGGCTTTCACCCTTGTCGTAACCGGACCGCTTCACTTTCCACTCTTCCTTGCCGCTGGCCGCGTCGAGGGCGACCAGGATCTGCGCGTTGCGGTGCATGATCTGGAGGTAGAGCTTGCCCTTGTAGAGCACCGGGCTCCAGTGGCAGCCGAACTGAATGTTGAACTTCGCGTAGTCCTGAAGGTTCTTCTCCCAGACCAGCTTGCCGTCGAAGTTGTGGCAGGTGAGTCGTCCCGCGTTCTTCCCGCCGACGAACGACCACACGTGCTTGCCGTCGGTGCTGCTCGACGGCGCGGCATCGCTTGACTTGTCGGGCCCGCTGCGGTCTTTGCCGGTGGTCGACATCTTGTCGCGCCACTTCTCCTTGCCGTCGGTGCCGACGCACATCAGGATCACGTCGTCGCCATCAACGGAAGTGAAGAACATGCGGTCGCCCCAGACGCACGGGGTCGATTCGCCCACGCCGGGCATCTTCAGCTTCCAGACGACGTTCTTGTCGGCGCTCCACTCCGTGGGAAGCCCCTTTTCGGTGGAGTGGCCGTCGTTCTTGGGGCCGCGCCACTGCGGCCAGTTGTCGGCAGAGGCAGGGAAAGCGCAGGCGGCCAGCAGGCCGGCGATGAGGATCAAGCGGGTCACGGCGGGTCGTCTCCGGTTGGCAGAAAAGGCGAGCCGGGGTGCGTAAGCCCCCGGAGTCTTGGTGGGATCGTGTTGAGGGTACCCGGTCAGCGGTCCGGGTTCAACTGTGTGATTGCGCTCTGTTCACGCGGTCGGCGGCGTCTTCGGCTTCGGGCGAACCTCGGACCAGAACAACTCGCGGCCGCCGGCGTACACCTCACTGGCCCGGAAGTCGTGCAACTTCGGTTGCTCGCCGGGTTCTAGGGTCCAGGCGTCAAGGTTCACGAAGAACAGGCCGTTGAGGTAGCCGATGCGGGCGTCCGAGATACGCACCTTCGGCTGCCCCGGCCGCATCTGGAAGCGATACTCCTCGACCCCTTCCAGCCGTAGCACCAACCGCACGGCCTTGGCTTCGACCGCAGGGGTTTTCGCCGCCTCGTGGACCGTCAGGTGGAACTCGACGGCCACCTGTTTCGCCTTGGGATATTGCATCCGAACGCGACGGAGGCGGCCGCCGGTGAGCCGATATTTCCGCAAGAACGCGGCAACGTCTTGCGGGGTCATGCGAGTCGAATCGGGCATGGTGGATGTCGGTAAACGACTGGGAGTGTGGGGCACGGAAATGAGCCCCGTGTTCCCATTCTACACGAGCGAATCGAACACGCGAACGGAGGCCCAGTTCGCTTTGTTCTCGTCGATGAACTTGTTGTGCGTCGGGTCGTCCTGGTAGGCGTCGTGCGCGGCCTTGTCCACGAACACGAGGTGAAGACCCACGTCCCAGTCGCAGACGTTCACCGGGCGGTTCAGTTCGGCACACAGCGGCCCGGCGGCGAAGAACACGATCCCCGGTTGCACGTTCAGGTACTTCTTGCACGCCGCGACGAGTGCATCGACCTTTTCGGGCGTGGAATCCTTGAGCTTGAAGAACACGTTGTGTGCGAGTCGCGGCGTGGACATGGGGAGGAACCTCGGTACGAGTAGAAATATAGGTGTACCTTGGGATACGCCCCAACCACCGACTGGTCAACGCCCGATGCGCTTGCTCGACCTCACGCTGCCGAGCCCTGCCGAGAACCTCGCGCTCGACGAAGCCCTGTTGCTCGCCGCAGAGGAAGGCGACGGCGGAGAGGTTCTGCGCCTCTGGGAACTGCCGTCGCTCGCGGTCGTTGTCGGCTCGGGGGGCTCCGTCGAGATTGACGTGAACATCGCCGCGTGCGAGGCGGATGGCATCCCGATTCACCGGCGTGCCAGTGGTGGCGGCACCGTGCTCCTCGGGCCGAGTTGCCTCTGCTACAGCGTCGTGATTGCGTGCGAGCGAATGCCAGGGTTGAATGACATCCGCGCGTCGAACCGGTACGTTCTGGGGCGTGTCCTGCGATCGCTGCGAGGAATCGTTCCCGATGCTGTCGTGGAAGGAACCAGCGACCTCGCCGTGAACGGTCGCAAGTTCTCGGGGAACGCCCAGCAGCGGAAACGCCGACACTTCCTCCATCACGGAACGCTGCTCTGCGGCAGTGACCTCACGCTCGTTCCAAAGTATCTGAACGCACCCGAACGCCAGCCCGATTACCGCCGGGATCGACCGCACACCGAATTCGTGATGAACCTGCCCGCAACCGTCGCGGCGGTCAAGCGCCTGCTCGTCGAGGAATGGCAAACCGAAGGGGAGTACGAACCGGTGCCGGATGATGTGGTGCAGCGGCTTGTCGAGGAGAAGTATTCACGCCACGAGTGGAACCGGCGACGCTAAACCTCGGGGATTTCGATATCGTCGAGCGGATCGCTGGCGTCGCTCTCGGTCGGTGCGGATCGCGCCAGGGAACGGACTTCGTCCCAGTTCACAAGCGAGAAGACCTCATCCATTGCCTGCACGACGCCAAGCAGGGATGCGGACGCCATCTCGAAGTTGGTGTGGGGGGAGAACTCCCGGAAATGTGCGGCGAAGTAGTCGGCCGCGCGACGCAGCTTCGACTGCTTCCCCTTCAATCGACGGAGAAACTCGGCGATGTCGCCGCGCTGGTGGGCGGGTTCGACGGCGCGGATGCTATCGTAGAGCGTCCGCGGCACGTCGAGCATATCCTCGTTTTCCTGGATCTCGTCCGCGTGTTTGAGGAACGTGCGGATCATCCAGGCGTGCGCGAGGATCGTGTTCAGTCGGCCAACGGCCTCATCGGGACTCATGACTCACTCGGCGCGGGGTTTACCGGCGGCGGCGGAGGTTTCGGGCCACCCTTCGCGGCTTCCACCTCTTCCTTCGACATTAACACGAGGAACGTGCCGAGTGCCACGAACAAGATGCCCAGCGGCAGCTTCCAGCCCGGCATCTCGAAGTCGAAGTGCCACGGCTCTCCCGGCTTCGGGTGCCACAAGAGGCTCAGCAGGGTGTTGATCGCCGGGGCGAGCGAGAAGATGAGCGGTGCGATGTACATGCGGTACGTCGCCGGGTTCACCCCGTCGAGCTTCGCCTGATCCACCGCGGCCTTGCTGGCGAAGATCACGCAGATCGCGCCGACGGCACCCGCAACACCGGCCAGGCCGCTGAACACGAGGCCGTTCGTCTTCCACTCGGGGCGAGCGTCTTCCCGCAGGCTCATCAGCACCAGTGGAATGACCACGCCCATGAAGAAGTACGCGCCGCCGACGCACAGGATGGACGCTAGCCGACCGCCGATGGTGCCGGGCTTCGTGGTGAGTTCCGTGCCGCCGTAAAAGATGATGGGGACGTAGGTTCCCCAGGCGAGACCGGCCAGGATCACGTAGCCCCACCACGGGATGTTATTCATTGTGAACCTCTACAAATGCGGAATGCGGAATGCGGAGTTCGGAGTGCGAAATGAAGAGCTGGCTTCATTCCGCACTCCGAACTCCGCATTCCGCATTTTTAGGAATGACCCTGCGGAGATTCGAACTCCGGTTCCTGCCTTGAAAGGGCAGTGTCCTAGGCCACTAGACGACAGGGCCATGTCGGCGGCACCGCCAAGGACACTACATTTCTAGGAGTGGTTCGCTGGAGTGGCAACGGTAAGTGCTCGTTGTTTGTCGGGAGTTATTGATTCCGTAGGAGTTGCGGAACGCGAGTTGTGGAAACAGTGGTCGCGGCTGTAGAATTTCCCGCAAGCCGCAGGAACCGTGCCAGTAAGTCGCGCGCCCTGTGTGCGGTATTCTCCCGTGTGTACAATGTCCCAAGAATCGCCCGCAGATTGCGGTAGCCGTTTCTCATTTGCCAAGGATAGACCATGGCCAGCCAGAACGTGATCCAACTGACCGAGAGCAACTGGAACGAACACATCAACAGCGGAACGCTGGTGGTCGCCGACTTCTGGGCACCGTGGTGCGGACCGTGCCGCGCGCTGTCACCGACCATCGACAAGGTCGCCGACCAGTTCGCCGGCAAGGTGAAGGTCGGCAAGTTGAACGTGGACGAAAACCCGAACATCGCCGTCAAGTACGACGTGATGACGATCCCCCGCATCCTGTTCTTCAAGGGCGGCGACACCCCCGTCCACCAGGAAGTCGGCGTGATCTCCCCGGAAGAACTCGGCCGCCTGATCACCCAACACCAGGGGTGATCGACGCACCGCAGAAGTGAAGCGACGCCCCGGAACGGGTGTTCCGGGGCGTATCTCGTTTCAGCGAGCATCGCGCTTGGAGTCGCCTTACTCCCGCCCCTCGACCACGATCGGCTCGACAACGATTGGCGCGGGAAGTGGGTTCTCGGCCCGGTCCGGGTCGTAGTCGAGCCGGAATGGCTTGTCCGCTCGGATGAGCGTCCGCAAAGCGTCCGGGAATGAGTCGCCGAGGTGCCACATGAGGTTGTCGAACGTCAGGTATGTCTCGCCGTCCGGGGCAAGGAGCAACATTCCGGGGTTGGTGGCGAGCCACCCGAGCGGAGAGAGTGGGGTGCCCCGCCACGCCTGCCAATCGCGGACGCGGGGGAACTCCGCGTCCGCCGCAAGGTAGGGATTGAAAATGATGTCATCCGTGGCGAACAGGCCGTCGGGGGGCGACGGGGGCGGGTGGATGGTGAGCCCGCCGAACTCGCGGAGCACGGCCAAGGCCCAATGCCCTTCAGTTAGGGACGGCTGTTCACTGCTTTGTCGCCGTAAGTCGTTATTTCGCAACGCCAGGGACCGCGGTGAGCGCCTTAACTGAAGGGCATTGGGCCAAGGCCAACTCGTGGAACACGAACCCCTGGGGTTCGAGCACGCTGGTCCACGGGTCCGTCGGTGCCGAACGCCCCGGGAACCACCCGCTGGCGCGTAAAATTTCGGTCGTTGCGTCGTCGAAGGTCAATATCGGTTTTCCCTCCGGGGTGGGGCGTTGCAGGCTACTTCTTCTCGGCGTCGGTCTTGTACGTGAACTTCAGCTCGACCCGCTTGCCGTCCGGGACGCTCCGGGTGATACGATCTACCAGTCGGAGTACGAGCACGCCCGAGGTGTCCGTCGGATTGTCCAGGTCAATCCGAAGCCGGACGAAGTCCTGCGTCTTCAGCTCTTTGGCGACGAGTAAACCCGGGTCGATCTGCCCGAACGGATTTACCCCACTCCGGAACTGCCCCTTGGCGTCCATCGTCACAACGGCCGTCGGTATGGGCTTCTTCGGGTCTTCGACGAACTTGCCGTTGCCGATCTCGACCACCACCTCGACAACCTTCTTCTCCGCCTTCTTCGGTTCCGGGGCAGGTTGGGTCGCGGCGAGCCAGCCGCCGACAATCGTGGTAACGAATACGAGCACGGCAACCCTCCTTTGAAACTCGGACAGGTTCGCAGTTTGCTACCCTTTCTTGACGACAGCCGAGTAAGTGAACGTCAATTCAACTCGCTTGCCGGCCTTGACGCTGTTGCTGATCCGGTCGATCACCTGGAGGATGAGGGTGGCCCGAGTCTCATCTGGGTTGTCGATGTCGATCTGGAGCCGCATGAAGTCCTCGGTCTTCAGTGTGTCGGCAACGAGTTCCCCCGGGTCGATCCGCCCGAACAACACCCCATCACTCCAAAATCCCCCTTTGGCGTCCATCCCCACAACGAGCGGCAAAACGCGGGCTTTGGGGTTCTCTTTGACCGTGCCGTTGCCGATGACGAGCTTGACACTCGTCGAAACCCGCTCCTCGTCACACGACGAGATAGTAGCAGTCGCGAATAGCAGGGTACCAACGGTGAGCAACAGCATCATCACACATCACCTCATCCGTTCACTTTAATGGGTTGGCGACCTTGATGGGCTTCGTTCGGGCGTGGTCTTGGTAGGCCCAGACCCACTCGTCGGCGTTGACATCGGCCGGGAAGTCGAGCTTCCCGGGGCCGCTCTTATCCATCGACACGACGGGGGCGGACCACTTGCCTTCCTTGTCCTTCGTGACGGTAATGCTCCACTGAACGGTGTATAAAATCTCCTTCTGATGCACGAGGTACGTCCGAGCCTTGAAGGTCTGCGAAGTGAAATCGCTTTCATTCCCCTTATAGAAACCCGGGGCATCGTACATTGCGATCGCGTGGCCAGCGCCGGAGGCACCTCGCACTGCGGGTGCTCTTTGCTCGTAGAGTGCAGAGTTCCTCGTGGCTGAGTCAACTATCCACTGCCCCTGACCGTAGTAATACGTTTCCACATTCCTGAGGTTAGCACTTAATCTCCCCGTGCGGATTGTGTCACTATATTGCGGACCCGGAGGGAACGTTCCCGTCCGTGTGATAAATTGAACCCACTTTAGATCCTGCATCACGGCCTGGTTGCTGGTAGTCGCAACGAGTGAGATCGCAGCGCCGTTCGGAGTACGAATCCCCTCGCTGTCGGTCTTCAAATCAAGTGTGCCCTATAGGGAATGTTGTCCGCTTATCGGCGGAAAATTGGTGGTGGAATTGACCTCCTCCGGTACTGAAGATACCCACGCAGTTCGAGCGTGAG
>PNLP01000068.1 GCA_013823135.1 Planctomycetaceae bacterium
GGGGCGCAGTACAGATCTTGCCAGATTGCCGGGTTACGACTCGTGTGGAACACCGCCAATACCCGAACCTGCGAAGGTTCCTCGCGGTAGTACACGCAGTACGGGAACCTCCGTACCACGGCCTTGCGGATGTCCGCGAACACATTCGCATGTGCCCGCGGTGACCCCGCGATGCGGTCGAGAACCACCTGCACCGCATTTGCAAACCGCTCCCCAAGGCCCGGCCGCCGGCCTTCGTAGAAGTCGTATCCTTCGTCGAACTCTGCCTGAGCCTCGGGGTCGAGGATTACGGGCAGACTCACTTGGCCCACCTCGCTCGGGCCGCGGCACGCACGGCCTCCCACGAAACGCCGCGCGACGGGTCGGCCTCGGACAGTGCCGCCCGACGTTCCAACTCGGCCCGGACGGCCGGGTCGATTGGCTCGCCGGCCTGCGTCTCATGAACGCTGTCCCAAAGGGCTTCCGCCAAAGCCAGGCGATCGGCCGGGCTAAGGGTGTCGAGGCCGAGTTCTTGGAGGGTGGGGATCATGGCAACCTCTTCAACCGAACTGGTAAACTGCCCCATCGTATCCATCAACACGCGATTCTGCCAACACCGCGATTGGGTTACCCAGGGCCGATTCATTCTCGGGCTTGGAGAAAGTAGGCGACTCGCTCCGCGAGTCGCTCCCCGGGGTTTGAACGAGGTGGCTGGTGTCACTCGCGGAGCGAGTGACCTACCATCCGAGAATTAAACGACACTGTTGGGTTACCGCACGAACTTGCTCACGGTCATCAGGAACTCGGCGTTCGACTTGGTCTTGGCGAGTTGCTTCACCATTCCCTCCATCGCCTCCACCGGCTTCAGTTGCATCAGGCTGCGGCGCACGAGCGTGATCTGTTCCAGCATCTCGGGCGGTAACAGGCGTTCTTCTTTCCGCGTGCCCGATGCCCCCAGGTCGATCGCCGGGTAGATTCGTCGTTCGGCAAGCGCCCGGTTCAGCACCAATTCCATGTTCCCGGTGCCCTTGAACTCTTGGAAGATCACCTCGTCCATCCGGCTGCCGGTCTCGATGAGCGCCGTGCCCAGGATTGTGAGCGAGCCGCCTTCCTCGAACGCGCGGGCCGAGCCGAAGAGGCGTTTCGGGACTTCCAGTGCCTTCGAGTCCACGCCGCCCGACATGGTGCGCCCGCTGCCCGCCGTCTTGTTGTGTGCGCGTGCGAGTCGGGTCAGGCTGTCGAGCAACACGAACGTGTCGCGGCCCATTTCGGTGAGCCGTTTCGCACGCTCGACTACCAACCCGGCAAGGCGGATGTGGCTCGCGGTGTCGCGGTCGGAACTCGACGCGATCACTTCGCACGGCGGCGGGCTTGGTGGCGGCGGGGGCGGAACCGGTTCCGCAGGGGCAGCACCCGCTGCCGCGACCCCAGCAGCAACGACGGCGGGAACGCTGGCGACGGGCTTCGCGGGACCGATCAGCGTTCGCCGGATGTCGGTGACTTCTTCCGGCCGCTCGTCCACGAGCAACACCATCAGGTACATCGACGGATGGTTCTTGATGACGGCCTGTGCGATTTGCTGAAGCAGAACGGTCTTGCCCGTGCGGGGCGGGGCGACGATCAGCCCACGCTGGCCCATGCCGATGGGCGTGAACATGTCCATCACGCGAGTGGTCAGCGGCTCGGGGCCAGTCTCCAACCGAATCCACTTCGTGGGGTCGGTGGCGGTGAGTTCTTCCCAGTGGCGCCGCTTGAAGAGCTTGGCGTCGTTCCCCTCGATTCGCTCGACGGTCCCGAGACGCGGGCCGGTCGTGCCGCGGCGTGCGGGTTCGAGCTGGCCCGAAAGGTGCAACCCCTCGGCAAGCTGGAAGCGGTCGATGAGTTGCCCCGAGACGTAGGCGTCGGCCGGCGTCGGGGCGTAGTGGCGGGCAGGGTTGCGGAGGAACCCGTAACCCTTGGGATGCATTTCGAGCACCCCTTGCGCCGTGGTGCGCGGGTCGGACATGCAGAATATTCCCAATCGGGGGCCGCCGTTGATTGCAGGGCAGCCAGGAGACAGACGGACGAACCTAACGAACGAGCGGAACGCGAAGCGGACGGGCGGCGGAGATCGAGTCGCCAGTGGTGAGTAGATTGTAGTGGGTTTCAGGGGTCAGAGGAAAGAGAGAACCTGGGACGGATGGCGAGAACGCCGTTTCCGGTCCCTTCTCATTGATTCCGGCCGAAGGGGGGGACCCCGTTTCCGGAATCATTTAGAAGTCCGGAATCAACCACACTGGACCGGAATGACAACCATGATAACGGAGTCAAACGCCAGTCCCGAATGCACGTTAGGGCGACCCGCGCAGGGTATGTCGCCTTGGGGTGTTTCCGGAATGATTGCCGGAATCAACGGGAGCCGCCACAAATCGAGCCTGCGGGCTGCTGGAAGTGCAACATCTCAGCCGCGTCGCCGTTGCTCTCCGGGTCGCACCTGCCATAAACCGATTTGGTGGCCACGATCACTGAAGCCTCCCACAAACGCCGTGACCTCGCTTCCAATGGGGCACCAGTCATCGGCGCGGTAATGCTCGGGAGTCAATCCCGCGATACAGACGATCTCGAGCAATGCCGGGAAGCCAACACCAATGTCGATCCAGGCACCGAAGTGAGCTTTTGCGATGACAACGCCCGTGACCGACTGACCGGTGGTAAGACGCTCCTTCAGAGAGGACCACTCCGACTCAGTGCGTTCCAGTTCCGCTTCGGTCTTCCCTTCAGTCGGGAACCGCTCGGACAGCAAACGCCCCCAATCGGTGTAATCCATCTCTGGTGCGTCCCTCGTTCGCTTCAAGAATCGCCGTGGGTGTTCCGGCGACCGACACCTCACTTCGCCAGCGTGATGTCCAGTGGGTGGCGGCGTTTCGCCTCGTCGCGCTTGAAGATGGGGCCGACTTCCACCACGCAGTTCTCGCCGTCCGCCTTCACCCACGCGCAGTCTGGTGCGGCCGGGCCGGTGTCGTGCGGGTAGTACGCGCTCGCCTTCTTCACCTCGACCTTCTTCCCGTTGATCCGCGGCCAGCCGAACGTTACGTTCACCTTGGGAATGTTCGAAGCCGGAATCTTCGACGTGCTGTACACCTCCACGAACGCCGAGTGGCGGTCCCAGAAGGTGAAGTCGTCGCCCTCGAAGCGGATGCTGCCGACCGGGTGAGCCTTCCCGGCCGCGTCCTTGACCTGACAGCGGAACCACGTGTGTGGCTTGCCGTCCTTCTTCTCGGTCGCGTCCTTCACGATCTCGTAGGTGTAGGTGCCCTTGGTCCACGCGAACGGTCGCCGCACGCTCGTGAACTCGCCCTCGTAACCAGCGCTCTCGACGAGGCTATCGTCGCCCGCACCCTTGACGTGGTCGAGACCGATCGGCGTTTTCTGGTCCTTCGACCAGCGGGAGAAGATCGCGCCCTTTCCGGGGAAGACGCGTTCGCGTGATTCCTTCGACGCCCAGCCGTTGATGTTCGTCTGGATGCCGCCGTAGAACTGCAACCCGTTGATGAAGCCGACGCCGACAGGGGCGATGTACAGGTTGCACGTCGCGGGCACGTCGCGGTCGATCGTCACGTCGATGGCGAGCGAATCGAAGTGCTCGGTTTTGCCCGCGAGATCCCACCAGATGTTCGCGACGTGCCACGGATACCTCGGCAGTTTCACGCCCGCAGCCTTGGCCATCTCGGGGGGCGAGGGCTGTGCGCTCGGGTCGTCGGCCGCGCTGGCGAGTGCAACTACCGACACGGCCATCGCGAGGCAGAGGGTGCGAACTGCGGTCATAACGGCTCACGTCGTCCAGGGAGAGTGAAGAAATTCAACAGGGATTGGACGTGCGTCAAATGCGAACTATTCGACTGTGCGTAACACGTCGGGCTCGCGTGACATATTCAGTGAAAGGCAATCCCGCGAGCTTGACCGGTTACACCCGATTCAACTTCCGGTCCCTGGTGGGGTGTCGGCCTTCTGCCAGGGCCAGCGGCCTTCCAGTTCGACCTGAAGTGAGATGCTCAGGAACGTGCGGATCACGACAATCAGGCCGAGTACAAGCACCCCTTCAAGCGTCGGGGTGACGGCGACCGTGCGGATGATGTCGGCGGCAACCAGGAACTCGAGCCCGAGCAGAATGCCCCGGCCGAGATCCTGGCGGAACTGGCGATAACCTTCCGCATTGCGTCGGCCGGTTACGGCGTATCGGCCGGTCGCCACGACGAGCCCGAGAACGATGGCGAGGACGCCGGCCCCGTCGATGACGATCCCGCACGTTTCGACGACATCGCGGAATGATGGCACGGCGTAACCCTCCCGTGTTTGGCCCCGCTCCTTCGCGGTCGCGGCTCGCCAGGCAATCTCACCCCTGTGCCGGTCGCTGGGTTGGGCGCAGGCGGCGGTTCGGGTCCACCTCGACCACGCCGAACGACTGCTCGTGCCGGCTGATCACCAGACGCAACACCTCGGCCAGTTTCTTCGCCGTCACGAAGTTCATGATGAGCCGGTGCGACAGAACAACCGGTTCCGGGCCGGTCGGCCCCATCAACTGCGCGTGCATACCCAGGTCGAGCAGAACCTCGTCGAGCGTCGGCGTCACGCGGAAGTAGTTCGCGTAGACGTTCTCCATGTCCGCCGCGTCGATGGGAACCTGAATCTGCTGTGCCGGGGTTTGCTGAACTTGTGGGGTCGTTGGGTCAGACACGAGAATGCTCCAGTTGGGGTAGGGTGTCGGAAGACGTTGTGCCGGCCACGGCAATCGCAACCGTGTCTTCGACAGGACTTCAGAGGGGAACCCGACCACTTGGCGGATCAAGCCCCTCGGTTTCGGGAACAGACACTGATCGGCATGGGTACGAAGCAACGTCCCAATTGAGTGCCTTGTCTTCTACCTCCCCCCTTGTGGGGGAGGTCGGCGAGTCTTCGAGCCGGGTGGGGGGGTAAAGCCTCAACAGTTCGTAAGCCTTACCCCCCACCCGCCACTTCGTGGCGACCTCCCCCACAAGGGGGGAGGTTAAGAACGAAGATCGGCACAAGGTGTCAGGAAATTACTTCAGACCAATTCCTTAGTTTGTAATCCTCTCACGAAGAGAGTAGCCCCAACAGTATATTGCCGGGGGTTCGCTCAGTCGCCGCCGATCTCGTCCTCGAAGCGGAAGACGGCAGCGACCTTCTTCGCGGGGTTGTCCGGATCGACCGTCATGCCGCCGATGAAGATGCTTCGCTTGCTGCCGGTCGGGGTCGGCGTCGTGACCACGGTCGGCCCGCTCAGAATGCCGCTCTCTTCCTTGCCGTCCCAGCGGTAACCGGGGAGTTGTTTCTGCCAGACGACCTTCCCCGTGTGCGGGTTCAGGCAGACCGCGTTCCCCTCACGACTCACGGCGTACACTGCGACCGGCATTCCGCCCGTCGTGGCGACCGCCGGCGGTGCCATGATCGCGCCGCCGATGCCGGTCTTCCACCGGAGCTTCCCCGTCTTGCGCTCGATGGCGTAAACCTGCCCGTCGCGCGAGGCGGCGTAGACGCTGAACGCATCGCCCGTCAGTGCCGTGTGAACTGAGCGTGGCATGTCGAACCGCCAGGTTTCCTTGCCAGTGTCGGCGTCGAGACACACGACCGCGCCGGCGGCATCCTTGTCCTTGCTCTCGCCTTCCTCGGGGTAATGGTGAACGTCGGCCACCATGTTCCCGGTGCCGACGCCGTAGAACACGGACTTGCCCAGCACGAACGGCGCGCCAAAGGAACGCAGCTTCAGATCGGTTCGCCACAGTTCCTTGCCGGTCTCGGTGTCGAGCGCCACGGCGACGAACGAGTACAGCCCGCTGCCGATGAACACGCGATTGCCGCTGACGGCCGGTGCCGCATCGACGTGAATCCCCACGTCCTTGCCGCCCTTGAACTGCCACAAGCGGTTGCCGGTTTTCGTGTCGGCAGCGATCACGCCATCATCCCCGGCTGGGAAGAACAGTTTGCCGCCCGCGACGGCGGGAGCGCCCTCCGTGTGGCTCACGGTCTTGATCGGTTCGCCCCAAGCGGGCTTGCCGTCGGCCACGTTCACGCAGAACAGTCGGCAATCGGTGTCCTCGTGAAGCCCTTCGCCACAGAACAACTTCCCGTCCGCGATGGTGGGGGTGCAGAATACGGGCTTGAGCTTCTCGCGGAACGCCCAGATAAGTTCGCCCGTCTCGGGGTTCATGCACGCCAACCGCCCGCCGGGGAATCCGACGTTCCGCATGCCGAAGTAGAGCCGATCACCGGTCACCACAACGCCGGACAGCACCTCCGCGCGAATCGGTTCCTTCTGGCCCTCGTCGAGTTCGTAAGCCTCGACGGCATGCGCCGACACCAACCGCGGGCCGATGGCGTCGGCGTCTCCGGTCTCGGTGCCCACGGCAACCGGACCTTGCGACCCGCCCGCCACGAGGAACGTGAACCCGCACAGAACCAGCGTGGCGAGCCCGACCGATTCACCCGACAAACTCAACCGGCGATCAACGGGTGTTCCATCGGGCGCGAGATCGGCCGAGCGCGTCAGGTAGCGATACCCGGCGTAGAGTGTCGCAACGAGCATGGCGATGCCGATGAACGTGAACTCCCGCAGCGGGGGTTCGAGGTTCGTGCGCCACTGCCAGTCTGCGAACCACGCCACGAACAGCGCCGAAAGCCCCGCGAACGCGGACAGCCCGGCGAGCGACCAGATTTCCGTTTTCCCCGGCACGTTCGTGAGGCTGGCATCCTCGGCGACCATTCGCCGGTAG
Organism: Planctomycetaceae bacterium; assembly: GCA_013823135.1. Taxonomy (GTDB): domain Bacteria; phylum Planctomycetota; class Planctomycetia; order Gemmatales; family Gemmataceae; genus Gemmata. The sequence continues at coordinate 6,747 of PNLP01000068.1, forward strand.
CGTCGGCCCGACCACAGCAGCCCGATCGCCGCGATCACCGTGAGGTAGATCGTGAACGCCTTCAGCCCGAACGCCCACCGTGCGGGGAGGTATTCCTGCACGAGCCAGTACACCAGCGCGAGTGTGCTGTTGATGCTGGCAACGACGAGGAACGCCCGCCAGCGCTTCATGCCGATGGCCATGCGGGCGAACACGCCGGGGAACAGCGCCGCGATGATCGCCAGCGGCCCGAGCAGGACCACGGAGGGGATCACCCCTAGCAGCGCCACGGGGTCATTCCCATTGCGCGTTGGTTCGAGAGGGGGAGACACGGAGAGGGGGAGACACGGAGAGAAAACACCGTCGCACGCTTTGTCTTCCTCTCCCCCTCTCCGTGTCTCCGTGTCTCCCCCTCTATCCGAGGCGTCGCCTTCAAACCCATCACACTTCTTGGAAGAGGGTGGTCCGAAGCCCGGCTTCTCGTTCTCGTCGGCCATTGGGGGCTTGGCCTTCTTCGCCAGTCCGTCCTCGATCACCTTCACCATCTCGGCCGTGGTTCCCTTGAACGTGCGGCGCAGGAACGGCTCGCCGTGCAGGAACGCCCAGCGAATCGTTTTGGTTTCGGGGTCCGGCGTGCCCTGAAGCGAGAACCACGACCCCTCCACGAACGCCATCGCCTCGTACAGACCGTTCTGCTTGATCGCGAAGATCACGACCTTGCGGCTCGGGTCGAGGCGTTCGAGGATCGTCTTGGTGTCGCCGGCTTTCTTGGCGTCGTCGTCGCCCGTCATGTTCACGGGGATTCGCTCGAACGGCGGCTCGCCCTTGAGCTTCTTCTCGACCTTGAAGGTGGCCGACGGCTTGTCCGGATCGACCTTCTCGACGGACGCCACGAAGATGAACTTCTGGGATTCCAGCACCTCGTCGAGGTGGGTAAGTTTCTTGATGACCGCGGACGCCTGCGTGGCGGTCAGGAGCAAAGCGGGCAGGAGAAGGAGTGTGCGAAAGAAGCGAAGTCGCATGGCGGGTTGGTCCTGAAACGCGGCAGCGTTCGGGTCAATGATAGCCGATGCGGTGCAAGCGAGAAGTAGATTCCGCTCTCGGCGGATGCACGATCGCCGGTAATATCCTTGTTGGTACGCCCTTGCTTCCGTGCTACACTCGTTCCATCTTCAAACCGATTCGTCGATTCGACGGACCCCGCCGATGATTCGCCCCATCGCCTCCCTGCTTGTTGCCGGCTGCTTGTCTGGTTGTGGCAGCAGCACTCCCCAGGCTCCGGCGAACGACGGCGCTCGCAGCCAGCTGCAAACCTTGCTCGGTCACTACGTCCAGTACGCCGCGGCGAACCACGAGCAGGCACCGCCAGACGAAGCGACGTTCCGGAAGTTCCTCGCCGGGAAGCAAGTCGCTGAGGTGGACAAGTTGCTCACGTCGCCGCGGGACGGAAAGGCGCTCGTGGTGACGTACAAGAAATCGCTCGTGGCTGACCCTTCGAAGGGAAACCTCCCTCCGGAACAGCGAGAGAAGGTGATTGTCATCCGCGAGCAGGAAGGCGCAAATGGGAAGCGACTTGTTGGCTATTCGTCCGGGTTCGTCGAGGAAGTCGACGCATCGGTGCCACTGAATTGATCTGTACCACGTTCATCAATCGGAGTCGCCGATGACACGCCCAAACGCCCGCTTCGGGTTCACGTTGATCGAACTGCTTGTCGTGATCGCCATCATCGCGATCCTGATCGGCTTGCTGCTCCCCGCCGTGCAAAAGGTGCGAGAAGCGGCCGCTCGAATGAAGTGTACGAACAACATGAAACAGATCGGGATCGGGTTGCACGCTCTGCACGACTCCCGCGGGAAATTCCCGACCGGCTACTCGTCTGGCGGATGTAGCCCGGCCGAAGTTGCCTCGTTGTTGCCACCGGGGGAACCCAACGTCGCGTGGTACGATCTCCTCTTGCCGTACATCGAGCAGGCGAACAACACCGGTTCGCCACGCGGACCCGTGCCGGGGTTCTTCTGCCCAAGCCGACGAACCGCAGCGGTCGGGCCTCGCGTGGATTACGTGACGGTTCACTCAGCGGGTTGGGACACCAACCACCGTGGGGTCAGCCAGGGAGCGTTGCCCGGTGTCGGGTCGTGGATGACGATTCTCGGCGGCTGGCGTGGAGCCGGGACGGGCCAGGAGTGGGCCTCATTCACACTCACCAAAGTGACCAGCCTGAACGGCACATCGAACACGGGCCTGGTGGCCCACCGTGGGATGCAACCATCGCAGTACAGCTCGGGGACGGACCCGACCTTCGACACAGTCGGGTCGTGCTGGACAAACCGGGTTGGGTTCGGATTGTTTCAGGATGCGGAGACGATCAGCTACACGGGTAAATCGGCAAGTGGGGCGAACTTCGGGATGAACCAGTCGCAAGGCTCGCCCCACCCCGGCGCGTGCCCGACGCTCGTTGCCGATGGGTCGGTCCGAATGGTGAACTACGGTGTTGATTTCAACCAACTCTGCGCGTTCTGGAACGTGAACAGCGGCATCACGGCACAACTCGATTGACCCGCCAAACGCAAGTGGCCCGCTCGATCTGTGAGCGGACCACGTTCTCCCGCAACTCAGCACTTCGGATTACCCACGCAAAGCGGGGCGTTTGCCGGTCGAGCCGCACACGTCGGCGACGCGGCCGCTTTCGTCCAGGGCGACGTGGAACCGCTGCTCGCCTTCGAGCTTGTGAACCGTGAAGTGATACGCCTTGCCGACCTTCGCAAGGTACGGCCGCGCCTCCGGAGTCACGGGGGCACGCAACATGCCCCATGAGCCGTCGCCGAGGTACGGCACGCCGTACTTGTTCGGGCGGCCGTCCATCAGGGGGTGAGTCCGCTTGAAGGTGTGGTCGTGGTGTTCGAGCACCGCATCGACGCCGTGCCGTTCGAACAGCGGACACCAGAACTTGCGGTTCTCCTCGCCGGTCCCCCCTGCCCGCTCGAACAAGCCAAGGATGCTGTTCGGCACGGTGGTCTTCCCCGAACTGCGGTACGACGGATACGCCGGGACGTGGTTGGCCGCGATCAGGTGCGGACGCTCGGCCCGATCGCGCAACGTGCTTTCCAGCCAGGCCGTTTGTGCGCCCGCAATCGGTGAGACGTGCCCGCTATCGAGCAACACGAGACTGAGGTAATCGCCGAAGTCGAGCGATGCGTAACTCGTGTCCTTGTACAGCCCGTCGAACAGCGGGAAGTAGAAGGTTGCGTCTTCGCGCTTTCCTTTGTACCCGCCCCGCACCTCGTGATTCCCGAGGCACGTCACCAGCGGGATGAGCCGACCCTTCGGGTCGATCATGTGCTTGGCGTAGTTACGGATGAAGCCGAGGGCGCTCGTCGCGGAGATGCCGTTGTCGTAGCCGAGGTCGCCGCCGATGAAGGCAAAGTACGGCTCCTGCTTCGCCGCGAGGATGTTGTTGGCCACCGCGTGCGCGTTCACGCCGCAGTCGCCACCCGAGACGAACGTGAACGTATCGGTCGCCTTCGCGGGCATCGTGCGGAAGCGGTGCAACTGCGTCGTCGTCCCGATCTGAAGCAGATATTCGGTCCCCGGCGTCAGCCCGGTGAGTTGCGCCCGGTGAACCTTCAGGTTGGTCTTCGGGAAGGGCCGCGTGGTTGTCGGCACTTCGTTCCACACGACGCCCGTGCGGGTGACGTAACGCACGGCCGTCGGCGCTGCGATGGTGGAGCCGATCCACTGGACCGTCATGGTCGTGGTGGGGTCGCCGGACCACGTGAGGAAGAGCGTGTCCAGGGGGCCGACGTTCGTCGGGAACTCGTCGAGCTTGCGTGGCGCGGGGGCCCGTTCGTAGCCGGCATCGGAGTGGCCCGCGGCGGCAACGGCAGTCAATCCCCCCAGGGAAGTTCCCAGGAAGGCTCGGCGGTTCAGTGGATTCATGGCAGCGATAATTTGGGAGTGGAGCGGGGCAGCAAACTGAGCCTAAACGAGACGCAAGCAAGAGGCAATTGATTTTGAGAATGATGAAGACAGATTTCACGCCATGAACGCGCTTCCATCGGGGCTGGCCGCAACCCTCTCGCGGCCGAACCTCCTCCGCGGTGGCGTTGTCTGGTAGAAAGACCGTGGCGAGATGATGCCGGGCATTTCCCCGTCGCTCGCGTTCGGAAGGATGAGGGCATGGCCGCAAAGAAGACTTGGTTCCAAACCACCGCAATAGACTACCCCAACAGTCGGCCGCACATCGGCACGGCTTTCGAGAAACTCGGGGCCGACGTGCAGGCCCGCTACCGCCGCATGGAGGGGTACGACGTCTTCTTCCTGATGGGGAACGACGAGAACACGGTGAAGGTGAGCAAGCGCGCCGCCGAGCTCTGCCTCGACACGCAAGCCTATTGCGACGACATGGCCCGCCAGTTCCGCGAAGTGTGGGACGCCCTCGACATCAGCTACGACACCTTCGTGCAGACCAGCAGCGAGCGGCACAAGCAGTGCTGCCGGAAGTTCATCCAGAAGGTGTACGACAACGGTCACATCGAGAAGGGGAGCTACGAGGGCTGGTACTGCGAGGGTTGCGAAGAGTTCAAAAGCGAGAAGGACCACAAGGAAAACGCGGGAAACTGCCCGGTTCACAGAACGCCGCTCTTGCGACGCAATGAGCCGTGCTACTTCTTCAAGCTGTCTACGTTCAGCGAACGGTTGCTGAAATACTACGAGGAGAATCCCGACTTCATTCAGCCAGAGATCCGCAAGAACGAGATCGTCAGTCTGATCAAGACGGAGGGGCTGCGCGACATCCCCATCAGTCGGCGGAACCAGACCTGGGGCATCCAATTCCCGTTCGATCCGGAATTCACGATCTACGTGTGGTTCGACGCGCTGCTGACATACATCACGGGCATTGGCTACGGCGACGACGAAGCGACGTTCCGGAAATGGTGGCCGGCGGATACGCACTTCATCGGCAAGGACATCACGCGGTTTCACTGCGCCTTGTGGCCGGCAATGCTGTGGGCTGCGGGTGAGGAGCCGCCGAAGAAGGTGTTTGCTCACGGCTTCGTGTACCTGAAGTTGCCGGAGAAGGTCGGAGACAAGGGAGCTGGCGAACTCGTGAAGATCGGCAAGACGACACTGAAGGAACTGGGGCTAGAGTACCTCGCAGAGCCGATGGAGATCATCAAGAAGTTCTCGGCCGAGGCGTTTCGGTACTTCTTCCTGCGGGAGTGCCCCTACCCCGGCGACGGCGACTTCAGCCCCGAGCGGTTCGTCGATGTCTACAACTCGGAGTTGGCGAACAACCTCGGGAACCTACTGAGCCGATGCCTCACTCTGATTACCAAGAATTATGGGGGGACGTTGGATAGCACTGCGGGGTGGAAACCAATGTGGATTGACGAACTCGATCCACAAATCCAGGAAGCCCTCAAAGCAAGTGGGGGCCAATACAACCGCATAACGTGGATTAATGAGTTGAGCAAGCACATTGAAAACTGTTCCTACTCCGTCGCGTTATTCACAATCATGAATTCGCTGTTGACGAAGTCGAATCAGTACATCGAAACGAACGCGCCGTGGAAGCTGGTGAAGACGGACAAGGAAGCGGCGAAGAAGGTGCTGTTCAACGCGGTGCAGTCACTGCGCATCGCGAGCATTCTGCTGAAGCCGTTCATTCCGCGAAGTGCCGAGGCGATCTACACGAGCTTCAACTTCCCGAAGCCATGGGCCGAGGTGCAGTACGCCGACGCGGCGGAGTTGCTCGCCCAACCCGACGACCTGCGGGTGACGGCCGCCCTCGACGAAGGCGGCAAGGTGAAGCCACTGTTCCCGCGAATTGGGTAATATCGTTTAGCCGCGACGCGGAGTCTTCGGAGCGGAGCGCGGTGGAACCCCGAGCGCTCCGCTCCGAAGACTCCGCGTCGCGGCTAAACTAGTACGGTCCGGTACGTTTCCTCGTTGAACCCCACCACGAGCAACTTGCCCAGGCGTGCCGTCGGCGCTCGCAGGTTGCCGGTTGGCCCCATCAGGTGAGCCAGAAGCACGTCGTCTTCGGGGCGGTCCTTCTTCAGGTCGAACGTCACCACTTTCGTGCCCTTCATCGCGATCAACTTGTCGATGCCATCGAGCAACTTGAGTGCGTCGGCGGTGCCGTAGCGGACCTTCGTCGCATCCACGGTTTCGGTGACCTTGGTGCCGCAACCGTCGCGGTATGCCTCGGCTCGCTTGCACGTGACGCACGATTTGCGGTGATACAGCCAGTCAATTTTCTTTGCCATGAGTAACTCCGGGAAAAGCAGAAAGCCCACTCATTGTTAGTGAGTGGGCTCTCGTGCGGTCAACCGATTTGGGTGTGGTCTACTTCAAGACCTGGCACGCGGAAGGCTCACGGCCGAAAGCGGTGCTGGAACAGCCTTCCTCGGGTTGAATGGTTAGCAATTTGCTCGGACGACGCAACATCGTCCTGCTCCAAAGGAGCGAGCTAAACCCAAACCCAAATCTGTTGAGTGAGGTTGTACGCGATCTTCGAGCGCCAAGCAAGCACCGTAGCGGAAATGGGTGCCCCTGGGGATTTTGGCACTGGGAGGGCGAGGCTCCTGCCGAGCCGTGATTTCTCCCACGAAAACGGCTCGGCAGGAGCCTCGCCCTCCCAAGCTCGCCAACAAAGTACAGCGGCACCCGCGGAAATGCGCCGCCCTGTTGGGCGACTGCTAAACGTGGCGCAATTCCAACTCGAACGTGTCCGCGTCCGTGAACTCGCCTGCTGCGAAATCGTAGACGCGGCGCTGGGCGCTGAGCTTCCGGCCGTCGATGGTGTATTCGTGGTAGCCCCAGCGTTTCGCCTGGGTACTGCTCCCAACGCAGACCGTCGCGAACGGCAGATGTTCGCCCGCCGGCAACACATACCAGGCGTGCTTGTGGCCGTGCAGCCAGAGGCTCACGCCGCACTCGGCGGCCACGTCGCGGACCCGCTTCCAGTCGCGGAGCCGGTGGAAGCGCGGTTCCGGGCGGCGGCTCGGCATCAGGATCGGGTAATGACTCACGACGATTCGCGGGCCGGGGTCGAGGGTAGCCGTGAGTTCGCGGAGGCGGGTCAGTTGCGGTTCGCCAACCTTGCCGCTGGCATCCCACGGCCAGAAGTTCGCACGTGCCGAGTTGATCGCGATGAGCCAGACGTGCCCCACTTTTTGCGCGAAGGGGTAGCGTGTGTCGCCGATTCGTCGCCCTTGTTGCCAGGGCTCGAACGCGGCCTCGAACAGCCGCTTCTTCTCGGCCCGACCGATGTACACGTCGTGATTCCCCGGCACCGCGATGCACGGCGGCAACGACACATCGCCCACGCCCAGCGCGTTCGCGGCCAGCGTCATTTCGGACTCGAACCCGAGCATCGTCGCGTCGCCGGAGAACACGAGGTGATCGTACCCCCGCGTGGCGAGGTCGCGCCGCAACACCTCCGTCACGGTCGGGGCGTGCTTGAAGCGATTCCCGCGACCGAGCGCCGTGATGTTGAACCAACCGGTCGCCCGCTTACCCACGACATCGCGAGCCGACCAGCCCATCGGCTTGGCGGTCAGGTGAATGTCGCTGAAATGACAGAGTTTGATCATTGCGGAATTCGGAATGCGGAATGCGGAACACAGAATAAAATCCAACCCGTGCGGAGAACCGCGGCTGGTGCTGCTGTCTTATCATTCCGCATTCCGCATTCCGCATTCCGCATTCCCAAAATGATTACCTACAGTTTCCCCGGCAAGGTTGTCCTGGTTTCGGGCAGTTCGCGCGGCATCGGGGCCGGCGTGCTGTCGGCGTTCGCCAAGGCGGGCGCGACCTGCGTTCTCCACTTCTGGGACGACCCCGCAGGCGAAAACCGCAAGGATGCCGAAGGGCTTGCGGCCCAACTCTGGGCGTTGCCCGGCACGCCCACGGTTCACGTTCTCGCGGCCGATGTCCGTGACGCAGCGCAGATCGAAGCCCTCATGAAGCAGGTGAAGGAGAAGTGCGGAGGCCTCGACATTCTCGTGAACAACGCCGGCATCATCCGCGACCGCACCCTGAAAAAGATGACGCTCGACGAATGGCACGCGGTCATCCAGACGAACCTCGACGGCGTGTTCCACTGCTGTAAATACGGTACGGAGATCATGCGCGACGGCGGCCGCATCGTGAACATGGCCTCGGTGGCGGGAATGATCGGCTTCCACGGGCAAACGAACTACGCGGCGGCGAAGGCCGGCGTCATCGGCCTGACCCGCGTGCTGGCAAAGGAACTCGCCCGTCGGCAGATCACGGCGAACGCCATCGCTCCGGGGATGATTCAGACCGCGATGATGGGCGAGGTGAAGCCCGAGATGCTGGCCGAGTACATCAAGTCGATCCCGGCCGGGCGATTCGGCACGACCGACGACATCGCGAACGCGGTGCTGTTCCTGGCGAGCGAGGAGAGCAGTTACATCACTGGCCAGGTACTTCCGGTCACGGGGGGCTGGGTATAGCGGCCAGTTTCGAGTTTCGGGTTTCAAGTTTCGGGTTTCAAGTTCCAAGTTGGAGGGCCGTTCGGCACAATGTCTTGGAACTTGAAACCCGAAACTCGGAACTCGAAACCATGATCCTTTTCGCCGATGCCTGGACAACCAATTCGTTCGAAATGTCGCTTCTCGCCGCGACCGCGTTCGGCCTGCTCGGGATTGCCCTGCTCGCGCTGGGCTTCAAAATCTTCGAGTGGATCACACCCAAGCTGAACATCGAGGAAGAACTGACCAAGGGAAACACGGCGGTCGGCATCATGGTGGGCGCGTTGCTCATCGGTATCAGCCTCATCGTCGTTCGCGCAATCGGCGGGTAAGCTCCGAACTGATGAGCGGCATCGGGTCGCATTCACCAAAATACAACCCGATGGGTTGCGGCTTATCGTTGGCACATTCACCTCGCGGCACGTTACGATAGTTCCCACCTGCCATCCCTTCTCCGGAGTGCTGCCATGTCGAGTCCCACTCGTCGCGCGTTCATCGCGTCGTCTGCCCTCACGCTCTCTGCTGCCAGCTACAACCGCGCTGCCGACAAGCCGAACGAAAAGATCCGCGTCGCCATCATGGGCCTGAAGATTCGCGGGAAGCAACTCGCGCCCGGCTTCGCCGCCGCCCCCAACACTGAGATCACGCACCTCGTCGATCCCGACCCGTCGATGGTGAAGCCCGTCCTCGATGTGCTGAAGAACCCCGCCAGCCCGCCCAAGCACGAACTCGACATTCGCAAGGTGCTCGACGACAAATCGGTCACGGCAATCGTCGTATCGGCACCCGATCACTGGCACGCGCTGGCGACGATCTGGGCCGCGGAACGTGGCAAGCACGTCTACGTCGAGAAACCCGTGTCGCACAACCTGTACGAAGGCCAGCAGATGGTGAAGGCGGCCCGCAAGTACAAGGTCGTGGTGCAAGCCGGCACGCAGCGACGCAGCCAGTCGAGCGTGATCGCGGCCCGCGAGTACGTGGCGGCTGGCAAGCTCGGGAAGGTGGCGTTCGGTCGTGCGTGGATCGCGGGGAACCGCCCGAACATCGGGTTCTCGAAGCCAGAACCCGCACCGCAGGGCGTCGATTACTCACTCTGGCTCGGGCCAGCGTCTGGCGAGTTCACCAAGAACCGCTTCCACTACAACTGGCACTGGTTCTGGGATCTGGGCACAGGCGAGATCGGCAACAACGGCATCCACGGGCTGGATGTCGCGCGGAACGTGATGGGCCTCGATGCACCCACGAAGATTAGTTGTGCCGGCGGGAAGTATTACCACGACGACGAGCAGCAAACTCCGGACACGCAGATCGCGACGTTCGACTTCCCCACGGGGCCGGGCGGTGCGATGGGTTGCACGCTGGTCTGGGAACACCGCGTGTGGGAGAAGAAGGGCCAGGGACCGGAAGGGCAAGGCTACGGCATCAGCATTCACGGCGACAAGGGAACGCTGCTGTTCGACGGCGACACGTGGAAAGTGCGCGGTGGCGACGATGCAACCGAGAAGCCCAAGAGCGACATGGTCGGCGACCACATCCGCAACTTCATCGCGAGCATTCGCGGCGACGAGAAGCCGAACGCCGAAATCGAGATCGGCCACAAGAGCACGCGGCTCTGCCACCTCGGCAACCTGGCGTACCGCACTGGCAAGACGCTGCTGTTCGACGCGAAGACGGAAACGACCAACGACGCGGAAGCGAACAAGCTGCTCGGCCGCGAGTACCGCAAGGGCTTCGAGTTGCCGAAAGTTGATTAGGCGTGGCTCGTGACAATCTCGCTGTTGTCTCCCTCGGTTTGGTCAGCGACTATGCAACCCGCTGTACTTCCCTCGATCCGGTTCGCGTGGTGGAACGTGCATAACTTTGCGCACTATAACACGAGCCGCGCTGGAGAAGACCGGTGGCCACTGGAACCGGCCGCGTACGAAGCGAAATGTACGCGGGTAGACGCCGCGTTGCAGCATTTGATAGCCGCTCACTCGCCGGACATTCTGGGCATTGGCGAGATCACTTCAAACGCCGCAGAGGAGTTGCAGTCTCGCCTGTTCCCCGAATACGAACTGATCTTCCCCGATGCCGCACCGAACTCGTCATTCCAGGTCGCAGTGTTCTACCGCACTGCCGCCCGATTCCGGCAGCGATTGCCGCTCATGGCCACGGATGTTCCTCGAACCACTCGGGGCATGGCGATTGTGGATTGCACACGAGTTGGCCACTGCATCCGGTTCATTTTTTGCCACTGGACAGCCTTTGGAGAGAACAGCGAAACATACCGCGAACGCCTCGCAGAGACAGTTTCGGCACATGCCTACGACTTTCTCAATAACTCCCGGCGAACGATCACTACGCCGCATGTGGTGATCCTCGGCGACTTCAACACCGAACCGTTCAGCGATGTCTTTCGCGACCGCTTGCAGGCCGCGCGAGACCGTGATCGATCCAGACAACGAATTCATCCGTCTGATAAAGATGTCCGCCGGATTCGCTTCTACAATGCGAGTTGGCGGCTCTTGGGCGAACACCTTCCGCACGAAGTAAGCGGTTCCCCACACCACTGGGCCGGGACGTATTACAATGCTGGTGATCGTACGTGGCATACCTATGATCAGGTTTTGGTATCCGGCAGCTTACTCGGCAACGCACCACCTTACCTGGAAGAGAGTTCGTTCGGGATAACGCCGTTGCCAGGTTGCATCGGTGCAGGCGGGAAGCCGGAAGCGTTCAGTTGGTTAAACGGTGTTGCCAGTGGCCTTTCCGATCACCTACCCCTCACGGGGCGCATTGTCTTCCCAGGGAGTTGAACCATGCCAACACTCGAAGATATGCTGCGTGCTTCCCTAAAAGGCGCGAACGAGAGGTTCGAGCTGGCGAACAAAGCTCTGCACTCCGCGGTGGCCGAAGCAGCCAAAGCCGTCGAAGCCGTGACTGGAGGAAAGGCGACGCTCCAACTCGTGGAACACGGAAAGCGTGAAACTGGATCACGGTTCGATTTCGTGGTCACTGCTGAGAGTCAACAACGCCCGCTCGCTACCTTCGATGTGCCGAACAGTGGGTTTCCCATTCGCCGACTCCATGATGAGGGTGGATTCGCGGAGTCATTCCCGTCCGCGGCGGCTCTTGCCTCTTATTTTCAGAAACTCGCTTCAGACCAGGACTCGCCTCTCGTCGCGCACCTTGCGTATATCGTTCGTAACGCATCTCCAGACGAAGGTCCGATTCCGTTTTAGCCTTCTTCGACTCACGCACCGTGCCATGAGGTTGTTCATCTCGCCGCGGATTTTCGCAGATCGCCCAAACCGTTGCACGTTCGCTCTCGTCTCAATAATGTAACTGCGCGCCGATTGCTCTGGCGTCATCTCTCTCCTGTTGCTGAAATTACTGATTGTTGCCCCGCATTTTCCTCGGAGGCGAGCTGCCATGGACCGAATCAAAAGTCGACTACTCACGGCAGTGGCCGTGCTCGGCTTTGCCGCAACATTTGCCAGCGTCGGCATTTCACTCTCGAATGCTCAGGACTCGAAAGTTCCCGACCTTTCCGACCTCCGCGACGCCGTGAAAGCGGCTAACAAGCGGGGCGAGAACGTATCCGAAATCGCCACGGCACTCACTGCACTCGAAAAAGCCGTCGCGAAGGGCTGGACCTTCCCTGAAGGCGGTCGCACCCTGCCCGCTTCGCCGGAACTCGTCGCCCTCCGCGATGCCGTCGAGGCTGCTGGCAAGAAGGGTGAGAACGTCGAAGCCATCGTGAAGGAACTGGAACTTGTCGAGAAGGCAATGACCGGCCAGGTGCTGACGCGGCCCAAGCCCCTGCCGCCCGTCGATCCGCCGATCCGCCCGAACCCGAATCCGTTCGTCCGCCCAGATTTTGGCGGCTTCCCACGGCCGAACATTCGGCCTGGTGTGAATGCCGAAGACATCCGCAAGGCGCAGGACTTGATGCGCAGGGCGATGGAGATGCGCTTGAAGAACCCAGACGACGCCGAGGCACTCAAACTGCTTGAGGAAGCACGCGAGATGATGCTGAAGGCGATCGCCGGTGCCAACGGTGGCGGGCTCATCGTTCCTGATCTGGATTTCCCGAACCCCGGTATCGGTCGTATCCCCGACCGCGCTCGCCTGGGCATCCGCATGGAACGGGTCACGCCCATCCTGGTCGAGCAACTTGGCCTCGCCGATGGCATCGGCATCGTGATTGTCGATGTGATTGACGATTCAGCCGCAGCCAAGGCCGGTTTCAAGGCCAACGATGTTCTGGTGGAGTTTGGTGGCAAAGCCGTCACCGATGTGCCCGAGGATCTTTCCCGTCGCGTGAACGAAGCCCGTGGCAAAGAGAAGCTGGATGCCGTGGTGATTCGCAAGGGGAAGAAAGTGGAGATCAAGGGAATCGAACTCCCCGAACTTCGTCAACCCTTCCCTCGGCGTGATGTTCAGCCACGAGTTCTCGAATTGGACGGCGTTCGCAAGCCAGCTGTGGGACGCGGCAATTCCACAAGTTTGACCATGAACGGCGATGCCTTCACCATCAAGGCTGTGCGTGATGGAGTCGTCTACAAGATCACGGGAACGAAGAACAACGATGGGGCCGCACTGACGGAAGTGACCATCGACGACGATGGGAAGACACACACGACCAATCAGGTCGATAAGGTGCCCGACGAGTACCGTCCAACCGTCGAGAAGTTGCTCAAGAGCATTCAAAACGGTCGCGTGACGGTTGGGGACTGAGTCGGTGAGTTTAGCCGCGACCGGAGGGAACGCGTGAGCACGCATCCCTCCGGTCGCGGCTAAACACAGTGGTTCACTTCTTCGCGGCCTTCTCGAAATACGCCTTCGATTCCTTGACGCCGGCCTTGATGGTCGCGCCACCCTTCGTCCAGCCCGCCGGGCAGACCTCGCCCTGGTGCGTTTCGGAATATTGCAACGCATCCAGAACACGCAATGTCTCGTCCACGCTTCGGCCGATTGGCAGATCGTGGATCGTGATCGCACGAACCACGCCCTTCAGGTCGATGACGAACGTGCCACGGAGGGCGATGCCGCCGTCGAGCAGCACGCCGTAGTCGGCGCTGATCTTCTTCGTCAGGTCAGAGACAAGTGGGTAGCTCAATCCGCCAAGCCCGCCCTTCTCCCGTGGAGACTGAACCCACGCGAGGTGTGAGAACTTGCTATCGACCGAGCAACCGAGAACCTCGGCTCCGCGGTCGTGGAAATCCTTGATCCGATCGCTGAATGCAACGATCTCGGTGGGGCAGACGAACGTGAAGTCGAGCGGGTAGAAGAAGAGGACGACGTACTTCTTGCCACGGTAGTCGGAGAGCTTGATTTGCTGGAACTCTTCGCCCACCACGGCGTCGGCGGTGAAATCCGGGGCTTCCTTCTGAACATGCGCTGGCATCGGGGTCGTCTCCTGTGAATCCGGGCCGGCGGCGCGCCGACCCATGCTCACATCATTACGGACCCCACGCGGTCTTTCCAGCGGGGAGCGGCAAGGGGAAGAATCGGGCGACCCGATAACAACGAAGCCCACCCGGCATACCGAGTGGGCTTCATGCCATTCATCGTCGCCGGATTCGCCGAACTCCCGCAACCGTCAACCCACCCAGCCCGAGCAGAACCACGCTCGCCGGTTCTGGCGTCGCCACTGGCCCACCGGTCTGATCTGGTGGGGGCGGCGGTGGCGGGGGCGGCGGGGGCGGGTCGATAATCGGAGGCGGCGTCTGGTTGTCCAAATCCGCGGTACCCAGACCAATCACCCACCAGCCTTCGTTCGGCACGATGACGTTCCCCTGCCCAAGAGGATTGCCGTTCGCATCGGTCACGCCAACCGTCAACACACGGGCACCGCCATCCGTTGGAGCCCCAAGCTCGATCGAGGCCAGATTCGCGCCTTCCATTCCCCCGGGTTGCGGGGCACCCGATGCCAGGGATTTCCCTGCGAACCGAGGGAGGCTTCCCGCCGGAGTCGAGCCCGAAGGAGTAACCGTTGCGTATCCATCCGTGGTCGGCAAAAGAATCGGTGCCCCCACTCCGTTGAAGAACGTCACACCGCCACCCGTATTCGTCTGAGCATTACCGACCCCGGTGAGTTGATTGAGCACCAGGGGAGAATGCGGGGAGTCGAATGTGAACTCAACATATTCGGATGGGGAACTCGCCCCCTGCGCCCCCGCAGCGAGAGTCACCCAGAACCCCTCGTCCGCCGATGCCGGGGACGGCGACAGGGCAACGGTTGTGATGAGGCTGACCGCGAATATCCACGCCGGTGACCGACGCATAAACGCACCCTTGTACACGCCACTCGGATCGACCGCCAACTTCGGCCGGCACAATAGCAATGGGTCTTGAAGAAAAAAGTCGAGAATGCCCAAGAAACCGCAATACGTGCGACAAAATGGGAATCTCAATTCCCGTAAACGACGCAAACTGACAGACTGAGGGAAAAAGTCAGGAACAGCCAGAAACGCGAACACCCCCGCAGGAATGCGGGGGTGTTCGGTTCAATCCAATCATTCGCCACGAACCCAGAGGATCATTACATCTTGGGCTCTTCCTTCTTGGGCTCTTCCTTCTTCGGCTCAGGCATCGGTTCTGGCATGGGCATGGGCATGGGCATCGGTTCCGGTTCTGGTTCAGCCATCTTGATCGACTCGCCGAGCTTCGGCAGGGTCGGCACTGGCTCCTTGGGCGGAACGAGGCTGCTGTACCCGGGATCCTCGCCGATATCGAGTTCCTTCGTCCCAGCGAAGTCGAGGTACATCAGCACGGTACCGGTGACGATGGAGACGAAGGTGATGAACAGCATCATCACGTAAGCGTCGCTTTTCGCCCGCGGTGCCTCGGGTTTGCTCTTCTTGTCTTTGGTCGCGGCCTTGGCCATGGTCAATTCTCCGTGTTCGGCGGCGGGGTCTCAGCGGCTGCCAGTGAGAGCCTCGGGCGGGCGGACCTGGTCGCCGGGCTTGGGCAGGTCGCCAATCGGCAACCGGTCCAGCGGGATGTCGCGGCGGGCCGGGGTGAACGACACGATTGCTTGCTTCGGGAACAGGTTCAACGCACTGGTCACTTTCACGGTGCCGATGTACTTGCCACCACCTTCAAGCCGGATCACGTCGAGGACCGTGCCGACGGCCATGCCCGAGTCGATGCCGACGCTGATGGTGAGCAGTTCACCCGCCACGTTCTCGACGCGACCGCGGAGGTTAGAGAGCACGGGGGGAGCGGGCTTCTCGATCGCCCGCAGGACGGTTGCCTGAGCACCACCGCCACCAGTCGCACGCAGTTCGTTGACCTTGAGGGCGAGTTCCTCGACCTTCTTGGCGTTGTCTTCGGCGATCGCCTGTGCGAGGCGGGCCTGGTTCTTGGCCTTCACTTCTTCCTTGCGGGCGGCCTCAGTCGCGAGCACGAGCGCCACGGCCTCGTTCTCCAACTCGTTGGTCCGCTTCCGAACCGTGTCCAGTTCCTTCAGGCTGCTATCCACGTTGGCCTGGAGCTTGGTCGCGGTCACGTCGGCCTTGTTGTAATCTTCCTGGAGCTTCATGAAGTCCGCGGTGACCTTGGCGGTCGCGGTCTTCAGCGACTCCACTTCCTTGAGCGCATCGGCGCTCTTGGTTTGTTCGGTGAGGAGGAGACGCTTCAGTGCGTCCTCGCTGGCCTGATTGCGGCGATATTCCGAATCACGGGCCGCGACGATCGCCTTGTAGGCGACCTCGTAGTCGTCGGCACGCTTCTTCCAGTTTGTTCGGGCGACGAACGCCTGAACCGTGAAGTACATCCACACCACCGAGCCAATCAGCACCACGAAGGTGAGGATTTTGCCGAACCAGCTCATCGTCCGTCCCCCATCGGAGAGGCATCGGAAGGGGAGACATTTCTCGCCCTGCCACCGCACCCGCCGTGTCTTCGTTGTGGGCTTCGACTCTCACCGCACGTTAATTGACGCCGCCGCGTTCAAGGCTTTTCAACTTTGGCTGGCGGCATCGGCTTGAGGCCAACGCCACCGAGTTCCATGAGCCGCAATACCAGTTGCTTCTGCCGCCGGAGCACCGTCTCACGGGTCTCGTACACGTTCACTTCGAACGAGGAGAGGTAGAACAACTCGCCCTGCACCGCATCGCGGATCTTGATCATCCGCAAGAGGCGGTCCTCATCCTTCAAAATCTCCAGGCTCAGTTCCGCGTACTTCTCGCGGTGTTTCACGACCAACTGCGACAGTTCCGTAACTTTCTTCACGTCGTCGGAGAAGTTCGTGAGGAGTGTCTCGGATCCCTTGAGTGGTTGGCCGTCAGGCCCGATGATCGGTTCGCCCAGAACCTGGGTGTACTTACCGGCAGCGTCCTCTTCGTACAGTTGCATCACGCTGGTGTCTTTGCCCGTGGCATCCTTCTCCCAAACCGGCTTGAAGAAGGCGTTCTTGCCGTCCTTGCCGGTCTTGGTCCATTGCAGGCGTTGAGCGAACTCGGCCACTCGCTTGTCGCGGCGGTCTTCGAGAGTTTCAAGTGTCTTGAGGTTCGCACCCCAAGTACCGCTGGCGATGTTTGCGGCCTTGGCGAGCGTTTCCGCGTCCTTCTTGAGCTGGGCAAACACCTTGGGATCGCTCCCCTTGTCGGCCCCACCTTCGGGGATGGGATCGAACCACGCGGGCCGCTGCGTGTACACGGATGCGGACCACGACACGATACCCAGCCCGATGAGCAGGTTGAAGATCGCCAGCGTTTTGCCGATGAATGTCATTGCCGTGTCCTGGTTCGGAATCCCGGGTGCCGGTCCCAATACGCCCCTGTCAGTTTCCGCCACCAACTTTCGGAGCCGTCAACCTCAGCAAATCACGCTCGCGTTGTTCCAGAACACCTTCGAGGCGATAAACCTCGTCGAGTGTAATGGCGACTTCACGCTGAACCTCGAACAGTGCCGCTTCGATGCTCGTCTGCTTCACCAGCATCTCGTCCACTTCGATCTTTGTCTTCGCATAGCGGGCCTGGATCGCTTTCAACTGCGTCTCACGCTGTCCGACGAAGTCCGCGTCCTTCTTCTCCTGCTCGACCCACTTCGCCTTCAGTTCGGCCTGGTGGTTGGCCAGGTCGGTCCGGCCAATGGCAAGCAGGAGCTGGATTCGCTCGGCCGACTGGTAATCCGCCTGGTGAACAGGCATGATGAGCCGGATGCGTTCGGCCATCGTGGCGAACCGTTCGGCCTGGGCGATGATCGCGCTTGCGAACCGTCGAAGGCCAACAACCATTGCGACTCGCTTCTGCCATTCCTCGTTCGGGCTGAGATGAACGAGGAGGTGAACAAGGCGATTGTGCCGCTCTGTCTCTTCGATCGGGCCAAACCGCGATTCATCGACCTTCTTGATTTTGTCGTTCAACTTGGCCACATCGGTGGCGTCTGCTTCAACGATCTTGCTCGACTGAGTATCATCGGCAGGCTTCGACGGATCGATCACCGTGGCGAACTTGTCGTTGAGTAACTTCTCCAACGCCTCGACGTTCTTGTCGGCAATCAACTTCTGGATGGCCTGACGGTCCTCGTAGACTTCAGGTTGAAAGAGCAACCAGCCCGTGAGTAGCTTCAACTTCTCGTCGGGCTTATCGGCGTTTTCGGCGAGGAGACCGTCGATCTTGGCCTTCACCCGCTTCACTTCCGCCAGTTGGTTCGGAACAGCGCCGCCGCCGAGAACCTCGCCGCCCGGTGCAGCTTTGAAGTAGGATTCGAGAAGTTTCTTGCTGACGGTGGTTGTGCGGAACGAACCCGCCATCGTGACCTGGAACGGTACTTCGATGTCCGGGTCGTTGCCAGCGGGCATGTCTGCAACATCGCCCTTCTGGTTCCCGAACGGAAGTCCGTCGATCAGAAGAATGTGGCGGAGTCCCGCAGCGGTGATCGCCTGCCGACCGTTACCCTTCCCCTTCTCGCCGTAGTAAACCTGCATCGCGAAGTACGCAAAGGCACCTGCAGCCAACAGGTTAAAGAAGGTCAGCACCTTACCGAAAGTCGTCATGGCTCAGGTCCGGAGTCGGGGCTGATGGGTCGTAGCTACTTGATTGTGACCAATGACTTCGCACTTGACAAGCGCGGAACAGAGACAAACCACGGGAGAACGGTCAACTGGAAAGGCCGCGTCGATTATGCCGATTGCGCTCTCGCATGAGTGCGTGAGATGAGTCTGGTCGCTCTCGGCACATTTTACCCCACCGTCACGATCATTCCAACAGTTCGGTATTCGCCAAGCGTCGGAATTTGGCCTATAAGATAGGTAGGGGCTCTCCGCGAATACGGATTGTTGGGGCGTCTTGCTCCGCCAGATCCACCCTTATTCCCACTGCTCAGGCGGGAGAATCACGCCCATGTCCCCGGACACGACCCCACCACAACTGGGGAATTACGATATCGTGTCGAAGATCGCCGAGGGCGGTATGGGGACGGTATATAAGGGCCGTAACCGGACCACGGGCGAAGTGGTCGCGATCAAGGTCATCGCCCCGACAACCGCCAAGAACCCCGTCCTCCTCCAGCGGTTCGAGCGTGAATTTCTCGCGGCTCGCGTCCTCGACCATCCCAACGTCGTCCGGGCACTCGACTACTGCGGCACCGGGCCGCACCCGTTCCTCGTCATGGAATTCGTCGACGGCGAATCCATCGGCCAGCGAATCGAACGGAAGGGGCCAATCCTCGAAGCCGAGGCGATTCGCCTCGTGGCTCAGGTCTGCGAGGGGCTTCAGCGAGCGCACAAGCAAGGTCTCGTTCACCGCGATGTGAAGCCCGACAACATCATGATTACCCGCGAGGGAATCGCCAAACTCACCGACATGGGGCTGGTGAAGGATGTCGAAGGCGATCTCAACCTGACCAAAACCGGCCGCGGCCTGGGCACCCCGCACTACATGGCACCCGAGCAGTTCCGCAACGCCAAGAACGTGGATGTGCGAGGCGACATCTACTCGCTCGGCGCGACGCTCTACGCGATGGTCACCGGGAACATCCCGTTCGACAACGCCAGTCCGCTCGACTGCTGGATGAAGAAGGTCCGCAATGAGTTCCCAACGCCACGGGAATTGAACCCCAGTCTTTCGGATCGCATCGACTGGGCCATTCGCCGTGCCATGAGCGCCGAGCCCGACCGCCGCCCGGCAAGTTGCCGCGAATTCCTCGAAGACCTGACGGGGCAAAGTCGCACCGCACCGCCGCGGCCTGGTTCGAATCCCACCAACCCCGCTGCCGCAGATGTGTGGTATCTCGTGTACAAGGACGAGACTGGCACAACGCACACGGTCAAAGGCAGCACTGAGAGCATCCGGAACGCCCTGCGAGACAATCTTCTGGGCGACACGACGCAAATCTTGGTGAACCGGACGAAGACGGGCCAGTTCCAGCCACTGTCGAGCATGGCGGAGTTCCGCGACCTTGTTGTGGTCCCTGCTGCCCTTCCCTCTGGGCCAACTTCCGGGCGAATTCCCAGATCGGGGCCGCAGTCGGGCACAATGCGTCGGGCCGAACCGGAGCCAGCCGACCCTGGCTCAAACCCTCCCGCCGATCTCTCGGCAGCGGGCCGATCTGGTCGCCTGGGGGCGTTGCCACCGACCGGGCGAAGTGGGCCACAATCTGGGGCTATGCGATCGACTCCCGCAGGGTCGGCGCGGCCTACCCCCACGAACCCCAACCCGCCACGACGCGGCACACCCGACGTGGATGAGACGGCACCGTATACCCCCTCGAACAGGAGTTCTGGCGGACTGGCGAAGAATCGAAAGTCTGTGCAACTTCCCAAAAAGCCGCCCTTCGACTGGACGCCGATTCTACTGGCGTTGGTGCTCGTCCTGTCCGCGACCGTCGGGTATCTCGTTCTGGTGAAATGACCGAGGATTTGGCGAGCGGGGGCACGTCAGTCCCCCGAATTATTTCTTCGTACATGGAGCACTCGGGGGACTGACGTGCCCCCGCTCGCCAAGGCCCACTCACTTCCGCATCCGCTCCAGTGCTCGCCTGGCCTCCTGGGTTCGCCACGCAGATGCGTTCCCACCCGCAAGTTCTCTCAGGAAATTGCCAGCCTCAGGCGTCCCGAGCGATTCCAACAACTCAATCGCTCGTGTGTCGGCAAGGCGAATTGCCGCATTCGACTCGGGAACGTCTGCCGGTCTCGTTCGCATCCGGGCCGTGGCCACCGCGGCGGCAGGCTCCACCGCGAGGCGAGCCATCGCGAGGTACGCCACGGCGGCCTTACCTGTGCTCATGGTCGCCCAGAGCTTCGCGGCGTTCGTCTCGCGTTGCACGCTCACCGGCAACGGCATCGCCTGTGGTCGCACGTCCCAGACGAGAACGGTGTGGTCTTCACCCGCCGTGAGCAACCGCGACCCGTCCGGCGTGAATGCCAGCGCACAGCACCGCGAGCCGTGGCCCGGCAACTCCCGACGCTGCCCCCATGTGGCCTGCTCGTACAAACCGATGGTTCCATCCGGGTGAGCCACCGCGACCATTGTGCCCGACGGCGAGACAGCGAGCGGGATACCCCACTTCGCGAGCCAGTCCGAAACCGTCAGCTCGGGCAACGCCGGAAGTTGGTCGGGGACGATCTCGGTTCCCGTGAGCACATCGCGGACGATTCTTGTTGATCGAGAGCCGAGGTCCGAGCCCGAGCGCCAAGCGAGGTTTTCGTTGTCCCTCGCTTGGCGCTCGGGCTCGGAAGCGGAAACTCCTCGCTTGGCGCTCGGGCTCGGAAGCGGAATGGCACTCGGTTGCGAGGCATCGCGATTCGCGATCACCAACCCGAGCCCGTCTCGCGTCAGATCAACGGGGCCAGTTGTGGGGAGCGCGCGGAGTTCGCTCCCCGTGGTGAGGTTCCACACGCGTGCCGTGCCATCGTCGGCCAGGGTGGCGGCTCGTTTCCCATCCGCGGAAATCCGGATCGCACGCACCGGCGCGATGTGCCCGTGCGGCTCGGAGAGCGGCCGGAACGTCTCGCCATCCCATACGCGAACGAGTCCATCGTCGCTGGCGGTGGCGAGTCGCTTGCCGTCTGCTGATCGGGCCACGGCCGTGACGCGGCCGATGTGCCCGGTGAGTTGCGCGAGCTGGCGTGCGGTCGTGGCATCCCACACGCGACCGGCGTTACCTGGGCCGGCTGTCAAGATGCGGTTCCCACCGAGGCGAACGCTCGGCGTCGTTCCTTCATTCCACTCGGGGGGCGACCGCAACGGCGTGCTCGTACACGGGAATCCGCCGATGCTGTTCCAGGCAACCGGGCGAAGAAACCCGTCGGTCCGGAAGACCCAGCCGGTGAGCAAGGTGCAGTCGGCCGAGAACCGCAAGTGTCGCACTTCTCCCGCGGCTCGGAACCGGTGATCGCCCAGGCGCAGCACGGCACCCGGCGGCAGTTCCGCGAGCGAACCAGCGAACAGCATCAGCACCAGCGTGGGACCGAGCATCGACGCCTCCCGCGAGTCGCCGAGAGCATACCGGAGAACGCGGAATCACCGCGAGAGGAACTGGCAAGGAGTCAGAGCGAGGGTGCCCGACTCGCCAAAGCCGCGTCGGGTCGGTATCCCAAGCACTGTTCAAATTCACCACATCAAGGCAGGAGCCACGCTTGCGAACGCTCATCACCGGTGGGGCCGGGTTCATCGGGTCTCACCTCTGCGATCGGTTCCTCGCCGAGGGGCACGAGGTTGTCGCCGTCGATAACTTCCTCACCGGCACCCCCGAGAACATCAGCCATCTTCTTGGGAACCCGAAGTTCAAGCTCATCGGCCACGACATCTCGAACCCGTTGAAGGTGAAGGACAAGATCGACAACGTCCTTCACTTCGCCAGCCCGGCAAGCCCAGTCGATTACCTCGAGCACCCGATCCCAACGCTGAAGGTCGGCGCACTGGGCACCCACGTCACGCTCGGGCTCGCGAAGGCACACGGGGCACGCTACCTGCTCGCCAGCACCAGCGAGGTCTACGGCGACCCCCTCGAACACCCGCAAACCGAAAGCTACTGGGGGAACGTGAACCCCATCGGCGTCCGCGGCGTGTACGACGAGGCCAAGCGCTTCGCCGAGTCGATGACGATGGCGTACCACCGCGTTCACAACGTGAAGACACACATCGTCCGCATCTTCAACACTTACGGCGAACGGATGCGGCTGAACGACGGGCGGGTGCTGCCGAACTTCATGTATCAGGCGCTGATGGGCGAGCCGATCACCGTGTACGGCGATGGCAAACAAACGCGCAGCTTCCAGTACGTCTCGGACCTCGTCGAGGGCGTGTTCCGCTTGCTCTTCACCGACGACCCCAACCCGGTGAACATCGGCAACCCCGCGGAAATCACGATGCTTCAGTTCGCCGAGGAAGTGAAGAAACTTGCGGGCGCGAACAGCGAAATCGTGTTCCGACCGCTGCCGCAAGACGACCCCAAACTTCGGCAACCCGACATCACCCGTGCCCGTGCGTTGCTCGGCTGGGAGCCAAAGGTCGGCCGCGCCGAGGGATTGAAGCGAACGATGGACTTCTTCCGCAAGAAAATGGGCCGCTGATAGCGTGAAAAAGGGAGGGCGAGGCTCCTGCCGAGCCGTTGGCGTGCGGCTCGGCAGGAGCCTCGCCCTCCCAAACCCGGATTCGCCGGACAAAACGCATGGAACCCTGCGAGAAAATCGTTCCCGGGCTCACCCTGTGGCCGGCTTGGTTTCTCTCCGCGTTCTCAGTGTTCTCTGCGGTGAAGCCGCTTCTGCAGGCCACTTGCAACACACGAATGGAAAGAAAGTATCCAATCTTGGGCAAAAAATTCCTTGACGCGCCCCACGGGTGCCTGCCTTAATAGGCGGAATGCTGTCCTGTCTGCGCAGTTGATAGAAAGAACTTAGCGCGAATTTCCGGAACTAACGGCACCGTCGCGACGTCCAAATGGTTCATGTCGCCGGGTCGATTTTCCCGGATAGGCCATCATCCATCGGTTCGCCACACAGACTCACCCAGGATTTGACGTATGTCGCTCCTCTCGTCGCGGATGTCTCACACCCGGTTCCTGTTCCTCGCGGGGCTGGCTCTGTTCCTGGTCTTCTCGTTCACCGGCGTCGCCAGCGCAGCCGACGAAGCCGCCCCGGCTGCCGATGCGAACCGCGAACCGCTCGTTCTGTTCATGATCAAGTCGTTGGGATGGGTGTTCGGCCCGTTGCTGCTCGCCATCTCGGTCGCCATGGTCGCCCTCGTCGTGCTGCTCATCCTCGACCTCCGCATGAGCTCCGCGATCCCGCCCGGATTTGTGGATGAGTTCACCGACACCGTGAACAAGCGGAAGTTCAAAGAAGCGTTCGACATGGCCCGCAACGACCCCTCGTTCCTCGGGCAAGTTTTGACCGCTGGCATGAGCCGCCTCCAGTACGGCCTCGAAGACGCCCGCGAAGCGGCCATGAATACCCTGGACAGCATCAAGTCCGACAAGGAACAGAAGAATAACTACAACGCCGTGATCGCGACGCTCGGGCCAATGCTCGGGCTGGTCGGCACCGTGTTCGGTATGATCCAGTCGTTCCAAGTGCTCGCCACCGCGACCCAGGTTAACCCGTCGAAGCTCGCCGAAGGTATCTCGCACGCTCTGAGCGTGACGCTCGTCGGGGTTGCCATCTCGGTCCCCGCGATCTTCTTCAGCGCCTTCTTCAAGAACCGAATCACCCACCTGTGCATGGACGTCGCCCACATCGCCGACGACCTCCTGACGCAGATGTACCACAACTCGAAGAAGCCCGCGACATCCCCGACCCCCGGTGCTGGCGGCACCCCGGCTCCTGGCGCTCCTCCAGCCCCAGGCCGCTAAGCAGTCGTCCCTCGTCCTTGGTTCATCGTCCTTCGGGTCGGTGGCCAAGGGCTCCAGTACGCGATCAATTCTTGACGCAGGTCGAAGGACAAGGGACGAAGGACCCAAGCCATGAGTCACGGCAGCACAGACAAATGCGAACCGAACATGACGCCGCTGTTGGACCTTGTCCTTCAGTTGGTCATGTTCTTCATGATCAGTGCCAACTTTGTCATGGAGCAGACCAGCGTTGAAGTGCGGCTCCCCGAAGCTGTCTCAGCCAAGGCGCTCGGCGTAGCCGACGACACGATCATCTTCCTGAACATCAACGCGAAGGGGCAGGTGGTTCTGCCGCCGGTCGATCGCGAAGGCGACAACGACACCCTCGACAACCCCGCTCAGGTCGAAGGCTACATGAAGCGGCGTGCGGCCGCCGAGCGCCTGAAGACCAAGAAGGACAAGCCCGAAGCCACGCTCATTCTGCGAATCGACCGCGGTTGCCCGTTCGAGAAGTCGTACCCGATCATGAAGGCGTGCCGCACTGCGGGCTACTCGAACGTCCAGCTCCGTGCGATCCGCTACAGCGGCCAAGAAGGGTGATTCTGGAAACGAGCCGGGAGTGTTAGCGACCGAAAGCATGCTTCACGCAACTCGTTAACCCATCGCGAGTTGCTGTTTCGGGCTGTTGTCCCCGTCAAAATACATCTGTCTGATTCAAACGCGAGAGCGAAGTATGTCCCGCAGGAAACGAAAGGTTGAAACAACCGAAGTCGAGGCCGATCTGCCGATCACGCCGATGCTCGACATGTCGTTCCAGTTGCTCTCGTTCTTCATCATGACGTTCCACCCGACCCCGACCGAGGGGCAGATCGCCATGACCCTGCCTCCCGCCGAGCAGGGTGGCGGGTCGAGCAACCCCGACATCACCGAGGAAAAGCCGAAGAAGTACGTCGTTCGGGTCGCCGCCACCGAGAACGGGCAGATTGCCGCCATGACCTTCCGCGAGGCTGACGCCCCCGACGAAGGTGGTGAGAATCTCGGGGCCGACCTGAACGTGTACATGAAGAAGATCAAGTCACTGGCAGATGCAGAGATGAAGCGAATCGCCGCCAGCGCGACGAAGGGGACGAAGATTCCGCCCCCCAAGCTCACGCTCGAACTCGGCGACAAGTTGCTTCAGGAATACGTCATCGCGTTGTTCGACTCCGGCGTGCAGGCCGGCTTCACGGACATTGCCCCCGTTCCGATCGACAAGGGTAAGCGGTAAGCTCCAGGTTCCAGACCGAATCGCGTGACTGGACCGAGCCCAAGTGCCAAGCGAGGAACAACGTGAACCTCGCTTGACGCTTGGGCTCGGTCCAGTCGCACCGAGATTAGAACCTGGAACTAGAAACTCCAGGATGGCCAACCCCAACGTATCCGGGATGTTTCGCGAGTATCCGGGAACTTTATCGGGCGCTGGCCATCTAATGTATGGAGGAAGTTCGCATGTCCCGTCGGTCCGCATCGCAATCGCTGAGCGGCTGGAGTAACCCTCGAATCGCCAAGTCCTTACTGGCCATCGGGTTGCTTGCGTGCGCAGTGGTTGCCGGGCTGGCCAACACGACGGCTCATGCTCAGGATCCCGACCCGCTCGGCGTGGACGACCGACCGCCACTTCCCCCGACCGAACCCAAAAGAGTGGCACTCGCGGCGAAATTCCGCATTCCCGGAGCGGGCACGAGCGCGATCTTCAAGGGTCGTCGTCACCCCGTAACCGGGGCCATTGACGGCGGGATTCAGGACTTCAAGCCGATCGCCACGGAGAAAGAGAACTCCGACGAGTATCAGGCTTGGCACACGGTGATTTCGCACGCGAAGCAGTTCACGACCACCGAACTCGAACAGAACGCTGGCCGCGACCTGACCCGCGACGACATGCTGAACGCCCCCTCCCGGTTCCGGTTCCGCCTCGAACCGCTCCGCTTCGAGGGCAAGTTGGTACGGGTTCGCTGGGCACGGGCAACGAAGTCGCTCGAAGAGGCTGGCACCGCCAAGGTCTACGAGGCACTGTTTGTTCCGGTCGATGAGGCACCCAACGCCCTGGTCTCGATCGTGTTCACGGAGTTGCCAGCCGAGCTCGCGGCAGTTGAGCAGAAGCCCGAAGGCGAGTGGATGGATGTGGGCTCCGAAATCGTTGCGGCAGGGTACTACTTCAAGGTGAAGCAAGACGCACCGGGATTGGATCCGATCCCGTTGCTGATCGGCCGCTCGGTGACAATCCGAAAGCCACCGGCTCCCAACACGACGGCCGCTCCTGGTACACCGCAAGAAGACCCGATTCGCCTGGACAAAGATTTGCGAGTGTTCCGCCTCATCCGCGATAACTCGTTCATCGCGAAGGCTGAAGACAACTGGGAAGAGGTATCGGCCTGGAACCGCATTCTCCTCCACGCCCGGCGGTTCACGCCCGAGCAGTTGGAGAACGCCGCAGTCGAGGGAAAGAAGTTCGCTGACCTATTCACAGACGGTCGTCGAGACTTTAAACTCGATCTGGTGAAGTTCGAAGGCCGGCTCATCATGCTCAACAAGATGAAGCCGAGCGAGAAGCTCCAGGCGGCCGGCGTCGAGACGGTGTACGAAGGCTGGATCGTCCCGAAGGACGAACCCCGTGGCAACCCGATCTGCGTCGTGTTCACCGATCCGATCGAGGGGCTTGAAGGGGTCACCGGCCGCGTCAACAAGTGGGTCACGTTCGCGGGCTACTCGTTCAAGCTGATGTGGTACAAGTCCGGCGAACGCGACAAGGACGACCCGAACAAGAACGTGACGAAGAAGACCCCGCTCCTGCTCGGCCGGGCGGTGATTGAACGAATAGACCCCGACCGGCCCACTCCGGTGACATGGGGTGCATTTGTGCCGGTTGTCACAGGGGCCGTGGTGTCTCTGATCGTTGTGGCCGTGGGGTTGAGTTGGTGGTTCCGCCGCGGCGACAGGCGAGCCCGGAACGAGATCGACACCCACCGGGGCAAAAATCCGTTCGGAGAAGCAGGCCCCGCAGTGTCTTGATTCGTCGGAAGAGAGCATTGATTCGTCGAAGGTAATTGATTTGTCGAGCGCGTTGGATTGCGTCCCGGACGGTAACGGCGAGGATCGAAAGCCAACGCCAATTTTTTTCCGTACCCGCCCCGCTGTGGGGCAAGCCCGAAGGAGACGGACCGTGAGTGAGAAGAAACCAGAACCGGCCAACGGGCCAGCGGCCAAGGGGGCCGCAGCCGGTGCCGGCGCAGCGGTCATCCGCCGCCTGGAGGCCTCCGAGGAGACCTCGCAGGAACGGCTGATGAAGAAGCACGTTCCCGCGTGGGTCATCAGCGGAGCGGTTCACGTTGGCCTCATCGCCATCATGATCCTCCTCTTCGGTGGCCGCGGCGCGACCGCCAAGCCGCCGGAACAGGTCGTCACCACGACCGTCGAGAAGGAAGAAGAAGAACCCGAAAAGGATCTGACCAACGAAGACCCCGGTCTCCAGTCGAACCTCGAAGCGGCTCTGCCCGAAATCGAACGGGTCGACAAGCAGACGGTTGACGCGGCTGTCACCATGGACAACCTCGGCCAGCCGAACGCCCCGGACACCGACACCACGGCGCTCGCCCTCCCCGGGCTGAACACCAACGACAACACCACCCCCGGCGTGACCGGCGACACCGGCAGCGCGATGAGCGGCACCGGCGGTAACAACGGGTTCATGAGCGCTTCGTTCCCGGGCCGTAGCGGTGCGACCAAGAGCCGGTTGCTCCGTGAAGGTGGCGGTAACGAAGAGAGCGAACGAGCGGTCGCCCTCGGGCTGGCCTGGCTCGCCCGCATGCAGAAGCAAGACGGCGGCTGGGAATACGAAGTCGGCAGCAAGGAAGAGCGCGTTGCCGCCACCGGCATGGCACTCCTCCCCTTCCTCGCCGCTG
Source organism: Planctomycetaceae bacterium (assembly GCA_013823135.1). Lineage (GTDB taxonomy): Bacteria > Planctomycetota > Planctomycetia > Gemmatales > Gemmataceae > Gemmata. The sequence continues at coordinate 34,931 of PNLP01000068.1, forward strand.
GCGAAACCCACCTCCGCGGGAAGAAGTACCAGAAGACCGTTTCCACGGGCCTCCAGTTCCTGCTCCGCAACTGCCCGCTCAGCGGTGCAAACGCGGGCCGCATGTCGGGCAACATGTACGCACACGCCATCGGCGCTCTCGCCCTGTGCGAAGCCTATGGCATGACGAAGGACAAGGGGATGCTCCTCGCCGGAGCACAGGCCGCGATCAACCACATCGTGAAGGCTCAGGCCGCTAACGGTAGCTGGGGCTACTCGCCTGGCGCCCCTGGCGATACCTCGATCGTTGGCTGGCAGATCCAGGCCCTCAAGGCCGCAAGCCTTGGTAAGGATGTCGTGGTTCCCGCCGCAACGATGAAGAAGGCTGTCGACTTCCTGAACCTCGCGGGTGCAGGCTCCCGCAAGGCGATGTACGGCTACGCCGACAACGCCGGTGCCGCTCCTGGCACCGCTCTGACCGCCGTCGGTCTGCTCAGCCGCTACTACATCGATGGCTGGGGTCCGGACAACGCGGGCATGGCTGAAGGCGTCACTGGCCTCATGAAGCGTGCTCCCGTGAAGTCGGCCGCTTCGCCGGATATGTACTTCTACTACTATGCCACGCAGGTCGTTCACTTCTTCGAAGGCGACGAATGGAAGACCTGGAACGAAGGCCCGAAGGGTCCAGATGGCACCCGCAAGGGTGGCATGCGTGACTGGCTCATCGGTCTCCAGAACAAGAAAGACGGCCCGAACCAGGGTAGCTTCGAACCCGAAGCGGGCTGGATTGGCCGTAGCTGTGGTCGCCTCGGCACCACCGCCATGTGCATCCTGACGCTCGAGGTCTACTACCGTCACCTCCCGCTGTACAAGCGAGCCGGTGCTGGCGACGGTGCCCTCAAGATCGTCGATGGCGCGAAGTAATTCGCGACTGACAACAGCAACAACCTCGCGGCCGGCCTCTCCTTCGGGAAAGGCCGGCCGCGGTCGTTTCAAGAGAGCGCTCACCGCGGAGGACGCAGAGGCCGCAGTGAGATAACCAAACACCGAGAGAAAATGAGACTGCAGCACGACAAGTGCG
>PNLP01000069.1 GCA_013823135.1 Planctomycetaceae bacterium
AGCCCAACGCGATGCGATGGAGGCCGAGTTGCGCGAACTGACGGCCCCGAGCGACGGCTCGCTGATGCCCGATGCCGACCTTGCCGCGAAGGCGATGCAACGGCAACGGGAGATGGCCGAGGCCGCGGCGGAGTTGGTCCAGTCCGAGGACTCCGCCATCGGCCAAATCACGGCCGGCGTGTTTCGGCTCTGTGCCTCGGCCTTTCCAAAGGCGGTCGGGGCAAAGCTCGTGATCGAGACGGACCCGAAGAACGACCGCGACCACGTTGACATCCACCTGCCCGTGTGCCGGTCCGTGACCGCGGCGACGGACACGCACAATCCCCAGCAAAGCCCCAGGCAGACGCGGGCTCGCCTGCGTGCGTGGTGGGCGAGAATCCTCGAAGAAGTCCACGCGGTCGAGACGGAGCTCGAAGACTCCGACAGCCCGCTTGCCAAGTCGCTGGCCCCGCGCGTCGCCCACGACCTGAGTCTGAAGCTCGGCCAGGTGTGGCACATGATGGCCACGACGATGCTGCTCGAATCGCCGACTGAGTTCCCGGAGATCACGCCGGGCTGAGGCCGTGTCTTGACGAGAAACCATGGACCACGATCGCTGAAGCAAGATATGCAACCCCGACCGGCAGACACCCGCGGTTCGAGTCCGCGGCGGGGTTCACTTCATGAGTGTGTATCGCATCCAGTGCGGAGGTGCGAGCACTCGCACTGCAGGTTTGCCTGCTGGCTGCCGCAGAAACTCGTGCAGCCTTTTCTCTTTCGCTGCGGCCCGCGTCAGACTACCCTGACCAAACCCAACCGATTTGATTCCTTGGCCGACCCCTCCTCACCCGCACCGGGGATGAAAATGTATCAGCAGACACGGTTGATCGCACTCTGGTCGGTTCTGGTGATCTGTCTGCCCACACCGGGGCGAGCACAGGAGGCCACCCCACCGCGGGCGGTCAAGGTGCTACCGGTGTTCTTCGTGCCCAAGGACGAGACGCCACCGACAGACGAACAGTCCAAGACGCTGATGCGGCACGTCGAGTGGGCGCAGAAGCGGTACAAGGAGCTGCTCCGCGACCGCGACACGTTCGCGGTTGCCGAGGAGAAGCCGCGGGTGTACCAGTCGAACCGCCCGCTCGCCTTCTACCGCGAGGGGAAGGAGGGGGCCGCGCCGCACCTCGTTGACGAACTGTTGACCGAGTGGAAGCACACGCGGTTCAACTGCCCTTACGTGTTGCTTGTCGTGGTGATGAATCCGAAGGACGAGTCCCCGGTCGGCGGCGGGCGGCCTCTGAATGGCGGCATCAACACCGGCGGCGGGATCATCCAGCTTTCGACGTTCGCGATGGACCGGCTGCCAAACTTCCAGTCCACCCTCCAGCACGAGCTCGGTCACGCGTTCGGGTTGCCGCACGTGGACGTGTACGGGTACGACATGAAGGCGAACGACTCGCTAATGTCGTACAACCCGAAGCACCACACCAAGGGCTTCAACCCGAGCGACACACCGGCTGGGTTGATCCCGGAGGACATCCGCGGGCTAGCGCTCAACCGGCGGGCGTTCCCCAAACTCAAGTTCGACCCGGCGAAGGACGTCCCGGCTGGGTACAAGATAGCTGAGAAGGTTGTGCCGCTCGGTCCGATGACGATCCCCAACCACCCGGACATGCCTACGTTCACCACCGCCGACGGCGAGGACTTCGGATCGAACGTCGCCAACCTCGCGAAGGGGCCGATCGTCCCGAACAAGAAAGACAAGGACAAGACGACGTTCGACGCCGGCAGCATGTGGCAGTCGGGCAAGTCGAAAACGGGCTGGGTGACGGTCGAGGTGCGGTTCCCCTACGAGGCGGAACTGACGCACATCGGCGTCCACTCGCAGCACAGCGGGGCGTTCAACGCCGCCCGCGCCGTGCGGGTGACAGTGCCCGGCGCGAAGGACGCGTTCCGACAGATCGCGTTGGTAGCACCGAAGTCGGCTGACGAGAAGGTGGCGGTTCCTAAGACGAAGGCCCGGGTGTGGCGGTTCGAGTTCCAGGCTGGCGACAGCCAGGCCGTGACGCTGCGGGGACTGCGGTTCTACTCCGGCACCGACGAGTTGTTCCCGCCACTCGTCCCCAATTCGCCGTGATGGGACGGCAATGACATCACGCAGGGAGTGGGTCTCAGTAGCGATGTGTCAGCTACCTGCTCGCCCACCAGGAACACGTTGGTGAGTGAGAGCGGGAGATGCCGTAGAATAACCCGGCCCGGCACACCGCGTTGAGCGGTCATCTCGATCGTGATTTCGCCCATTCTCCTTGAGAGTTCTGAAATGGTTCTCCGTGTATTAGCTGCGTTGCTGATGTTCGTCGGCGCGGTCGGGTGTGGTCCGAATGTACAGCCGACAAATAGCGAGCAACGGAAAGACCAACCCAATTCGAAGCCGACCGGCCCCAAGGAATCACCACCGAAGGCCGACCCCTTGAAGGGAACGCCTTCAAACGCCATCGCTGCGCCTGCTGCAATGGGCAAGGCCGTGCCCACGAAACTGTACGCCGCCGGCCTGATCGCGACCGCGGATCTGCCGCCTGGTGTCGATGTCCGGGGAGAGGCGTCCTTCCAGATGCACCTGCGATTCCGCAAGGACTTCCTCCTGTACATCAAGCCGACCGCAACACCCTATGCGGAAGTTCTTGCGGCCGAGAAGAAGCGTATGGCGAAGTTTGTCGCTGAGGACGTGGACGGGTTCGTGACCGGCGACGACATCGCCTGCACCATGCACCGGCAGGTAAAGATCAACGGCGTCGAGTACGTGATGAGTTGTTCGTCGTACGACGGGAACGACGTCCTGCTCGCTTACGCGGTCGCGCGGAGCGTTCGCCAAACCCCTGAGGACCTGGCGGCGGCCAAGCGGTCGGCGGAGGCCTGGAAGAAACTCGCGGAGGATGACAAGCATGGGCTCCACCCCGCGCTGGGCGAGGTGATGGTGCGGTTAGACGACAAGCCGTCCGACGCCGCGTTCGCAGCGATCAAGGACATCGCGTACATCAAGCGATTGCAAATGAACGCTGCGGGGACAGTCACACCAGAGGGGTTGAAGGTGGCCCTCGGCCCGAACGTCTTCGACTTCTGGGCCATGGGGGACTGGTTCACAGACTCGTTCGCCAAGTCTCTGACGGGGAATGCGACGTTGCAAATGCTCATGGTCGAATCGAAAACGCTGGGCGATGAGGGCGGCAAGCAACTGACGGGGCTCGTGAACGTGTGGTACGCGCACCTCATCACCCCGAACCTCACGGATCAGTCCGCGAGTGTGTTCCTACCGACGCTGACGCGGGTCGAGGTACTGTCACTCAACTGCCCGAAGCTCACGAACACATTCGTGCCGGCGCTCGCGAAGCTCGATCGGCTCGAAGACCTGAACCTATCATCGACGGGTATCACCGACGACGCGATCGCAGACCTGGCGAAGATCCCGGGCCTGAGATCAGTGACGGTCCGCATGACGAAGATGACGGCCGAGGGGGTGAAGAAGCTCCGTGCGGCGAAGAAAGACCTGCGGGTGTACAGCGACTTCGACAAGTGAAGCGGCGAAGAGCGGGGCGTTCAACGCCGCCCTCGCCGTGCGGGTGACACCCGTTGACACCCGCTCACAGGGTTTTCTGGGGGCAACTGGTGTCAGAGCGGAATTGAAAAACCCCTAGAATCCTAGGGGTTTGATAGTTGTTTCTGCTTTAGCAAAGCGGTGCTTTCGACCACTCAGCCACCTCTCCAAATTATTCTGAACATCAACTTCAGAAGCGTTTAGTGACGAACTTCTGAACCTGCTATGGCAACTCAGGACGCCAGCTGAGAGTATGAATATCACCAGCATGTTGAGCGTCTTTGCTCCACCACAATCATGTGTGCTCGCATCGCTGATCGCCAGCGGAGAATATCTTACAACACGATTGACTCCCAGCAAGCCCCCCTTCAAGTTCACCCGTTTCTTCCCACGACGCTGGAACATTCCAGTGCCGTTGCAACGCTGCACCCGTGCGGTAACATCCTCACTACGGTTAGCAATACCCAAACAAGCTCAACGTTTGGGTTCCTCAAGCGTGACGAGATACGCGAACAAATCCGCGACCTCCATATCAGTCAGTTTGTCGAGTAACCCCGCTGGCATCAGTGAGGCCTCGACCGGTCGCTTCGATGCGAGATTCTCGCCAGCAATACGAACAGAGGAGTCGGCGTTTGTTCGGAGGATCACGCCGTCTGTGGCCTCGTAGATGAGCATCCCGATGAATCCTTTCTCGTCGTTCGTGGTGATTCTGATTGGTCGATAGCGCGGCGACACATCCTTGCTCGGCTGAAGGATCGACGTGAGCAAATCGTCGTGACCAAACCGCTTGCTGATGCCGAGGAGTGATGGGCCGAGGGCTCGTCCGCCATCGTGACACGCGGCACAGCTCGCCTTTGTGAACACAAGCCTGCCACGTTCCGGACTGCCCTTATCCCAGGCGATGTCACCCTCACGCTTCTTCCATGCGGCCGCATCGAAGCCGTCGTTCACGGCAAGCAAGGGAACGAGGTCGGGGCGATCATCGGCCACCCAGGTCAGCCAGCGCTTTGTGTCCATTCCAAGTTGTCGTTTCGTGCGTTTCTCAAGCAAGGCAACGACGGCGAGGCGAGCGGCCTTGTCCTCCTTTGTGAGTCGTCGCAATGCCTTGATCGCCGCAATGAGTTCTGAACGCCAACGCAACTCGTTGAAGGTCGAGAGTGCCTCAGCAGAAACCCTCACAATCTCCGGATTGAATGACCCCAACCCGGCGATGAATTTGTGTTCGTCTTCGAGTTTCGGCTTGGTCGCGAGCACTTTCACCACGGCATCCTGGAGCCCAGGTTGCTCCCACAGTCGGAGCAGGAGAAACCGGCTCTGCTCCTCCGGCAGCACTGCCATGAGTTCAACCACGCCGGGGGGTCCAGATGAATCCCGGTTCGGTGGCTGCGAACACTAGGAACCGCGTTGCTGCCTGGACACGCGGGAGGTTGAGTGCTTCCACCAACAAGAGATGTTCCGGCCTGCCAAATCCGGAATTCTTGGCGACCTCTTCCGCGAGAGTGGGAAACCGCGAGCCGAGTGCCGTGGCAATTTCCGTCACGCGTAACGGCCAGAACGTGTCGCGTGGGGACTTCTGAGCTGCAACCTTCTTCTCAAGAGTGACCAGGCTGTTCGCGACTCCGGAGAGCAGCCAGAGGCTTGGTCCGGTTGGTCGCTACCGAACCTAGAGATCATCGCGAGATAACTGAGATCGTTCTCTACGCGACTCTCGGCATCGATTCGCCGAAGGGCACTCGGCGAGAGCCACGACGCCTCGCTTTGAATACACGCCAGAGTGCGAAGAATCTCGTGGGTCAACCTGGTTTCACCACCGGGGTAGGCATCTTTGCAAGCCTCCGCAACAGCGACGCGTTGTTCGGGAGTGAAGCCCTTCTAGAGGGTATATCCCTCAAAGACCGTTCCCCGAGCCTGGGGATCAGTGAGATCTCCGAGTGCAAGTTGGACGATTCGCACGGCCTGGAGTTTCTCGCCGTCCGTGGCCGATTTCTCGCGAAGCACTTTGATCGCTGTCTTCAGCGATTCGTCTGGGTTGTCGGTCACTTGAATTAGTGCGATTGTCAGTTCCGTCTGCGTATCGAAACTGTTGCCCAGTGGAACCACGAGCGGCTTGAGAGTGCGAGCCGCGGCCATGCGAACTAGCGGATCGGGGTGCGAAAGGTTCGGCTTCACGGCCTCCTTCAGTTTCGATGACCAGTTCAGTTTCTCTCGGGCGCATGTCATCAGTTCGAGTGTGGTTCTGCGAAGTCGGGCATCGTCGCTCGTGCAGTCCGCGAGCCAGCGTTTCTCGTCGGCCGCAGTCCACTCCAGCGAACGGTTCGCGATTGGCAACGGCTTTCCGGCGGAGTTTTTCTCGTGGGCGATGCGATAGACACCGCCGCGTGTCCCACGGCCGCCGATGCTCACGAACAACTCGCCCGTCTTGGGATGCACCGCCAGGGCAGTCGGCGCGAATCCGCTCGTCCCGATCGCCTCAGCAAACACCTCGGGCTTACCTTCGTAAGTCGATTCCTTTGGGGTCAAAGGGACGAAGTGGATTCGGCCGAATGTCCAGTCCGCGAGGAAGAAACCGCCCCGATACTTCTCCGGGAAGTGAGAATGCAGATAAGCCGCAACTCCCGTTGGTGAACCGCGACCGAGGTTACATACCGGTGGCACGCAGTCCACGAAGTACGTTGGCTTCCTCCAGAACTGGCCGAATTGCGGTGAACGCCAGCCATAGTTCCCACCGGGAACTATGTGGTAGAACCGGCATGCTTCATACCAGGGAAGGCCGACGCAGCGTTCATTGTCGGAGTCGTAGGTGAAGGGCTCCCCGTCGAGGTTGAAGTCGAAGGAGTACGCGTTCCGGAAGCCGTCAGCAACCACTTCAACGACTTGCGGTAACGTCATCCCCCAAAAGCTCGAGCGATGTGGCGATATGCGGAGCAGGGTGCCCGCGATCGGTTCTTTCACGGGCGAACGCGGTGAGGTAACTGTCTGCTTCGTGACCCCCGCCTGGTTGCCGCAGAGCAGGTAGAGCCAGCCGTCTGGCCCGCGACGGACCGCGTGAGTATCGTGTTCGCCCGCCGTCTTGAGTTTGACGAGCACTTCAGGAGGGCGTTTCAACTTAACCTTGCCGTTGTAGCCGCGGTAGCGTTTCAACCCACCATCGGCCACCACGTAGAGCGAATCGCCTTCCGCGAAGAGCCCCATCGGCCCGTCCTTCAAGCCGTCGATCAGGTCAATTGCACGGTCCGCGACACCGTCGCCGTTGTCATCGACGAGAACGCGAACGTAGCCACGCCCCGCAACGAGCACACGCCCGGCGTCGTCGATGGTCATCGTGGAAATGTCAGGGGCGATCGTGTTGTCTGCTACGACCGAGGCCGTGAACCCCGCTGGCACCGAGATGTCTGGGGCCGACGGTGGAGCGATCGGCGCAGTCGCAAGCACAAAGAGCAGGGCAGGGTGCATGGGAAGACTCCGCAGGTTGTAACGAGTTTACCGCGCTGCGACATTCGATTGCGAGTGCTCGAAAGATTCCCAGAAATGATGCACGAAAACCGCCGCGAGACCCCACTAATGTTGTGACGGCTACGAACGAACGCACTGAGGTGAGGACTCGTACATGATTCGGCTGACACTGCGAACATTGCTCGCGTATATCGACGACACCCTCGAACCTGACGAGGCTCGCGTCCTGGGCAAGAAGGTCGCGGAAAGCGAAGAAGCCCAGAAGGTGATCGAACGGATCAAACACGTCACCCGGCGACGTGGGCTCGGCGCACCTGTCGCGGCCGGCAACGACGACGAAGGAGCTAACCCGAATGTCGTTTCGGAATACTTGAGCGACAACCTCAGTCCCGAGCAAGTTGGCGAACTCGAAGAGCGGTGCCTCGACTCCGATCTTCACCTCGCCGAAGTGGCCGCGTGCCACCAGATTCTTACGGTGATCCTCACCGATCCCGTTCGAGTGCCACCCACAGCAAACCAGCGTATGTACAAACTCGTCGCCGCTCCGGCGTCCGACCCGAACCGGAAACCCGGTAAGACCACGCCTGTGGGTGGGGTTGTGCCGACGGCCGCTGATCTACCCGATGCCGACGACCCCGATGCCGCATTGCTACTGGGGATGAAGCGATTCTCCGAATCGGAGTCCTGGGCCGGGCGAATCGGCCTCGTGACTGCCGTGGGGGTCGTTTTCACCACGCTAGCGCTTGCGGTCTACTTCTCGCTCCCCACGAACCAACCACAATCGCCAGAGACCTCTGCTGTTGCCTTGGCCCCCGTCTCACCACTCCCGACCCCGGTTACAACACCCAAGGTCGTGACGCCCGAGAAGGCACCGGAGCCGAAGAAGGTTGAGACGCCGGAACCGAAGAAAGTCGAAGCACCTGAACCCAAAAAGGTCGTGACGCCGGAACCGAAGAAGGTCGAGATGCCTGACCCGAAGGTCGGTGGACCCACGCCCGAAGACCTTGCGCCACTTCCTGGGAACGGTGAAGTCGGCAAGATCGAATCCACCAATGTGATCGTGCTGACTCGCAGCGCCGAAGCAACTGCAAAGTGGGGACGGGTTGATCCGGCAGGCCGCAATACCGTCAGGGCGAACGATCATGTGGTCGCACTCCCTGGCTTCAAGGCTGATGTCAAACTACTCTCCGGTTTGGTAGTGCATCTCTGGGGGAACGTTCCCGAACAGGTTCTGGCCAAACCGCCGTTGATGGAAGCCCGAGTGCGGTTCCATCCCGCGGCCGGTGGTTTCGATGCCGATCTCTCGCTCGATGCGGGACGGATCTACCTCACTGCGGGAAAACCTGCCGGGGCGAAGGTGCGGCTCCATATCGGCGCTGAGGTCTGGGACATCCAACTTCGCGATGAAAAGTCCGAGGTGATGGTTCAACTTAGCACGGCGTTCGTTCCGGGAACCCCCTACGCGAAAACAGGCGGCGAGAAAGCGAAAGCCGAGGCCCGCCTCGTGGTGCTCCGTGGCATCATCGACTTCCAGGCGCCGCTGAGGTTCAAGAAGTTCGACGGCATGAACGCGTGGACCGAGGTCGCGTGGGACAGCAAGACCGCTCAGTTGTCCGACCCACACCCCGCACCCAAGGAAGACCTTCAGGCGAGCAAGATTCCCTCGATCGAAGCCGAGTTCGGCAAGGCCGTCCAGAAAACGCTGAGCGACGCTCAGAAGAACCTCACCAACCCGGAAGGTATTCGTGTGCTGCTCAAGGAACGGCTCGTGATGGACCCGACGGACCGGCTGCGGCCCGGCATGTCGGCAGCGGAAATCGTGATGATCTTGTTCCCGACGCAGTGGGCAGCCTATGCCCAGGCTGCAATCATGGATGGAGCTGAAGCGGGCGAGTTGCTCAAGGATGTTCTCGACTTGCTCCGCAACGAATCCCGCGGGTACGTGCGACAGGCCGCCATCGTGGCTCTGAGCAACTGGATTGCTCGCTCGCCCGACAACACGGAGATCCTGGTGAAGGGTATGGTCGAGAAAGGCTGGTTGCCAGAAGTGGCTGATCTCTTCGCGCAACTGATGCGTGGGTACGCATCGCCCGACATGAAGGACAAAACCGCCGCGGTCGCGGGGCTCGACAGGTTGGTTGAGCTACTGGACGACCAGCACCTCGCCGTTCGAGAGGCGGCACTCGGGAACTTGCTGGCCTTCTACGCGGGAGCGGAGACGGCATCGAACCGCATCCTGACCAGCACGGACATGGCGAGCCGCGAGTCGAACCGTGCGGGTGCCGATCCCGCACGGCTCAAGGCGTGGGAAGCCTTTCTGCGAGCCTGGAAGGACAACGCGGACGCCATTAAGAAGCGGATGAGCGAGAAGAAGTAATAGGCTGTGAAAAAGCGAGGGGCCGGTGGGACTAAGCAGTCCCACCGGCCCCTTGCTTTTCAGCACTTGATCAGCGTTGCGGCGGGGCCACGTCGCGGATCACGGCGCCGCGGTCTTCGCTCAGAACGAGGATCGCGAACCGGTCAATTGCCTGACGCTCCGGTGTGTTCACCGAGGAGTAGTCGAACCGGCCGCGGAGGTCGGTGTACCCGTCCTTGTGGAACTTCACCGAACCGTCGTGCAACTTCGCGTACACCTTCACGTACACCTTGCCCACGGCCTTCGCTCCGGCAGTCTCGGTCACCTGCAACTGGCCATAGTTCTCGGACATGTTCACCGACATGGTGCTCGCGAAGTGGGACACCGAGCGAGTCTTGCCCCCGGCCGTCACCTCGACCAACACGTTGCGACCCTGGAACTCGGCTGGCAGTGGGAACGTGTGCTTGTTCCGTGCCGCTGGGAGTTTCACCAGGTTCGTCGCGTTCGGCTTGATGGTTGCGAACTGCCCTGCAGCACGCTGGACGAACGGGCTGCTGCTGAACAGCAACTCGACGTCCATCAGGTAGTAGTTCACCCGCACCGTGTCGATGTTCTGGAACGTCAGGTTCACGCCCTCGGCGTTGACCGTCAACTCCACGTTCGGCTCGGTCGCGGCGAGGCCACCTTGGTTCTGGTTGCGGTCGTCCTTGTCGATCACCTTGCCACCCTTACCTTCGATCTCGTCCACCTGAGCGAGGATCGTGGCGAAGGCGTTCCGCCACCGGTCCACCGGGTGGAACTGGTACGCGGTGGCGATCGCACGGGCCTTCTTCGGCTCGTCCTTGAACATCTCCAGGTACGCGGCACAGTAGTCGTACTGCATGCGGGTCGGGATCTTGTCCACGTTCACACGGGCAAACGTGTCGAACGCCTCGTCGATGCGGTCCTGTAGGAGCAGGTAGTACACCGTTGCGAGCAGCGAAGCGTCGTCGAGTTCCTTGCCGTAGGTCACCGTCTTGAGGAAGCTGTGGTACTGCATTCGGAACGCGTCGTTCACGATCTGCCGGCGGTTGCCGAGTGAGTGAGCGCGGGCGTTCACCAGCGGCTTGTACTCCAGGTGCTCATACTGGGTGCGTGCGACCGGGTCGAGCGTGAACAACGGCGTGTCGATCGGCCCACCGCACTCGGCGACGAGTTGGTCCGAGTGCAGCAAGAACTGTCGGGCGGTCGGCACGTCGGCGTGCATGATCCCATAGGACCACAGCGTCGGGTTGTAAAGGTGCCGTTCGTTCAGCAATCGAATGGCCGCTTCGAAGAACGACCGCTCTTTCACGCGAAACGCGATCTTCTCCAGGTTCAGCGCCCGGACGTTCTCGCGGTTCATGTACGCGAGCACTTCGTCGTTCGAGCCGTGCTGAGAGACATAATCCCACGAGGTCGTGTCCACGCGGGTCGCCTTGGCAACCACGTCGAACGTGGTCGGTTGTGCCGATGCGACGAACTGCTCATTCTTCGCGATGTGTACCGGGAAGTGCGGGAACTTGCCGGCCTTAGGGAAGTAGAAGTGGTAGTCGATCGTCTGCGTGCGGTACGGTTCCAGGTCGAGCGGGATGCTCTTGGTGAACTGGCCGTTCAGAACCGGGATGGCCCCGACTGGCAGTTGCAGGAGCACGCTCAGTTTCTGCCGCGACGAGGTCGGGTTCGTGACCACGACCTGGCAGCCGTACACCGTGTGAACGACGAACTCGCCGGTCACGAACTTGTCGTACTTTTCGCCGCCCTCTTCACGGTAGCGGTCGCCGTGGCGGTAGAAGTTTTCGCTCACGAGGATTGGTAGCTGGCCACCTTGGCCGTCCGCAGGGCGAACTTCCTCGTGGAACGCAATCAGGTTGTTGGCCGGCGTGAGGGTCATCCGGCCGGCATCGAATTTCACCTCGTGCTTGCCCGCCTCGAATGGCAGATCGAGCACGGACAGCGCGAACATCATCTCCGTGAAGTTCCGGCTCGCTTCGGCCAGGTGACGTGACAGGAACGGCGACTTGCCGTCGTGGCGGGCGTAGTCCTGCCAGAACTCGGCCACAGGAACGAGGTCCGCGAGTTGCTGCTGAATGCGGATCTTGTAGTAGTTGTTCTCGGCCCATTCCTGGGTCGGGTCGAGCTTGCGATACAGCCGCCGAACGGCCTTCCGCTTGTCCAGATCCTCCGCGAAGAAGCCTTCACCAGCCTTGTCGTCACCCTTCATCGCCTTCTCGTCCAGCATCCGGTCTTTGGTCGCTCCGTTGCGTCGCCCGGCGGCCTCCGCCGCGGGCTTGGCAGCCATACCGGCACTTGGCCCGCCCATGGCTCCTGGCGGTGCGGGCATCTGTGCCTTGGGGTCGCCGGTCAGTTGCGAATCCCGTGACACTTCTGAGCGGAGATCTTCGAGAGACTTCTTGGATTCCTTGAGCGTGGCGATTTCCTGCTTGATCCGGTCGGCCACCGCGTCGTCGCTGTTGAGGCCGCCCGAATCGACCCCGACATTGAACATGAACAGTTCCTTGTCGATGTTCCGCGGGATGAGCCGCAGCAGGTCGTTGAAGTGCTTCGCGGTCTTCTCCGACTCGCCCGTGATCTTGCCTGCGAGGAGGACACGCTCGACGGTGTTCAGCCGGCCGTACTCCCACGGCTTCATGTAATTGCTGATGTCGTTCCCGAGCAGGTAGTGATCGAGGAACGTCTTGTCTTTCTTGTTGCGGAGGTACGGCTTCACCGTTTCCGCGAAGAACTGCGGGTCTTTCTTGCAAAGGAAGTAGCTCAACTCGTGGCAAGCGAACTGCGAGAAGAGCGCCCGCTTCTCTTCGATCTTGAGCTTCGGCCAACCGAGCACGAAGCCGAACTCGGTGAGCGTCGGGTTCTTCGAGAGTGTCGAGTAGAACGAGTACACCTTGGCGAGGCTGTCGTAAGCCTGGAAGCGGCTCCCCGCGACGTCGGCGATCGTGAACGCTTGCTGCGGGGCGACGACGCTCACCTGCTTCTGTTGGGTGAAGTGCTTCGTCGGGTCGAGCCCGTTGCGGAGCCGCAGGTCGGCGAAGTGGGCCTGCACCTCGGCGAGGGTTGCGGAACGGAACGTGGTGCCGAGCGGATCGACTGCGACGATGTGGATCATCGCATGTGGGCCGACTTCCTTGCGGGTCAGCTTTATGACGCCGTCCTTGTCCGGAACCATGTTGACGGCGACGCTCGAAGCCTCGCCCAGGAAATCGAGGTTCGCGAAGTCACCCGAACTCGGAGCGGCCCAGCCACCATCCTGCTGCGGTGCGTTCGCGGGCGGGATTCCGCGACCCGGATCGAACTTGCCACCGGCACCGAAAGCATCGCCACCCACGGCCACTTGCTCGCCGGTCTCGGTCGTGCGAATCGCCCACGGGTTCAAGAGCAGAGCAGGGCGTTCGAGCATGTTGCCGGGGTACTTCTTCTGCCCACGGCGATCGAGAACATACCGGTATTCGTCGCCAATGTTGCGGCCGGTGAGGTAGACCGATTCCGCGTGCCCAGGGATGACCCCGCCCAGTTCCGGGTCACGCACGCGGCTCAGGTCAGCGAAGGCGTTGAACGCGGGCTGGTAGCGGGTCGCGAAGACGTGGACGCGGGTGAACTTCGACTCGTCCCGAAGCTGGATCGTGACGTTATCGTTGTCGGCCTTGACCGATTCGACCGCCACCGGCTTCAGGCCAGGCAGTTGCATGTGCCGCGTGGTGCCGAGCACGAAGCCCGACTCCACAACTCCCGCCACAACGCGAAGCCGAATCTTCTCGCCGCTGCGCTTCTGGTACAGGTCGTAGTCGCCCGCCGCGAGGTCGCGGATGTGAACCCGCCCCTGCGCGACCGAGATCGCCGAGAACTTGTCGGCCCGGATGTCGTTCCCACGCACCTCGAACAGTGCGAACTCGTCGCGTGAGGCAACCCCGGCGATGCCGATGTACGGCAGCGTGATCGGTTCACCCGCCTTGGCGTGGACCACTTGCCGGAACGTGTGGGCATCGGTCGAGAGCGTCCAGGTGTGGGCGGTTCCCTCCGGGCCGCTCGCTGCGACGGTCACGATGTCCGCGAGTTGGCCGAGGTTCACGCGGCCGAGCGGGTCGCTCTTGAGCGTCACATGAACCGGGTTCTTAAAGTCGCGGTGTTTCAGGGTCACATGCACCGGGCGATCGGGCTTCGGTTCGCCGCTGCGACCGAGCAACTCGATGACGTAGCCGGTGCCGAAGTGCGCGAGGTGCAGGTCTTCGATCTTGTCGGTTCGCTCAATCTCGTTCAGGTTGAACGCCTTCGCGGCGATCAGATCGGTCGTCTTCCCGCTCCCGATGTTCTTCACCCTGGCAGTGAGCGTGACGGTGAGCGACTTGAGCCGGGCCGGGACGCGGATCTCGTGAACGGCCTCGCGATCCTCGAACAACTGGAACGCGGGGACTTCCGTCGAAGAAGGGATGTCGCTGTTATCGAGCGAGACGATGCGGAGTTTCACGTCTTCGAGCAGCTTCAGTGACACCGGGGTGTCATTCAGAGTCAACCCGGCACGGATCAGGATCGGTGCGACCCGTTGCGTGAGCAGGCTTTCGCGGTCGACGTGGATGCCGGCCGCGAGGCGGTAGCCTTCGGGCTTGTGCTCGATGAAGTCGAGGCACGAGAAGTCGCCCCGGCTCAAGATGATCGGTCGTCGCCCCGGTTCGGCGGTGAAGGGGATCGTGATCACGCCGTCCTTGTCGGACTTGTACTCGACGTTGCTGAGCCACAGGGACGCGTCCATCACGGGGCGGTTTTGCTCGTCGATGACGCGGACCGATTGCCCGGCCGGCCCGACCGCAACCAGCGGGCGAAGCCGACCCTTGCGGATGAGCGCCCGGCTACTCTTGCCGGCCCCGATGAAGTCGATCACGTACACCCCCGGCTTGTTCAGCTCGGGGAAGTCGTACTTCCGGGGAATGCGGCGGAACGGTGAGTCGTCGTACTTGATCGAGCGTTCCGTGTTGGCAACCAATCCATCGAGGTTGATGTCGGTGTCCACTTCAACGAGCTTCGTCTTGTAGACCGTGCCCGTGTTCACCTCGAAGACCTTGACCAGCATCGTCGGCACGTTCTTGACGTGCAGGTTGAGCGACACGGCTTCGTCGGCCGCGTAGTCGGTCTTGTTCGTGAAGGCGAAGTCGATGTCGATGCGGTCTTTCAATGCCCGGAAGTTCTCGGGTGCGAGGCTCGACGCCCAGGTTTCCGGGTCGCCGCGACCGAGTTCGATTTGCACTTCGGCGAAGAGTTGCGTCAGGTATCGGTCGTCGATGTAGGGTTCGTATTGCTTGGTCGAAGCCTTGTCGTCCGCGAAGAAGGTCTTGAGGTAACTCCGGACGAGCGGTTCGTCATTCCCGACTGGTGGCAGCAGCGTGAACGCAAGGTAGTCTGCGCTCAGGCTGGCAGGGTGACGCTGCGAAGATTGCCGGTTGTTCAAATCCCGGCACATGTACCCTTGTTGGCGCGGGAGTTCAATGTAGGCCATGAAGCGGTTCTTGTCGTACACGTCGTTGGCACGGTCGAACGCGAGGCGGTGGAAGCCCACGTGCGCCTTCAGCGGGTTGTGAACGGGGTCGAGCCGTTCCACGAACTTTTCGAGCCGTTCCAGGTACGCGAGCGTGACCTTACGGTCACGCTTCCAGTCCTCGTCCGCCCCAGGTTGCAACTTTGTCAGGTAGGTGGTGACGAATGCGTGCTGGTTGAGAGTGCCGGGGCTGAGCTTCAGCACTTCATCGAGCTGAGCTAGGGTCATCTGCTTGTGGATCGGCAGGTAACCAAACTGCCCGGCGTGCTGCGCGTTCAGGTCGGCAACCACCATCTTGGGGAGGTCGGTCACGTCGGGCCGTGTGAGTCGCTGGAGCAGGTTCCGGCGGCGTTCCCAGCCGAGGTTGTCGTTTGCTGCGAGCCAGTCGAGGGCGGAGTTCTCGAAGTTGTCCAGGTTGTTCCAGTGGACCGACTGCGCACGGAGCGTTTCGCGTGCGATCAGCTTTTGATCCAGCGCGATGGGAAGGTGAACGGTGTCGTTCACCGTTTCCTTCTGGTGATTGAAGTGAAGGTTCAGCCGATTCTGGAGGTAATCCAGGGTGGCCTTGGGATTCTTGTCGTAAGTGAGAAGCGCCCGGCGAGTTTGAATCTCGGTTAGCCGTGCGGTTTGGTGGTGTCGTTCGTGCCAGGGGCCGGTGAGGGCGTCGATCTTTTCGAACTGGCCGGTATTCAGGTAGTGGAGACAGTGGTAGTAGTAGTAATCGTCGGTGCCCGGGATGAGCTGCTTGAGGGCGACGGTGCGATCCTTCGCCAGTGCGAAGTCCTCGACGTAACCGATGTCCCCGGCCCGCGTGGCGGAGGGGGTGAACATGAGTGCGATTCCCAGCGAGGCGAGGCACGCCCCCGGCACCCAGGAGATGATCCGACGCATGCGAAGCCCTCAGAAGAGGTTGCGACCCCGGACTGTGACCGATGTGGTCGGGGTATTCCCTGGAAGTAAAGACGTCATCTGTCCCCATTAAGACGTATCAAGAGTGTAACGAGTTTGACGGGGATCATAAAGGTAATGGTCCGAGCGTTCCGGATCGCGGGGTGTTCCTGAAAGGATCGGTGAGCCGAGGGGTATCGCCATCTGGGCTGAACCGCCGACAGGGTTTCGACTTCCAGACGCCGACACCCTTCCTATCTTGAACAGAGAGTGCGTTCAGATGCCGTCTGCCGCTTCGTGAGTCGCACAAACACCAGGTGCTGTGATGACTGTGGTGGAGCAGGAAAAAACTGGCCTCGGCAACTACTTCATCGCGAACTACCCGCCGTTCTCGTTCTGGAAGAACACGTACCTTCCCGAAGCAACCGCGGCGTACAACACACCGCCGCGACCAGGCGTTCCGCTGGGCCTGTACCTGCACATTCCCTTCTGCCGCAAGCGGTGCAAGTTCTGTTACTTCCGGGTGTACACCGATAAGAACGCCAAGGATATCGAGGTCTACCTCGATGCGCTCACCAAGGAAGTGGAGCTCATCAGCAAGACCGCGTGCATCGGTGGACGCAAACTCGATTACGTTTACTTCGGTGGCGGCACCCCGTCGTACCTGAGCGCCTCGCAGCTTGACGGGCTGATGACCCGGCTCCGCGAGATCATGCCGTGGGATGACGCCCGCGAAGTAACGTTCGAGTGCGAACCCGGCACGCTCCAGAAGCACAAACTGGAGATGCTCCGCAAGCACGGCGTGACGCGGCTCAGCCTCGGCGTCGAGAACTTTAAGCCCGAGATCCTCCAGTTCAACGGCCGCGCCCACCTCGAAGAAGAGATCTACCGGGCGTACGGCTGGGCACGCGAACTCGGCTTCCCGCAGATCAACATCGACCTGATCGCCGGCATGGTCGGCGAGGACTGGGACAACTGGCGGACGTGCGTGGCGAAGACGATCGCCATGGCCCCGGACTGCGTCACGATCTACCAGATGGAGTTGCCATACAACACGGTGTTCTCCAAGGAACTCAAGGTGATCGGCAACGACGAACCGTCACTTGGCGTTGCCGACTGGCCAACGAAACGAGCCTGGACCCGCTACGCCTTCGACCAACTCGAAAAGGCGGGGTACGCGGTGTCGAGCGCCACGACTGTCGTGAAAGACAAGGCGAAGACGCGGTTTGTTTATCGCGAGGCTCTCTGGCGAGGGGCCGACATGTTCGGCACGGGCGTGGCCTCGTTCGGGCACGTCAACGGCGTCCACATCCAGAACGTGGACACGTGGGAACAGTACATCGAGAAGCTGAACGCGAACGAACTACCCCTGGGCCGTGCGTTCCCGACAACGGAACGCGATCGCCTCATTCGCGAGGTGGTGCTGCTGCTGAAAACCGGCCACCTCGACGTGGGTTACTTCCGCGAGAAGTACGGCGTCGATGTTCGCGAGGTGTTCCGTGCCGCGTTCGACAAACTTCAAGCCGACGGCTGGTTGACCGTGACCGGCGACAGCGTCGATTGCAGCCCGGACGGCCTCATCCAGATCGACCGCCACCTGACCGCGTTCTTCGACCCGCAGTACATTAGCTCGCGGTATACCTGAATCAGTGTGAGTGCGAGTGTGAGTGTGAGGACAACCGGGGTTGCTCTCTGCTTTCTCTCACACTCACACTCGCACTCACACTTTATCCGATGCCCGAGCCGCGAACATTCCTGATGGGCAAGCACCCGGCAGAGTTGCCGGGCGATTTGCTTTATTGCAAGAACCACATGTGGGTTCGCCCCGGTGCCGACGGCCTCCACCAGTTCGGCTTCAGTGCATATGCCGTGCGACTCATGCAGGACGTGTACTTCCTCGAATGGCGGATCGAACCGGGGCTCATCACGGCCAAGCAAGAGATCGGTTACATCGAGACGCAGAAGGCAACGTCCGGGTTGTACGCCCCGATGGGCGGCCGCATCGTGCGGTTTAACACGGCCCTGCTCGAAGACCCCAGCACGATCAACGTCGATGGCTACGGCAAGGGCTGGATCTTCGACTTCCGTGGCGAACTCACCGACACGCTCGACGTGGACAGCTACTTCACGCACCTGGAAGCCGGCTGGGAAGCCACCCAACGGATACTGAAAGGGCAGGTCAACAAGATAGAAGATGAGGATTGACTCATCGCTATTCCCTTGACAACCTGCGGTCATTCCTTTCACTGGTAAGTACCGCCGCCCGCACCCGAAGCCGCGCTTTCAACGCCGCCCGGAGCCGTCATGTCGCGATCCCGCATTACCGTCGTTCTCTCCCAGGCCCCCGGCAAGCACCCGGCCAAGCGGTCGCTCGAAGAGAGCATCGTCGCCGCGCTCATCATGGAGCCGGACCTCGAAGTCTCGGTCGTGCCGAACCTCTACGACCTCGGTCCGGACCACACGGGGCGGTTGTTCCTCGGTTCGGTGAAAGGCGACATGGTCGTGCTGTCGTGGCTCTACCCACGTGCCGCGTTCTGGCTCCTCGACCGCGACGGCATCAAGGGGCAGTTCGGCGAAACGCAGTTGAAGCCGCCATCGGACGACGACGACGCGGAGGCCGAGAACGATACCCCCGTCGATCGCCCCGAGCCGATCGGCCCCACCGGCGAGATCCCGGATCGCCACATCTACACTCTCGACCTGCGAGACTCCAACAAGTACGAGGCGTTCGTCGCGGAGATTCGGCGGATCGCGAAGGAATGCAGTGATCGCCGTGAGGCGAAGGCCCGCGAGAAGGCCGTGAACAGCCCCGCGATTCTGCAACTCGGTCTGTCGCTCAACAAGCCGGAGCCTGAACCGCTGGCCGCATTCACGCCCGAGGCGCTGCTCGCGCCGGCCGGTCGCCGCTGGTATCCCGTCATCGACTACAGCCGATGTACGAACTGCCTCGAATGCCTCGATTTCTGCCTGTTTGGTGTGTACGGCGTCGATTCGCTGGAGCGGATCATCACGGAGAATCAGGATCAGTGCAAGAAGGGCTGCCCGGCGTGTTCGCGCGTCTGTCCGCAGCAAGCGATCATCTTCCCGGAGTACAAGTCGCCAGCAATCGCGGGTGCGGAAACGGGTGCAGTTGGCGGGCTGAAGATCGACCTGAGCAGGCTCTTCGGAGGCGACGTCGGCGACGCTCTTTCCGCAGCCGTGCAAGAGCGAGACCGCGAGTTGGTGAACGATGGCCGCTCGGCTGTTGGCGCGACGATTGGCATTCCGAAGCGGCAGGAGAGCCAGCCTCAGCGAGCGAAAGACGACCTCGACAAACTCGTGGACGACCTGGACAATCTTGGGTTATGATGCCAACGGAGGTTACCATGAGTACCGTCAAAACCGAAGCAATCAAGCTCGTCCAGGGGTTGCCTGACGACTGTACATGGGACCAAGTCGTTTACCGAGTGTACCTCCGTGCGCAGATTGAAAAGGGTCTGGCTGATGTTGCCGCTGGGCGGGTAGTTCCACACGAAGAGGTGAAGAAGCAGGTGTCCGAATGGCTCAAGTCGTTTGGTCCGAAAGAGCCCGCGACCAACTCCGGGTGATTGTGAGTTACCTCGCCGAGCGAGTTCCACTCACGGCGACCGAGTGGGCCGACCGCCTCATTTCCGCACCAGATATCCTCGAACAACTCCCCGAAATCGGCAGCCCGGTCGAAGACGCAGGAGTTCCTGACCTGCGAGAACTCCTCGTAGGACCGTATCGCATCGTGTACACCATCCGCGGCGAGGAATGCCACATCCTCATCGTGTTCCACGCCCACCGTGATATCGCGAATGTCCTCTTCGACGACCTCTGGAACCCGGATGATTGACGCCCAACGCCTCCAAGCTGCTTACATCACTGCACGCGATGCGCTTCTTGCAGAGCGGGTGCCGGCCGGCCACTGGGTCGGCGAGCTGAGTACGTCCGCGCTTTCGACTGCCACGGCGGTAATGGCGCTGCACATGGTGAACCCTTTCGCACACCGTGAACTCATCGACGCGGGGATGAAGTGGCTCGCCGACCACCAGAACGAAGACGGCGGCTGGGGCGACACGACCAAGAGCTTCTCGAACATCTCCACGACGATGCTCGTTCGCGCAGCACTGAAGATGATCGCGGTCGATAAGGACTATCCCGCCGCTGTTGAGAAGGTGGAAGCGTTCCTGAACACGCGAGCGGGTCGGCGGCCCGAGCTACGAGCGGAAGCGATCCGTCGGCGATACGGCAAGGATCGCACATTCTCGGTGCCGATCCTGATGTCGTGTGCACTGGCGCGACTCGTGACCTGGAAGGAAGTGCCACGGTTGCCGTTCGAGGCCGCAGCGTTGCCACAGAGCTGGTATCGTTTCGCCAAGATGCCCGTGGTCAGTTATGCGTTGCCGGCACTGATCGCGATTGGGCAGTGCATTCACCACCATCGCGGAACGTGGAACCCGATTACCAAACTTACGCGGTGGCTCACGAAGAAGAGAACCCTTCGGGTTCTCAAACGGATTCAGCCCACCTCCGGCGGTTACCTCGAAGCCACGCCCCTGACAAGCTTCGTCGTGATGGCGTTGTCATCGATCCGGGCGAGCGGCCGCCGCCAGCCTCCCGATTCCCCCAAGCAGCAGGTGATCGACGCGGGCGTGGAGTTCCTGGTGAAGTCGGTGCGTCCCGACGGCAGTTGGCCGATCGACACGAACCTCGCGACGTGGGTGACGACGCTTTCGGTGAACGCCCTCGCCGCCGCGGGTGATCTCGATTCGCTCGACACGAAGGAACAACTGCGTTTCTGGATCTGTAACCAGCAATACAAGGACTTTCACCCGTACACGGGCGCGGTCTATGGTGGGTGGGCCTGGACCGATCTTCCGGGTGGTGTTCCAGACTGTGACGACACACCGGGGGCATTGATCGCGGTCTGTAACCTGAATGTCGGTTGGGAAGGCGGCAATTGGGGCACCGGACGCAACTGGATCCTTTGGTTGCAGAACCGTGATGGAGGGTTTCCCACGTTCTGTCGTGGTTGGGGAGTTCTTCCCTTTGATCGGAGCGGAACTGATCTCACGGCACATGCAATCCGGGCATTCAAGAAAGTCGGTACTTGGGGTGATGTCCGTAACACGAACGGCGAATACTTCCGCCAACTCTACGGCGAAAGTGTTGATCGTGGTTTCGCGTATCTCTCCAAGCAGCAGCGGCCCGATGGGTCGTGGTTGCCGTTGTGGTTCGGGAATCAGCACGCCAAGGACGACATCAACCCCGTGTACGGCACGGCCCGCGTTCTCGCTGCGTATCGCGACCTCGACATGCAGGATTCGCCCGCGTGTCAACGCGGTGTCACTTACTTGCTGTCGGTGCAGAACGCCGACGGCGGCTGGGGTGGGGCGAAGGATTGTCCGTCGAGCGTGGAGGAAACGGCACTGGCCGTGGAAGTGCTCTTGGATTTGGTGCAAATTCGGGAGGGCGAGGCTCCTGCCGAGCCGAACGCTCAAGGCTCGGCAGGAGCCTCGCCCTCCCAGCAAATACAACGCGGCGTGCTGTGGCTCGTCGAAGCCGTGGAGTCGGGCCGCTTCCGCGACCCGAGCCCCATCGGGTTCTACTTCGCGAAGCTGTGGTACTTCGAGAAGTTGTACCCGCTCATCTTCACGGTCGCGGCGCTGGGCCGAGCGCGACAATCACTCACTTCTTCGTCTCCGGCGGCAGGATCGGCTTGAACTCGCCCTTCCCCTTCTTGTCGAGGTTCTTGTTCAGGTCCGCAGGGTCGAACTTCACCGGCGCGCCCGCCTCTGGCACCTCCACCTTCGATGTCCACAGGATCGCGTTGACGACCGTGCGGCGGAAGTTCTCGTCGGCCCAGTTGCGGTGGAAGTGACCGCCCGTGAACCCGAACCCGCGACCCTTCGCCTCGTCGGGCCGTTCGTAGGCCCACGCCATTGTTTCGATCTCGCCCTTGCGGCCCTTCGTGTACGCAGTTGCTCGGGTCGCGTCGGGTGGCAGTGCCTGAAGGATCGGGGTCAGCCCCTTGGTGTCTTCCACGAACCGCATCCCGTAGTACCACTCATCGCGGAGGGTGAACGGCTTCACGCCCTGCGTGATCGGGTGCTTCGGGAGCGTGCGAATCTCCGCGTCCCAGTGCGGGTTGATGGAGTAGTTCGGCTCGTAGTATCCGCCCATCCAGCCGAGGACGGTCTTCCCGTGTTGCGGCAGGTAATCGACTGCGTAGTGAATGTTCACCCAGCCGCAGCCACGGTCGATTTGCTTCTGGACGAGTTTCATGCGGTCGCCTTGCACCACGGGGTGCCCACCGCGGCCGTCCATGTACATCACGATGCAGTCGGCGGTGTCGAGCAACTTCTCGTTCTTCGGCCAGCCGTCGCGGACCATTATCGGCCACACGCCGGGGGTTTGCTTCAGCAAGTTGACAAGGATGGCACTTCCGGCAAAGAACTCGTGATCGCCTGGCCCGTGGCTCTGTTTGCCCGCGATGATGAGGACACGCTTGCCCTTGAAATCTGCAGGGGGCTCGACTTCCAGCGCGACTTTGGACTGGTCGTAAGGATCGATCTTGTCGTCAGCTCGCACGAACTGGATCGGGGCGAGGATGAGCAACGCGGAGAGGAAACGATTCATGGCGTGAAAGACTCCTGCAAATTGTGGGTATCGGCTGAGTGGTGTTCGTTCTGTATCAGGTAACCACGACCGCGACCGCCTCGCAAGCGCCGTTTTCATTTGAATTCGCGGCAAGTTCTGGCAAACTGTTACAGAACTCGCCACCCTGCCGGGATTTGTGCCGGCTCGTATCCTTCCTCTGCCCAACCGATTTCGACTTGCCAAGGATTCACCGTGACGACTGTCGCCGATGCCGAACTGGAAGCCGCGACTGAGATCGCCCCGACGAAACCGCCGAAACTGAACACCGCTGCGTTCAAAGCGGTGCCGGAGACGCGCGCGTTGCGGGATCAGGTGCGCGGGGCTGTCGAGGCGTTTTGCAAAACGATCGACAAGTCGAAGCCGCTCACCCGCGACACTTCCAAGGAAATGTCGGAACAGATTCTCACCAATCTGGGCCTGGGCGGGCAGTACCTCGGCTTCACGATGGTGATGCTCACCAACGAGTTCTGGCGCGAGCAAGTCGCCGCGATCCCGTTCCACCGTCGCTTGATGCTCCTGCCCCACTGCCTGAAGAATGCCGAGGGTTGCCCGGCCGAGTACGACGAACTCGGCCTCGACTGCAAGAAGTGCGGAGCCTGCGAGGTCGGCGACTTCCGCACGAAGGCCGAGCAACTCGGGTACAAGGTGCTGGTCAGCGAAGGCACGCCGATTGTGCTGAAGATCATCGTCTCGGGGCACATCGACGCCATCGTCGGGGTCGCTTGCCTGAACGTGCTCGAAAAGGCGTTCGACAAGGTGTTGCTCGCCGGCATCCCGTGCATCGCCACGCCGCTGCTGTCGAGCAACTGCAAGAACACGTCCGTGGATAACGACTGGGTATTTGAGTCGATCGACCTGCACACGCCGCCGGCGGGTCAGAAGACGAAGACCTACATGCATCTGATGCGGGCCGCGAACGCAATGTTCGATGAACCCGAACTGACACGGTTGGTTCCTCGCGCTCGCGCCGCGTCGCCCGAAACCGATCCGCTCCGCAAACACGAATCGATTGCCTACGACTTCCTCGCCCGTGGGGGGAAGCGGTCGCGGCCGTTCATCACGCTCGCCGCTTACGACGCCCTCAAGGGTGCTCCTGCGACGCTCTCCGATTCGGGCTGGGAACTCAGCGACCCCGTGAAGCGAGCCGCACTGGCCATTGAGACGTTCCACAAGGCGAGCCTGGTTCACGACGACATCGAGGACGACGACGCTTACCGCTACGGCGAGGAAACGCTTCACCGCGTTCACGGCACTGGCACCGCCATCAACGTCGGCGACTACCTCATCGGCCTCGGCTACCGCCTCGTGTCGCGCGACCGCAAGGAACTCGGTGCCGAGGTCGCGGCCGACATCCTCGACAAGCTCGCCGATTCGCACATGAAGTTGTCCGAAGGGCAGGGTGCAGAACTACTGTGGCGCGATGCCCCGAACAAGGCACTGACCACGCTCGACGCCCTGAAGATTTACGCACTCAAGACCAGCCCCGCGTTCGAGGCTGCACTGTATTCCGGCGTTCGCCTCGCGGGTTCGACCGAAAAGTACGAGAAGATGATCGCCGACTTCAGCAGAAACGTCGGCGTCGCGTTCCAGATCCTCAACGACATCAAGGACTGGACCGGCGACCACGACAACAAGCTCGTCGCAGGGCAGGACGTGTGTGCGGCCCGCCCGACACTTCTGCTGGCCCTGGCGCTCGAGGGACTGTCCCCGGCCCAGCGTGAAGAACTCCTTCACCTGATCGAAACCGCCCGCGACAAGCCGCTTGCGGCTTCGCCAGATGCTGAAGAACTCGTTGGCCGGGTTCGGGCACTGTACTTCGCAGCCAAGGTGTTCGAGAAGGCCGACAAGCTCGTGGATAAGTTCCGCGCCAAGGCCGAGGCACTGGCCGACGAGGTGGAGCCGACCGAGTTCCGCGAACTGCTGTACTACCTCGTGGACACCGTGCTGGAAAAGGGCGAACTCCCCCGCCAAGCAATCACGCAGTTCGTGCAACTGGGCCGGTGACCTTTTTGCGGCTCGCGGCCCTGCACCCGGTCCGGGTGCAGGGCCGCAAGTGGTCGTGATGTGTAAACTCCACCGATCGCCACGGTATCCCTCTCCGACCTCTCTTCCACTGCCTCCGCCCACTGCCAGGGGTCGCGAGATGCTGACGACTGCTCCCACGCTCGACCACCTGTACGGTCTCTTCCCCAATTCACCCGACCGGCCCGACGAATCGGTCGAGGTGCCGGCGGCCGAGGTGCCGCAACCGTACCACCAACTGCTCGTTCACTCGCACCACATGACCGTCACCGTGGAAGAGTTCTACCGTTCCCCGGTCGATGTGCAGGTGCTCGGGTCTTGCCGCAACGGGAATGAGTACGCCCGCAAGATTCTCTTGAAGACACGCGAAACGGGGAACGTGGTTCAGTTCGGGCTGGTGCGAATCAACCTGGGTGTGTGCCCGCCGGCCGTTCGCGATGAAATCGTGGAAGGGAAGACTCCGCTCGGCCGTGTGCTGATTCAGCACGATATGCTGCGGCGAATCGAACCGGTTGCTTACTTGCGGGTGAACCTCAGCGCGGAGATGGCGGGCTGGTTTGGCGTCGAGGCTGGTGCCACAACCTACGGTCGCCTCGGCGTGATCTACACCGGCGATCGCCCCGCCGTCGAGGTTCTCGAAATCCTGGCCCCAGTCGGTTCCTGAGTCATATCCGCGCAAAGATGCGTCTCTGATACAGCCACAGCAAGATCAGCCAGTACGTCGTCAGGACTGCGATACCAGTTACGACCGGCTCATACGGTTTGCCGAAAGCCTGGAACACGTCCGCCCCCAGGTGAGTTTTGAACGAACCCATCACGAACGGTTCGATCAGGTGAGCCATGCAGTAAGCCAGGATCGAATTGGCACCGATCACCCGAAGCGGGAACGACCACGCGGCCCAGGCAGACCAATCCGTGATCATGTAGAACGCGCTCAGAATGAGGAAGCAACACCCGCCCGAGAACAGTACCCACGTCGGAGTCCAGATCCGCTTCACGTTGGGGCAAAGTCCAACGGCGTTGACGATCACGCCGAGTGCGAGCAGACACATTCCCATACCGAACAGGTTCCAGAATTTCGCCTGGTGATCGCCGAGTCGCCGTAACCGCCCGCCTGCGATCAGACCAAGGATCATCGTCGCGAGCGTTGGGATGAAGTTCAGCGTCGCGTAGCCGCCCGAGTTGTACGCGAACGGCTTCGCCTGCGGGAGTTTGTTCAGGAACCAGCGATCGAACGCCGCCGCAGCATTCGTGTTCTTGTTCCAGTGGGCTTCTAATCCGGTCGTGTCGTGCGGCCAGTCAGGCTTCACGCCGGTCAGTTCGATACCCAGTTGGGTATCCGGCGGGTGGTTCGCGAAGAACGCCCAGTATCCGACGAGGATGGCGACGACCGCGACCCACTGCCACTTCTCGGCTGTGTAACCGAGTAGGAAGAGGAAGAAGTACCCCAGCCCGATCTGCGAGAGGGTATCGGTGAAGGTCCAGTTCGTTTGGGGCTGGCCCACCGAGCGCAGGAACACACCCAACACAACGAGTATCACCGCTCGCCACAGAGCATGGAACGCGCTCCACACAAACTTCTGTCCGCGAGCCGCGCGGGACGCGAGTGAGAATGGCACCGCGACCCCAACCAGGAACGAGAACGACGGCTGTATCAGATCGTGAAGAGTGCAACCCGCCCATTCGACGTGCGACTGTTGGTGCGCGAGAAATTGCCAGAACGCCTTGTCCGAATCGGTAGCCGGGACAGCCTTCGCAACGGCACCGAGGTGCAAGACCTCGGCGAGCATCAGGAACATGACGAACCCGCGGTAGGCGTCGATCGCCGCAACCCGGTTGGGGGCAGGTCGTGGGATGGGTACGGACATGGCGTTTAACTCGGCTGTGAGACGGCAGGCGGGGGAGGCTCGGGCAGCGTTCCCTTCCACCGCGAGGGCGTCGTCCGCCACAGGTAGGCTTCCATGAGCACGGCAGCGCCGAACACAATCACGCTGCCCCATTGCGAGAGCGTTAGCCCGCCGTTGTAGGAAGGTTCGATTCGGAGCGATTCGTTAATGAAGCGGTGGACAGCGTATCCCAACATCAGCACCACCATCAACTGGCCATCGTGACGGCGATACGGATAGAACGCAAGCAATAACAGGATGATCAGGATCATGCTGATCGTTTCGTAAAGCTGCGTAGGGTACAAACCCACGGTTCGCGGCGAGAACGTAGGGATGTCCACTGTCGTTCCATTACGCTCGACCGTGAGCCATAACTGCGACTTCCCACGTGGCCACTCCCGTGTGAGTTCATCGAGTCGGTCCGTCACGGTGAATGGCACGTCGCTCGGAGTCTTCTCGACCTCCATCCGGCCCTTGAGGTAGTTGGCGAAATCATCGAACGTGGCGTGATAGCGACCGCCGGGCTCAGGCGTCACCTTCGCTCCCGCGGCCTCGAGCACAGCAACCAGAGGCTTCGCCTTCTCTTCGGGCGCGACGAATTCCACGATGATGGCATTCGGCTGGCCATTCACTTTCACGATTCGGTCGCCGACCTGAAGGTTGGCGGCGGGCGAATCGAGTTCGACAGCCGTCACGATTGCTCGCGGGTCTTCGAACATCAGGCCGCGGTCGCGTGGCTTGATGGCGAAGCCGGTCGATGTTTGGAGGAACTTCTCGGACACAAGCTGTTGTCGTGCGTGTGCGGGCAAGAGCGGGAAGTGGGCGGCACCCAGCGGCACCGGGCAGACTTCCTCATTCGCGACCTGTCCCCAGCAGCAGCCGTTGAGGTAGCAGCCGATGCGGCCAATCGCGAGGCCCATCGCCAAGAGTGGCGCGACCGCGTCGGCGAGTTGCCAGCCTGACACGTTCAACCGCCGCATGATGAACCAGTAGAAGAGCCCGTACCCGATCACGCCGCCGAGCGCGGAGCCGTAGAAGACGATGCCGCCTTCCCAGATCTTGAAAAATGCCCCGGCGATTCCGACGATCGACTGATCGGGGAACTGGTTGGCGTACTGAACCATGTAGAGGATGCGTGCCCCGATGATCCCGGAGACGAACACCCAGATGGTGAAGTCCTGGAAGCGGGGCGCGTCCATGCCGATCTTCTTGGCGCGGGCCGTTCCCCACCATGTCACCATGATGAACGTGAGGAACAGCATCGCCCCGAAGCCGTAGACGGGAATGCCGTCAGGTGGGAACGTGCCCTTGAACACGGGGATCGTGAGAAGAACCTGCTGCATGGGATATCCAGTGGCCGTTTAGCCGCACCCGAAGGAAGCGCCGGCGCTCCCTTCGGGTGCGGCTAAACATCACGGTACGGGCAGTTTGTCCAACACCTGGCGAACGACCTGTTCGGGTCGGAGGTCTTCCGCCTCGGCCTCGAACGAGATTACGAGTCTGTGCCGTAGCACGTCAACTGCGGTTGTCTTCACGTCCTCGGGTGTGACATACGCACGGCCCGCGAGGAACGCATGAGCCTTTGCAGCGCGGTGCAATGAGATGACCGCCCGCGTACTCGCTCCAAGCTGGATCAACTCGCCGAGATCGAGCCCGTAGTCGGCAGGCTTGCGGGTCGCGCGGACGATGTCCACGATGTACCCCTTCACCTTCGGATCGACGAACACCGAATCCGTGGCGGCACGCAACTCCTCCAGTTCCACGGGCGACAACACGGGGGCGATGTCGTTCGTGGTCGCGAGGCCACCCATGCGATCGAGGACTGCGAGTTCGTCGGTCCGCGACGGGTAGTCGATCACGAGTTTCAGCATGAATCGATCGACCTGGGCTTCGGGCAGTGGGTACGTTCCTTCCTGCTCGATGGGATTTTGAGTCGCCAGCACGAAGAACGGGCGGGGCAGGGGGAGTGTGTTCTCTCCGATGGTGACTTGCCGCTCGGCCATCGCTTCGAGCAGCGCCGATTGCACCTTCGCCGGGGCGCGGTTGATCTCGTCGGCCAACACGACGTTCGCGAAGACAGGCCCCTGCTTGATAGTGAATTCTCCCGACCGCGGGTTATAGATCTGGGTGCCAACGACGTCGGCCGGCAGCAGGTCGGGGGTGAACTGGATGCGGTTGAACTTCAACTCGAGCGCACGGGCGACGGTGCGGACCGCAAGCGTCTTTGCGAGGCCTGGCACGCCTTCGAGTATGACGTGCCCGTCGGTGAGCAAGCCGATCAAGAGGCCATCGACGAGGTGACGCTGACCGATCAACACGCCCTCGACCGCCCGGTAGAACGGGTCGAGCTTCGGCCGCAGTTTCTCGACGTTCACCCGGTCTGTCATCGGTTACTTACGCCTTGCTTGATGCTGATAATCGTCTGCGAGCCGCTCGCACGCGGAACAAAACCAGGATTAACCACAGAGCCACAGAGAGCACAGAGATTAAGGCAAAGGCCGAGAGAAGAGTTGTGTTCAAACCCTGCATCGTCTCGGTGTTGGGTTTACTCTCTGTGCTCTCTGTGACTCTGTGGTTAATTCGTGGTTAATTCTCTTGTCTGATCCTCTTCATTCGCGTGCCGTTGCCTCACCAGACATGATACGGGCGTGCGATGAATCCGGCTCTTGCCGAGAAAACGCTGGCGTGTGTGTGGGCAAGCGGGGTAAACCTTAACGGTAGCTGTTGCGTTCGCACCCGGAGGTTCACTGTGTCTTGCGCTGCCCGCCGTTCTGCCCGAGTCGCATTGTTCTTGCTGCTAGTTTTTGCTGCCCGCCCGCTCGCTGCTCAGCCCGCCAAGAAGGTGCTCACCTTCGTCGATGAAGGCATCTGGCGCACGGCATCACCTCCCGTCATGTCCCCGGATGGAGCGCACATCGCTTACGCGGTGTGGCCCGTCGAGGGGGACGGCGAGTCCATCGTCCGGCACGTTCCCAGCGGGAAGGAGTTTCGATTCCCACGGGGTTCCGGAGCCGCGACGACCGAGCCGAAGTTCACCCCGGATGCGAGCCGGGTTCTGCTGCCGTTGACGCCGACGAAGGCCGAGACCGAGAAGGCCAAGGCTGCGAAGGCGAAGCCCGAGGAGATGCCGCAACCGACGCTCGCGGTTGTGGACCTGACGACCGGGAAGGTTGTGGACACGTTCCCGCAAGCAGGGGCGTTCTCCGTGGGTGGCGACGGTGCGGGGTTCGTGATCTATCGCAAGCCTGTAAAGCCGGAGCCCGGCAAGGAAGACGCGAAGACACCGCCCGCCACGCCCACAAAGGGAAAGTTGCCGATCGCACCACAGCCCACCGCCAGCAAAACGTATGGTTCCGATCTCATCATTCGGGATGTCGCGTCGAAGAAGGAACGCACGATCCCCGATGTGGCGGAGTTCAGCCTGACCCGCGACCGCAAGCTGCTGGTTTACAGCGTGACTTCCAAGCGCGGGGAGATGAATGGCGTATTCGCTACCAGGCCGCAACTGAGCACGACCCCCGAGGCGATCAAGACCGGGCCGGGTCGCTTCTCGGGGCTGACGTGGGATGAGCGGCAGACGAAACTTGCGTTCCTCTATGACGACAGCAATGTGCCCGATCCGAAGCTCGCCCCGCCACCGCGAGCCGTGGGAACTCCGGTGGGGACAACGATTCCGGCTCCCGTGACACCACTTCCGACACCACGCTATCGGGCGTTCGTGTGGGATCGCAACGCGAAGCCAGCACCGCCCACAGCTCGAAATATTCCCATCGGCGCGAGCGGCGGTTTCACAGCACTGGTCCCCGCCATCCTCGCCGCGAACCCCTCGACGATCGTGAGTGCCGATGAGGTGCTCGGCCCGGGTTCTGCTGGCCTTCGCGCTGGTTGGTCGCTCTCTGGGGGAACGCTTTCGTTCTCCGCAGATGCTACCAAACTGTTCGTGAACACTGCCCCGAAGCGGCCACCAGCACCGCCCGCTGGCCCGCCGCGACCGGACGACTTCCAGTTGGATGTCTGGCACTGGAAGGACGAGCGCTTGCAACCGATGCAGAAGCTCCAGGCTGGGGCCGATCAGGTCAAGACGTACTCCGGCGTTGTGCTCCTCGACAGCAAACAGTTCCGGCAACTTTCGGACGAATCCATCACCGTGAGTCAGCCGCAAGTCAGCAGCGATTGGGCACTGGGTTCCGACAATCGGCGATACCGCGTGGGCACGGGCTACGGCTTGCCGCTGTCCGACTACTCTGCCGTGAACGTCCGCACTGGGGAACGGAAAGCACTCGTTACTGGGTTCGGCGGCTACACGACACCCACCCCGAGTTTGTCGCCCACCGGGAAGCACCTCGTCGGGTTCGATGGTAAGGACTGGTTCACGATCAACGTGGCGGATGGCACGAGGCAGAGCCTCACCGCGAACCTCAAGGTGTCGTTCATCGACCCAGAAGACGACCATCCCGGTTCGCCTCCACCCGCGGGGCCGGCACAGTGGACGGCCGACGGCAAGTTCGTGCTCGTGAGCGATCAGTACGACATCTGGAAGCTCGCGGCTGATGGTTCCTCGACCGAGAACCTGACCAGAATCGGTCGGGCTCAGAACATCCACTTCACCCTGGCCCGAGTGCAAGCGCAGGACACGTTCGAGCCGTTCCACGGGGTCGAACTCTCGAAGCCGCAGTTGCTCCGTGCCGAGAACACGATTACGCGCGACACCGGGTTCTATCGCCTCGATCCGGGTGAAGCCCCGAAACTGCTGGTGATGGGTGCGCGATCGTACAGCGTGCCCACCAAAGCGAAGGACGCGGATGTGTACCTATTCACGGCCCAGACCTTCTCGACGTTCCCGGATTACTACATGACCACGGCGGAACTCACCGAGGTGAAGCGGGTCACGGACCTCAACCCGCGCGTGAAGGAGTTCAACTGGGGCAAGGCCGAGTTGGTGAACTACACGAGCGCCGACGGAGCGAAACTCTCGGGTGTGCTCGTGAAGCCGGAGAACTTCGACCCCGCGAAGAAGTACCCGATGGTGGTTTACATTTACGAACGGCTCTCCGACACGCTCCAACAGTTCCGCTCGCCCGTGGTGACCCGCGGGCAGGTCATCAACCCGACGTTCTACGCGAGCAATGGCTACCTCGTGCTGATGCCGGACATCGCCTACAAGATCGGCGCGCCCGGCCAGAGCGCGATCAAGTGCGTGCTCCCCGCGATTCAGGCTGTGGTCGATAAGGGCTACGTGGACGAGAAGGCCATCGGCATCGACGGCCAGTCGTGGGGCGGCTACCAGATCGCGTACATGGTGACGCAGACCGATCGCTTCAAGGCCGCGGTCGCCGGCGCACCCGTCTCGAACATGGTGAGCGCTTACGACGGCATCCGCTGGGGCACGGGCCTGACGCGGCAGTTCCAGTACGAGTGGACGCAGAGCCGCATCGGGGCGACGCTCTGGGAAGCGCCGATGAAGTTCATCGAGAACAGCCCCGTGTTCATGGCCGACCGGGTGAAGACGCCGCTGCTCATGATCCACAACGACCAGGACGACGCGGTGCCGTGGTACCAGGGGATCGAGTATTACCTCGCGCTGCGGCGGCTTGGCAAGGAGTGCTACCTGCTGAACTACAACGGCGAGCCGCACAACCTCGTGAAGCGTGCCGCGGCCCGCGACTTCGCCGCCCGCATGTTCCAGTTCTTCGAGCACCACTTGAAGGGCAAGCCGGAACCGGCCTGGATGGCCAAGGGCGTGCCGTACCTCGACCGCGAGAAGGACAAGGACGAGATCAAGAAGTTGCTTGGACCCGGAACAAAGTGAGTGTGCTTGTCGCCCCGCTGGGGCGACCGCTAACCGCGCGTCGCTGATAGAATCACCTCTCCGAAATCACTCATTGCCACACGGAGGCTGCCGTGTTTCGTATTGTCGCGCTCTTCGCTGTCACGCTGTTTTTGCTCCTCGCTTCGACACAGAGTGAGGCCCAAGCGCAATCACCGGCGGGGCAAGTCGAAGCGCCTTACGCCTATCTCCTCTTACCCACGGCCACGGAAGTTTCCGATGCGCTCCAGCGGATTGGCGTCGTGGTGAACGAACTGCGTGAAGACATTCTGCTGCCAGTCGAGACCCTGGGAACGGACCGCGTGTGGCGGGCCGAGCAGGTCCGTGTCTCGGCGGGTGCGCTTGTCGTGAAGACGGATCAGGCGCACGGCTGGCTCATGGCGTGCGTGCTGGAAACTAAAGTCGCGGAAGGATTGTCGCAGAGGCTGCTGAAGCCTTACCCGCTGTGGCTCGGCTCCGCGCCGGGCCTACCCGAGCGACGCACCACCAACCAGCCGATCACGGAAGCGTTGCTGATCGGTCACGGCGGCAGTTTCTCGTTCGGGTTGCAAGGTTCGCCGGTCAGCGTTGGCGAGTGGCTCGACGCGGAACACTTCCTCCAGAGGAAGGACGGAAAGCTTTGGAAGGTCGAAGCCCGCACTGGCAAGGCCGAGCCGTTCGCGGTTCCCGAGCAGATCACCCGGTCGCTGAAAGCGTTGAAGGGACTCGATGCGAGCACGATCGAAGGAATCGCCAAACAAACGGGGTTCCGCATGAACCCGGATCGCTCGGCGTTCATGTTCAACATCGGCCCCGATTACGGTCTCGGGTACTTCGACGGCCGCCCCGCGGTGCGACTCACCAAGTCCGACGGCGCGAAGGATCACCTCACGTTCTCGCCGGATGGCAAGCGAATCGCCTTCGTTCGCGGCGGCAACCTGTTCACGGTGGATGTGGCGAAGCCCGAGGAACGCCAACTCACGCACGATGGCGGCGGCGACATTCTGAACGGCCACGCCGACTGGGTGTACGAGGAGGAAATCTTCAGCCGCGACGGGCAGGCTTACTGGTGGAGCCCGGACGGCAGCCAGCTTGCGTTCATGCGGTTCGACGACTCGCCGGTGAAGCGGTTCAACATTCTCAACCTCAACTCCGTTCGCGGGCAACTCGAAGCGTATCCGTACCCGAAGGTCGGCGACCCGAACCCCACGGTGAAGATCGGCGTCGTGGCTGCGAACGGCGGCAAACCCGTGTTCCTCGACTTCGGCGAGCACAAGCCCGAAGAGCTTGTCGTGTCACGCGTCGGCTGGTTCCCGGACTCGAAGACGGTGTTCGCTTACGTCCAGAACCGCACCCAAACCTGGCTCGACTTCACAACGTGGCCAGCACCCGATGCCAAGCCGAAAGTGCTGTTCCGCGAGACAACGAAGGCGTGGGTTGACGACACCGGCCCGCCTCGCTGGTTGCCCGATGGCTCGTTCCTGTTCGCGAGTGACCGCAGCGGCTGGCGTCACCTCTACCACTATTCGGCCGAGGGAAAGTTGCTCGGCCCCGTCACGTCGGGAGAGTGGGAGGTGAAGGAAGTGCTTCGGGTCGATGGTGCCGAGAAGGAGGTGTACTTCAACGCGACCTTCACGAGCCACACGGGGATCGATCTGTGCCGAGTGAAGCTCGGCAAGAAGACCGAACTGCTCACGGAGCGCGGGAAGTCGCACCGCGTGAGCCTTGCCCCCGCCGGCCCGCTGTTCATCGACCGGTACACCGACCTGATGACGCCCACGAGAGCCAGCGTGGTGGAAGCGGGGAAGGGGGACATTCGCGTGCTGGACACCAACCCCGTTCGCGAACGGGACGGGTTCAAGTTCGGCACGTTCGAGCGCGTGAAGGTTCCGATGAAGGACGGCTTTGAACTGGAGGGGGCGATCACGTACCCGCCCGACTTCGACCCGAAGAAGAAGCATCCCGTGTGGGTGCTCACCTACGCAGGGCCGCACATGCCGACGATCCGCGACGAGTGGGGCGGCGGCCGAATCATGGACAACTCGCTCGCCACGAACGGCATCATCGTGTTCCGTGTCGATCCGCGGAGCGCGAGCGGGAAGGGTGCCCAGTCCGCGTGGACGTGCTACAAGCAACTCGGTGTGCAGGAACTCAAAGACCTGGAAGAAGCGGTCGCGTGGCTCGCGGCGAAGCCCGGCGTGGACGCGAGCCGCGTCGGGATCAGCGGCCACAGCTATGGCGGCTTCATGGCCGCATACGCATTAACGCACTCGAAGACGTTCTCGGCCGGGATCGCCTCGGGGCCGGTGACCGACTGGAAGCTGTACGACACGATCTACACCGAGCGCTACATGCTGACCCCGAAGGAGAACGCGACGGGGTATGCGAAATCGAGTTGCATCGCGTCCGCGCGGAACCTGCACGGCAAGCTGCTGATTGTGCATGGCATGATGGACGACAACGTTCACATGCAGAACAGCGTTCAGTTGGCGGACGGCTTGCAGAAAGCGGGGAAGGAATTCGAGATGATGTTCTACCCGCAGGCCCGCCACGGGATTGGCGGGGCACACTACCTGAAGTTGCAACTTGAGTTCATCCGCCGCACGATGGGCGTGAAGC
>PNLP01000070.1 GCA_013823135.1 Planctomycetaceae bacterium
AGCAAAACCCATCTGGCACGCAACTACCCCCTCATCCTCGCTGGCGGTGGCGAGTTCGGACTCAAGCACGGTCGCTACCACAAGTTCGATGAGAACAAGAAATGTCTATCCGATCTCTTTGTGACCATGCTCAACTCGCTGGGAGTGGAAACGAAACGCTTTGCGGATAGTACCGGAAATGTCAACGAAGCACTATTGTGAACGCCGTGCAGGTTCTAATACTAGGAACCCGCACGAATGATATGGCGTCCCTCGGGTTCATCTGTCGGATGTCGCTCCTGATGTCCATCTCATTGTTCGGGGCGGGTCCAGCACATCGCTCATGCCGCTGGGCCCAAAGATCCCAACATCGGCGTCATCCACGCAGATGATTTGGGATACCCTGCCGTCAGCTGCTAAAACGCACAATCAAAAGTCGCGACGCAGAATATTCATACACACCTTAATCCGCATTAGTTCGACGGCTCCATCGCAGTCATCATCCGTCCACCGACATCGATTAAGCATAAGAAAGTTGTTCTTCCGGAATGCCATTTCGTTAGTGTACGTCGGAAAACGTGAAATCGCTTATAAATCAAGTTGTTATTTGACGAATGGCGCAACGAAGTCCGTTACATCCTCGTCTATGGAGGTAATAAAATCGTCGTTTCCACGAGGAAGTTACGGTTCCTTTTCCACAGTCCCTGGAATCTTCGGAGGGAACTTGCTGTGCGTGTGGCCTATCATAAGCAATTGCGTTTCGATTGCCCGCCCATCGAAACCGTGGAACTGAATCTGAAGTCTCGCGATGAAATCATCCCGGTTCTGCGGACTTTGCAATACCTCTACATCGATGCCTGCCTCCGCGATCAATTGCTCACTTGGGTCGGTCAGGATGTGAATGGTAGCAGCAGTTGTAAGCTCGGGCGTCGCGGTCTGGATTACTGGATGATTGTTGTGCTTGCAGCGGTGTGGTTGGGATGTGACCTGGATGACGACAAGTTGCAGAACCTCGCGGAAGAGCACCGCACTTTGCGTTTCATGATGGGTCTGGGCGATTGGATCGAGGACGAAGATTTTGATTGGCGGCGGATTCGGGACAACGTGTGTTTACTACGACCGGAAACACTGGAAAAACTCAATCCGTTGGTGATTGGCGCAGGACACCTATTGGTGCCGAAAGCCATCAAATCGGTGCGTGGCGATACGTTCGTGGTGGGGACGAACATCCATTATCCCACGGAGTCGGGCTTGATTGGCGACGGCTTACGCAAAGTGGTGATGTTAGTGACGAAGTTGGCCGCAGTGCATGGTCAGTCGGGTTGCCGTCAGCATCAGCATCTCCTGAAATCCATCAAGGAGATTGTCCGGCGGATTGGTCGGGCGGCGCGTGCCAAGGGTCTGGGGGCTGACCGCCTCAAGCCGGGGTATAAGGAGCTATTGGATCTGGCCGAGGATCTGATGTCGCGGGCCAGCCAACTACTGAAGACAGTTGCCTGCTGTGTCGATGCCGATGTCATTGACTGGCTTGGCGAAGGATTCGAAAGCCCGGAGAAGGAATTGCTTCACTACCTGCAATTGACTCGGAAAGTGTGCGGCACGGCCAAGCGGCGTGTACTCTTGGCAGAGACGATACCTAACGAGGAAAAGCTGTTCAGCATCTTTGAGCCGCACACGGAACTGATCAAGCGAGGGAAGCAGCCGGACCCCATCCAATACGGTCATAAAGTGCTGGTGATCGAAGATGCCATCGGTTTCATTTGTGCCTATCAGGTAGTAGCCAATGGAGGCTTGGACCAGGAGATCTTGGTCCCGGCCATGACCCAACTGCAAAAGCGGATGGGGGGCAAAATCAAGCGGGCCTCGTTCGACCGGGGCTTTCACACCCCGGACAGTCAGAAAAATCTGGCTGAGATCGTGGCCTATCCGTGCATTCCGAAGAAAGGCCAAGCCCCGGGACGCAAGCAACGGTGGAATTTCGCCAGGCTCGTCAACATCATCCAGGTGTGGAATCGACGATCAGAGCCTTGCAAGCCGGCAATGGTCAGGAGCGCTGTCGGGACAAGAGCAAGCGTGGCTCTGAACGCTACGTCGGCTTGGGCATCTTGGGCCGCAACCTTCATGTGTTGGGCAAGCTCCTTGTGACTCGGGACGATGCAGGTTGTCAGGCAGGAATGTCGAAACGCAAGAAGCAGGCCGGTTAGACAGTATGTGTGGCTGAAATCGCTGGCACATCGGACGCGGGAGCAGCGGAGCTGCGTCCCGAGAGCCGTTCCAGGCAATTGTGGAGGCCAAGAATGGCTCGGTCAGCCGAGAACAAGAAGATTTTTAGACTGACAGTTATCAGCCGATCCGATCGCATATGCAGCAGAACAAAAAATAGCCGCATTTCCCGTCGGACACTAGCCTAAGAAACAGGAACCCTTTGGCCGCAACCCCATACGGCTACGTCGGGTTCCTTTCTTGTTTGCTCAAGGGCGAATGTCAAGCCGGTGCTGTTCGGCCGGCGCTACCGGTCAACTCGTTTCTCTCGTCCAGCAGTTTCCAGCAGTACCAGAGCATCCGGGGCAGGTGGAACGGCCCCTTCCACATATTTCCCTTGAGCCGCACCGACACCCGCCCGTCGCGGTGCAGGTAGCCGTACCACTCGCCGAAGTCTGGGTCGGGGAAATTGCGGAAACTCCAGTCGTGGACCTGCCGGTGCCACCGTGCGTACTTCTCGTCGCTTGTCAGCGTCCACGCGAGTAAGGTGGCGATGACGGCCTCGCAGTGCGGCCACCAGAACTTCATGTCGTGCCAGTAATCCTGCACCGGCAACCCCCGCAGGTCGCGGAAGTAGAGGATGCCGCCGTGTTCCTCGTCCCAGCCGCGCTTCCACATCCACTCGAGAATCGTCAGCCCGAGCCGCACGAGGCGCTGGTCGCCCCGCACCTTCCCTTCGTGCATGACGAACCACGCGCACTCGATGGCGTGGCCGGGGTTGAGTTGCCGCCCGTCGAAGTGGTCGATCACCGCGCCGTCCTGCCCGACGACTTCCATCAAGGCTTCGTGTTCAGGCTTGAGGAAGTCACGCTCGATCTCAACGATGCTCCAGTCGATCCACTCCGTACACGTCCGCCCCCGGACGGTCACATACCCCAACTGTTCGCGGAGTTCCTGAGCCGTGAGCAGACAGAACATGAGCGGGCCGATGCCCTTCATGGGTCGGGTCGCGGGTTCGACCTTCGCGGGCATCCGGCCCGGCGTGAACGAGTAGTCGAGAAAGGCATCGAAGTAACGGATCGCGTCCTCGGCAGCTCGACCGTCCCCCGTCGCCTTCGCGTACGCCGCATTCGCCATTGCCGCGAACGCCTCGCTGTAGACGTACCGCCGCATCCGCAGCGGTCGGCCGTCGCGGGTCACGGTGAAGTACAGCTTGCCACCCGGCCCGGTCCCGGACTGTCGCAGGAACTCGATGCCACTTCGGGCTGCATCGAGCCACTGTGGGTTCTTCTCAACGGTGTTGTAAAGGGTTGCGAACGTCCACGCCCCGCGCCCCTGGAACCAGATCGACTTGTCGGTGTCGATCACGGTCCCGTCCCGGTCGAGAGCGGTGAAGTAGCCGCCGTGGTCGCGGTCCAACCCGTGCCGCAGCCAGAACGGGATCACGTCGCCGAGCAGGGCATTGCGGTAGGTTTCAGCAAGTACCGAACGGCCTTCGTGCGTCGTCACGTCCACGGAATCATTTCCTGGGTAGTGTCAGTAAGAACGTCGAAGCTGGCAGGCTCGCCCCGTTCGTGAAGTTGCCGGTCGAGATGGGTTGCCAGCCGTAGCGGGCCAAGCGCGGGTTCGTGACGAGCACGCTGGTGAGCGTGACGGCATCCTTCCCGATCTTGATCTCGGCGGGCCAGAACACCCCGTCATCGCCGGCGATCTCGAATCCGGCGACCGGCTTGCCGTCGCTCGTCTTCAACCCATCGTCGGCGTCTCCAGCGACGTTTCCCAGTTCTTCGGCGTCGGGAGCCGGTCGGACCACGTCTTGCCGCCGTCCTCGCTCCGCTTGTACAGGATGGGTCCGCGTCCGCGCCCTTTCGGGTAGACGCAGAGGATCGTCTTGCCGTCTTCGAGCAGGAGCGTGGTGGGGTGGCCGAGGTACTGGCCTTTCTCTCGATCCACCAGAACTTGCCGCTCCTTCTGATCGTTCAGGTCGATCACGGGAAGCGAGAATGCCGGTGCAGGTTTGAGGGGGGCGACTTTCTCTTCAAGCCAGTCGAGCGTGAACCGAGCGAAGACGATCTTGCTCGTCCCCTCCGCTTCGTAGAGGCACCCGATGGTTCCGTCCTGGAGCGCCGTCAGGCAGGAGTAAGCGAAAGAGTCCTTGCACAGCACCCGTTTCGTCGGCCACGTCTTGCCCTCGTCGTAGCTGACGAAGACCATCCCGTTCTCCCGCTTGGTACTCTGTGGCCCCGAGAACAGGATGCGGCTCTGGGCCCTGTCGGCCGGGTCGGTGTAGCGCAGGACAGACCCCATGCAGCCCGGATCGACTAGTTCCGGCACATCCTCGACCTTCGACCAAGAGACTCCACCATCCTCACTCACGCACGTCTTCCGCACCGCTTTCCCGGCCCACCGACGAACGTTGAACCGGATCGAGCCATCCTTCAACTCGGCGAACTGCGCCTCGTTCACTGTGCTGGTCTTCTTGTCCTTCCCGGCGTCGATTAGCCCGCCGGGGGCGGCGTCGCCCATCTTCCACGTCTTGCCTTTGTCGTCGCTGTAGACGGCGTAGATATTCCACACCCCGAACGGGCCCTCGTTGAACGGCATCAGAATGCGGCCAGCGTGTTTGCCGTGACGAAGCTGGATGCCGACGCCCGGCCCGCCGGCCACCGTCGTGACGATCTTCTCCCGTTTCGTCTCCTTCGTGATGTCCCGAGGCTTCGTCCACGTCATGCCGTCGTCGTCGCTGGTGATGAGCCAGTTCCGCACGACGAGGTCGCCATCGTAGCCGGGTTGAATTTTCCCGCTCCGCTCGCCGACGCCCGCCGGGTACGACTGGTACACCAGCAACACCTGACCCCCTTCGCGCTCCACCACTGCACACGGGTTGTTGAGTGCCTTGTCGCCGTCCTCCGCGACGACGGCGACCTTGCCCCAGGACTTGCCGCCATCCGTGCTGCGCTTCAGGACGATCTTGTTCTTGGCCTGATCCGCGTTGGCGGCCCGCCCCTCGGCGAAGGCCAACAAAGTGCCTTTCTTGCTGACGACGACCGACGGGATGCGGATCGACGCGAACCCGTCCGCCTTCGGCACGAACACGTCCGCGACCTCGGGTTCGGCACCGAACCCCGACAGCGGTACGAAAAGCAGTAGCATTAGGGCGATTCGAGTCCGGCACATATGGAGTCCTTTGGGATGCGGGTGTGGCGTTGTTCACGGGTCGTAAACGAGCGACCTACTACTTCTTCATGGCCTTCTGGCCGGGTATGTCGAGTCGGAGCGGCGGTTGGTCTTTGGTCACGTCCGTCCGGGTCGTGTGTTCCTCGAACAGCAGTTTGCCGAACGGGGTGAACGGTTCCGGGTTCACCCCGTCGCCGCCGGTGATCCGCACCACCTGTGCGCCGAGCGCGACCCCCTTGCCGGACTGCCGGGTGTCGAACTGGCCGTCCTTGATGTCGGCATGTCCTTGTTGGCCGCGATTGCCCTTCGCAGGGTCCGGCTCGAACACGATCATGCCGAGCGGCAGAGGCTTGCCGTCCACCGTCACCGTGCCACTCACATGCACGAGGTTCGGATCGCTGCCGCCGCCACAGCCGGCTAGGACGCACAGGCCGACGAGAACGCCGGTGCAAGCGAGTCGAGTCAGGTGTTGAGAGGATCGCATGGTGGCCCCTTACAAGAAGAGCGCCCCGGCGCCGCAGTCGCGACAACAGAGGCGCGGCCGCGGCGGGTCGGCGGGTGCTGGCGAAAAGGTGTTGGGCTTAATTCGCGATCTGGACTTCGCCGCCGTCCATGCTGGCGGTCGCCTTGTAAAGCGCCAGGTCGACCGACGCCTGGAGGAACCGCACCGACCCGTCGCCCATCACGAACTGAGCGCCGCCGGTGTGCGGGCTGCCGAAACTGATGTCGTTGTAAACGCCGTTGTACGACGTGTTGATCGCGTTCTGCACGTTCCTGCACGCGGCCATGCCGTTGCCCGACATGCCCCGAACCCAGTCGGCCCCGTCGCTGTCGAGCACCGCGCCGCTCGACAGGCGAACCGAGACCTCTCCGACCATCAAGGTGTTCGAGGTGCCGTCGGCGAGGCTGCCGAACCGGGCCTTGGAGTCCTTGCCCAGGATGCCTTGCAGGGCGAAGCCGCCGTTGCCGCTCGGGTTGGCGTCGACAGAGTACGCGGCACTGCTGGCCGGGTTGGTCCCCTTCGGTCCAGCCACCCCGTGATAATCGGACGTGTACGTCTGCCGGCCGTCCCCCAACTTGCTCGACCCGTTGGAGGCCAGGATCACCGGAACGCTCGGGCAGTTGTACGCCGGGACGCGGTTGAGGGCGTGGACCATCTTGCTCGGGCCTTCCTTGTTCGTCCCCCCGTTCCAGGCACCGGGCCCGAGGTCGAACTTGCGGTAAAGAACGTCCTGCTCGATGTAGGGCAGGATGTACACCCGCCAGCTCAGGCCGTTGGCGGTTCCCGCCCCGGGCGGGAACTGCTGGGTCGCGTCATGGTAGTTGTGCAGTGCGAGGCCGATCTGTTTGAGGTTGTTCTGGCACTTGGCGCGTGCGGCAGCCTCGCGGACCTTCTGAACGGCAGGCAGCAACAGCCCGATGAGGATGGCAATGATGGCGATGACGACCAGCAACTCGATCAGCGTGAACCCGCGTCGAGCGTTCATGAAGCGGCCTCCGAAAGAGAAGAAAAGAATACCCGCCCCGGCACCAGCCCGGAACAGGCGAGACAATCGCTACTCAACCCCCGCTGTGGCGGTGGCCCCGGAGGTGCTCCAGCACCGTCTTGCGGCCCTTCCGGATGTGGTCGCTCATCAGCCGGCGGGCCG
This sequence comes from Planctomycetaceae bacterium, assembly GCA_013823135.1. Classification (GTDB taxonomy): domain Bacteria; phylum Planctomycetota; class Planctomycetia; order Gemmatales; family Gemmataceae; genus Gemmata. Next base: position 7,008 of record PNLP01000070.1, read on the forward strand.
TCTCGACGTCCCGCTGGCGGAGCGACTCGGTAATGGCAGCGTGGTCGCGGCACGTTTCCTCCGCGACGGCCAGCGTCAGGATGGCGGCCCGGTGCCGCTGGACCCCGAACACCTGCCCAAGCGCCGTGTAGTCCTCGATAACCTTGGCGAGCAGCCGGTTGCGGGCCGCTTCCACAACGATCAGGTGGAACCGCTCCTCGCAGTCGAGCCAGCGGTCCAGCATCACCTCCGTCGCCATCTTGGACTTCTCGCGGCGGATCGTCGTCAGGATCGCCTCGAATTCGGAGCGGACGCCGTCGAGCGAGTCGAGTTGGTTCTGCGTGATGTTGCGGGCGGCTTCGGCGGCGGCACAACTCTCGACTGCTTCACGCAGGACGTAGAGTTCCTCCAGGTCCTGCGGACTCGGCTTGCGGACGAACGCCCCAGCCCCGGGGACGTGTTCGATCAACCCTTCCGTTGCAAGCCGGTTGAGCGCTTCTCGCACGGGGGCGAGACTGACGGCCATCGCCTGCGCGAGCGTCCGGTTGACAAGCTGCGCACCGGCCTCCAACTCGCCCGTAAGCACCTTGCGGCGAAGCTCGCGGTAAGTTTTTTCCGATAGCGTGTCTTGCACGGCGGTGTGACCTCGCGTAAAGTGTCGCTGTTCGATCATGTTCGATCATGTTCGATCATGTTCGAGCAAGAGTGATTCTTGGCGGCGATATGGTTGATGTCAAGGGTCAACGTGAACTTTTCGATCATTGACGTTTCGCCGGCCGCGACGGCCCGTTCGTCAACCATCGGCATGGTGAACGAACGTCGGAGGCTGACACATGCAGGCGTTTCGACGGCGTTTGCTGGGTTGCTCGTTGCTCCTTTCCACGGTCCCATTCGCCACCGCGGGGGAGTGGGGGCGGCTACCGCCGTTGCCCGACAAGGAGGGGTTCGCCGGTCCGTTCGCGGGCGTCAGTAATGGCGTGCTGGTCGTGGCCGGCGGTGCCAACTTCCCCGACAAGAAACCGTGGGACGGTGGCAGGAAGGTGTGGTCCGACGCCGTGTTCGTCTTGAAATCACCGGACGGCACGTGGACGGTCGCAGGGAAGTTGCCGCGCCCGCTCGGGTACGGCGTCAGCGTCACTCACGGCAGCGGGGTCGTGTGCGTGGGCGGCAGCGACGCGGATCGGCATTACGCCGACGCCTTCCGGCTGGACTGGAAAGACGGCAGACTCGGGATCACCAAACTCCCGCCACTGCCAAAGCCCCTCGCCAACGGCTGTGGAGCGCTGGTCGGCGACACCCTCTACGTCGCCGGCGGGCAGGAAAAGCCGTACTCGGCACAGGCCCTGAAGGCGGTTTGGCGACTCGACTTGTCGGCCAAAGAAGCGAAGTGGGAGAAGATCGACGAATGCCCCGGCGACGGGCGGATGCTGGCGGTTGCGGCGAGTTTCGACGGTGAGTTCTGGATGGCTGGCGGCATCGATCTTGTTGCCGGCAAGGGCGACAAAGTGGAGCGGCGATACCTCACCGACGCCTACCGCTACTCGCCCGGTAAGGGGTGGAAGCAGGTCGCCGATCTGCCCCGTCCCGTCGCCGCCGCGCCGTCCCCTGCACCGACCGATGCGACGGGATTCTACCTCCTCGGCGGCGACGACGGTTCCCAAGTCGGCGTGGCTCCCGACAAGCACCGAGGGTTCAGCAAGCAAGTCCTTCGCTACGACACCAAGACGGCGAAGTGGGTCGAGGCCGGTGAAATTCCCGTCCCACGTGTGACGGTCCCGGTTGTGGCCTGGAACAAGGTGTGGGTGATGCCGAGCGGCGAAGTGCGGCCCGGCGTCCGCTCCCCGGAAGTGTGGGGCTTCAACCCCGACAAGAAGAAGGAGTAAGCCCAGCCATGCCCATCTCGACTCCGACGGTCCCCCGGACGGCGTGGCTGGTCGTCGTGCTGCTCATGCCGGTGGCGCTGCTGAACTACCTCGACCGGCAGATGCTCGCGTCGATGCAGACCTCCGTGATGAAGGACATCCCGAGCATCGAGACGCAGGCAAATTGGGGTTTCATGCTGGGGCAGTTCAAGTGGGTCTACGCGGTGTTCAGCCTCGTCGGAGGGTACATCGCGGATCGGTACAGCCGCCGGCTCGCCATATGCGGCAGCTTGTTCGTCTGGTCGGCGGTGACATTGTGGACTGGGCAGGTGACGACCTACACAGAGTTGCTGTGGGCGCGGTCGTTGATGGGCGTCAGCGAAGCGTTCTACATCCCGGCGGCGCTGGCCCTCATCACCGACTACCACACCGGCCGCACCCGCTCGCGGGCCGTCGGTCTGCACCAGATGGCGATCTACTTCGGCGTGATCGCCGGCGGGTTCGGCGGGTACGCTGCTGCCGACCCGAACCTCGGCTGGCGGATCGCTTTCACTGCCTGCGGCGTCGTGGGGATGCTGTACGCCGTCCCGCTGGTGATCTTCCTACGAGATGCGGCGAAACCGACCGCGCAAGAGCCAGTGTTACAGGTGTCCCCGGTCGGGGCGGTGAGGGAGTTACTAACGAACGTCTCGTTCCTGCTGCTGGTGCTGTACTTCACCCTACCGGCGATGGCCGGGTGGGTGGTGCGGGACTGGATGCCGGCCATCCTCCAGAAGCAGTTCAACATCGGTCAGGGCAAGGCGGGGGTCGCGGCCACGCTGTACTGGCAGGTCGCGGCCATCTTCGGTGTCGTCGCAGGGGGTTGGCTGGCGGATCGGTGGGTGCGAACGAACCACCGGGGCCGCATCTACGTCAGCGCCGTCGGCATGAGCCTCATCGTGGTGGCGATCTTCGGCGTGGGTAACGCTGGCACGCTGGCAGTCGCCATCGGCTTCCTGATCGTCTTCGGCCTCGGCTGGGGGTTCTTCGACTGCAACAACATGCCGATCCTGTCGCAGATCGTTCGCCCACAGTTGCGGGCGACCGGCTACGGCGTCATGAACTTTTTCAGCATCAGTGTGGGCGGACTGGCCGATTGGGGTTTCGGCGTGTTGCGGGACAAGCAGGTGCCGCTCGACGTGATCTTTGGCGGCTTCGCCGGCCTCGCCGTTCTGTCCGTGGTGCTGGTGCTGCTCATCCGGCCCCGGCCCGAACTCGCTACCCAGGAGCAACCTCGATGACGATCAAGCTGCACGGCCTCGTCGCCGCCACCCACACCCCATTCCAGTCCGACGGCCAACTGAACATCACCGTTGTCGAGAGGCAGGCCGAACACCTGCACCGCAACGGCGTGAAGACCGCGTTCATCGGCGGCAGCACGGGCGAGAGCCATTCACTCACCGTCGAAGAGCGCCTCGCACTCGCCCTTCGATGGAGTGAAGTCGTCCGTGGCTCGGGGTTGCGACTGGTCGTTCACGTCGGCTCGAACTGCCTCGCCGACGCCCGCACGCTGGCGGCTCAGGCGCAGGAACTTCGGGCCGACGCCATCGCCGCCCTGTCGCCGAGTTACTTCAAGCCGAAGTCGCTCGACGCCTTGATCGCGTGTTGCGCGGACATCGCCGCCGCCGCACCCGGAACCCCGTTCTACTTCTACGACATCCCCGGCCTGACCGGCGTTCATTTCCCCATGCCCGAGTTCCTCGTGGCGGCGGATCGCATCCCGACCCTGGCGGGCATCAAGTTCACGAACCCGGACCTCATGGCCTTCCAGAACTGCCTTCATTTTCAGGGCGGGCGGTTCGACATCCCGTGGGGCGTTGACGAGTACATGTTGGCGGCGGTCGCGGTCGGGGCCGTCGGCGGGGTGGGAAGCAGCTACAACTTCGCCGCACCGTTCTACCACCGGCTGTTGGCAGCGGTCGAACGGGGCGATATGGCGGCGGCGCGTGCCGAACAGTTCCGTTCGGTGCAACTCATCGAGCTACTCGCTGCGTTCGGCTACATGGCGGCGGCGAAGGCGGTCATGGGCTTCTTGGGCGTTGAGGTCGGCCCGGCCCGGCTGCCGAACGGGAACCTGACGACGGAGCAGAAGACCCGCCTTCAAGAACGTCTCGACCAACTCGGGTTCTTTGCCTGGCTGCGGACATGAGCGGGGAAGGCAAACGGACACTCATCAGCACCAGGGTTCAACTATCCCGCCGCGCCCGTTGCACTAACGACGACCTCATTGCCCACTCTGAAGACGATCCTTGGCCTCGCGGGTACGCTGTTCATTTCCCACAATCGTGATTGGTCCACTCTTCGCCGCGCCACCAGGATAGGCTGGGCGTGTTCCTTGGCGATACGCCTCGATTCGCCTGTGACCCAGCATGTGATGACCACTTCGACGTTCACGCTCCGCCCGGACTGCGGCCACGTCGATCGGAGCAATCACGATTTTCTCGCCCGGTCCGGGGTCGGCCTGCGCGAGGATTCGCCCATCGTAGTCCACGATCATACTTCCGCCCGGCCACGAGAATGGCGGGTAGTGCGTCGCGCTCGCCCCTTGATTTGTCGCCACCACGAACGCCGTGTTCTCGAGCGCCCGGCAGCGATTCACCACGGTCCACCAGTCCATCGGCGGTGTTGCGCCCCATGGGTCCATGTAGGCAGACACGCGGATGAGCACATCGGCCCCCTGGACTGCCAGTTCGCGGATCGCCTCCGGGAAAAGCCAGTCGTAACAGATCGCGCAACCCAGGACGCCGATCTCGGTTTTCTCAACCGGGAACATCGGCTCGGCATAGCCCGGAATGTCATGCGGGCTGGCGTGGACCTCCCATGGGAGCCACGTGTGAACCTTGCGGTAGCGGGAGAGTACGCCATCGGGCCCGATCAGACACGTGGTGTTGAACACGCACTCGGGATAGCGTGAGTCCCGTTCCAGGAAAGACCCTGTTTGTATGTAGATGCCGAGTTCGCGGGCCTTCTTGTGGTATCGATCAGTGTGGTCGTTCGGAATCGGAATCGCGAGCCGATCACGGAGTTCCTCGACCGTCTCGTAGACCGGCGCGGCATGAGCGAACTCGGGGAACACGACGAGTTTCACATCGCCGAACGGACGATAGCCGACGACGGCCCGATCGATCATGGCAAGCATGTGATCGACGCGGTGCGGGATCACGGATCGGTCGGTGGGGTTCGGGAAGTCAGTCTGGCAGGCAGCCGCGAGGTAACGGAGCATGATCGGTTATTCCGCACGAGAAACCCCATGCCTCGTGGTTCAATGACCGCGATCGCTGTGCTATCCTTATCTCGACTCGCCCTCCCCGGCCACGAACAGTGCGCTCTTGATGGACAACTCTTCCCTGCCATCGCCTGTTGTTGTCGTCAGGCGTGCGACTTCACCGCCGGTCCCCTACGTGCCGGCAGTCGGGCCGAAACTCCGCATGGTCCTGCTCGGCGTGTTCGGCACCTTCGCGTTCCTCGGCGCGACGGGGGTGTACCTGTCGGCCATCACCCTCCTGAACTATGCTCGCTCGCCGAACAACTTCACGACGCCGTTTAGCCTGTGGATGTTCCTCGCTCACACTGTCGTGGGTGTTCTGGGGACGCTGCCGTTCCTGTTCTTCGGTGTCGCCCACTGGCTCAGCGCGCGATTGCGACCTAACAGGATCGCCGTGCGGCTCGGTGTGCTCCTGTTCCTGTCTGGATTGGCCGTGTGCGCGTCAGGGTTTGCCCTGATTCAGATCGAAGGTCTACCGCGGTTACGGCCCGATTCCGTCTCCCGTGCCGTGGCATACTGGTTGCACATCCTGCTGCCGATCACGGCCGTCTGGATGTATGTTGCTCACCGTCGTGCCGGTCCGAAGATCCAGTGGCGGCTGGCGCGGGTCTGGGGTCTTGGCGTGGGCGTATTCACGCTCGTCATGGTCGGGATGCACAGCCGCGACCCGCAGAAGTGGTACCGTGAGGGACCAAAGGAAGGGGCGAAGTATTTTGAGCCCTCCATGACCAGAACCGCCGACGGAAAGTTCATCGACGCCGACGTATTGATGATGGACGACTACTGCGCGAAGTGCCACGCGGACGCGGCCAACGATCACTTCCATTCCGCCCACAAGTTCAGTTCGTTCAACAACCCGGCCTACCTGTTCAGCGTCCGCGAGACCCGCAAAGTTGGCATGGAGAAAGTCGGCTCAGTGAAGTCGTCTCGCTGGTGCGCCGGGTGCCATGACCCCGTGCCATTCCTGAGCGGAGCGTTCGATGACCCGAACTTCGACGATGTCAACCACAAGACCGCGCACGCCGGAATCACCTGCACGTCGTGTCACGCGATGACCCACGTTAACGGCACCTTCGGCAATGGTGCGTACACACTGGAAGAGCCCGCGCATTATCCGTTTGCCCGGAGCACGAACACGGGGCTTCAGTGGCTCAACAACCAGCTCGTGAAAGCCAAGCCGGACTTCCACAAGCAGACGTTCCTGAAGCCGTTCCACAAGACCGCCGAGTTTTGCGCCACCTGCCACAAGGTGAGCCTGCCGGTGGAACTGAACCACTACAAGGAATTCCTCCGCGGCCAGAACCACTACGATTCGTTCCTGCTCAGCGGCGTGTCGGGGCATGGCGTGCGGAGCTTCTACTACCCGCCGAAAGCCAAGGAGAACTGCGCGGCCTGCCACATGCCACTGCAAGCGAGCAGCGACTTCGGAGCCAAGGACTTCGACGGGTCGGGGACCGCCAAGATTCACAACCACCGATTCCCCGGCTCGAACACCGGGTTGTTCACGCTGTTGAAAGATGACCCGCGATACCGGCAGCACGCCGAAGGTTTCCAGAAGACCATCGACATGCACGCCGATTACCTGCGGGGCGTGGCTCCCGACGGTAGTGACAAAAAACTCCGCATCGACATCTTCGGGCTGAAGCCTGACGCCGATCTGGGCACGGATGGTCTCATCGCTCCGCTTCGACCCGAGATGCCGAAGCTCGTGCCGGGGAAATCGTACATCGTCGAAGTGGTCGTGCGGACGCTCGGGGTGGGGCACCACTTCTCACAGGGGACGGTGGACTCGAACGAGATCTGGGTGGACTTTCGTGCCGCATCGGGTGGTGTCGAGATCGCCCGCAACGGTGCCACCGCCAATCCGGATGACACCGGCCCCGTTGATCCGTGGTCGCACTTCATAAACGTCCACATGCTCGACCGCGACGGCAACCGCATCAACCGGAGAAACCCGCAGGACATCTTCACCCCGCTGTACGACAAGCAGATTCCACCCGGCGGAGCGGCTGTACTTCACTACCGCCTTGACGTGCCCGCGACTGTTGCGGGGCCGGTGGAGATCACAACGCGACTCCGGTACCGCAAGTTCGACTACGAGTACATGCAACTCGTTCACGGCGGGAATGTGCCTCCGAAGCTGCCCATCGTGGAGATCTGCGAGGACCGGATCATACTCCCTGTGGAAGGCAACGACGTGCCAGTCGCATCGCAGAGTTCGCCCGTGAAACCAGCCTGGCAGCGATGGAACGACTACGGCATTGGTTGCTTGCTCGAGGGCGGCGGGAAGCGTGGCCACTTCCGGCAGGCGGAGACCGCGTTCGCCAAACTGCTCACGCTCAGCGAGAAGGATGCCGTGTGGAACGGGCACTTGAACCTCGCGAGAGTCTACATCGAGGAGGGGCGTCTGGACGAAGCCGCCCGGCAACTCGATGCGGCGGGCAAGTGCGATCCACCGGCCCCGCCCTGGAGCCGGACGTGGTTCACGGCGCTCGTGAACAGTGAGACCGCGACCCGCAAGGAACACCTCGACGCGGTCATTGCCGATCTGGAACGGCTTCTCGATCCGAATACGCAGCCTCGCGATCGAGGCTTCGACTTCACAAAGGATTACGTCATCTGGAATCGACTTGCCAATCAGTTGTTCAAACGCCGCCAGTTCGAGCCTGTGGGTTCCGACGCACGCCAGGGATTCGTACTGCGTACGGTGACCGCTGCCGAGCGAGTGCTCCAACTCGATGCTGAAGACGTGACTGCCCACGATCTGCTCGCCCAGTGCTACGCCGAACTCACGGAGGTGAAGATGCCCGATTTGGTGATCGCCGAGGCAACTGCGGACGAGTTGCTTGCCGCCGCCTCGATCATTGCTGACAAGAATCAACAAGGCTCCCACGAACACCGGGCAATGTATCTGGCAGCGGCGATTCCGAAACTAAAAGGGCCGAAGCTTCCGGTCGAGCGAGAGTTGATCGGGAAGCTTCGGCCGGTTTTCCATTCGACTCCGAACCAGGAGTTGAAGTCTCTGGTGGCGGCATCCCTCGCCGTCCTGCACCGCGAATCGCACGCGATCTACAAGCCCGATGAGATTGCCCGCTCAAACTCGACGCGGATCTATCGCGAGAAACACCCACCTGCGAATTACGCTGCCCGTGAGCGAGTAATCTATCCCACGACCCCGGGACATCGCGATTCCATCGTGAAGACCGGCAATCTCCCATGAGCCGCTTGCGGTCTCACGTGCGAAACAAACCATGTCCAAACGTCGCAGCATCGCCGTTGTTGGTTTCATCGTCGTCGCGGTCGGCGTCGGGTTCGGTGTGTATCGCTTCTTGGATAAACCCACGGCCGCGCCCACGCCGCTTACACCCGGCACGCCACACCTCCGAGCCGCAGTTGAAGTCCCGACCGTGCGATTCACCGACGTGACCCGGGAATCGGGCGTCGCGTTCCGTCACGAGAACGGCGCGTTCGGCAAGAAACTCCTTCCCGAGACGATGGGTGGCGGTGTCGCGTGCTTTGATTACGACGGCGACGGGAAGCCCGATATGCTGTTCGTTGGCGGGCGCAATTGGCCTGGGAGCACGAATGAGAAGCAACCGCCCTCGCTGAAACTGTACCGCAACACGGGGAACTTCACCTTTGAGGATGCGACCGAGGTTGCGGGACTCGGCAATGTCGTGATCTACGGCATGGGCGTGGCCGTGGGCGACTTCGACAACGACGGCCGCCCCGATTTCTTTGTCTCATGTGTTGGGAGGCACCGACTGTTCCGCAACCTGGATGGCAAGCGTTTCGAGGACGTGACCGACGTGGCGAGCGTCGGCGGACCGGGCCAGTTACCCGACGTGAACGCGGAGCAGTTCCTGGCGTGGAAACCTCCGATCCCGTTCGGCTCGTCGTGTACGTTCCTCGATTACGATAGCGATGGCCGACTCGATCTGTTCGTGTGTCACTACGTCACATGGTCGCCCGCGAGCGATCTGTCGATCACGTCCACGGTCACCGGAGCCACACGCACATATCAGCAACCGCAGCAACTCGACGGCGCACAGTGTGCTCTGTACCGCAACCTGGATGGCACGCGGTTCGAGGACGTGTCCGCGAAGGCGAAGGTGCTAGTTTCCGACAAGGAAGGTACGGACGCGAACGCACGGCAGCGGCCTGTCGCGAAGGCGCTGGGCGTTGTGGCCTGCGACGCCGACAGTGACGGTTGGCCCGATCTCGTCGTCGCCAACGACACCGTTCGGAACTTCTTCTTCCACAACCAACCCGGTCCCGACGGCACCCGCGAGTTCAAGGAGGTCGGCTATCCCATCGGGGTCGGCTACCCGGACAACGGCACACCACGCGGCGGCATGGGGATCGACTGGGGCGAATTCTCGCCACGGCGACCGGCGATTGTGATCGCCAACTTCGCCAACGAACCGCTCACGTTCCTCGACCGCGACCGACCAGGTCGCTTGCTCTTTTCGGATGCCGCGCAGAGTACCGGCCTCGCGGGACCAAGCCGAGCCGCACTCAAGTTCGGCACTTGCTTCTTCGATTACGACAACGACGGCTGCCTGGATTTGCTGGTGTGCAATGGGCATATCGAACCCGAGATCGCGAAGATTCAGGCGAGCCAGAGTTATGCACAGCCGCCGCTCTTGTTCTGGAACACGGGCAACCCCGAGTGCTATTTCGAGCCAGTCACAGCAGCGAAAGGTGGGGACGATCTGTTCCGCCCACTGGTCGGTCGGGGTTGTGCGGTCGCGGATTTCGACGGCGATGGCGATCAGGATATCGTGCTCGTCGCGAATGGCGGTGACGCAAGACTTCTTCGAAACGACGCCCCGCGCGAGAACCAATTCCTGCGGTTCAACCTTCGAGGTGATGGCGTGACGTCGAACCGTTCCGCGATCGGCGCTGTGGTCACGATTGAAGCGGGTGGGAAGGCGTTCACACGAGACGTTGCCGGGGCGAGGGGGTATCTGAGTCACCCAGAACTTGTCGTGCATGTGGGCTTGGGTACCGCCGTGAAAGCGGACAAAGTCACGGTTCGGTGGCCAGGCAAGACTGCCATTCCCCAGACGTGGGAAAACCTCGAAGCGGGGAAGACGCATATCCTGACTCAGGGCGGGAAGTAACTCGAACGGACGAACACGATGACCTCTCCTGTTCCACCGGCAGCGCCTGAACGTCGGTGGTGGTTGCTCCTGCTTCCCGTGTTCCTCCTCATCGGAATTGGGATCTCTGTCTATGTTCCCTGGCCGCGTCCCGTACCTGTGGCAACGCCGGACATGCTTGCCGCGTTGACCGCGAACACACGCGGTGTCGGGCGCATGGAGCGATACGAATACCCCGAAGCCGAGAAGGAATTCGCCGAGGCCGTGCGGATTGCCCCGGACTGGCTCCCAGCTCGCGTCAACCTGGGTATCTCTCAGTTCAATCAGGACAATCCCGAAGCACTTGTCCGCGCCCGTGCCACCTTTGCCGAGGTCCTCGCGAAGGACCCGAGCAATCGTCACGCTCGCTACTGCCTCGGGATCATCGCGTCGGAACGTGGCCCGTTCGCCGAGGCGTATCCGCACTTCTTCGCGGTCCACGAACTCGACCCGGACGATTCCCACACATTATTGCGGCTTGGCCTCACGCACCCCGCCGGGAAGAGTTCACACGAGGCACGCGATTACTTCGAGCGTGCCCTGAAGCGGAACCCTTACCTCAACGCCGCCCGCTACAACCTCGCTCTGGCCCTGCGTGCCACCGATCCCGATCGCTCGGTGAAACTGTTCGAGGAGAAGCAGCGGTTGATGGATGCCGAGTGGGAAGTCGAGTCCGGCACCCGCTACGGCGAGATGGGGAAGTACGCGGACGTGATTGGCCGCGACCAGATCACCGGGAATCCAAGCGTCGGGCCGCTGCCGATGTTCGCCCCGGATTCCGCAAAAGTGACACTCGCACCGGGCGCACACTGGGCCACGCTTCGCGACCTCGGCCACATCCAGCAAGCAACTCGGCGCTTCGGTGGCACGATGATTCTGTTCGACTTCAACGGCGATGGTCGGCCTGATGTCTTCCTCGCGTCGGCTGTGGTCGAAGCTGGTAAGGTTCGTGATTTACTTCTTCGCAACGACGGTAGCGGAGCATTCACGGACATCACCAACGCCGCGGGATTGGGCACGCCGCGTATCAGCCTCGGTGCCGCGGCGGGCGACTACGACAACGATGGGCAGCCCGATCTCGTCATCACAGGAGCAGGTGAGCAGCACCTGTTCCGCAATCGCGGCGACGGCACCTTCGAGAATGTTTCTGCGGCCGCCGGACTGGATCGCGTGAAGGGGACGTGCCTCGGGTGCGGCTGGACCGATATCGACCAGGACGGCGACCTCGACCTGATCATCTGCCGTTATTCGGCCGAGTCAGGAGCGTTCGAAGCCCCACAACCCGGCGGCGCGGAACTGTTCGAGAACGTCGGGATCGCACCTGCGGGGCCAGCTACCGGACCACCTTCCGCGCTCACCACGGCGGTTCGGCCGTTCGCCAAGTTCGCGGACGTGACCACCTCGGTCGTTGCGTTCGCCGCGGCCGATCTCGATTTCGATCACGACGCGGACGTGCTTGTGCTGCCTGAAAGAGCGGCCCCGGTCGTTGTCGAGAACGATCGCCTCATGCGGTTCCGGAGCGTGCGCCCCGCCTGGGGAACCGATCAGTCGCACCGCTGGAACGGCGTTCTCGTGCTGGACGCAAACCACGACGAACGCTCCGACCTGTTCCTCGTTCGTATCGACGGCCCGCCGCTGCTTATGCTCTCGAAGGGCGAACGGGACTTTACCCCGGGCAGCACGAACAGCCCCACACTGAAGCAGGCCGTGACCGCGGATCTCGATCTGGACGGATGGCCCGATGTCGTCGGCCTTGGTTCCAACGACTATCCAACGCTCCTCCACAACCAGGGGAACGGTCGCCTCGAGCACAAAACCACGGCATTGACGGGCGTGGAATCCGCAGTAGCAGTCGCGGTGGCCGATCTCGATGGCGATGGCGCGCCCGACCTTCTCACGTGGAGCGAGGCCGGGCCGCTTCGCTTGCACCGCAACCTCGGTAGCGGCAACAACGCGGTGGTGATCGCACCCACCGGTCGCCGCGACAAGGGATCGAATCTGCGGACAAACGCGGACGGCCTCGGTGTGTGGATCGTGGCTCAGTCTGGGGCGAACTGGACCGGAGCCGAGCGAAGTTCAACCACGGCGGGACTGGGGCAATCGCTGCTACCGACGGCACTCGGGATCGGCAAGGCCGGGCGGGCGGATGTGGTTCGCCTCCGCTGGCCCGACGCGGTGATCCAGGCGGAACTGGATGTAAACGCGAACACCGTCGTTCGCATAAGCGAGACGAATCGCAAGGGAACCTCCTGCCCGGTCCTCATGGCCTGGGACGGCGACAAGTTCGCGTTCGTCACCGATTTCCTGGGTGGTGGCGCACTCGGCGAATCTGGGCCAGATGGTTCCATCCGGCCGCCACGCCCCGAGGAGTCGGTGAAGATCGAGCCACGGCAACTTGTGGCAAAGGACGGGGAATTCCTCCTGAAGATCGCGGAACCGATGGACGAAGTGCTATACCTCGATCACCTGAAACTCGATGTCATCGACCACCCCGCCAGCACCGCGATCTACCCCGATGAACGCTTCACCACGTCCGGGCCGCCTCCGAGTCAAACGCTGCTCGCGTTTCGGAATCAACATTTGCCGAAGGCGGCAACCGATCACAGGGGCCGTGATATGTTGCCACGCATTCTCCAGCGGGATCGCCGCGCTGTCGATGGCTTTGCGACTCGTTCCTGGCTCGGGTACGCCGAGGAACATTCGCTCACACTCGACTTCGGGGAACTCCCGGCCGATAACCGCAAGTGGTTCCTCATCCTTGCGGGCTGGACCGAATACCCGTACCCCGAGTCGATGTGGGCTGCAACGCGAGCCGGAGTGAATCTCAGCCCGCCCATCCTCGAACGCTTCGACCCCGCAACCGAGAAATGGGAAGTGGTCGGCGATCTGGGGTTCCCGGCCGGATTGCCCCGTGTGATGACGCGCGAAGTGCCAAAGCCGTTTCCGGGGGGAACGCGGTTCCGCATCCGGACCAACATGCAGGTTTACTGGGACCAGGTCTCCCTCGCACCGGCCGAGGAGATTGGGACGGCCGGCAAGTTGTCTTCACTCAGAGTGGCACGCGCGACTCTCGCAGCACGTGGGTACATGCAGGAGGTCTACCCCGATGGTCGCCTTCCCGTTGCCTACGACGATAGCAAGACGGAACCGGTCGCAGTGAACCGGTGGAAGGGGAAGCTTACGCGCCTCGGCGACGTGACCGACTTGCTCCTCACGGGTGACGACCGGTTCGTGGTCTGTGGCCCCGGGGATGAGATCACAGTCCGGTTCGACGCGAAGAGTTTACCGGCATTGCCCCCAGGCTGGGAACGGTCCTTCGTGCTGCGGACTCGCGGGTATTGCAAGGACACGTCCACCACGACCGTGAGCGGCGGAACGGTGGGACCGCTCCCGTTCCGGGCCATGCCGAACTACCCGAACTTCGGCACCACCCAGCCGCCGGTCACGGACGCGGACCGCTGGCAGACCCGCCCCGCGAGCGGCAAGTGAATACGTTCGGATCATCGCGGGATGCTTCCCGCACGGGCGTTGCTCGCCTGTGCTGCCCGTCGCCACATCGCGGCGAGTTGCGGCTTCCCCAGGCGGTCGCACGCCTCCGCGAGCTTGATCCGCACGGCAGCATCCCAGGGGCGTGCGTCCGCCTCACGATTCAACAACGTGAGCGTTGTCAGGGCTTCCATGGTCGCCTCGTGTTGCTTCCGAACGCGGTCCGCGTCCGCGGGCCGTTTGAGGCGATCGTAGACCATCCCGAGCTGGTGGAGCGAGGGCATGTCGGTTGAATCCGCCTTGATGGCGCGTTCCAATATGGGTGCGGCCTTGTCCCATTCACCTGCATCGGCATAGAGTCTTCCGCGAAGCTGCAATAACGGGAGCGCATCAGGGTGAGTCGCGAGCGTCGCATCGAGCGTCCGGGTCGCGTCCGCAGACTTCCCGAGCGACCAGTCGGCCTCGGCACGAACGGCAATCTGCCGGGGGGTGTCGGCAACGGCCGCCGGGCCGAGTGCTTCCAGGGCGGCGGCGGGTTGGCCCAGCTTGACCAGCTGCTCGGCGAGTTCGACGCGGACTTCACCGGCTGCTCCGGGTGAGAGCGCCCGCCCCAGCGCCGCCCGATAACACTCGACTGCCTGTGGGCGGTCTTCGAGGTCCGCGTGGATGAGTCCCATCATCCGGTGCGGCCTCGCGTCGGCGGGGTCGAGCCGTGCGACCTCGCCGAGGTGGTGGAGGCACTTCAGGAGCGCACCCTGGTCGTAGTAAACCGCGGCGAGGCCGCGGTGTCCATCGACCTGGTCGGGCTGCTCGGAAAGCACGAACAGAAAAGCCCTCTCCGCTTCGGGAAGGTTCTGGAGTTGCAACAGGCACTGGCCCGCGAGCGAGACGGACTCACGCCTCAGGGTCCCCTCGTCTTGGACCTGGTTGAGGAGGAGGAGGGCGAACTCGGGGTCGCCCTTCCGGAGTTGAATGTCAGCCCTGAGCAGGAGCGAATGGTCGGGGTGTCGCTTCGCGAGTGATTCGGCGATCCTCGCCGCCGTTGCCGTATCTCCCGCAGCAAGTGCGGCCCGCCCCGTTCGCAACCGTTCATTGGGTGACGGTGAACGCCACCACGCGAAATACCCCGCAACCCCTCCCGCCACGGCGAGCACCACGATGCCGATCCGGAGTACTCGGCGGCGTGGACCGCGAATGTCAGGGGTCGCGTTCACTTGGCCGGAGCCCCGCTCTCGAGCTCGAACTTCCGGAACACCCCGTCCCCGGGGATCTTCCAGCGGAGTGGAGTGGTGTGCGGAGCGCTGTAGAGGATCGGGAGCGTCCCCTTGGTCGGTGGGCGGTTCTTGAAGTCCTCCACCTTCTTGAGGTACGCGAGGTAAGTTGGGTCGTCCTCGCGGGTGATTTCGTGGTCGGGAAGCGGGATCGCGTTCGTGGAGTTCACCAGAACCACGCGGTACTCTCCCGGCATTACACCATCGCCGGGAACGTGGGTGTAAACACGGAAGACCCCATCGGCTCCGGTCTTGCCGTGCGCGGGCTTGTGATCTCCGAGCGGAGCAAGCAGGACCGATGTCCCCTCCGCCACGGGGATCCCATCAACCGTGACTTGCCCCTCGATCGGCACGAGCGAATCGCTCTTGCACCCAATCGACAGGATCGTGAGGGCTCCACCAAGCACGCACGGGAAGAACACACGAATCAATCGCGGCATCGGTCTCGTCTCGAAAGGCGGGTGGATCAATACTGGGTGCCGTCGATGACGTGGCCGTCGTTACGGCAGCCCAACAACTGATACGTGTCCATGTTGATGTTCTGGTTCAGGAATCGCACCGCACCATCGCCGAACACGAAGTTCGCCCCGCTTGTGTGCAGCGACTTGAAACCGATCGAATACGACCAGTTCCCCATCACCGCATCGCCGGTCGGGCCATTGCATGGGTTTATTGGGCCGTCCGGCGTACGGGTGTTGATCGGGATAATGGTCAGGCAGATCTGTGACAGGTCGCCCCCACCGCCAGCCCAGCCGGTGAGTTGCCGCATATAGCGGTGTTCGCCGGAAATGGTCTCGCCTGCAAGGATCGTGTTGCTCAGGCCATCGGTTGCATCTGCGAACCGAACCTTGGCCCCCCAGCGGCTCCCGAACATCCCCCGGATGTTGATCGGCTTGCTACCGCCGTAAATGTCACCTGATGCGGTGTAACCCAGGTCGGGGCGGTTGGAGTACAGAGGAGTCCAGGGATCGGCGCAACCCACGTAACTCCGCCCCTGTTGGGGTCCGATGCTGGCGGCATAGTTGGAGTAGCCAACCCCGCCCGTAAAGTACGGCTTGGAGTAATTATCACTGGGGCAGAGCAGAATCTTCGGCTGCGTCATTCGGATGGGGCCGTTCACCGAGCTGACGTCTGGCACCGTGAGGTTGGTCGCGGTTTGGAAGGCCGCGTCCTGCTCGAAGAACGGTGCGAGGTAGAACAGCCAGCTTCCCTTGTCGCCGGTGTAAACATTCCCCAAGACTGTCCCACCGGCGGGGAGGGTTCCACCGTTCACATCGTGGTATGCGTGACAGGCAATGCCGAGTTGTTTGAGGTTGTTCGTGCACTTCGCGCGAGCGGCAGCCTCGCGGACTTTTTGCACGGCGGGGAGGAGAAGCCCGATCAGCAGCGCGATGATGGCAATCACCACGAGTAGCTCAATGAGCGTGAAACCCGTCGTCCGACGGAGATGACTGCGAGGCATGATGAAACCACCTTCGATAAGGGGTCTGGCCTTCCAAGACGGTGGGATGACAAACTGTTGAAGCAACAAGGCGTGATGGAATCAATGGTGGGCGGCGAACCTGAAAACATTAGACAACGGAGGCAGTCACTTCGCAAGTGTTATTTCGCCCGTTGAGCCGCTACGTAATCTCCAGGTTCTACCCAAATCGAGCAACTCCACTTACCCTGGTCGCCGTGATGTATAACGAATTCTCCCGTTCCTGTTCGCGGTGATTCCATGCAACCCCGACTTCTGCTCATCTCCATAGTGGTGATGGGCCTGGCCTGTTCTCGGAACGGGGACCCACCCCAATCCGTGCCTCCCCCTGCCTCGGGCATGATTGAGCCAGTTGGCCCGCCGCTTTTTGCCAATATCACGGCGACTTCAGGAGTGGCGTTAACGTTCCGCAATCACGAAGAAGCAAACCACTACGCGATTATCGAGTCACTTGGCGGTGGGGTCGCACTGATTGACTACGACCACGATGGATTACTCGACATCTTCCTTCCCGGCGGTGGTCGCTATGAAGGTCAACAAGTTCTGGGTGAACCGTGCAAACTCTTCCGAAACGTGGGTGAATTCAAGTTTGAGGATGTGACTGCGAAGGTGAAGCTCGATCGAATCGCGTTTCCCTACAGCCACGGTGCGGCAGCGTTCGACTATGACTGCGACGGCTGGACCGATCTGCTCGTCACGGGGTACAACCGCCTCGTGTTGTTGCGGAATGAGCCGGACGGAGCAGGTGGTCGACAGTTTGTGGACGTGACTCAAAAATCGAAGTTACGCGATGAGATGTGGTCGGCCTCGGCCGCGTGGGGAGATCTGGATGGTGACGGCTTCCCGGAAATCTACGTGACCCACTACGGAGACTGGGGATTCGGAACCAATCACCCCACCGATTGCTTTTACGACGGCAAGACACGCGACGTGTGTCAACCGAGGCGGTTCAAACCCCTTCCTCATACGCTCTACAAAAACAACAGTGATGGCACATTCACGGATGTCTCGATTGCGGCGAAACTACGGAGGGACGGCCGGGGACTCGGAGTCATTTTTGTGGACGTGAACAACGATGGCCGACCAGACATCTACGTCGCCAACGACACCGATGACAACTACCTCTACATGAATCGTGGGAAGCCGACCGAGCTGGTTCTGGAGGAGATTGGGTTGTTCGCGGGTGTGGCACGCGATGATCGTGGAATTGCCAACGGGAGCATGGGGGTCGACGCCGCGGACTTCAACCGCACCGGACTCGCCTCCCTCATTGTGACGAACTACGAGGGCGAACTCCCCGCGCTCTATCGGAACCAGAGCGACCATCGTGGCGAGCGATTCACGTTCGATACTCTGCCCAGCGGCATCGCCGCCACGGGTGGGCGGCAGGTCGGTTGGGGCACGGGCTTTTTCGACTACGACCACGACGGCTGGGACGACCTCCTGATCGTCAACGGACACGCGATCCGGTTTCCGACCAAGCTCGAACGAAGGCAGAAACCCATCCTCCTTCGCAACGAGTCGGGGAAGTTCAAATTGAATGCAACCAATGGTGGCGAGTATTTCAACCAGTCACACAACGGCCGCGGTGTCGCATTCGGCGACCTGGACAACGACGGCAAATGTGATCTTGTTGTCAGTCACCTCAATGAACCGGTGGTGATCCTGCGTAACATCGCCCAAACCAATGGCCGGCACTGGGTGGGTCTGGAGCTGGTTTGCGAGAAAGGTCACTCGCCGGTTGGGGCCCGTGTGGTGATCGAGACGGCGAGTGGGCGACAGACCAAATTCGCCAAAGGCGGCGCGAGTTATGCCTCGACGAATGACTCACGGCTCGTCTTCGGACTGAACGGAGACACGAAGATTGACAAGATCACTGTCTACTGGCCATCGGGGGAATCGCACGAGATTCACGGCATCAAACCGGATTCGTACTGGAAGGCGATCGAAGGAGTGATAGAGGCGAAGAAGCCGTGATGTGCGGATAGCGTCCGGTGAATGGTCGTCTTGTGGTGCGAGGTAATCTGAGGGTTTTCTTCACCTGGAAGGAGACCCGTGATGGCTGTGCACGACCCTCGTTTCGTGGAACGCTGGCGAACCATCATCGACGACTGGCGACATTCTGTACTCTCCGTGACGGCATTCTGCCGATCACGCCAGATCAACAAGTCCGGATTCCACCGTTGGAAGACCATCTTCGACCAACTCGATCGCAACTCCACAATTCCAATACATACCCGGGTCGAACGGAAGCCAGCACCAGCATTCGTCCCCTCCGCGTCGTTCCCGATGTGGTCGTCGAGGTCATCCTGCCCTCAGGACTCCAACTCCGTGTGCCGTTGTCCGCTGATGCCCAGCAACTCGCACGCCTGGTTCTCGCCCTGGGAGCCACGACATGCTGAACATCGGCACCACTGGCACCATCTACGTAGCTGTCGTTTCCCAGGACGGACGCAAGGAGATCGTCGGTCTTACTGGCGTCATCCGCCCAGTCCTCGACCGCGAGCTCGCTTCCGGCGACATCTTCGTCTTGGTGATTTTCACCGAAGCAGTCGCACAGGTTTCAGTCCGTCACGGTGAACGATCGGTAGAACTCGGCGAGGCTCACATTGTTCACTCGCTCGATGTTCGGCATCCGCTTCAAGACAGTCAGGTCGCGGTGTGTGCGTATGTCGGCGAGGAGCGACCGCAGGCCGGTCCCGGCCAGCGGTTCCAGCGACTCGATCGGGCATCCGTCGCACTCCAGCTTCCGTAGACGCGGCATCCGCGCGACCGCCGAAAGGTCTCGCACCTTCGATCCCGTCACCGCCAACTCTTCCAGCCATTCACCAGGCACGTCGGCCAACGAGTCTACCGCCGTGCGTCGCACATCGAGGTGGACGAGCGGACACCCCTTCAGGGGCGACAAGTCACGCAAGTTCCTCTGGTCGTGCAGCGTCAGGTACTTCAATGGCATCCCGGCCAGTGGGGAGAGGTCAGTGAGGTTGCCTCCGTCGGGCGGCACCCCCATCACCCCGAAGAACTTCATCTCCGACAGGCCGCGGACCGGGCGGATATCGCGAACTGCGTTCGACCGGAGGGTGAATCGGATCACCAACTCAGGCTCGATCCATCCCGACGCGTCCTTCGCCGTAAACCCCGGGTTCAACTCGGCCAGCTTCGCAGTCACCAACTTGAACTGTTCCTTCGGCGGGCGGTGGGTCACATTCCGGCACCACTCGTCGTCGGGTGGCCCGTCCGGGAACGGGTGCGGCGTGCCTCGAATGTTGGCCGGGGCCTGTGCGGTCGCTGGGTCGGGGACGGGGTCGTGGATGGGCAACAGCACGACCGCCGCGGCGACAGCAACTACGGCCGTGACCGCCATCATTGACCAGCGGGCGACCCGCCGAAGACTGGTACGCCAGGCGCGGTTCGCGAGGGGGCCAGTTGCCTCAGCCTCCGCAGCGATCAACTCACGTTCGACCTCGGCGGCCGTGGCCGGTCGGTCGGCTGGATCCAGGGCCACAAGCCGCTCGATTAGAGCCGCCAGACGCGTCTGCATATCCGTGGCCGCGTTGGTGAGCCGGAGTGGCGCGGGGAACGAGCCGTCCGTCGGGAACGCTCGAGCACCTGTGTACAGCTCGTATAGCACGCACCCAAGGGCGAACAGGTCGGAACGGGCGTCCAACGCATCGCCGCGGGTCTGTTCGGGGGGCATGTACCCCGGAGTGCCGGCGCGGCCATCGGTACGGCCACCGTCGTCAGCAGCGCGGGCCAGTCCAAAGTCGATGAGCTTCATCCGGGCGACCGCCGGGAGTGCGCCGTCCGATTCGTCCGTCCACCCGACGGGTGCTTCCAGCCACAGATTGGCCGGCTTCACGTCGCGGTGGAGCAACCCTCGGGCGTGCGCAGCAGCCAAGCCACCGGCCGCCTGACGGCCGATCCGCGCAACCAACCTGGCTGGTGGCGGGGGGTTCACCCGGAGCCAGTCCTGAAGGGTCTGGCCGCGAAGCAACTCCATCGCCAGGAACGGGACCGATCGGCCATCGACGGCGGCCTCGCCGACCTGGAATACAGTTACGATGTGATCGTGGTGGACCGCAGCCAGCGCCCTCGCCTCGCGAGCGAATCGCTCCAGGTAACGCGGATCGCGGTCGGCCCCAGGCCGAAGCACCTTCAGCGCGACATCACGCCCCAGGGCCATGTCTTCGGCCCGATACACGATACCCATGCCACCTGCACCGAGCAACTCCTTCACGCGATACGGCCCAACCCAGTCAGGCAGGTGCACCGAGCTCGGAGGCGGGATGATGCCGGCGAGACGGGACGACAGATCGGCCAGTTCGTTGGCTGGGGGCAGTGAGGGCAGCGGAGCTTCGCGGAGCGCCGCCAACAGTGGTGGGGCTGCGTGCGTCTCCTCGACCACGGCGGCGCATGTCGGGCAGTCCGAGACGTGGGTTGAGAGAAAATCGAGCAGGTCGGAGGTGGCGCGGCCGAGCAGAGCCTCCCGGACGGCCTCCGGGGGCGGGCACGGGCGGGGCGGTGGGGACTCAGTCCTCGGCAAGGTCGGCTAACTCCTCGTTCAACCGGGCAAGCACCCGCGCCTTCGCGGTGTAGACAGCCCAGATGTTGATCCCCTGTTCGGTTGCTACTAGGGACGCGGGCTTCTCCTCAACCACGTGCGCCCAGAACGCCCGCCACACGGTCGGCGGGAACTCAGACTCGAGCACCGCAGCTACCCGCCGCATCAGTTCGCGACGGAATTCCTCTGCCGACACGTCCCCGCCTGCGTCACCGGCCAGATCGGCGAACGCTTCCTCCGGGACCGGAACCGGTCGACGGCGACGAGCGTACTCCCGGCACTTGTTGCGGGTGACCGTCCACAGCCAGGCACGGAAGCTCCCGCCCCGTGTGTGTTCGAAGTCTTGTAACTTCTGTACCAGGGTGGTGAATACGTCCTGAACCAAGTCGGCGGCGTCGTCGTGGCGGAATCCGTGCCCGCGAACCCACGAATACATCCCGGCGGAATACAAATGCACGAACCGATTCCAGGCGTCCCCGTCGCGCGGACTGCGGAGCCGGTCCAGTAGGGTCAGGGAGGTGGTGTGCATGCCCGGGAGCTGAGATCGGCCGCTCCGCCAGCCTCCAGCACGGGGACAAGTATAAATCGCGATTACCGAATCATACCCTCCCTCCCGTACCCGGTCAACGACCACCCCAGCATCACTCAATGACGTACCACGCGAACCCGCGGGCTGGGATGGTCACCGGCAACTTGATTCGGTGCCCGCGATCGAGTGCGTACTCCTTCGGCCCAGCGTCGCCGGCCCGGACCCGGGCGGTCCGGTCCAGACCCGTGTAATAGAGCGACACGTCCAGCACCTGCTCGGCAGCTCGCTCGGTCGGGTTGAAGACCAGAAGCATCCCCTTTTCCTTGCCACCTGGATTGACGTGCAGGTAGTAGTCGAGCTGACGTCCGTCGGCCCGGCGGAGATGGGCGATGTCGCCCGCGATCACCTCGCGGTGTTCTCGGTGCCACTTCACCCACCGCTCGACCATCGCCCGGCTCTTGGGACCGTCGTACAGTCGGCCGCCACGGACCCATAGTTGCGCTCCGGACGCGATCAAGTTGAAGAACTGCGTTTCGTACCGGTCCAGGTTCGCTTCGAGCCCGCCGCGGAGTACCTCGGTGTTCAGATTCACCCATCCCATTCCCGGGGTCTTTGGGAATGTGCCGTCGAAGATGTACTGCCGGTACAGGACGGTCTGAAGGGTGATATCCAGGTTGTCGGACGCTTCGCGATAGCCCATGCCGGTACACACCTGGCCGTTCAGGACGTACCAGTCCGGGATGGTGACGTACAAGTTCCGGCGCTGGCACTCGTGCAGGATCCCGCACATATACTCCCACTGCCGCCACTGGGAGTCGGCCAGCCCGCGGTGCCCAGGGTGGTCGATAGCAGCGCATGGATCGCCGTGGTACGGGCCATCGGGGTTGAACGACCCGAGCCCGGTGGCGCCGATGAGCCGGAACATGTTCTCGCGGTAGTCCGCGCCCCACCGACTACACCCGCACCCACTCTGCCCGAAGAGGCTGCCCTGCTTGCCGGTCGCGGGGTTGATGCAGTTGTGCGCCGCGCCGCGGCCCTGCGACGCCATCATCAGTTCATAGGCACCGACCCGGACCCCCTTCGCGGTCCCGTGATCGCATATCTCCTTGAGCCACTTGATGTGACCCAGGGAGAGGTTGTCGTACGCGATCCCGGCCGGGTACTCGATCTGGAGTCGGTCGAAACCGAGTTCAGCCATCTGGTCGATGCAGGCCTTCAAACTGCGGGTGTCGTGCGTCGGGCAATGGACCTCCAACTGGTGCTCGCCAACCTGCGGTGCCAGAAGCCGGTAGAACCGGCGCTGTGCCAGGAACCGCCGCTCGGTCTCGTCGGAGTCGTTGAGGATCTCGAACGTGCGGAACGCGCGGAACGACCCGCCGTCAGGCACGACCGCGGCCGGGCCAGTGGGTGGGCGACTGACCAGGAGCGCCTTCTGGGGATTCCGCAGGAACAAATCCTCGGCCGGGTTCAGGGTGGCCATCGAACCCCACTCCGGGTCGCCCTCCCACTTCGTCGTCCCACCCCCCAGGTAGTAGTTCACCCACGGCCCACCCGGCCCGCCGGGTACGTGGACGCCCAGCGCACTACCCTCCCCGGTGAGGTTTCCGGTGGCGAACGAGTAGTCGCTCTCGACGTGTAACCGGGGCTTCTGGTCTTGGGCAACCGCGAGGCACTCGGCGTTGATTTCGTCCACGGTGACCTTGCGACCAGTCTGGTTCGTGACCGTGAACGTCTTCATCAGCACCGGGAGCCCGTCGTACACCTCGTAATGAACATCCACCGTAACCCCCCTGATCGCGGCGGACGCGAGCGGGGCGAAGTGGAACGTGACCCGCCGGCCCTTCGGCGGCCACGGCACGGCCGGTGCATTGCACTTGGGCCGCCAGTCGTACGGCTTGACCGGTTCACCGACCGTCATCCCTGTGAACCGCAGCGCCCCCGGGCGGGACTCCAGGTCCGCAAACCACTCAGGGTAGAGGAACGAGTGGTCGGCGGCCCCGATCAACCCGCCGACTTCAACCCACGTACCATCCACCTTCACCCGGACTTCGGGTTTCACCGCGCGGACGAACTCGGTCCCGGTGTCGGACCGTCGCATGCCGACGCAGCCCAGGTTGTCAGTTACCAGGAACGTCCGACTGACAAGCCCGTTGGACAACATGATCTGAGCCGACGCGCGGTCGCGGGTTGGGAGTACCTGGACTGAGGTGAGCGTGGCCGGCGGCTTGAGCAACCAGTCGTCGGTGGCGGCCCGCTCGTCGAACCGCGTGACCGCGACCGCCCCCGGGGCGGTGAGCAACCGCTCGACCAGCGCGACGCGATCCGCTATGGCGACGGCATGCGCCTTCTTGGCCTTTGCTGTGTCGAGCAGTAAGTCCGCGGCGGCGTCGAAAGCGCCGGGTGCGAAAGTCGAGAGCCTGACTTCGGCGACCCACCCGTCGAACTGTTCGCGGCCGGGGGCGGTCGCACCGATGCTGAAGTTCGCCGGCCCCTTGCCAGGTGCGGCCGCCCGCCCGGGCACCCGCACGCCGTCCACCCAGAGAGTCACCTGGCCGTGCGACTTCACCACCGCCAGGTGCGTCCACTCGCCCGCTTTCACGTTGCCGATCTTGAACCCGCCCACCCCGCCGACCAGCAGTTCCCAACGCCCCTCGATCTGTCCGATCACGAACCCACTCCCACCATCGCCGCACGCGACGACCGCGTGGTACCCGCCCTTCGCGACCGCCTGGCGTGCGTTCGCCCAAGCCTCCAGAACCCAGTTGTCATCCGGGACGAGACCCTTCTCGATCCGGTAGCACTGATCCTTTTCGGCGAACGCGACCGAGCCGGTGTACACCTTGCGCCGCGGCTCCGGCGCGTCGGACATCACCTTCGGCGACCCACACCGCTGCAGCGCCGGCCCGCCCTCGACACGGCTCCGCAACTCTTCCGGGGCCGCAGTGTCGCGGACCGCCCCCTGCTCGTGCGTGAGGTGGTAGTGAGCGAGCGGCTTCACTTCGGCGCGGGCCTGTGGAACGAGCCACGCCGCGAGGATCACGACCAAGAGTGGGGCAGAACGAACGGGTTCTGGCATGGGGTCTGACCTCGGGCTTCGACGACTGACGACACGACATGAATGCGCATCGCGAGACGATTTGGGCAGCCGATCGCGAGAACCCGGGATACGGGCGGCGGAACCATTTGTCAGGGAACGAGTTAGTTGATTTTGCGATTTTTTATCTACCGACCGTCCCAAAGTGGGCTCGCTCGCGCATTTACATCTTCGCAAGACAACCGATCGAACCGGAGCACGGTTTCATTCGTTTCGTCACGCTCCAGTTTCATTCGCGGCCCAGGAGTATTCGAGTGGCAACGTTCTCGATCCGTCGCGCGTTCACACTGATTGAACTGCTGGTTGTGATCGCCATCATCGCCGTGCTGATCGGGCTGCTACTGCCCGCGGTCCAGAAGGTCCGCGAGGCCGCTGCCCGTGCCCAGTGCCAGAATAACCTCAAGCAAGTAGGGCTCGCTCTGCATTCGTACCACAACGACAACGGCCGATTCCCACCCGGTGCGGCCAACGACCTGCCGCCGTTCGGCACTGCGGCCTCGGCTGGGTGGGGCAGTTCCTGGTGGGTCTACATCCTGCCCCACATCGAACAGGGGGCTCTGTACGCGAAGTGGCAGTTCTCAGGCTCCAGCGGGTTCACGAACAGCAACAACCTGGCCGCAGCGGACACCGTGCTCATCAAAACGATGAAGTGCCCGTCGTCGCCGATCAACCCAAACAAGTACGCGGCCAACCGGATCACGACCGGGCAGCGGATTACGCTGGCCGACTACATGGGCATCTCCGGGTTCTGGAACGGGAACCCCACCACGCTCGGCTCGTTCACCGATTCCAAGACGAGCTACTCGGGGTGCTGCACCTCAAACAGCGGGTGGTACAGCGTCAACGGGGTCATGTATGGCCAGAGCCGGACCCAGATCACGGACATCTCCGACGGCACATCGAACACGATGCTCGTGGCCGAGGAGTCGGACTTCCTGCGGTACAGCGACGGGACCGCGCCGTCCGACATCCGTAGCGGCGGCGTGTACGGGTGGACGATGGGGTCCAGTAGCGCCGCGGCCGTGTACCCGTCGGTGCCGGACCATCGGCCGTTCAACATTCAGACGGTGCGGTACGGGATCAACTACAAGCCGGCGATCGTGGGTGCCAACGGCGGCCCTGCCAACGGGATGGTGCCCGGGGGCACGGACCTCCAGCGGAACATGCCGATCCGCTCGGCGCACCCGGGCGGCGCGGCTGTGCTCCTGGCCGACGGGTCGGTGCAGTTCCTGAAAGACACTACCCCCCTGGACGTGATCTTCGCGTACTCGGCCAGAGCCGACGGCCAGGTCATCGCACAGCCGTGAGCGGACGTACCAATTACCGAGTTTCTCAGGAGCGGAACATGAAGTGCGTGTGGTGGGCAGTGGCTGTCGGGGCGGTCGCGGCACTGGCGGGGTGTGGCCCGACGTACCCAACCGGGACCCCCTTGAAGGGGACGCTGACATATGAGGGGAATCCCGTGGCGTATGGTCTGATCAACATCGCCCCGGACACGATGAAGGGGAACAAGGGGGTGTTCGGGGTCGCGGAGGTCCGCGACGGCGAGTATCAGACCAGCCCCGACTACGCCCCGACGCTCGGGCCGGTGATCGTTAGCGTCCAGGTGTACGACAGCCCCCCGCCGAACAACAAGATGATTGCCAACATTATGGAGTACCCCGTCGAAATCCCGCCCGGGAGTGCGAGCTGGGACTTCAAAATGACCGCGAAGCACGTCAAGACGATCAAGCAGTGACCACCGTGACAGCGTGTCGCCCCGGTTCCACGAAAGTTCGGCGAATGGCTGGAAATCGAACGGCGTAGTATGTTGCCGAAGAGTCCCTTCGGTGAGGCGGTGTCGTATGCCTGTAACCAGTGGCCAACCCTGGACCGCTACCTCGGCGATGCGCGGTTCATGATCGAAAACAACGTGGCTGAACGCGCGGTGCGACCTCTGGCAGTCGGACGAAAAAACTGGTTGTTCATCGGTGGCGACGGTGGCCTCGCGAGTGCCGCGGTCATGATGAGCCTATGTGCGAGTGCGAAGCGTCA
>PNLP01000071.1 GCA_013823135.1 Planctomycetaceae bacterium
GAGGGGAAGCCGTTCTTCTCGCTGGAGTTCGTCGAGAGCGGTTCGTGGGCCGGGCGGCAGGCTCGTGTCGCACTCCTTCGAGGTTCGTGCGGTGGCGTTCTCTCCCGACGGTGAGCGCTCGCCACCTCCGGGTTCGAGACCCTCGTGTACCTCTGGGAAACAATGCGAAGGCAACCCGTGCCCCTTGTCGCCTCACGTCCCGGACAACAACCCTGACGCGGGCAACCGTAGGGGTGTCGGAGTCTGGCGGTGGTCGCCACGCAGTGTGATCTCATTGATTTTCAGCCGCTATGGCGAGCCGCGATCGCACTCCTGAATTCGCTCAGAAAGACGCAGCTTGCATCTGGAAATGTAGTCTCGGTCCAATTTGGCTGCGTTGCGAAAAGAAATCACGACGGCAGCTGTCCCGCAAGCATCAACCCTTGGACACCATCGTCATTTGGCGCTGGTTCCCGAGCGATCTGGGCACGGACACGGTGATGCTAAGCGACGGAAGCGTGACAACGTTGATGCCGGCCCGGACTCTGTCGCTCGACTGCCCGCGTGGGGTGGGCATCGATAATACCCCGTGGCCACTGATGCGTGGAAACCGCCCCTGACAGAGGAAGATGATCCCAGCACGCTCTCCTATATCAACGTGTATCGTTGGCATCCCGGCCGGGAATCCTACCTTTCATTCGTACGTGTGCTTACCTATCAACGCTCACGTCAAACTGACCCACTACCGCTCATCTGATCGGACAACGGATCTTGCCGAATGATACCAAACCAAATTCATACCCAAGAGGCCGCCTTCGGCGTGCTGCCCGGTTTCTGCTTTTGCTATAGCGGCGATGAGGCGGGTTCGTCGTGCGGTGCTCTGACCACAGGTTCAAACGCGGGGTGTTAGACGTTGGACGTGCTTCCTGAACCGCGACAAGCCGACTCCGCAGCGGAAGCCGAAGAAGTAAGTGAAATCGGCAACCGAAGAGGAATAGGAATTGGGGCGATGGCCCGCCGTTCTGCTCTGTGGGCTTGAACGAATCGGAAGCGGTGGAGAAGTCGCGCGATAGGTGATTGCACTTGGCCCGAACGGCCAATCCCGGCGAAGGCCCACCCCGGTGCCGACACCATCACCTTCAACGCGAGTCTCGGCAGGCAGTCGATCATACTTGGCGGCGTACAACTCCTCCTGAGCGACACGACGGGAGCAACGACGATCACCGGGCCGGCCGGCACATTGGCGATGCCTTCGTCCTGATCAAGATCGAGAAGCAGCATCTCGGCAGGTTGTTGACTCACTTCTTCGCTGTTGGGAAGAGACTGCGGACCACCTCCACCGGAACCGCAAACCCGACATTGTCGAGTTTCGCCTTGAGGGTCACGATCCCGACGACTCGGCCAGCGTCATCGACCAGCGGTCCTCCCGAATTACCCGGGTTCACTGCGGCTGAGTGCTGGATGTACGGCCGGTCGTCGATCTTGCGGGCCGCGGCGGCTACCACTCCGTCGCTGATCGACTGCTCCAACACATCCCTCCCGAGTCCGGGGCTGCCGATCGCATACACCTTTGCTCCTGCCTTCGGCGATGCCAGCGCGACTCCAAGAGGAACCAACTTCGGGCCGTCTTCCGGTAATCGCACCACCGCGAGGTCGGCCGACTCGGACCGGTAGATTACCTTCGCCTTCGTCTCCTTCCCGCGAACCAGCGTCTTGTCCTTCAGGGTGAACGTCAGCACGGTCACCTCGTCTGCCGCGTCCACGACGTGGGCGTTCGTCAGAATCAGGTCGCCGCGGCCGACACACACGCCAGAGCCGCTCCCGTTCTGAGTCTTGATGACGACCACCGATTGGGCAACCAACTCGTACACCGCTTCTCCGCTGAGTTTGCCCCCGACTCCCGGGTCCGGGAGGACCGGAAGATCCTTCACGGGTCCGGCAGTCTCGGTCGTCCCTGTGGCTGTGCCGAGCTTCGCCACACTGTCCGCATCAGCGTCCAGTTTCGCTGCTCGGAGCGACTCCACCAGCATCCGGATCATTCGCGGATCGGCCTTATCGACTTCGAGAGCAGACGCCCGGCAGTACGCGGCCTTCAGTTTATCTCCGCGGGTACTGTAGAGGCGAGCCAACCCTTCGAGTGCCAGCGGCGTGATGTCGGTTTGGCCAGCGTCGCCACGAATCGCTGCGATGAAGCCGGCCTCGGCATCCTCTGCCATGTCCTTCCGCGCCTGGAGTTCTGCCAAGAAGAACTGGATCGGTGGCACGTTCGGAGTGGTCGTGTTCGCCTTCTTCAGTTTGTACAACGCGATACCCAGCACCTCTGCCGATCCGCTGCGGAGTGCCTTGATCGCTTCGGAAACGAGAGCGATCGTTGCATCGTCCTTGGCGTGGGTCGGGTGTGCCGCCCAGTGCGTCGGCCGTTCGCTCCGCCCGAACTTCGTCACCCGGGTGATCACCTGCCGGATGACCTCGGGAGTAACCTCGGCAGGAACTGCGAATGTCTTCAGGCTGTCGATTGGGCTGGCGACCGCGGTGGTCAGCTTGTTCCCCCCGATCAGCGGAACCGGCTTCATCACGGCGGCTTTCGCAGCAATCGCCTCTTCATCCTGCGTGAGTTTGATCTGGTAAGCGGTCACGCCCTTCCCGCTCCGTGCCGCGATCAGCGTGCGGCCGTCCCCTGCCCACGTCATCACGCCGGACCATTTCCCGGAGACGGCGTTCTTATCCTCTGTCGCCTCGGAGCCAATCGGGTACACGGACAACTTGCCAGCGTTCGCGGCGGCCACGGTGACGGTCACCGGATTGATGCACACGCCCAGGGGATAGGCCCCGGTTCCGAAGAAGCCCTTCGGTGTTTCCGTGTTTGAACTATCGAACACGGCGACACCGTATCCGCCTGCCGCGGACTTCTGCGTTGGTCGATAGCCGCCACCCCCGACAAGGGCGATCGTCGATCCGTCCACGCCGACGACCAACCGCGAAGCGTTCGATGCGGCGTTGTCCCGCGCTTCGGCGAGAAGTAACCCCGTCGGCGTGATGACCGAAGCGAACAGTGTAGCCTGCATCCACTCGACCGGGCGGGCGACCTGGAAGACGCGGCCGTCGATCACGACGAATCCGCCCGGAGCCTGCCGGTCCGGCTTCTGGTAGCTGTAGACGATGTGCTGGCCCGGGTGCCCTGCAACGACGTGACCAGGCGTGTTCGTGGCGGTAACCTTCCGGGATTTCATGTCAAACTGGTGAACGACCCCGTCGAGCGGGAAGAACACGCGGCCGCGGGCCGGTGCTGCAAAGAACGTTTTCGGTGCCGGCTTGTCGAGTTCGTGAGAAGCGAGCGTCTTGCCGGTCTGCACATCAACACGGTCGAAGCGATCGGGCTTCGTCCGGGAGAGATACAGGGCACCATCCACGAGGCACGCTCCCACGAAGGCGGCGGTTTCGATCTTGCGGACGGCGAGCTTCTCGCCAGGTGTGATCAGGAAAAAAGACGCGCCTTCGGTGAGCGCAAGGACGTACTTGCCGGCAGGGTCGGGAAGGAGTTCCCGGATGGTATCGTCGATCTCGACATCCAGTTTGACCTCTTCGAGGTCTGGGCGGGTGGCCCGGGGTTTGCCGATGGGAGGTGGGGACTCGACTCGGAGGACGCGGGCAGACTCGGCGGTGCCGATGTTCTTGAAGAATTCGCGAACCATGTTGATGTCACAGTTGCGGGCCTTGTCCTCGTAGGCCATTGCGATTGCGATGGCGGCGGGAAGCGGCTTCTTCAGATCGCGGAGGGAAATGGCGAGGTTGCGGTACGCCTTGGCTCGTTGCTGGTATTCGTTGTCGTAGTCTTCCAGGACTGCCCGGGCGAACCACTTGGCGGCTTCCTCTGGATCCCCGAGTCGTCCATGAGTAAGCCCAACGTTAGTGGCCGCGAGCGCCCTCAGGTTCCGCGTCGCTCGGGTGTCGTCCGCGAACATAACCTTGTATTCCGCGAACGCTTCGTCGATGTTGCCGGCGTCGCCGTGAGCGAGAGCCAACTGGAAGTGAGCCATCCCGCATTTCGGGTCGAGTTTGATCGCCTCGCGTAAGGATGCGATCGCATCTTTGGGCCGGCCAGCCGTCGATGCCTGCATTCCCTTCTGGATCAGCTTGGCGGCATCGAGGTTGTCAGTGCCATACTGAGCGCGGAGATCGGTCTGTGCGGCCACCGGGGCGGCGCAGGTCAGCACGAACACTGCCGCAAGCAACTGGAGGGTGCGCACGGGCAACTCCGACTGGGTTGTTTGGTGTTTGGGCGTCAGTCTAACATGCCGTAATGATTTGTGGAACAATTACCCGCCTATGCCTGTGAATCTGCGAACGCAAGCTCATCGAGCAGGCGTTCGCTCTGAACCACGCGGTCAAGTCGCTGACCAAGATCCTCGACGACGCTCACCCGGTCCCGGATACGTTCCGCGAGGGTGCCACGGCCAGTCGAACCGTTCCTTCCAGAGTTCGGCTCCGGACTCCGCGTCGATCGCGATCAGGAACATGCCCGCGCTGGTCTGAAACAGCGTGAACGCTCTTCCCTCGGCGACCACGAACGCCGAGTAGCCTGCGCCGAGTTCGCGCGTCCAGAGCATCGGCGGCCTGGCCGTGGGCCAACTCGAAATGATACCCGTCTCGCGGGAATGGGCGTCGTACCGCGGGCCTCGCAAATGCGGCCAATCCCCTGCGGAAGCGATGAGAACCAGGATGACCGCGCACCGATTCAAACGGAACCTCGGCTGATCGGCAAGCTCACTTCGCGACGATTTGGGCCAGGATCGAAGGATCCTGGATTTCCTTGTCGCGTGCCAGCAACAGCACCTTCGAGACCATTTCTGCCGTGCGGGGGTCGTCGTCCGCGAACGGGAGGAACAGGCGGCCGCGGTGCTGAGCATTCACCGGGACAACGCAGAGCGAACCGCCCGGTTGTTTGTGAACCACCCCGCTCCCAAGGTGAACAGAGTAATGCCCATACTCACCCTGGATCAGAGCGTGTTTACTGTCGAGTTGAACGTTCGCCAGCTTCAACAGTCGGCACGTCTCGCGGACGAGATCGGCCCGCATCGCCACGGTCGATTGTGTCGCCTCGGGATCGACACCGCCAACGTGCGCAACGCTCACAACAAGGTCGAGGTCGCGCATCACCTCGCTGAAAATCTTCTTCGGAACATCGGACAGCGACATCGTCTTCCAGTCGCCGCGACGATGGAACACGGCTTCGCGGATTGCCGGGGCTGCGGCATCGGCGGGCGTCGAATAACCGTGATCGAAGTCCACGCTCACAACGAGGTTTGCTGCGCGATAGAGCTTGCTGATGTCGTCCCGCGTTGACCAACCACGAGTCGCGAACAATGCCTTCGATTGTTGCTCGTTGACCTGATGCCCCGAGTAACGGCGCGACTTGTCGCCGTCCTCTTTCTCGGCCGGGGTCAGCACGTAGATCTCGCGGAAGACCTGCTTGAACGGCTGACGGCGTTCCGTTCGGAAGCACTCACCCTGCCATTCGTGCCAGTCGCCCGCATCGAGCAGATCGAGCGGGTGCGCGATCGACCACTCGTCGGCGGCCTTCACGGGAGTTGTCTTACCATCCCAGTTCTTGAGCGCTGTGCCGCCTTTCACAGGGTAGCCCATTCCTGAAGGCGTCTTGAGCACGAGCCGTTCGAGAAGCGGGCGGACGAGAGCGTGTTCCATCAGTGCCTTCAACTCGGCCGCACGGAAGAGATCCCCGGAACACATCGCCTGTTCGAGCGAGCGTTTCGTGCTCGCTGCAATCCGGGTGAGGTTCTTCTTTCGCTCCAGTAGCTCGGCAATCTTGGCGTTCTTCTTCGCTTCGGCTGGCAGCGATTTCAGTGGATTGCCGTTCTTGGTGGTAGCGAGGAGCAATTCCCCATCTGCGTTGAGACTCAGGCTGACGGCGATATTCTTCACCGTTACCGTGACTGGTCCCTTCGCGATATCGGCAACCTCGCGGGCAGTGACGGCCCATTCGAGCCGCACAGGATCGGCGAACCCCGCAGTGACCGCGAGGTTCTCCATCCCCAGTCGTGCGGCCTGCATTGCCGGCTCTTTCGAGAGCGAACTCAGCCCCCGGGCGTAGCGTTCGTATTCCTTCAGCACCTTGTAGCGATCCGCGAGTTCGGCATCGCGTTTCGCCTGATCCTCGGGCAACGGGAGCAATCCGAGATGCCGAACCGCTTCCTTGAGGAACTTCGAGCGGATCCCGTGGACTAAATCCTTCTTCTTGGTTTTGCCCAGAAGCACATCGGCGAGGCGAGCCGCTTTCTTGTGCCCCTGGCCGTAACCCAGGAACTTGGCAGCAGCCTCGATGGTGTCCCATCGAGTCGCGCTTCCGACCTCGGCGTAGGCTTTGTGGAACCACGCCACGTCGATCAACCCGTCCTCGCGCTGCTCGGCGGAAAGATTGGTGCGAGCCTTCAGGATCGTCTGCCACTGCGTGTCTGGCTTCGACTTTTTGTTTGATTCATCCGTGTCATCGTCATCGTCGTCATCAGTGCTGTCGAACTCGCTCTCCCAGCGGTTCTCAGTGTGCGCCATGAACCAGTACACGGCTTCCGCGTAGCCCGGCCATTTGATCGCAGCAGCAACGTGTTCGACCCAGCGGGGATTAACCAAACCAAGCTCGACGATCCGTTCGATCTCGAACTGCCCGGCGGCGATCGCCTCCTTCGTTGCGGTGGCGAAGGCTTCCGGAGTGTCGGCAGGAAGTGGCAGACACTTCTGGATCAACCCCGTGAGCACGGCGGGTTTGTTTTCGCTTTCGCCCCAGCGGGCTGTCTTCCCGAAGCCGTGCTTGCCGAGCGCCGCGATCAACTTGAACAGCGTCTCGCGACCAAAAAGTTGCTTGATGCTGTTAGCAGCTTTCGTTGCGGCCGTCGGAGTCTCGCCGCGGATCAGTTCGAGTTCGATCACCCGGGCGACGATTTCGTTTACGGCTTGCTTCAATTCGGGCTGCCTGGCGAAAACCGGGTAGAGCGTGTCCGCATTTGGTGAAGTCAGTGCCTCAAGCGAATCGAACGACGTACCCCAGCGTTCCCGGGGTCGCGGGCCGATGAGATGATCCTGGAAGTCCACCAGGGTTACGGCATCAGCAGCGTAGGCCGAGAGGAGTATCGACAAGTCCGGTCGGAGCCGTTGCACTCCGGGGATCGGCTCGTCACGCCAGCGTTCCAGTTGGTACAGGCGAACGTCGTGCGTTGCACTCCAGTCCGTTGCCGTGCGGTTGTTCGTCGCGAGTCGGAGCCACGTGTGGAATTCGTCGTCTTCCCGCCATTCGATCACATTTTCTTCGTCGTCGTCATCGAAATCATCATCGTCATCTCCTGCTCCTTCCGGCTTGGCGAGTGGAGTCTGACCGATCACAATCTGCGGCACGAGAGCGAACGCGGTTTCAGCGGCATCGAGCAGGAAGTCGCTCGCTCCACTCGGCCGATAGAGCTTCTCAAACCATCCGAGCAGTTGCTCAATCAGAACGTCATAGCGGAGCTTCACCCGGTCCTTGGGGATGACCTGTTCCTTGGCTTTATTGAACGCGATCTTGGCCGGTGTTGGCTTCTCGTCATCGTCCTCATCGTCGTCATCCCAGTCATCGTCACCTTCTTCACCCTCACGGATTTCGATCGTGGGAAGGGCAATCGCGCGGAGTAGTTCAAACCCGTCGGCATCGCGAGTCTTGGCAGAGCGAGACTTCCACCAGCCTTCCCAAAGTTCGAGTAGCGGGAGGTTCGCGCGATCTTGCTCGGCGGTGAGCTTCCCGTCAATCCCGGGGAAGTGCCATCGGTACTCAATGGAACCGAGAACTTTCTCTTCAGGGTTCGCCTTGTCACGGGTGTCCAGAAATGTCGTGTCGCGGTGTTCGTGGATGAACGCGTCGAGTTCCTTCAAGAACGCGATCGAAGCGGGCGTGGCGAACTTAACCTTCCGTTTCGTGGGTTCGACAACGGGGGTGCGGTCGGCCGGGTCGAACAACCCGAGACCGTTTTCCAGTGTTGGCGGTCGGCTCGCGGGGTTGAGCACGATCTCGATGGCACTGGCTTCCGCAGTGGCGAGCCGCTTCCCCTTCGTCTCGCGGTAATCACGCAATCGCTCACGGATCGGCTCGGCCATCCGCTCGTCATCGACCATTCGTCGCGCGAGTTCGATCCCTGCGGCCCTTTGGTTCGCGTCACCAGCAGCCAGTAATCGGTCGATGGTGCCAACGACGAGTTTGTCGGTGCGGTTGAGCAGCAGCCCGAAGATGCCGCGACGGAAGTCGGCGGTCTTGCGGGTGAGATACCCTTCGAGCGTCTGGACTTCGTCTTCGGCGAGCTTGGATTTTTTCAGGTACTTGATCGCCGCTTCGCGGACGTAGCGGTTCGGTTCGCCGGCGATTGCGAGGAGAGTCTGGCGAACTTTCGTCGTCAGCATTCGCGGTTCGCAGAGCTTCGCCAGTGCCCGCACACGGACGTATTCGCTCATCATAGGCAGGTAGGGCAGAAGCCGTTCGGCGGGGCGTTTCCCGAGGTAGTTGATCAAGAGATCGGCGGCGTCTTCCTGCCCGACATCCATTACGGGCCAGAAGGAAACGAGCGGCTTCAATTCCTTTTGCTTCGCGGGGAGTTTCGGGATGACTTTCTCAAGCCGTTCGAACAGATCCTTGAGCGAGTGAGTTGCGGCTTCTTCGTTGTTGGACCCGGAGTTATAGTGGTCGATGACCGAACTCACCACACGCAGGTCGGGATCGTCGAGAAGGGGAAGCAAGAGTTGAGCGGCTTCGGGAAAGTCGCTTTCATTGATGAGCTTCACCGCTGCGAAGCGTCGAGCAGTGTCCTTGTCCTTGAGAAGCGGAATCGCCGCCTTCACCGCGGCTTCCACATCCTCGTAGGCCAGCGCCCAAAGCCCGCGATATGCGGTCGCGGCATCGCCCTTGTCAATCGCTTTCTTCCGGACCGCAGGGTTGCCAAGCAGATCACGACACGCTTGCAAATCGGCCTTCAGCTTCTTGGCGTCGCCGACGTCTTCATCTTCGCCGAACCAGACACCTGCGGCACGAGCGACCGACGCGAACCGGATGAGGTTCTGATCCAATACAAGGCCGACCATTCGCCGAAACGCTTCGGGATGGGCTTCGTCCACGGCTTCGAGGATCGTTTGACGCAATCCTTCCTGGCGTTGTGCCGCCAGCAACAGGTTCTCGCAGAATTCCCAGGCCTCTTTGCGAGCGCTGCACAGCAATCCGCGCAGCGCGTGGCCGCCTGGCCCGCCGATCTCGTGTCGATTCGCCGCGGAGTCTTTCAAGATGGCAAACACGGTCTCGGAATCCGGCCCGCCAACGTCGAGTACCCCGGCGAGAAGGTAACCGAACTCGTCGGTTTGATAGCCGAGGTGAACTGCCCACGCCGCGAGCCACTCGGCCGAGAGCACATCATCGGGGATCTGTCCGAGTTCATCGAACAGCGATTCGAGATATGTCTGCCGCGTCGATGCATACAACTCAGGTCGCGTGGGGGCACGAAACCCGCGACGGTTGTAGCCTGACGTGTACGGCATTCGGCCCTTCAGTTGCCAGCCGGCTTCCACATCTGCGTGGATCGTCGGAAAGAGCGCGGCGAAGATCTTCGCACGGCCCTTGTGATCGTCACCGAGTTGAAGTGCAGACTCCGCTTCGAGCTTGCGGCGTTCCGGCCACTCCCTTGGGGGTGACCCCGTGGGTAGCAACCCAAAGACTCCGAGGCCTGTCGCCGCGAGCGGCTTCGGGAGCTTCTGCAGCCGGGTGATGCGACCCTGCCGGTGCTTCTTCGATTGGAGCTTCCCGAGTTGTTCTCGGGCGAGGTCGGGCTTCAACACGGGTCAGCCTCCAGCCAGCATGGTGAGACGGATAAATGTCAGCCGGCTCGAGTCGGTGAGCGGCACGACGGCGTTCAAATCGCTGAGTTCCACATCGTCCACGACAACCAGGAATAGCCCATCCGAGAAGGCTTCGAGTGCCGTCGCGACAGCTTGTTCGACATCGACTGCCTGATCGAGATCACTCGCGCCGGCTGCGACTTTCCCGGTTACCAAGCCCTCGTTGATCTCCTTGGCGGTTAATGCTCGGAACACCCGACGCTCCGCCTGGCGATCCCGGAACGCATCCACCTCCGAACGGACGACATGATCGATCACGTCACGCAGAAGCACCGAGCGCCCAGCGGCGATGCCGTCTGGAATTGGAATGGAGAAGTCGCCAATGATTGGTTGCTTTCGGCCGATGGCTTTCGCGGAGATTGTGAGCATGGTTCCCCCGAGTGGTTTCTCCCTGAACTGAGAGCAACGTACCCTCGATATTCGCGAGTTGCAATCTCGGGGAAATGTGAAATGACTTTGAACCGCTGTGTGTGGTCACAACGATAACGTTTGAAAGTGCGAGGATCGAGGCTATGACTGCTTCCTGCTTCGCATATCCGGGGAAGAACTTCACGAACGTGTTGTTTCGTCCCACACCTCCGACCTGGAGCATCGGGAGACCAGAGACGAGAAGACGGACAGCCGCACGGGCAAGTCGCTGACCACGATCCTCGACGACGCCCACCTGATGGACCTGGCCAACCTTCGCAAGTTGCGGTTGTTGTTCGAGGACTTCCCCAAGAACCACAACCTCGTCTTGATCGGTCGGCCGAACTTGCTCGCGTCGCTCGACCTGGGTGTCAATCACGACATCAAGAGCCGCGTGACGTACTCGGTCATCACCAAGCGACTGATCCCCGATGCGATGCGGGACTTCATCCTGCGGGAACTCGACCGTGTGGGACTCGCCCACAACACGTTCACGACAGCGGCCATCAACCTGCTGGTGAACTCGGCCGACGGCGTTCTGCGAGCGGCTCGCAACCTCTGCGTCGGCTGCCTGATCGAGGCGGTGCGGAGTGCGAAGAAGACGATCGACATCGACAACGTGAACCGCGTGTTGATGCAACCTCACTGGCAGAAGGAAACCGACCTCAAGGACTACTGACCTCGCGGACATCACTGACGGAGACGTTCATGTTCACGGCGGACCTGCTGCGTCGGCTTCGCAACGACTTGCCAATGTCCGTCACGATCTCTGCTTTGGGCCGCGAAGGCCCGCCGTCGAAGATGCGTGACGGACGCTTCGTCTTCTTGTGCCCGCAGTGCAACGAGATGCTCGTCGTCGTGAACCCACGGAACAACCTCGCCCACTGCTTTGCCTGCGAACGAAACTTCAACAACATTGATCTCTTGGTGGCTCTCGACTTCGACTTCCGCTCGGCCGTCGCACTTCTCGAAGACTTGTTGCGCGAGTACCTGTCTCGACGATCTAAACGCTCGACAACGGAGGTGAAGTAGCCCGCTGCGTCGGATGCTGTGGGTGTTCGTTGCCGTTTTGCCGGAGCCGTCCGAACGGTCCGACCCGCTGCGCCGACCTCCTCCAGAATTCCGAAGAGCGCGGTAAACGGCCTCGTTACGCGGCCAAATTCATACAGCCTGAATTCGGGAACCGATGCGATGACAAGTCGGTGCGCCACAATTCGGGAACCGATGCAATGACAATTCGGTGCGCCACAGGTAATCGGCCCGTTTATGCAGCCAAATTCATACGGTCAGTATTTGGCAACGGATGCGACCAGAATTCGGTGCGCCACACTCACTGCTTCGGGTGCGGGAAGAACTGGAACAACCTCGACCTGCTGCTGGCGTGCGACTACAACTTCGCCGACGCCGTCGCACTTCTGGAACTCTGGTTGCATCTGCACCAAACGAAGCGATCCACACTCGCGACAACTGCCCCGAAGTAGCCGCCTGCGTTGGGTGTTCTGTGGGTGCGCGACTTCGTCTTGCCGCAGCCGTCCGAACGATCCGACCCGGTAGGCCGACCGCCTCCAAAATTCCGAAGAGCGCGGTACAAATCTCGTTTATGCCGCCAGATTCATCACGCGAGAATTCGGCAACGACTGTGATAACAATTCGGTGCGTCACAATTCGGAGCGTCTCAGTTGCCTTGCTATGACACATCAAACAGTTATTGCCCCCGGTGTAAACCGCGCTGGAGGTGGTTGAGAAGAGCCATCGGGATACCAACCGTTCCAATAAAATAAAACGCTAGGAAGCCTCCCAGCCAACGTCTCAGCCAAGAAGGAAGTTATCGACATATCAAACTGCTGAAAATACCGATTCTTAAAATGAATAGTCTGGATTTGCCAATCCTCCGGATTGCCAAGTGCGAAATAAAATATATATGTTCCATCGTTATTTTTGCCTATCGGAATGAGGCTTGGGCCAAGTGGATGGGGTCGAGCGGGGCCACCGTGAACAGTGTCTCGCCCATAAGGAAATCCAAAGAGTCTACACGTAGTCTCATTCATGGTCCAGTAATAAATATCAAAAGGACTCCATATTGTTAATCCCAGAATATCCCCAAGTTCAAACCATCCGGACCCATACTGATTGATCAGGTTAATAAAATCACCCGGGAACCTCGTCCCTATTCGCAATTCCACCTCGGCCCAGCCAAGAGAAGTACCGGTAGCCACTGGAGCATCGGGTGGAGGAACAACCTGGACAATATCCGGAATTGCCATAACAACCTCAAAATTGGCCTTACAAACCGGGAACTCCAAAGTTTTCGATCCATCCAGTATCGTATGGGTAGGCGAGTCCAGCAATTGGGTTCCGGATCGGAAGTACGGGAACTGCGACCATCCGGATACGGAGCGGATACTGTCTGGTTGCTGCATCCAGATCCGTCCCATAATCAGCATAGGCGGTAATGCGAAGACAATGTTTCGCACTCAATCCGGCTACAATCGGTGCAATCGCACCCTCTTGGACTTGTGGCCTATACTGAGAGATGTCCGCGTACTGCTCTGAAATGAGTGGGCGAATTCACCCACGGTGGACGTGACGCCCCGCTTGGGTCGCAGTGGTGGTCCGAGCCCGAGCGCCGAGCGAGGGACAACGCCAACCCTCGCTCGGCGCTCGGGCTCGGACAAGACACTTCGGGCATCCGGAGCCCGTCTCAGTTCAACTCCACCATTGCCTTGACCACACCGGTTTCGGGCTTCAGCCACTTCGGGAACTCGTCGATCATCCCGTCGAGCGGCACCGAGTGCGTGATCCACGGCGGCGTGTCGATCACGCCGCCCTCCATCAACCGCACGATGGCAGCCGATCGGAACCGCCGCAGACCGCTGGCTACGGCTTCGCGCCGGCGTTGGGTTCTTTCACGATGTCTTTGATTTTGCCGGTGATCGCCTCGGCCCAAATGTCGTACCCCTTGGGTGCCAGGTGCAGGAAGTCGCCCATGACCTCCTTGCTAATGGTCTTGTCGGTTTCGAGGAACTTCTCGCCGATGTCGAGGTATTCAACCCCGCCGCCGGCGAGCTTCGAGATCAAGGCGTTGACGGCTGCTCGTTTTTCGCGGCCGGGGTTTGGCTTTTCGCCGGTGGGGAGAATGCTCATCAGAAGGATCTTGGCCTTCGGCTGTTTGGTCTGGATCAGTTTGACAACCGCCTTGACTCCCGCCGCCACGTCGGCCGGGTCGGCGGTTTTCTCCCAGCAGTTGTTGGTGCCGATCATGACCACGAACACGCGCGCCTCGTAGCCGTCGAGTTGGCCGTTCTCGAGACGCCACAACACGTTTTGCGTCCGGTCGCCGCCGATGCCCATGTTGACGGCGCGATAGGCCCCCCAGTGCTTCTTCCAGAGATCCCCGTTCCACCGTGCGGTGATCGAATCGCCGACGAAGGCAACGTCGATCTTGCCGTCCATCTTCTTGATGTCGGCGTTGATCCGCTCGTAGTTTCCGCGCCACCACTTCTCGCCGTTGGTCTTGCCTTCGACGGGGGTGGAGGGGCTCTCGTCGGCAGAGCACGCGACCGCGAAGCCCGCGAGGGTGAAGACGGCAACGATTCTGGAAATCAGGGACATTGCTTATCTCCGACAGCCGATCCCGAAACGGTCGATGGAGCCAGAATAGATCACGGGCCTCCGCCGTGACAGCAAAATCTCGAACCGGTGCCTGCGGCGGGTGAGCGTCTGGATTGTCGGTGGGTTCGTGCTCGTGCCCGACCCGACCGGCCGACGCCGGCCGGGTTGCCACCGACGCCTGGGCCGTCTCAGTTCAACTCCACCATTGCCTTGACCACACCGGTTTCGGGCTTCAGCCACTTCGGGAACTCGTCGATCATCGCGTCGAACGGCACCGAGTGCGTGATCCACGGCGTCGTGTCGATCACGCCGCCCTCCATCAACCGCACGATCCGCGTGAACTCGTGCGACACGGCGTTGCGGCTCGCCATGAACGTCATCTCGCGGCGGTGCATCAGCGGTTGCATCACCGTGAGCGGGTCCTGCGTGATGCCCACCCACACCAGCCGACCCGTGAAGCCGACGTAGTTGTACGCGGCTACCATGCTCTTCGCGTTCCCCGTCGCGTCCACCACCACGTTCCCGAGCTTCCCGCCGGTCAGGTCGGTGAACGTCTTCACGTCGGCTTCCAGGCCCTGCGCCTGAATCGTTTCGGTCACGCCCATCTTCTCGCGAACGAACCGCAACCGCTGCTCGTTGATGTCCATCACCACGACGCGGGCACCCGTGATCTTGGCGAACTCGATGACGCTCAGACCGATCGGCCCGGCACCGATCACCAGCACGGTTTCGTCGGCACGCGGGTTCGCACGGTTGACCGCGTGCAGGCCGATCCCCAAGGTTTCGACCAGCGCGAGTTGATCGAACGTGAGCTTCTTCGAGACGTGCAACTTGCGGGCGGGGATCGTGAACAGCGGTTGCAAGCCACCGTCGATGTGGACGCCGAGCGTCAGGTGGTTCTCGCAGCAGTTGGTGTGTCCGCGGGCGCAGGAGTAGCACTTCTGGCAGTTGATGTACGGCTCGATGGCCGCGCGATCGCCGACCTTCACGTTCGTCACGTCCGGGCCGACGGCGACCACTTCGACGCCCAGTTCGTGACCCGGAATGCGGGGGTAGCTGAAGAACGGCATCTTCCCGAGGTAACCGGAAAGGTCGGTGCCGCAGATGCCGACGCGGTGAATCTTCACGACGGCATCGCCGGGGCCAGGCGCGGGCGGCTCGGGAACGTCGATCATGCGGAACTGTTGCGGCTTCTCAAGCTGGATGGCGTGCATGGTAGTAGTGGGGGAAGAGGGTCGCAGATCGAGTCACGTTTCCGAGGTCAAGGATACGGACCGCACGTAACAAGGATAAGGTCGGAGCTTCCCCGGTGCTCACCCCTGCTGTACAACCGAAAGGGAGCGGTGGCTCTTCGACCCACCATCCGTTCACTTCTCCCGAACCCCCTTTTCTACATTCCTTTCGGAGTCTGGTTCATGATTCGTTTCTTGCTCGCAGCCAGTGTATTCGTCTTCCTGGGTGGCGCGGTCGCGACCGCAACCGCCCCGCAACTCGATCCCAAGCAGGCCGCTGAACTCAAAGCTAAACTCGACAAACTGACCGCTGATGTGCAGAAGGCCACGGCGGATGCGAAAAAGGCCGGCG
The DNA here is from genome assembly GCA_013823135.1 of Planctomycetaceae bacterium. Lineage (GTDB taxonomy): Bacteria > Planctomycetota > Planctomycetia > Gemmatales > Gemmataceae > Gemmata. Next base: position 15,499 of record PNLP01000071.1, read on the forward strand.
AGGAGGCCAAGGTCGCCGCCGACGAGCTGGCGAAGTTGGTCGAAGCCGGCAAGCTCGGCAAGATCAACGGCGCGGTTCTCGAACAACTGAAGGTCAAGGCTGGCGAAACCCAGGCAGCAGCCGAAGCCGCCAAGGCGAAGGTCAAGGAACTCGAAACCGCGATTGCCGAGATCAAGGCCAAGCTCAAGCCCGTTCCCCCGCCAGCACCGACCGCGCCCGAGGCCGATGCCAAGGTGATTGCCGAGCTCAAGGAGAAGCTCGCCAAGGTGACCGCCGAGGCCGAGAAGGCCACCGCCGAGGCGAAGAAGGCTGCCGACGCCGCGAAGGTTGCAACTGACGAGCACGCGAAGATACTCGAAGTTGCGATGCGGGGCCGGGTGCTCCCCGGCACCATCGAAAAGGCCGAGGCCAAGGCAAAGGAAGCGCAGGCCGCTGCCGACGCCGCCAAGAAGAAGGCCACGGAACTCGAAGCCACCGTTGCCGATCTCAAGGCCAAGATCAAGGCACTCGAGAAGTGATCGCGTGATCGTGGAATGGTCGCCCGGTCCGAGCCTGAGCGCCAAGCGAGGGAATCACCATAACCCTCGCTCGGCGCTCGGGCTCGGACAGATGTCGAACGAAGTGAGCAAACCCCTGGTCCGTAATCACGATTTCGGCTGCTTCTCGGGGTTCAGGTAAACGAAACTCTTCCCCAGGCGACCGCCGTAGTTGCCTGCCGAGATGGTGAGCAGGTCGGTGTTGTCTCGCGATGCGGCGATTGCGGCCTGGGTCGCTGCGATCAGCGTCGTTAAATCCGCGCCATCAAGAATGATCTCCTGCACGCTCGCAACGCCTGTCGGCAATCGCGACTCGATCCCTTCTTTGTCGCGCAACGTAGGGCAGAACTCGGCGTAGGTGCTGGCGATTGCGAACTTGTACTTGCTTCCGGCCTTGCTTCCGCTCGATGCCACGCCGCCGGGGAACGGCAGAATCACACCCGGCACCTTCGCGGCAGCCGCGGCCGCGCGGGTTGCTGCTTCCAGTGCTGCGTCGGCGGTCGCGCCGAAGAACCACAGATTTCCGCCCATCAACCCGTCGGCCCAACCGCACCTCCGTTCGATCACGAACTCACCGCTGAGGATCGGTACTACCCAGCATCGCCGGCCGTGCCGTTCCGCCTTGTACTGGTGACCGTCGCCGAAGTACGCCAGCTTCCGCCCGAGTGGGAACCACCGCTCGGTTGAGGGGAGCACGTTGAACGCCGCCGTGGTCGGGCATGTCAGCACGTTCTGGCACACGCGCACCAAGAGCGAGCGTTCGAGCCGCTGCTCGCGGTCCTTGTGGAATCGCGGAACGTGGAATTGCACGATTGCGCCGGGGCGACCGTCGGGTGTCTCGGCTGGTTCGACAAGGCGATCCAGTCCGGCCTCGCAGTCGCACATGATTGCGCTACTGGCGTTCCCCGTGCAGGCCTGCACGGCTCGGTCGAGCCAGTAAGCATCACGGGCGGTGATGAGGACCGAGGCATAAATGCTTCGGAATGCTTCGGCGTAAGTGTCGTCCAGAGACGCGGGCATGGTGTCGTGGTCCCACGGGGGGTTTTGGTGGCTGTGATTGTGTGTCGCGGGGGGGGAAATGGTCAACCGAGATCTCGAAAATGAGCAGATTGCGCAATCTCAGGGCATGGCCGGTGGCGCGGTGCACAAAAACTAGGCGTGGCATGGTTAATGGCTGGATGCTGTCGGAGAATTCTTTTTGATGTGTACAGATCATTAACACCGATTCGCAAAGCGTTTAGGCACTGTTCGGGAGAGTGGCCAAGATGATTGGCACGGTGAGTGCTTTTATTTCAAACGGCGAGAGCCTGATACCGCATGGCCGGCTGACTGAGGGGAGAGGCAGTCAGTCGGCCGTGCGGAATCTTTTTCCGGCGAACAATTCAGACAGCTCACACCGGCATCACCAAACGTCCGAATAGTGTACTCAGAACATCAGCCCAACCCGTGACGAGATGGCAATTTAATTCTCAACCCTCTATCGCAGCGTGTTTTCCTGCTGTATAGTTGGGAACGGTGAAGGGTACACACATCTCGCACGTTTCCCATTATCACGGGTCGTGAGACCATGCCCACTCCGCCAACGACGGCTGCCGAGTTACTCGAATTGCTCAGGAAGAGCGGGGTCGCGTCGCCGCAGAGGCTGGCGGATGCATCCCGGCTCTCCTTACCAGCCGAACCCCAGAACGCCGCTGCGGCGCTCGTTTCGGGCGGCATCATCACCCGGTTCCAGGCTCAACAACTTCTCGCCGGTCGCCATAAGGGCTTCCGGTTGGGGTCGTATGCCATCCTCGACCTCCTCGGTCGCGGCGGCATGGGGGCGGTGTATCTCGCGGAGCACCTCACGCTTCACCGTAAGGTGGCTCTCAAGGTTCTGATCCCGGGAAAGAACGAAGACCAAAAGACAGCGGTTGAGGCTTTTCAGCGGGAAGCTCGCGCGGTTGCCGCGCTCGACCACCCGAACATCGTTCGCATCTTCGACGTAGCCAGCCACAACGATACCCCGTTCCTCGTCATGGAGTACGTGGAAGGCGATTCGCTTCAGCAAGTGCTCGAGCGTAGCGGTCCGATCCCCTACGCCGCGGCGGCTGAGTACATCGCCCAGGTTGCGGCCGGCTTGCAACACGCCCACGAGAGGGGCTTCATTCATCGCGACATCAAGCCCGCGAACTTGATGCGTGAGAAGCATGGAGTCGTCAAGATCCTCGACCTGGGGTTGGCCCATACCACGGCAGAAAAGGGATCGGAGAACCGCGAAGGCACGGAGGTGGCGGGCACGGCTGAGTACATCGCACCCGAACAGGGAATGAATCTCTCCGTGGACAGCCGGGCCGACATCTACTCGCTCGGCGGAACGTTGTTCGCGCTCATCGCCGGGAAACCGCCGTTCGAAGGAACCACCACACAGTTGTTGCTTCAACACCAGCTCAAAACGCCTCCGACGCTCACTTCCCTTAACTCATCGGTCCCTGCCGAACTGAGCGCGGTTGTGGCGAAGATGCTGCAAAAGAAGCCCGACGACCGCTACCAGACGCCGGCGGAAGTCGTTGCGGCGCTGGCACCCTGGATGGGGAACAGCTCGCGCGTTATCGCTGGGCTCTCCCGCACCAACATCGTCCAGAGATCGACACTCCAGGCGACCCTGGCCGAGATCGCCAGGGGAAGTGGGAGCAGTGTTCGCCGGCATTCTGGCTCCGACGTTGTGGCCCTCGCAGAGTTGACCGAAGTCGATACCTCCGCCGCTGGCCAGGAGACGGGTTCGGTCTCAAACGCGAACACGGCGAGCGGCCCGAGCTCAAGACCCGCAAGACCGCAGAAACGTCGGCGACTGTTCACGAAACAACGCATCATCTATGCTGCGATTGGCGTGGTCGCTCTGGTTGCGGGTGTGTTCGCCGGGTGGCTGGCATTCGCCCGGTAGCTCGTGTGCTGTTGAGGCCAGTCGGTTGGTGGCGCCCATCCACCTCAATCCCCTCCGCGACCGCTCACGTCAACCCCTCCAAAACTTGCAATCTGTACAGTCACTTCCCCCGATTGAACCACTGCAAACGGTCTCAGACTCGCTTCAATTGGCAGAATCTGCCACGACGGAACTTGCTTTCTGAATGATGCTTCTGACGATTTTGACCTCCGCCTCCCCACTCGAAATTCGGAACAAGTGGATCGTGTGAACAACGAATCGCCAGCGCGGGGATTTCTTCACCGCATCCCTACACCGGTGTCCCACATTGCTCCTCATGACAAATTAATCTGATCGCACATATCTCTTGAAAAACAGCACTTGCAACAAATCCAAATGCCGTGGTCGCGATGGTACGCAGCTTGCTGATGAACACGGACAAGGCAAGCACGATGCGAGCCTTTGGGAGGGTGCGGTCAGCCTCGGGGAAACAACACCACTGTCGAATGAGGGTTCGTGATGTTCCAGTCGTTTCAGCGACGCCTGCTCTACGCGGCGTTTGGCCTCAGTGCCATTGCCATCTTGCCGATGACCGGAGCCGTGAGTGCCCAACAACAGGGGCGATTCCGGAATAACTTCATTCCTTATGTCCCACCCGGAACATTCCGACCACTCCTCGCGCCCGGCGCGCTGGGGCAACTCGGGATCGGCGGCGCTGGCATCGCCGGTCAGGGCGGGCAGATCCAGGGCGGTATCCAGGGAGGCATTCAAGGCATCCAGGGTGGTATCCAGGGCGGCATCCAAGGTATTCAGGGTGGCATCCAGGGTATCCAGGGCGGCATTGGTGGACAGTTCCAGGGTGGCATCGGCGGTCAGTTCCAGGGTGGGTTCGGAGGCCAGTTCCAGGGCGGCATCCAGGGTGGCTTCCAGGGCGGTTTCCAAGGTGGCATTCAGGGTGGGTTCCAGGGCGGCATCGGTGGCATCGGCGGAATTGGTGGCATCGGCGGGATTGGTGGTATCGGTGGGATTGGTGGTATCGGCGGTGGGATCGGTGGTGGACTTGGCGGCGGGCTAGGCGGTGGTGGTAACTTCATCGTCGGCCCATTCCCGCAGATCGGGCCAGGCTACCTCGGCATGGGTGGCGGCGCCCTTGGCGGTCAGCAGGGTGGCTTTGGTGGTGGCGGCTTCGGTGGTGGTATTCAAGGCGGCTTCCAGGGTGGTTTCGGCGGCGGTATTCAGGGCGGTATTCAGGGCGGCTTCCAGGGCGGCTTTGGTGGTGGCGGCTTCCAGGGCGGCTTCCAGGGCGGCTTCCAGGGTGGTTTCCAGGGCGGCTTCGGTGGTGGGAAGATCGGCTTTAGTGGCGAATATGGCAACTGACCCCGCTCCGCAGTAAACACCATGAACGCGAACAGCCCGTGACTTCGTCACGGGCTGTTTCTGACTGGTCGCGAAGCCGCAAGCGGCTTTCACTTCGCCATGGGCAAGAACGTGACTCGCACCTCGGTTTCGGATACCACGGGAAGGTTCCCAGGTTGCACGGCCGTTCCGCGAATCGTGAAGACGTGTTCGCCCACGAGTTTCCCCGACGCGACCACAATTCGGAAGTCCGCATCGGCCTGCCCCGGCTGAACAACGACCGGGTCGGCCTTCGCCACATCCCCGTGCTCCGACGCCACCAGTTCCAGCTTCACGGCATCGACGAGTCGCGGGGATTTGGCCAGCCGCACCCGCACCACGATTGCCTCGCCCGGTTTGCTTTGCACCTCTCCTTCCGGGTGCGACAACTTCAGCAACGCACCCTCCATCGTCATCGTGACGAAGCCGCTGATCGGGGCGAGCAGTGTGCGGACGTTCCCCTTCGGGTCGGCGACCTTCACCTCGGCCATGATCCCCATCCGCGACGTGCGACTCGTTTCCAGCCATTCCGGCATGAAGCACGGGAACGCGGTCTTCGTCACGTCGGGCGGCACGATCAGGTCGCGGCCGGTGATCCCCTGCACCTGATACGATTGCCGGGCGGCCTGCCGCAGCACGATCTCGCCGGTGAAACCTTCGAGGCGTTCCAGTGTGACGTCGGCGGGGTGCGTCGAACCGCGTGGCACCTTGCGGCCGGTGTCTTTATCCACGGGTGCACCCTTCACCCGCGGCTTCATGGTGATCGCAGCGAGGAGAGTCTCGGTTTCCTCGGGCGAACGCGGGGCGAGGTTCCCGGTTGTCGAGGGGAGCGGTGCGCGCACGGCACGCATCATGGGCTTCCCGCCAACGTCCGCGGTGCCCGTGATCGTAACCAGCCCCGCCGTGACGGCAGCATCGGCCGCGACATCGAGGGTGATGGCAAGGTCGGCCTTGTCTGCGGGAATGACGAGCGTCGCGGGGGTCGTGGTCACGCCCGCGGGAAGCCCGGCGATGGCGAGCGTGATCGGTCCCTTGAACGCGCCGTTCCGTGTGGCCTTCACAGCGAGCGGCACCTTCGTGCCAAGCACCAGGCTCATCTTCTGCGCCGCGACGTGGAGCGTGTAGCCGTCGACCGGCACTCGCACGGATACCCGGAAGATCGCGGTCTTCGAACCCGCAGCGCCGGACTTGTCTTCGACGACGAGTTGATACGAACCGTCCGCCGGAACGGTGAACTCCAACCCGGCGTCCGTGGTTCCGGGGAGGTCGTCGTTCGTGGCGACTTGCTTACCATCGGGACCGAGCAATCGCAGTGTCACGTCGAGCGGCGAGCCGAATCGCCGGGCATCGGCCGCGATCGACCAGCGATCGCCCTTCTTGCCGGTGAGGGTGAACCGTGCGTCGGCGTTCGGCTTGTCGAGCACACCCGTGACCGCGCCGGGAACGGTGAGTGCCGTGCCGACAGCTTCGGGCAGGTCGCTCAGGGCAAACGTGTGCGGTACAGTGCCCCAGGGGGTTTTGAGTTGGTATGTGAAGCTGTCCGCTTCACCCGCCGGGAACGCGACTGAGGCCTTGAGCGATTCCAGCCCTGCTCCGCCATTGGCGAGGCCCACACCGAAGAACTCGACGGCACGAGTCTCGCCGCGTTTGCCGACCGCGGGAACCGTTGCCAGCACGCGCGGCTCGGGCCGCACTTCGAGGCGGTACGTGAACGAGCGATCGCCGGCGTGGTCGATGTCGCGAACCGCGACCGTGTATTCGCCGCCTGCCGTGGTCGCGAAGGTAAGCACGGGATCGTGGCCCTCGGTGTCCACATCATCCGCGACGAGTTTCCCCTTCGCGTCGTACACTTCGAGGACGCCGTTGAAGCCGGAACCCAACTTTCGGGCAGTCAGAGCGCAGGTGATCGGCCCGGCCTTGGCGACGGTGAACCGGTAGCGGTCCACTTCCTCGTTCTTCCAGAGTCGCCCGGAGACGGTGACTGGCAGCGCCGCGAGCGTTTGCGGTGCCGAGCGTTTCTCGTCTTCGACGACCTCCGTGCCGGTACCGACGATGAACACGCCGGTGGACGTGGCACCGTTCGCGTTCGCGGCCTGCCAGCGGATCGGGCCGGGGGGCAGGTCGGCGGGGAGCACGAACTTGGCAGGTCGTTCACGCAGCAGGGGCAGTGCCGAGAGTCGGCCCTTGGCCCCGAACCAGTACGGCGGCGGCGGGATGAGCAGTTCCCCGGGCGAGCCGAGGATTTCGAGCTTCACGCGCTTGTCGTGAACGAAGAACTGCATGTCGGGCGTCCACTCCGCGCCGCCGAGGTGAACGCTGACCGTGGTGCCGGCCTTCCCGCCTGGGGGGTAGACGTAGCCGACTTCGGGTGTGAGTTGGGCCGATGCCGGTGCGGCGAACGCGATGAGGGCGAATATGGCGACGATTCCGGAACGACGTGTCATGGCGGGTTCCGTTCGGTGTTTGAGATGCATCCGGCAGTTGTCGCATTATTCCACAAGCCCGCGGCGCGAGCAATGGTCAACGCCGGAAGCAATGGGCCGCGTGTTACGACAGGATCATCTTCAACCCGGCGATCACCAGAACCAATGCCAGCAACTTTCGGAGCGTGAAGTTACCCAGTCGCTTGCTCCCGAACTCCGAACCGATCAACCCGCCGAGCGTCGCGGCGACGGCCCACACGCCGATCCCTTGCGGGAGCGTCGGGGCTTTGGAGAGCAACCCTACCAGTCCTGCGATCGAGTTCGCCAGGATGAACGCCACCGATACCCCGGCGGTCTCCTTTGTTTCCGCCCACCGCATGAACAGCAGCAAGGGCGACAGGAAGATTCCGCCGCCCGTGCCGGTCAGTCCTGAAAGCAAACCGATCGCCCCGCCACACACCACTGCCACCAACACGGGCACACGTTTCTTGTCCGCTGCGACGAGCTTGGGGCTCTCGATCATCAGTCGCACGGAGGACAGGAGCAGGATCGCTCCGACCACTGGCCGGTAGACAGTTGATGGAAGCGTCAGGTAGCCGCCGAGGAGGGCGCAGGGGATGGACCCGAGTGTGAAGAGGAAGAAGAGTCGCCGTGAAAAGTGCCCGGCACGGGAATACTTGATGGTGCCGATCGTGGCGACGATGACATTCAGCAGCAACGCGGCGGGCCGCATCTCGGCCGGAGCCAGCCCGAACAGTGCCATCGCGGCAAGGTACCCCGACGCCCCGGCGTGCCCGACAGACGAGTACAGCAAGGCCGCAACGAGGATCAGGACCGGCAGCAACCAGGTTTCCAGCATGTCTCACGTTTTACGACAACGGGGCGTGGTCACTTCATGTGGATGCCGGTGACAAGGTCCATGTGGATGAGTTAGTGGTACATCTCAAGTACGACAATCGGGACGGGTTCATCCTCTCCCCATTCAGAGGCGACATAGCAGTATCCACCGGGGAAGTTCTCAAGCCGGAACCCGGACGAAAAAGCATCCGGCTCAACCAACCTCGGTTGGACCTCGTGTTTCCACAAATCGTAACAGTCTTGAAGTGGTATCCAATCCAACCGTTCGCCGCAATTGACCACGACAAACCTGATTGGGCCTTGCCGTAATAGCGCGGCAATATCGGAATGGCCAAGGTGCCGTTGCCGCATCAGCGGCAACGCCCCACTCTCGTCCCACAACTCGACCACCGGAATTTGCATCGTGACCCGGTCTGGCATTGGCTGATTCCCGGAAATCACTTGGATGTAACCGGTCAGGCTCGCGTGGGAGTTTTAGGGGAAGGTGGTTTCCCCTCACCCGCTCGCAAAGCCTCGCGACCTCTCCCCGCAAAGCCGGGGCGAGGTGGGGCTTGTTCCTCTTCTCGACAGTTCCAACTGCCATTTGCCTTCAGAGAAAACCTATCACACCTACCTCGCCCCGGCTTTGGGCTTTGCGGGGAGAGGTCGCGAGGCTTTGCGAGCGGGTGAGGGGTCTTCTGCTTTCGCTTACCAATCACAGCAGAGCCCCACCGGATACATCCAAATCACTTCTTCTTGCAGTAGCTCAGCGCCATCAAGGCGTAGCCGGTGACGAGGTTTGGTTCGCCTTCCATCCAGCGGTCGGTTTCGTTGATGAAGCTGCCGTCGGGCTTCTGACGCTTCGCCAGCGCCGCGAGGAGGTCCGCTCGCCAGTCGTGCTTCACGCCCTTGGCATCGACGAAGGTGTCCTCACCCAGGGCGTCCATGCACTTCGCGAACGTGTGGTAGTAGTAGTACAGGCCGCGCTGGCTGTTCACTTCGGGCATCCCTGGGTTGGCATCGAGCGTGTAGTTCTTCCCGATCCACTCCAGCGCCTTCTTCATGCGTGGATCGTCCTTGCCGACGCCGCAGTACACCATGCTCTTGATCCCCGCGTAGGTCATGCTGCCGTAGCCGCCCATGTCGGTCTTGGTGCCGTCGCCGTCGGTGCGTCGGTTCTCGCCGCCGTTGGCCCCGGTGTACATGAAGCTGCCGTCGTTGTTCTTTTCGGCCCACGGAGCGGTGTTGAATTCGCTCTTGAGGTTCTGGCAGCGGCCGACGAACACGAGCGCCTTCTTGAACGCCGGGTCGTCCTTGCTCACGCCTGCGTCCTTGAGTGCTTCGAGGAAGAACGCGGTGTTCGAAAGGTCGGGGCGGGACTTGTCGCCAGCGTAGCCTGCGCCGCCGTAGTAGTCGCTGTCTTCCTTCTTCCCGCGAGCATCGTCCCACTGATATTCCTTGAGGTACTTCACGGCGTTGCCGATGACTGCCTTGTATTTGTCTTCCTTCCCGGCCGCGTTGAGCGCCATGATGTTGATGCTGGTGGTGTAGTTGATGAGCGTTGCCTTGGCGTCGTCGCCAGCGATGTGCCCGGACTTCGCGTTCACGAGCGATTCGATAAACTTCACGCCCTTCGCCACGGGGGCGTCTTCTGCCTTGGTGCCGGTGCGAATCAACCCGGTGACGACGATTCCGGTCGTCCCGCGATTCTGCGGATCCTTCCCCCAGCTACCGTCCGCGTTCTGTGTCTTCTTGAGGAAGTCTGTGGCTTTCTCGGCGATGGCCTTGTACTTGTCCGCACTGGGTTGCTCGGCGATGGATGCGGCGGGCAGCAGGGCGAACACCGCACCAAACGCGGCCAGTGGAATCAGCAAACGCTTCTTCATGGGCCAATCCTCGTGATGTGATTCTGACACTCCCATCGTACACGGCAAATTCGGAGCCGATCGTGAAAAGCCTGCGTGCGAGACCGCTGGGGCGTTCTGCTGACAATTTCGCGACCACCGCTGCTCACGCCGTGACCGCGCACCCTGGGTTGACGTGGCGAACTGCCTCGTGCGATAAGTTGGCACTCGTTTAGCCGCGACCCGAAGGGGAGCGCTCGAGCGCTCCCCTTCGGGTCGCGGCTAAACGGGATTCGGAGATTGATCGAATGGAATCGCGTTCATTCCCCGGTTGGCTGTCGTTCCTGTTCACCCGCGTGTTGTTCTCGGGTGAGCCGAACGCCGATACACGCGTTCGCCCGTGGGCGTTCGCGATCGTGCTGCTGCTGCCGGCCGCCATTCTGTACCCCACACTCGGGTTCCACCTGCTCGAACCCGACGAAGGGCGCTACGCCCAGATTCCCAAAGAGATGCTCACGAACAACTCGTGGGTGGTGCCGACGCTCCAAGGCGAACCCTACCTCGACAAGCCGCCGCTCATGTACTGGCTCGTCGCGCTGTCGTACAAGGCGTTCGGCATCACGCCGGAAGCCGCGCGACTGGTGCCGGCCATCTGTGTTCACCTGACGATTCTCGCCGTGTACCTGATTGGCCGAAGGAGCCTCGGGGAACGCGGAGCGTTCTGGGCGGCGCTGCTGCTCAGTGTCGCGCCGGGATTCGTCTGCGTCGCGCGACTGCTGTTACTGGATGGACTGCTGACGCTCTGCGTCACGGTGTCGGTGCTGTGCGGCTTCGAGGCCGTGCGAACTGGAACGCTGAAACTGAGTTGGTGGGTTGCGGCCGCGTTCGCGTCGGGCCTCGGGTTTCTTACGAAGGGACCGATCGCCGAGATGCTGCTGTTCGTGCCGTTGTGGACCTACGCGTTCCTGGCTGCTCGCGGTGCCGTCGCGCGGCTACACCATTACGTGCTGTTCTTCGGCATCGTCGTCGCGGTGAACACGCCGTGGTACATCGCGATGTATCGGGAACAACCGCAGTTCCTCGGGCACTTCTTCTGGCAACACAACGTCATGCGGTTCCTGCAACCGTTCGATCACCTGCAACCGATCTGGTACTACGTTCCGATTCTCGTGGGCGGCCTGCTGCCGGGAACGATCCTGGTCATCGCGTATCTGCGTGACCTGATGCGAGGCGAACAGTCGGCATACCTCCGGCCGTCAACCGCTGCGGGGTTCTGGCTGCTCGCGGGGTTGTGGTGTGCGTTCTTCTTCAGTTGCTCGGGGAGCAAGCTGCCGACGTACATCCTGCCGGCGTATCCGTTCCTGTGCCTCGCACTGGGCGAATTCATCAGCCGCACGCGATGGAACACGAGCGTGACAACTCCCGCGATGGTCGGCGTGATGGCGGCGCTCGTGCTGTTGGTTCACCACGTCGGGATGCCGTGGTACGCGAAGGAACGCTCGCCGTTCGGCCGCCCGGAACTCGTTGAGCGGTTTGTGGCCGATCACGACACGTCAGTCGTGTGCTTCCCGCGAAACTGCGACTCGCTGGCGTTCTACTCAGATCGATCGGACTTGCGGAACGTGCGGACGAAGGATGTGAACCAGATGTTCGTGGACTGCCACCATCGCGAGAAGACGGTGATCCTGTTCACGCACCGCGAGTCGCTCGCGGGGTTCAAGCAGGTGTTGCCATCAAGCCTGGGGATTCAGGAAGAAGTGAGCCTGCGACGGAAGTACGGTCGGGGTGTGCTCGACACGATGTTCGGCTCAACCCCGTGGGGTCTATGCGACGTGGTGGTAGTGACCCCGAAACACCAGGTTCCGCCAGGCGAATAATTCTTTAGCGGCCGCCCCGGCGGGGCGGCTCAGCGTTACCGCCCCGCCGGGGCGGCCGCTAAACACTTCCTGTGTTCATTTCGAGCCAGCGGACGGTTTCGAGAACGCCCACTTCCAGTAGTGTGGGCGTGCGATCGAAGCCCGCGTGCCGAATCTTCGTCATCGTCGCCTTGGTGTAGTTCTGGTACTTCCCCGCGAGGTCCTTGGGCATCTCGATGAAGCGGATGTTCGGCTCGCGACCCAGCGCCGCGAACACGGCCTTTGCCAGGTCGAGGAACGTGCGAGGCGTGCCGGTCCCCGAGTTGTACAGGCCGTTCGCGGTCGCATGCTTCCAGAGCCACATCAGGTGATCGACATTGTCGCCGACGAACACGAAGTCGCGGAGTTGCCCGCCATCTTCGTAGGCCGGGTCGGTCGATCGAAACAACGCCATGCCGCCGGTCGCCTTCACCTGTCGCCACGTCTGATACACGACACTCGCCATCCGCCCCTTGTGCGATTCACGCGGGCCGTACACGTTGAAGAACTTCAGCCCCGCCCACCGCAGCGGACACCGCCGCCCGGCCGCGACTTCCGCGAGCGCCCAGATGTCAAAATCGTTCTTGCTCTTGCCGTAGAGGTTCAACGGCGTCAATTCCGACGGTGGCGTGCGGTCATCGAACCCGTGGAAGCCGTCGCCATACGTCGCAGCACTGGAAGCGTAGAGGAACGGGCAACCGTGGTCCTCGCACCAGTTCCACAGCGTTCGCGTGTAGCCGACGTTGTTCCGCTCCAGATAGGCCCAGTCCGATTCGGTCGTGGAACTGCACGCACCCAGGTGGAACACCGCCTCGACACCGCGAACCTCGGAACGGAGTGCGGTGAGGAAGCGTTCGTGATCCAGGAACCGAAAGCTGGATAACCCCACGAGATTCGCGGCCTTGGCGGGCGTGAGCGGGTGATCGACCAGCAACAACTCGTGGCCCTCGGCCGCGAGGCGATGTGCGAGATTTGACCCGATGAACCCGGCAGCGCCCGTAACGACGATCATGCAAAGAACCTCAGTTCAGTTGAGACGGAGCCATTCCGCTTCGGTCATGGCATCACTCCCGTGAGTTCACCTGTTTATGGCAACAGGTCTGTAACGCGAATGGTCGCGTTCGGTGCTGCAAGCGGGCTGACGCTCTCGGTTGGCCCAAGGATCAGGTGTTTACGGTAGGCGGTGGCTCTGAGTCCGGTAGAGAGCGGTTGCGGGTCGCGGAAGACGTGGAGTTGCCGGCCGTTCAGGCCCAACACCCAGTAATCGGCGATGCCAGCCGTGGCGTAACGCTCAGCCTTATCGGTCAGGTCGGATCGCAACGTCGTGTCCGATACCTCCACGATGAGGGCGGCCGTGGTTGGGTGTGCTCCATGAAAACCGGGAGTGCCCGCCATCACAGAGAGATCGGGCATCGGGTTGTTGAACTGATCGACGTGCAACGGCGTTTGGATGCGGAATCGCCAGCCCGAGCCGAACGCGCTACGAACAACCTCCGTCAGCACCTCCTGGGCGTCGGCGTGGGGCGGGTCCATCGGTCCTTGCTCCAGAATCACTCCGTCGAGTAGAAACGCACGCCGCCCTTCGAAGCAACCGAGTTCCCCCAGGTGATCGAACTCCGTGACGGTCCACTTTCGCGGCTGCGGCACGTTCGGCGACGGCTGCCACGGCGGGGGTGAAATGGCGAGCGTGGGCATGATGCGTCCTCCTCACCTGAAGCGTACCGTCATTCCTTTCCGAGTACCAGATCGACGACCCAGCACCCGCGAACGTGTACCTGCTTCTCGTCGCGGCAATGCGTGAGGATGTCGGCGTGTTCGCAACCCGCATCCTGGAGCGCATCCGCGAGAATCGGCATCGCGCTGAAGTCACGCGAATCGTACATCCCTTGTGCGAGCGAGACAGCCGTTGACGTGCGCCAACACGGATCGAAGCTGACGGGGCGAAATGGATTGCCGAAGATGTCTCGAAGCGGTGGTAACCCATAATGTTTGTAGTCCTCCTGAATGAACACAGGTAACAGAAGGACTCGAACCAGAGGTTGTGAGTATTCGACGAACGCCCCAGTTGGCGTAATGATCTCAACAACGATGCCATAACATTCGGCCCGAATCTCGTTGAACAACTGCAGGACTTCAATCAACCCAACAATACTGTCAGGTCGCACCATGCTTCCGACCATGAGAAGTGGTGGCTTATCTGGCTTCGTGCGACCGTAAAATGTACCTAACATCGGACTTGAGATCACTGTCAGTCGCCCGGAGCAAACGTCCAAACTCCCGGCATCCGCACAGCGTTCGATCGCTTCGAGCAAGTCGTGTGGTGGCCTGTCGCCGAACAACGACATCAAACCGGGGGCGGTCGCGCACCCGAACAATCGCAACTTCCTGTCGCTCGCCTTTCCGTGAAGTAATTCCAACATCGGCGTCGGGTCGCGGCACGCCAGCCACTCGGCTTCGGTCATGGCGTCACCCTGGCTTGTTCCACACGCTCATCACGCACAACTGACCGAGCAGTCGCACGCGCGACGATCGCGCCGGGATCCACCCCTTCGACAGCAGGATTCGCTTCAAGCCTTCCTGCTCCATCGCCAGCAATACCGCACGGCCACCCGGTCGCAGCACGCGGTCCCACTCCGCTCCGGTCGCCTCGTACAGCGGCATCACCTGTTCCAGCGACGAAAGTTGCTTGCCGAACGGCGGGTTCGAGATGATTCGGTCCACGGAGTTGGATTCCAACGGAAGCGCTTGTGCGTCCCAACGGGCGAGGTCGGCCTGGCCGAGTTTCTCGATGTTCTGCGAGGTCACGAACACCGCGTTCGGGTCGATGTCGCCACCGATGACACGGATGCGGCCGGCCTTGCTCCGTTCGTTGGCCACGGACAGCGATTCCGCCAGGATGGTGCCAGCACCGCACATCGGGTCGAGGATCGTCATGCCGGGCCCGATCCCCGCGTACCGCACCATCGCCGCCGCCACGGTGGGTCGCAACGACGCCGCGACGTGGTCGAGCTTGTACGTCCGGTGCCGCATCGTGCGATCCGAGAGGCGGATGCCGCACACGGCCGTTTTGCTGTAGATCGTGAGCCAGATTTCGAGCCAGGCGTTCTCGTTGCTGTACTGCCAGCCGTGCGGAATCTTCCCGGCGAGCCCCGCGATGAACGCCGCCCGCGCGTCAGCGCGGCGGAAGCCGTGTTCGCCCTGCATCTGGCAGACGATGTGGTACGTCGGCCGGCCCTTGGTCTTCGGGCGAATCTTGTGATGCAGCTTGAACAGGTGGTCCCAGTCCGGCTTGCGGGCGGTCCAGGTCTTGATCGTGTCGAGGTCTTCGGACGTGTACGTGAGCGAGTTGGACCCCCACGCGAGGAGGAACACGTCTTCCGTCGTGCGCATCTTCAGCACGTCGTCAGTGAGCTTGTCGACGCGGAAGACGACGAGGCCACGAGCGGTCTTCTTGACCTCGCCGCCGAGGTCGCGGGTGATCTCGTCGGCCGCGGTGGACTCGATCCCGCCGTGGGTCATGGCGTAGAGCGGCGGAAGCGGTTTATCATCGGTGGGCCGGCCGGAGCGTGACATCGTGCGTCTCGTGTTCATTCACAGGGCAATCGGGTTATCATACACACCGCGACCACAACGTTCCCGCGACGGGCAGGTTCGAATGGCATTGGTCCGAGCCCGAGCGCCAAGCGAGGTCAACGTTGACCTCGCTTGGCGCTCGGGCTCGGACCGGGAAACAATCGCCTTAACGCTCACTTCCCGAAGTGCGACCGGCCTTCCTCCGAACTCAGCATCAACAGAGCCCACAACCCAGCAACCGACCCGGGAACACAGCACAGATGTGGCACATTCACCGCTGCGGCCACACATCCGAGTTGTGCCAGTCGATAGTTCCACCGCGTCGCAATCGACACACCCCCCAGAAAAGCCACACCGCTCACCAGAGCGAACGCGGGAAGCACGCCTCGCATCACCTGCACGACTTGCACTGCACGTTCGTCGTCGAGTCGGTCTCGGTCCGCCTCGGGATCGTCCTTACCGACCCCTGCCTGTCGCAGACCGTGCAATTGTTGCCGCACAGCTTCTTGCATCACGGCAGGGTTGGTGAAGGCCTGATAGGCGGTGCGCGCATTCACCACCATTCCCGCGAACCCGCAGAACAGTAGCCCGAAGGCTGGCAACAGGAGCATGGCGTCCAGCGGTTTACGTGCCACAGGTTGCCGCGACTCGGGGCGTGAGATCACTTGAGGTTCCGTGAGTCCGCCTTTGCCATCGCGAACAGGCGCACGAAACATCGCCTTGCACTCCGGGCACTGCACCGGCTGGCCGAGCCAGTCGAGCGGCACTCGGAGCATGTGCTTACACACCGGACACAAAATCACTTCCGTCTCGGGTTCGGGCGGCATTTGCGTGAATCTCCGACGGACACGGGACCGGGATAGAATACAGCCATGCGGTGTGAATGTTGCCCCGCGACACGAAAGTCAGGCGAGGTACACGCACATGTCTGAACTGCCTGAGTGGCTGCAATCCCTGCTACCACCTGGTTGGACCGGTTGGCATGTCGCGGTTGCCACAGTCGCCCTCGCTGTCACATCAGCGATCGTGAGTATCGTCGTGATTGGGTATGTGCTCTCGCAACTGCCGGCCGACTACTTCGTGAACCCTGCCGCACGCGGACCGATCAAACGCCACCCCGTAGTGCGTGTGGTACTTGCCGTTGTGCGGAACTTCTTCGGGTGGTTGCTGATCGCTCTGGGTGGGGTCATGTCGCTCCCCGGAGTACCAGGGCAGGGAGTGCTCACCATTCTGATGGGCGTGATGCTTGTGGACTTCCCAGGCAAGAACCGTGCAGAACGCTGGTTACTGACCCGACGGGGAGTGCTGGCTGGTGTGAACAAGATTCGTGCACGACTCGGAAAGGCACCGCTGCTTTCGGAAGTCCCCGCCGAGAATTGATTATTGTGATCGTTCCTCCGGAACCGTTGAACTTGTCCTCGCACTGGGATCTGGTTCCCCCAGCATCTCGAGTCGGGTGTGAATCTCTTTCTTCCCATTCGGGATGGCTTCTCGGGATACCCGCTTGCTCATTTTCATGACCGCGCTCGCGGGGGCATGAGTTTGTGGAGAGGGCGTCCGAGCGTTCCTGGCCAGTCGGAAACGGTCTGGGCGGTCGTGGTCGCGTCGAGCGGTGTTTTCGCCGTCGGAGCAATGGTGCGGGTCGCTTGGTATTTTCAACCCCGTGGTTGGTGCACAGTGAAACGTGCCCGGAACCGTTGACGATGAGGGCGATGGGCTTTATAAAACCAAAAGTTGGGGCAGTTAGCTCAGTTGGTAGAGCGAGCGACTGAAAATCGCTAGGTCCCCGGTTCAACCCCGGGACTGCCCACTAAACTTAAACCCTTCAGCCGAAGCGTTTTACGCTTACCTCCGGGTGCCCGGAGTGCGGCTTCCAAACGACGCTAACTGTGGAATCGTTCCACAGTTGCTTCGAGGAACCCGCACAATGGCCTCACGTCGCAACGCCACCCCGTCGTATTTGCCCCACAAACAATCCGGTCGTGGCCGTGCCGTCTGGACAGATCCGTCCGGTATTCGCCGCCAAAAGCTGCTTCCTGGGCCATTTGATAGCCCGGAATCCCGAACAGCCTTCGCGACCTTGCTTCTCGAACTGGAAACCTCACCTGCTGCGAACACCGCTGACCCGAACACCATCACCGTAGCTGAGGTGTTGCTGGCTCATCTCACCCACGCCGAGCGACACTACCGTCGAGCCGATGGAAGCGCCACGCATGAAGTGGTCGAGTACAAGCTCACGTATCGCATCGTCCGGGAACACTACGG
>PNLP01000072.1 GCA_013823135.1 Planctomycetaceae bacterium
TGAAAACTTTCTCGGCTTCGCCATGGGATACCTCCTTCACCTCAGGTTATCCCAACTCTACCCCGCGCCCAGTTTTTGGGGCGCAGTACAGGCTTTCGCGCGTTCTGCCCGAAGCCGCTTGCGGCTTCGCGGGAGAGCCGAGTCATTCCCGTGGGCGCAGATTCCGCATTTCCAGGTGCCGCCGAAGTCCCTGTGTCACGCCGTTGGGAACGATCAAGTGACGGAGAGACCGCAGTTGCGTCTTCAGGAAGGGCCGACATCCCGTGTCGCCGAGGGGATTAAACGCCAGGTCGAGCGTGGTGAGGTGGTTCAGGTACTGGCTTTCGGCCAGGGCACGCGCACCGTCGTCGCCAATCTGGCACCCACGGAGCCGAAGCACTCGCAACCCCGCGAGGTGGGGGCACCCAGCCAGCACGCGGGCACCTTCGTTGCCCAGTTGATCGTTCTGGCCCAGATCGAGTTCCTGCAAGCGAACCACACCCGATTCGTTCATCGGGCTCGCTCGCGTCAGGATCACGTGCAGCCCCGCAGCGTTGAGGTTGTTGTTGGAGAGGTCGAGGATCGGCACACGAAGGAGATCATGTGCCCGACTGATGGTGTGCAGCCGCGCCACACCAATCTCATTTCCCGCCAGTCCGAGCCGGTGGAGCGACGTGAGCCGTTCTGAACCCGCGACCGCCTCGGCTCCCGTGGGGCCAAGCCGGTTGTTTCGCAACTCCAGATAGCGGACGTTCCCCAGATGCGACGACGCGGCCAGCGCCCGTGCACCCGTCTCGCCCAACTCGTTGTCCGTCAGGTCGAGTTCTTCCAGGTTCGCCAGATTCGTGCTGGTTGCGAGGTGCTCGGCCGAGTTGTCCTCGAAACGGTTGCGACCGAGGTAGAGCCGCTTCAACCCGGCGAGGTGGGGCGAGTCGGCAACCGCACGGGCGAGTGGCTGGCCTTTGTGCGAGGCATATACGGTGAGGGCTGCGAGCCGGTTCAGGTATGGGCACTGGAAGGCCAGCGGCAGGTTGCGATCGAGGTCGAGCAGGGCGACATGCCGCACCGGCCCCGCGACGAACAACTCGTGAGCGTGCCGAATCCACTGAAGCACCGAGACCTTCACTTCCTCCACGAAGCCCCGGCGGAACTCCAGACCGGTTGCCAGACCGCGAAAGGGAATGGTCCAGTCTTCGCGGTGAGAGTCGAGGAGATCACGTTCCGCAACGAGTAACCGGCCGTGGAGTTTCGTCCTGGCTCGTTCGCGCTCGGCACGGGCGCTCGGCGTGGCGTTGGGCTCGTCGGGTTCGACCTCATCATGCAAGCGGGCCAGGGCGATCTGCACACGAATCAGGTAAGCCCGCTCCGGCCCCCATTCCGGGTTGCCAACCGCGCCCTGTTCTTCGAGCCAGTCGGCGTAGATCAGGCGTGGCGCGTCGTCGTCCGGGTAAGCCCGAATCCTCTGGAGGAACGCTTCAGCTTCGGTCTGCATCGCCGCCCTCACTCCTGATGCTGGCACACTCCAAGGGCTCTCCGCCATTGTTGGGGACGCACTTGTTTTTGGTCGGGAGGGCGAGGCTCCTGCCGAGCCGATGGTCTGTGGCTCGGCAGGAGCCTCGCCCTCCCATAACCAAGTTTCCCCCCCGAATCGCGGAGAACCACTTCAGGTTAACAGGCATTTCACACTTCCGCAGTGAAATGGCTCAGCGAACAAAAATAAACACTTGCCCTAACCAATCTGTTAGCCGAGACTAATATTCTGATTCAGTGATCCTTAACCACACGGAGGCCACCATGGCAGACGACCCCCACCTGAGGCGATTTCGCCAGGGTTTCACGCTGATTGAGCTACTTGTTGTGATCGCCATCATCGCGGTGCTGATTGGTTTGTTACTCCCTGCGGTGCAAAAAGTCCGCGAGGCCGCCGCGAAGTCGCAGAGCCAGAACAACCTGAAACAGATCGGGCTCGCACTCCACAATTACCACGACTCATACCAACGGTTCCCGTCAGGATACCTGGCCGATACTTACAGCCCGTCGGCAAACCCCGCAACTCTCGACGCCCCGCCTGGCTGGGGGTGGGGCACCCTGATCCTTCCCTATGTGGAGCAGGACGCACTGTACCGGCAACTTCGCCTCGATCTCCCGGCATGGGACTCGGCCAACGTCACGGCGGTAAAGAACGCACCGAAGGTGTTCCTGAACCCGGCGGCCCCGAACGCGACACCCACGATCCAGGTGAAGACGGACACCGGGACCGTGCTGGCGGAGTGGGGGCGTTCGCATTACGTCGTGAACAACGGGCAGGACGAGTCGTGGGTCTATGTTCAACACAGCCTGGCGGGATTACCAGGGACCGGGCCGTTCTATCGCAACTCGAAGACACGGATGGGGGACGTGACCGATGGTCTGAGCAACACGGTGTTCGTCGGTGAGCACACCTCAGTGAGCGACAAGACGTGGGTCGGCGTTCACCCGGACGCCTCGTGCTGCCCGACCGACCCGGCCCGCTTCCCGTTCACCGCCTGCGACGGGGCTGCCACGCTGGTGATGTGCCACAGCGGCCCAGCGGCGACCGAGCCGGGCGTCGTTCACCCGCCGAGTTTCCCGACGTGTCACGTCTGCCAGATGTACGGCCCCTGGAGCGGTTCGGGCGGGAACGTGCTGTTCGGCGACGGGAGCGTGAAGTTCATCCCCACGCGCATCAGCCTGACAACCTGGGCCGCGCTGTCCAGCATGAACATGGGGGACATTCCCGGTGAATGGTAGTTCCTCAGACGACGAACCGCCCCGCTCGAACTCCCGCTGGCTCGTGGGCGTGCTGGTCCTCTTGACCATTCCGCTTGTTGTGATCTGGTGGCCGGGCTGCCGCCAATACCCGGCCGTGACCAGCAAGGAATCGCTGGAGGCGATGAAGTTGCTGTACTCGGCGTGCAACACACGCGACCCGGTTCGGCTCGGTCAGGTCGAGCAACGGGTGGAGAAACTGGTCCGCGAGGGGAAGATGACCCCAGCCGAGAGTGCGAGCTTCGGGCGGATCGTCGCGATGGCCCGAGCTGGCAACTGGCAGGAAGCCGAGGATGCCGCGTTCAAATTCGCACAGGATCAGGTGGGCGCGGGCTCTGCAGACCACGACCCACACGACCACGCGAAGGATGAGCCGAAAGCGAAACCCACGAAAGCGAAAGCGAAACCGTAATCGGAACATGCGGCGAAGGTGTTTGCTAGAATCGGGGTGGCTCATTTGCGCCCCGGAAACTGCTCATGCGCACGCCCCGATGCCCTCGCTGTGGATTCGCCTTCGCCTGGGACGGCCGGAAGTGCAGCCATTGCCCGCCACCGTCCCGTGCCCGCCAACTCTGGGAATCGATCAGCCGGTTCGAGGAACAGGTCAACTCGACGAAAGACATCACGCCGCGACAACTGCTGGCGATTGCTGGTGGGTGCCTGCGCCGCGTCGAGGAACATTTGTCCGAGGCGCTGATCGGCGTGGCGGATGCGCTGGAGCGAGGACCAGCCGCGATCCGCCGAATGGCACCACTCGCCGCGGAGAGCGAATTCTCAGCCACGAGCCCGGAGTTGCCGTTCGCAAACGCGCTGAATCCGATGCTGATCGCAGTGGCGAGGAACACGATTCCGGAGTTGTTCCGGGCCGTGACATACCTCGCAGTGATCTGCCGGACGACCATTGGAAACCATGCGTACCCGCCGCGGGGAGTGTTGTCTTTCTCGCTTCCTCGGGAACTGGAACGCTACCGGGGGAGCCTCGAACGCGAGATTCACTCTCTTGAAACACGTGCGCCCGGAAGGCCCGTCGAGACCTATCGGCGTCTTCTTCAGCACCATCTCCAGGGCCGAGCCGAAGTTGAACAGCTTATCGCGGCCCACGAACATCTCGACAACCAGTTGACACATTACAACCAACTCCGCTGGCAGTTGATGGCCGCCGAGGAACGGGCTCAGTGCGAAATGGTTCGCGACATGCAAATCTACCCCGAGATCACGGTCGCGTTCGACCCCGAGTGGCGCACGAGCACGGCGGTCGCGATGGCGCAGGGGTTCGTCGAATCGCGTGATTTCAGTGCCATGCCCATCCTCGCGGACGCACTTCAGGATGCCGGTTGCGAAGACCCCGAAATCCTCGAACACTGCCGCGCCGAGAAGCCGCACTACCGCGGTTGCTGGGTGATTGAGATGATTCTTGCGGACGGGAAATGAGAACGGCCGCCCCATCGGGGCGGCCGCTAAACACGCTTGCCGCGTCATCATTCGATGCCGCGTTTGTCGTTCTCTTCGAGCTTCTTCTTCTGTTCTTCCGTGGCCTCGTACTTGAACTCCTTCTTCAGCAACCCGAGGACGGACAGGTACGCGTTCCGCTGGCTCTGCTGGCGGAACATGCCCAGCACCTGCGGGCCGCCGAACCGCTCGCTGAACTCGCCCGCGGCCACTTCCAGCTTGTAATCGCTGTCGGTCTTCTCTTCGCGTTTCACGAGCGTCACGACGTAGTAGGTGTCCTTCGGGGCGTCCGTGAGGACCGAAACCGTCTTCAGCGGCTTCGTGCGGTCGTCCATAATCGTCCGCCCGAACTCGTTCGTCGGGTAGCGGAGGTTCTCGCTGGCGCGAATCTGGAACGGCTGAAGCGGCGTCGGCATCGTCGGGCGGAAGATGTCGCTCTGGAAGCCCTTCTCGCCGGTCGGGTCGGCCACGGTCGTCAGCGGGGCGACGCCGCGGATCATGAACGGCTCGCCGCGACCGACTGCCAGGTCACGCAACTTCGGCAGCAGAACCGGCTCGGCCGTTGAGTCGAACACGCGGATGTCGTTGGCGAGCTTCTCGGCCTCGGCCTTGGCAAGTTCGCGTGCCTTCTTGTGCTTCCACGCACGGACGACGTCCTTGTAGATCTCCGAGTTCGGGTCGTCGCTCCACAGCCGTGGCTTGGCGTTTTCTTCGGTCTTGCGCCACACGACGTACTGGGCCTTCGTCTTGAGATCGTCGTCCATCAGAGGCCGTTCGTTCGGGTAGTACATCGGTGCGAGGGTGCCGGTTGCGGGGCTTCGGGTGCGGGTCATCGGGTTGTTCACCCAGAAGAACTTTTCGCCGAACGGCACGTAACCGCGTTGTTGTTGCTGGGCGTGGGGCGAAGCGGCTGCCCGCAGCATTTCCCGTTGAGCGAACAGCAGCGGGGTGAGTGCGGCGTCTTCCTCCAGGGTCCACTCGCTTCGGAGAACGGTGTTCCCCTCCACCTTCAGACCGCGGCGAGCGACGAACTCGTCGATGAACTTCTGGGCTGCGGCTTTGTCCTTGGCCTTCCCATTCTCCGACAGCTTGTTGACTTCCGTGATGAACTTCTGAACGTCCTCACTCGCCAGTTCGCGGGCGTTCCGTGCGAGCAGTTCCTTTAGCAGCGTCGGGCGGTAAGCCTCGATCGGCAGCGGCTTGGGAACCATCGTGCGGTAGGCCACTTCGCCACCCATCAGGGTGTTGAGCATCCCGGTGACGGGCAGGGCACCCAGGATCAGCGGGAGGCCCGCACGGGCACGGTCGCGAATTTCGTAAGCGATTGGGCCAGTACCCATCACAGCCGCGGCGGCGAATGGGTTGCCGAAACCGAGCAATTGCCCACCCAGCGCACCGGCGGCGACGCCGAGGTTACCAGGGCGAACGACGCTGGTGTCGAGGAGTAATCCCAGCGGTTCGGTGAGGAACGCGGAACCCGCGGACTTGCTCCACCGGAGGTCCACCTCACTGCGGTGCATCCTTGCGAATTGGAGTTCGTACTCGGCTTCCAGCAGCGCGTCCTTGACGGCCACCGGAGCGATTGCGGTTGCCAGGTAAGCCGGGCTCAGGCCGAACAACGGAACTGTGAGCATCGAGCCCGTTTTGGCGATGGGGTCGCCGAGCTTGAGGCGTTCCGCAGCCATTTGCGTGTAATACGCCTCGCTACCGTTGACCGAGAAGTAGTTGACGAGGATCTTGCGCGGTTCCTTGAACCCTGGCGTTTCCTTGCCGGGGTTGGCTTCTTCGTCCTTGAACTGCTGGTAAAGGCTCTTGAGTTCGTTGAGAACCGCAGGGTCTTTCAAGTTCGGATCGGGGATGCGGCTGATGAAGTCCGCTGCCGACACCGGGATCACGGCGTAGGTCGTTGGGCTGCACTGTTCGCGGAAGAATTCGAAGGCGTCGTGTGGCGTGTTGAACGCCGGGAAGCCGCCGAAGTTGTTACCACGCATGGCGTGCGCGTCGCCACCCAGCACAGCCACCTGAGCGGTTCGCACGCGGAATTCTTCTGCGACAGCCTTCAAACAGGCGTCCATCGTGAAGCCGGGCATGCTCTGCGCCATCGCCTTCTGAACCGCGACCTGGGCAGAAGCACCGAACGAGCCGAAGAACTCACGCTCGATGAGGATCTTCACGTCGGCCGTGGTGAAGGTGATTCCGAGTTGGTCCGCCTTCTTTTGCCAGAGCATGAAGGTGATCATCTCGGACAGCGTGCGGTTTGGCGCGAGAGCGAAATACTGCTCAGGGCCGCCCGCCATCTGGGCCTGTTGCAACGCGGTGCTGATCGCGATGCTCTGAATCTTCGCGTTCGCGACTTCCTTGTCCTCCGGCTTGGCCGTCGGCGAGAAGGCGAGTTGGCGAACCTGATCGTGCATACCCTGCTGAATCTGGGCTGCGAACTGCGCGAACTGAGGGTTTCGCAGTTGCTGCTCCATGCTCAGGATGCGTTCCATCATCTGCCGCGGTTCCGGACTCATACGGTTCAGTTGCTCGATGACGGACGACTCCAAACGGTCCATCGTCATCATCGCGGCGAGGCTCATGTACTTGTTCGCCATCACCCGCTGATACCGCAAACCATTGCGGGTATTCGTGAGTTCGGCTTCATAAACCTTAGTGCCGTCGATGGTGCAAACGACGTCGCCGCGTTGCCCCTTGGCACCCAGCCAGCGAGGCAGCCAGTCGAAGAAATCGGCACCGCCGCCGAGCCCGCTGGAGAGCACGAACGTGAACATGATGAACACGGTCACGACGGCGAAGATCGCCTTTTGATTCCGCCGGAAAATGTTGAACGGATTGTATGCCATTGTCGTTCCTCAACTTACGGCGACGGCGAACATGCGCCTGAGTGCTGCGGGGGTTGACAGCAGTACCATCGCTGTCCTAATGGTGAGGGCGCGATGCCTCCCTCAATCCACCGATTGTAGTAATTCCGAGAACCGGAACAATCGGAAAGGAAACAGTCAGGAACTTGGCTTAGCGGTCGCCCCACCGGGGCGACGAAAGTGTGCCGCCCCGTTGGGGCGGCCGCTTAACCGGAACCACGATCTCGCACCCAAAACGGCCAAGTGCCGTCTAATTCGATAAACCGGCGGTCACGAACAACCTGATGGAGTTCTCAAGAGTGCCAACGCCACGCAAGAAGCCGGCGACCGATAAGCCCGCAGCCGAGAAGAAGCCAGCCGCCCGCAAGAAGGCCGCGCCCAAGGCCGCGAAACCGTCGCCCGATGTTCCCGATACAGAAGTGCCCGGCTCGCCCGCCGGGAAGTATCAGCTCATTGTCGTCGAGTCGCCCGCCAAGGCGAAAACGATTAACAAGTACCTCGGCTCGGGCTACCGAGTCCTGGCCAGCTACGGTCACGTCCGCGACCTTCCCACCCGTAAGGAGAAGGGCGAGGAAGTCGCCGGCATCCGCATCGCCGACGGCTGGAAGATGCGCTACGTCGTGGACGACGGCAGCAAGGACGACAAGAAGGGCGGCGGCGGTCGCGGCAAGCGGCGGTCGCCGGCCGACATCCTCGCCGAGATCAAACGCGAGGCGAGCAAGGCCGAGCGCGTGCTGCTGGCGTCTGACCCCGACCGTGAGGGCGAAGCGATCGCCTGGCACATCGCCGACGCGCTGAAGTTGCCGGCCGAGACCACGTTCCGGATTCGCTTCAACGAAATCACCAAGACGGCGATCCAGGCCGCGATGGCTTCCCCCGAGAAGATCAATACGCCGCGTGTGCTCGCTCAGGAGGCACGCCGGGCGATGGACCGCGTCGTAGGGTTCCCGCTCTCGAACCTGTTGGGCAAGAAGGTTGCCGGCGGGTTGAGTGCGGGTCGCGTGCAGTCGGTCGCGGTCAAGTTGATCGTGGACCGCGAACGCGAGATCGAGGCGTTCCGCACTGAGGAATACTGGAAGATCACCGCGCTGCTTGCGAAAGCGGACGCCGGTGTGAAGTGGACCGCGGACCCGAAGAAGTCCAAGATCCTCGCCAAGAAGAAGGAAGCACCGAAGCTCACAGCGAAGCCCGGCGAAGAACCGGACGTGACCCCCGACCCCGACGAACCGGTCGTGGACACCGAGACGAGCGACGCCCCACCCGATGGCGAGGGCGGGGCCGCGCCCGCCGAACGTGCCGGGCTGCCGACGCCACCCGAGGGTGCGTTCCTCGCCGAGTTGGTGAAGTGGAACGGTGCTGAACCCAAGATGGGTAACGAAGCCGAGGCGGACGGTATCGTCGCCGCGCTGAAAGGCGCTTCGTATGTCGTCTCGAAGCGTGAAGAGAAGGATCGCCAGGACAAGCCGAGCCCGCCGTTCATCACGAGCACACTGCAGCAGCAGGCAAACATCCGGTTGCGGTTCAGCACGAGCCGCACGATGCAGGCGGCGCAGAAGCTGTACGAAGGCGTCGAACTCTCTGGCATGGGCCAAACGGCGCTCATCACGTATATGCGAACCGATAGCACGCGGGTGTCGAACGACGCCCTCGCCGCAGTCCGCACGTACATCGGCAGCGATTCGCGACTCGGGGCCGCGTATCTGCCGAAGTCCGCGAACATGTACGCGTCGAGCAAGAACGCACAGGAAGGCCACGAGGCGATTCGCCCCACCGACGTGACGATGACCCCGGCCCGAGCACAGGCCGCAGGACTGGCGGGCGACCAGATGCGGCTCTACGAACTGATCTGGCGACGGTTCGTGGCGAGCCAGTGTACCCCGGCGATCATGGCCGTCACGACCGTGGAAGTGACCGCGGGGCAGGGGCTGTTCCGTGCCAACGGCCGCATCATGAAGTTCCCCGGCCACCGCGCCGTGCTGACCCCCGTGACCCGCGACGGCGACATGACGCTCCCTGACGTGAAGGAACGCGACGCGCTGAACCGGCTCGACATGTTCGAGGCGCAGCACTTCACGCAGCCACCGGCGCGCTTCAACGAAGGCTCGCTCGTGAAGGCGCTCGAAAAGGAAGGGATCGGCCGCCCGAGTACATATGCGAGCATCATCGGCACGATCCAGAAGCGCGGCTACGTGCTTCAGGAGAAGGGGCGGTTCTTCGCGTCCGAGATCGGGAAGGTGGTCACGGACCTGCTCGTGAAGCACTTCCCGAACATCATGGACGTGAAGTTCACCAGCCACTTCGAGGACGAACTCGACGAAATCGAAACGGGGAAGACCCAGTACCGCGGCGTGCTCGACGAGTTCTGGGGGCCGTTCTCGACCGACCTGAAGAAGGCCGACACGGAGATGGCTCCGGCTCGCGTCGAACTCGACGAGCAGTGCCCGAAGTGTGGCCGCACGCTCGAAAAGCGGTTCACGACCAAGACCGGTGGCTACTTCATCGGCTGCACCGGCTGGAAGGACAAGGAGAACCCTTGCACCTTCAAGCGGAGTGCGGACGGCAAGGAGATCGCCGGGCCAACCGTGACCGACATCAAGTGCCCGGCGTGCGGGAAATTCATGGTGCGGAAGGAAGGCCGCTTCGGCGTGTTCTTCACGTGCGAGGGTGCGCCCGATTGCCCGACGACCATGAACCAGGGTGCCGACGGCAAGCCCGTGGTCACGGCGCTGCCGACGAAGAACAAGTGCCCGAAGTGCGAGAAGCAGAACCTGCTGCTCAAGGAGAGCAAGGCCGGCAAGAAGTACGTTCAGTGCCCCGACGCGAAGTGCAAGTTCATCTCGGACTGCGATGCCGAAGGGCACCCGATCAAGCCACCGGATACAGGGATCGCGTGCGAGAAGTGCGGTCAACCAATGGTGATCAAGGTGGCGTGGCGCGGGCCGTTCCTCTCGTGCAGCGGCTATCCGAAGTGCCGCAACGCGAAGTCGATCAATGCGGAACTCCGTGAGAAGCTGAAGGATCTTTTGCCGCCGATGCCAGACAAGACCGAGAAAAAGTCGGACATCCCCGAGGTGCAGGTGGACGACACGTGCCCCGAGTGCGACGCACCGATGCGGCTGATGAAGTCGCGGTTCGGCGCGGGGTTCTACCTGGGCTGCTCGAAGTACCCGAAGTGCAAGGGGAAGGGCCAGGTTTCCGGCGAGTTGAAGCGCAAGATCGACGCCGTGGTAGCCGCGAACGCGGCAATGTGAACGGGTCGTTTAGCGGCCGCCCCAGCGGGGCGGCCGCCGTCACGAACTCACCGAATCTCGTCGCTCTCCTCAAGTCTTCCCGAATGCTGGATCGCGCGGAAGAGGCGATAACCCAGCATTCCGCTGAGCACCGAACCGATCACCCCAAACACCGATGCTCCCCAGATCAGTGGCGGCGCTGAGAACGCCCACAGCATCGACGACCCCACGAACAGCGCACTTACCATCAGGCCGAACACCAACCGATTCACCGATGGCTCGAGATGCCGGTGCATCAGTTGAACGCTCACCTCCTGCCGTTGCACCATTCGGAAAAACGTCCCGAGTTGATTCGGGAAGCCACGGATCAGTTCGTCCCAATCGCCCATCGCAACCGTGAGTTTTCTCCACGCCCGACGCGGGGATAACTTCTTCAACAGCAAGCTGCGCTGGTACGGTTCCATCAACTCGACGAGGTTGAACGCAGGCGACAGCATCCGCCCCGTTCCCTCGAGCATTACCAACATGCGCAGGAGTAACGCGACCGTGGGTGGCAACACGACCTGGTAGCGGCGAATGGCGTCTGTCATCTCGTTGAGCGCTGTGCCAAGCTGGAACTGTTCCAGTGGCATGCCGTGGTAGAATGCGAGTTGGTCAGCAACTTCACCCTGCAACGCTCCGGAATCAAAGTGTGCGGGAACTTCGCCAACTTGAATGATCTGCTCGGTGAGCGTGATTGAATCGTGGCCCACGGCAGCGGCAACTGCCCGCTCGATGCGATCCCGAAGTCGGTCGTCGATTCGCCCAACCATGCCCGCGTCGAGAAGCCCGATCGCGCCCTCGGGGCGATTCTCCGTGGGGAGCAGATACAGCACGTTCCCCGGGTGTGGGTCGGCGTGAAAGAACCCATCCCGGAACACCATATCCAGGAAAACCCTGGCTCCGCGGTGTGCGAGTTTGTTGAAGTCGACGCCGGCCGCACGCAACTCATCCGGTCGGTTGAACGAGATTCCGTCGAGCATCTCCATTGTGAGAACACGCCCGGTCGATCGCTCCGGGAACGGCTCGGGGAACACGATTCCGGTGTCGGAAATGAACGCCTGACGGAACAGTTGGAGGTGCCGCAGTTCACGACGGAAATCGAGTTCTCGCGTGATCGTTCGCTCGAACTCGGCCATCAACTTGACGGGTCGGTACGTGCGAAGCTCGGGGAGGAATCGCTCTACGAGAATGGCCAGTTCCTGAAGGATCACGATGTCGTCCGCGATTTGCCTTCCGATGCCCGGATGCTGCACCTTCACCGCAACCTTCCGCCCGTCGTGAAGTGTTGCACGGTGAACCTGTCCGATCGAGGCTGATGCCAGCGGCTCAGGCTCAAACGACGCGAATAACTCGGCCAGCGGGTGCCCGAGTTCCGCTTCCAGTGTCGCCCGGGTCGTGGGGAACGGGTCGGCGGGAACCTCGGTCTGGAGCTTTTCGAGTTCCATTCCGAGTGCGGGGCCGATGATGTCGCGACGGGTGCTCAGCACCTGGCCGAACTTGATGAACGTCGTGCCCAGTTCCGTGAGCGCCAGCCGGATGCGTGCTTCGCGTGTACCGTCCGAGATGCGGGCAACTTCCGTGTCCTTCGTCCACCGCTTCACGAAGCGGTAGTCGATCTGCGTCAGGATGTCGCCCAGCCCGTACTTCACGAGGGTGCGTGTAATCTCGATCATGCGGCCCAGGCTGCGGGCCAGCCGGGGGATCGAGGTAATGTCGATCATGTCGAGCGGTCTCGGTGTAGGTGTTCTCAGGCGAGTCGGTCAAGGTCGCGAAGCCGGCGGTCGGCGTCGAATGTCGGTGGTGGCATCGCCTCGGCCAGCCGGATCGCCTCTTCTTCGCTCAGTTCGAGTTTTGCAGTGCCGTGACCGCGGAACACGGGCAACTTTTTCTTCAACGCGATGATCTCACGCCGCGTGCGACCCTTCGGCGAATCCGGCCAGCGACCAATCCGTTCGTGGAAGTCGAAGAACACTGGCACCACTTCGCGAATGTATTTCCAGTAGCCCGGGTTGTCCGTCTGCACGACTAACAGGCCGCCGGGCTTGAGCGCGCGATGCACGCTCGCCAGGAACGTGGGAGTGATGAGCCTGAGGTGAACCTTCGCCGGGTCGTAGTACGGCTGTGGGTGGTAGCAATGAATCTCGGCGACCGAGTGCGGTGCGACGTTTTTCTCCAGCAACTCGCGACCCCCCAGAACCGCGAACTTGATGTTCGAGAGCCCTCGTTGGTTGCCACGCTTTCTCGCATACCGAATCACTACTGGCAGGATGTCGATGCCGAGATGGTCGTGATCCGGGCGTGTGATCGCCGATCCAATGAGTGAACGGCCATTCCCGCAGCCCAGATCGAGCACAACTGGGGCGTCGCGGCCAAACAGTTCATGCCAGTTCAGCAAGCCATCGGGCATCGCCTTCAGAGCCGTCTGCGTCCACTTCGATTGGTCGACAATCTGACCGGGGAACGCGACCCCGAACTCACGCTCGATCCGATTTGGTTCGGTCATAAACTACCCAGTTTAACCACGTCGAGGCCGATGCTACCTACAATATCAGTTGTCGGTCCCCTGCGGAGCCAACTGTTGTTCCTGTCTCGGCTCAGAAAACGTGAACGGATTCCCGAACTGATGGACGATCCCGGACTCGATCCGGTTGAACACCGCAAGGCGCTCGCGGGATTGGCTCGCATCAACCGCGTGAGTGGTTCGACCGGCGTGCTGTGGCCATCCATCGCGAGTTTGGCTTGTGAACTCAAACGACCGATTCGTGTGCTGGATGTTGCGACTGGCAGTGGCGACGTGCCTGCGGGCCTGCTGCGGAAAGCTCAACGTTCAGGCGTGGCGCTCGAAGTCGCGGGGTGCGACCTGAGCCCCACAGCGGTTGCCACTGCTCAAACGAACTGTCCGGGTGGGCAATTCTTCGTTCACGATGCGATCCGCGACCCGCTTCCCACCGGGTTCGATGTGGTCACGTGTTCGTTGTTCCTGCACCACCTTTCGAGTGACGATGCGTTGTCACTACTCATGCGAATGCGGGACGCGGCTGGCCGATTGGTGCTGGTGAACGACCTTTCGCGTTCGCGATTGAGTTATGTTGGCGTTTGGTTGGCGTGCCATTTGCTCACGACATCACGAGTCGTGCGGTTCGATGGCCCTGCTTCTGTGCGGTCGGCGTTCACGCCAGCGGAGGCTCTGGCGATTGCCGAACGTGCGGCACTCACCGGGGCGACTCTGCGGAGCAAGTTCCCGGCCCGGTTTCTTCTGTCGTGGGTGCGTGCATGAAGTGGGACGCGTTGGTTATCGGAGCGGGACCAGCAGGGTCGGTGACTGCACGCGAACTCGCACGCCGTGGCCGCCGTGTGCTGCTCGTCGATAAAGCCACGTTCCCGCGGGCGAAGGTGTGCGGGTGCTGTCTGAACGGAGCGGCAATCGAAACACTCGAACGCCTCGGACTTGGAGGCGTACTCGCCGGCGGGGTGCCACTCGATCGCGTGACCATCGCGGCCGGTTCTCGAAGTGTGGATGTGCGGCTCAAACGTGGCGTGGCCATCTCACGTGCAATCTTCGACATGCGCCTGATCGATGCCGCCGTGCGTGAGGGCGTCGAGTTTCGACCTGGGATCATGAACTCGTCGATGAGCCGCGAGACGAAGCAGAGCGAGATCGAGGCCAACGTCGTGATCGTTGCTTCGGGACTAACCGGCGGCGATGCAACACCCAAAGTGGGTTCTCGCATCGGTGGTGGTGTCGTTCTGGCAGCAAAGGATTCCCCGACGTTCTACTCACCGGGGAGCATCTACATGGCGACCGGTCGCAGCGGGTACGTTGGGCTCGTGCGGGTAGAAGACGAACGGCTCGACATTGCTGCCGCGTTCGATCCGGCCTTCGTGAAGTCGTCGGGTGGTCTTGGGTTGGCAGCGGAATCGATCCTGCGAGCAGTCGGCTGGCCCGTCCCGCTGGCACTTTCGGGTGCTCCGTGGAAAGGGACTCCGGCACTGACGCGGCGATCGACCACGCTGGCTGGTCACCGATCGTTTGTAGTTGGCGATGCGGCCGGGTACGTCGAACCGTTTACGGGCGAAGGGATGGCGTGGGCGTTGATGTCGGCCGAGGCACTGGCACCGTTGGCCGCACAGGACTGGCACCCGGGCTTGATCCGCAAATGGGAATCCACGCACCGCCGAGTCATCGGTAAGCGACAACGTGTGTGCCGTGTGGTGTCGCAAGTCCTGCGATCTCCGATGCTCACAAGCCTCGCGGTTCGCGCACTCGGGGTGATGCCGCAACTCGCCAACCCCGTGGTGGCCGCGATTAATCGACCTTCCCCATTGCCAAACGTGGTGCCGACATGAGCTTCGCCATCCACGGAATCGGCACGGCTCACCCACCCGAGTACCTCACCCCCGAGGAAGGGCTAGGGGTCGCTCGGTTCATGGCTGGCCCGGACGTGCGGACCTCGACGTGGCTTGGCCCGGTGTATGCGAACTCGGGGAACAACCGGCGCTATCTCGTGATCGCCGGCGCGGTTGTGCGCGACATTCTCAACGGTACCCGGCTGACGGAATCGCCGTTCATCCCGACTCCCGCGAATGATGGTGTCGGCCCGACGACCGGCGAACGGATGCGAGTGTACGCAGAGTTCGCAGGCCCACTCGCACTGCGTGCCGCGATAACTGCGATGGCTGAGGCGAAGTACCACGGTGAGGAGATCACGCATCTCGTCACGGTTTCATGTACCGGGTTCCTGGCACCCGGCGTGGACCTCGCTCTCATTTGCGGCTTGAAGTTACGACCGACTGTGCAGCGAACGCACGTCGGCTTCATGGGCTGTCACGGTGCGATGAACGGGTTACGGGTTGCGAATGCGTTCGCAACTGCCGACCCGAACGCCCGTGTGTTGGTGGCTGCCGTCGAGCTGTGTAGCCTGCACTACTACTACGGCAATGCGGCCGACAAACTGGTCGCGAATGCCATCTTCGCGGACGGCGCCGCAGCAATCGTTGGATGTAACGCAGCCGCCCCGGTGGGGCGGCCCCTATCGCTGGTTGCTTCCGGGTCGTGCGTGATCCCGGGTTCGATCCCCGACATGGCGTGGACACTCGGGGATCATGGCTTCGAGATGACGCTCTCACGGAGAGTGCCAGGGTTGATTGCGAAGCACCTTCGCCCATGGCTCGAAATGTGGCTCAGTGACAACGGCTTGTCACTCGCGGAGGTGAAGAGTTGGGCCGTTCACCCCGGTGGCCCGAAGATCGTCTCTGCGGTCGAGGAATCGCTGGGGTTAACGGCAGATGACCTGGCGGCGTCGCGGGGAGTGTTCGCCGACCACGGGAATATGTCGAGCCCGACTGTCCTGTTCGTACTTGATCGACTGCGCCAGCAAAACGCGCCGCGGCCGTGTGTCGCGCTTGGATTTGGCCCGGGGTTGGTTGCCGAGGCCGCGTTGTTCATGTGAACGGCATCAACGGCAGCGGATGCCGTGGTATTCAAGCGGGAACTCGTAGTCCTTCCGCAATGGGTGGCCGACCCAGTCGTCGCCCAGGAGAATGCGAGTCATGTCCGGGTGGCCGAGAAACCGCACGCCGATCAGGTCGTAGACTTCGCGTTCCTGCCAGTCGGCCGTTCGCCACACACCACACAACGACGGCACTTCCGGCAACTGCCCCACAACGCCGTCCTTCCACCGCGGCAGCACCACCTTCATCGTGAACCGCCGGCCGGGGTTGCTGAAACTGGAGATGTGGTAGACCACTTCGAGGTGCGGCTCGAAGCCAGCCTTCGCGACCTTTTTGGGGTCGATCTCGAGGTAATCGACTCCGGACACATCGTTAAGCAGCTCGAACTTCAGGCGTGCATCGTCGCGAAGGAACAGCGCGACCTCGGCCAACTTCACCGGATCGACGGTCACGAACGGGTCGAGCGCCTCCGCGTTCTTCGCGGTGATCGCGGCACCGAACTGCGATTCCAGCAGGGCGATGATCTCGGCGTGTGTCATTGGAGTACTCAGAGACTTGCGGGCCAGTGATCTATACGCGGTGTAGGGCACTCACTTCGCGGGCTTGGCGCGTTCCTTGTTCTCTGTCAGGAACGCCATCGCCTTTTCGGGCGTCGCGAGTTCCGGCGGGAGTAGCACGCTGCCGGTGCGTGTCGGCACGGGCACTTCGACCGGTTGCCCCTTGTGGTACTCCTTCATCTTGTGAATCTTGTCCTGAATCCGCATCAACCCTTCGAGCAGTGCTTCCGGTCGCGGGGGGCAACCCGGCACGTACACATCGACCGGCACCACGAGGTCTACGCCCTTCGCGACGTTGTAGCCGTACTTGTAGTAAGGCCCGCCGCCGCAGGTGCAGGCGCCCATCGCGATGACGAACTTCGGGTCGGGCATCTGGTTGTACAGCCGGCGAACGCGGTCGGCCATCTTCAGGTTCACCGTGCCGGCCACGATCATCAGGTCCGCTTGGCGGGGTGAAGCGCGGAACGCACCGGCACCGAAGCGGTCGATGTCGTATCGCGGTGCGCCAGTGGCCATCATCTCGATGGCACAGCAGGCCAGCCCGAACGTCATCGGCCACAGGCTCGATTCGCGAGCCCAGTTCACTGCGGCTTCCAGGCTCGTGACCACGAACCCGTCTTCCATCGTGCCTTCGAGCAGTCCCACGGGCGAGTTCTCCAATATGCGAGCAGAGTTCACCGGCCATACTGCGTAACATCCGTCACACGCACGCGGCGGTTAGTGACATCGACGTGAAACGACACTTTCAAGAGCGGCGGGAATGCTACCCGAAACCCGCCGACGCGAGACTCACCAACTTCCAGCGGGTCCGTCGCAAGCTGCTGGTTGAACAGTTCGATACCGGCGGCCACTCGGTCGCGTTGTGACACATCAAGTGTGATGTAAATGTCTGCGAGTTTGTCGAGCGTGGCTTCCAACCAGAGGTATTTGAACATCACGACTTATCCCGGAGAGATCGAAGTCGGGCCATCACCTCGTCGCCGGTGACCCACTTGGCGTTTGGATCATTCAAACGACGAAACATCTCTTCGTCGCTGACGCCGAATTCCGGGAACGACATCCCAGGGCGGGGTGCCGGCGTAAATCGCCCGAGCAATTGACCGTCCGGGCCGAGAATCTCAATCTCGGAGCCGGTGGCCACGAACGCAGCGAGTGTGTTCGGATCTGTGATGGTAAACGACATCGGCAGTCCTCCAGGTGTTCCCTCTATTGTAACGCATCCTGACCGGCCGTGCTTCGCACCCATTCGAGGTCGCCGCGTCGCCAGAGGTACGCGAACCCGACCAACAACACGCCGAAGAACACCATGATGTCCGCGAACGCGACCCAGGCAAGATGCTTCGCTGCTGCTGGTGCGGGCGGTGTGGTTGTGCTGGGTGATCCGGCCGTGTCGCCATGTGGTTGCAGGTTCCTCGCGGCCTCCATGCGGACCTCGGCTGGTTTCGATTCATCACCGGTGCGGACGGCGCTGCCGAACACGACTGCCCACGGGAAGAAGAACGCGAGTTCGACATCGAAGATCACGAACAACAGGGCGACGACATAGAACCGCAGGTCGAACTGAATCCACGCGGTGCCGATCGGCGATTCGCCGCACTCGTAAACCTCGCCCTTCTCGGGGCTGGGTTTGTCGGGTCGCACGAACAGGCCGAGCACGAGATTCGCCGCCAGGAGTGTGAATCCTGCCACCGTGAAGATCAGGATTACGAGGACGAGTTCTGTCATGAGTGGCTAGTGTGAGTGCGAGTGTGAGTGAAAATCCGAAACCCGACTGCTGATGTTTACTTTCTTCCACTCACACTCACACTAGCCACTCGCACTCTTCTCAGCTGGTTTCGGCGGTTCGGGTGGTTTGGTCCACACCGGCAGGCTGACCCGCTTCGATTCGTGGACTGCGGTCGGGCTGAGAGTCGCCTGGCCGCTTGCGATCTCCAGCGGCAACTTCGCGTAATCGACCACGCAACCGTCGCGGCCGTAACTGCTCAGATCGAAGTTCGAGCCCATGAAGATGCAATCCACGGGGCAGGGGTCCACGCAGAGCGCGCAGAACATGCACTTCGTGTAGTCGATTTTGAAGCCGGTAACCACGAAACCTTTCGCGGGCGGCGCGGCCTTTTCTTTGTCGATGTAGATGCAATCGACCGGGCAGGCACGAGCGCACTTGTCGCACCCGATGCAAGTGGTCAGGTCGAAGCGGTGGAACCCGCGGTATCGCGGGCGAATCGGGACCGGTTTTTCAGGGTACTCGAAGAACTGCGTGAACGGCTTGCGGCGGTACGACTGCACGAAGTATTGCAGGGTGACATACATCCCGCGAGCGATGGTGGCCGTCGCCAGCCGGACGTTGCGGATCCAGGTCAGCATGGTTGGCTGTGGGCAGAGGATACGTGGACGGTCAAACCCCAGCGAATTGTAGCAAGCCCACCACCCAGATGCATCCGTGAAACGAAGAAGACCAGCGACCCGCGAACGGGTGCCGGTCTTGAAATTGCAATGGCTCGTTCTCAGTGGCCGTCGGCGATGCCGATCCCTGGCTTGAACTCGACGTGGCGACGGCACAACTCGACTGCCAGGTTCTCCAGGAACTCTCGGCGGAACGCGCTGACCGGCTTGGTGCTCGCATCGCGGAACCCGGTCTTCGGGTGGGCAAAGCCCTGGGAGTACGTGTGCTTTGGTTCGCCGGGGCCATCCTCGACGTCGTACATATCCACAGTCGCGTCGGCACGGCCTTCGTAGAAGCTGTTCTGGCTGCCCGGCTGGAACAGGCTCATCTTCTCCAGGTGGATTTCGAGTACGAAG
Organism: Planctomycetaceae bacterium; assembly: GCA_013823135.1. GTDB lineage: Bacteria > Planctomycetota > Planctomycetia > Gemmatales > Gemmataceae > Gemmata. Next base: position 19,159 of record PNLP01000072.1, read on the forward strand.
TCCGCCCCGAGTTGCTTGCCCCGTTCGGCCGGGTGCATGAGCTTCCAGTTCGGGTTCTTCATCTTGAACTTGTTCACCTGGGCCGACGATAGAACCGTCAACTTCTGCTTTTGCTTGGTTTCCTTCACCATTTCGGGAAGGCGTTTGATGATCTCGTTTGCCAGTGCGGTGTCGGCACCAGCGAACTCGTAGCTCTGGCCCGTCCCCTGGGTGACGAACAACGCCACGATGATCTCTTCCTTGTCCTTCTTCGGACCTTCCTTGTACGTCAGCGGGAATTCCGCCGGGATCTTAGCGTCCTTGTGTGTCAGGAACGCGATGGTCGTGAGTGGGTTGCAACCGATGGTGCAAACCACGGCCAGCGTTCCCCACACGGCCCGCCGGGCCCACCGATAAGTCTTGTTCATCCGTGAACCCCCCAACCAAGTGTGAGTGGCTAGTGTGAGTGTGAGGAAAACCAAGGGAACTAACCCCCGATTTCACTCGCACTCACACTCACACTAGCCACTAATCAGAACCCCCACCCACCGCATCAGCACCAGTGCCAGCACGACCCCGACGGTCAGCGTTAGCACCAATTCGCCCCGCCCCCGCGGGATGAACAGAGTCCGCCCTGCAATGCCGCTCGCCACCGCCCAAACCAGCGTGAACGCCCACAGTACCGCGATGATAGTGCCGGCCCAGTTCGCCCGCATCGACGCCAGCACGTCTCCCCGGACGAGTAGCGCGAAACTCGTCGTCATGCCGCACGCCGGGCATGGCTTGCTGGTCATCACCACGAAGTTGCACGGCGGCATGCCAAGTTGCGTGTGCGTGGCCATCGTTCGCGGTGTGCCATCGGGTGCGTAAGGGTTAATCCAGAACGCAGCGGCAAACACGCATACCAGCCCCGCAGCCACCACCAGTAACCCGATCCGGATGACCTTACCCGTGCGGGCCGCTCGTGCGTCCGACGCCCCCGCGATCGGCTGTACAGCTTCGTTGTCCATATTGTTTGGCTCGGGTGGCACGCATAGCCTCCGAAGAAATGCGATGCAAGCGGACTTTCAGGAATGAAGCCGATCCGCAAGGATAAGCAGAAGCATTTTACACAACTGGGGTAATCGCGGTGACGCGGGTATTGCGGGAAGCTCGGCGATACATGGCAACGCTCCCGGTTTCGCGCGATCCGGGCGTGGTCGCCGTGTCCGGCGGCGCGGACAGCGTGGCGTTGCTCCGTGCACTGGCAGGGTGTCGTACGGGACCGCTCACCGTGGCCCACGTCAACCACCAGTTGCGTGGGGCGGAGTCAGACGCGGACGAGGCATTCGTGCGGCAGTTGGCAGCGGAACTCGGCCTGCAATGTCGGGTGAAATCCGTTGATATCGCGGCACTCGGTGGGAACCTGGAATCGACCGCTCGCCGCGTTCGCTACGAATTCTTCGCAGAACTCGCGACCGAACTTGGGGCAGGCTGGATCGCGACGGGGCACACTGCGGACGACCAGGCCGAGACGGTGTTGCATCGCCTCGTGCGGGGCACCGGGATTCAGGGACTTCGGGGAATCGCCGCTTGCGGCTTCGCAGGCGAGCCTGCGAAGCCGCAAGCGGCGATTATCCGCCCCCTCCTCACGGTCACTCGGGCCCACATCCTCGATCACCTTGCCGAACTCGGGCAGACGTTCCGTGATGACTCGTCGAATGCCGACCCGAAGTTCACCCGCAACCGCATCCGGCACGAACTCCTGCCGCTGCTTCGCACGTTCAATCCGGATGTCGTGGCTTCACTCGCCAGACTCGCGGAACACGCTTCGGAAGCGCACACCATTATCATTGACAAGGCGACCGAGGTACTGGCGAAGGCCGAACGCCCGCGAGTCGGCGGCACAATCATCCTCGATGTCGCCGACCTCGGAACGTCGCGTGCGGTGCTTCGTGCCGTGTTGCGGTTGCTGTGGGAACGGGAAGGCTGGCCGATGGATCAGATGGACGCCGACGCATGGGATCGTGCGTGCGCGGTTGCGGATTGTAAGGTTCCCGCATGCGATTTTCCCGGCGGCATCTCGGCCCGACACGCCGGGCGAGTGGTTCAGATTGGGCCACGCAAATAGAACAAAGGTTTTGGCGAGCGGGGCGGCGTAAGCCCCCCGAGTCTTTGTCTTCGTCAAACCTCGGGGGGCTTACGCCGCCCCGCTCGCCCTTGGAGAAAACTATGCTGCGTCCCATTCGTCGTGCTTTGCTGAGTGTCTCCGACAAGACCGGGCTTGTGGACTTCGCTCGTGAACTCGTCACCAAGTACGGCGTCGAACTGATCGCCACCGGCGGCACCCGCAAGGCCATCGCCGACGCCGGCCTGCCGGTGAAGGACATCGCCGAGATCACCAAGTTCCCAGAGATGCTCGACGGCCGCGTGAAGTCGCTGCACCCAGCGATCTTCGCGGGGTTGCTGGCGAAGCGCGACAAGGCCGACCATATGGCAACACTTGTCGAGCACGGCCTGCCCGAAATCGACCTCGTGGTCTGCAACCTGTATCCGTTCGAGCAGACGATTGCGCGGCCCGGCGTCACCGAAGCGGAAGCGATCGAGAACATCGACATCGGCGGCCCGTGCATGGTCCGCGCCGCCGCGAAGAACTTCGAGAGCGTGGCGATCGTTGTGAACAGTGACGATTACGGGTATGTTCTGGGGATTCTCGCTGGGAACAACGGAATGCTTCCCCGTGAAGTGAGGCAGTCTCTTGCGGCCAGTGCGTTCCGAGAGATCGCAAGATACGATCGGGCGATCGCGACATATTTCAACAAGCTCGCAAAACTAGAGAACCCAGATCTTCCGGGTTACTTCGCAGTTGAGATGACGAAGAAACAGGATCTTCGTTACGGTGAGAACCCACACCAAAAGGCCGCGTTCTACGACGAACACCCCACGCCGAACCGCCCCTGCGTGTCCACCGCACAGCAACTCCACGGCAAAGAGTTGAGTTACAACAACATCCTCGACCTCGACTCGGCGTTGAACCTCGCTCGCGAGTTCGCGGGGCCGACGTGCATTGTCGTGAAGCACAACAACCCGTGCGGGGCGGCTACCGCCTCAACCCTCGTCGAGTCGTTCAACCGCGCATGGGACGGCGACCCACTCTCCGCGTTCGGTGGGATCATCGCGTTCAACCAACCCGTCGATGCCGACACCGCCAGCGCCATCATGGACCCCAAGGCCAAGCGGTTCATCGAGTGCGTCATCGCGCCGGACTACGAACCGCACGCCCTCGACGCTCTCAAGGGCTGGAAGGAGAACGTGCGGCTTCTGAAAACCGGTCCGCTGACCGGCGGTCCGCAGGGGTTGGATTACCGCCGCGTCGATGGCGGGCTTCTCGTGCAGACCCGCGACTACGGTGCCGACAAACCTGACGACTGGAAGGTCGTCACGAAGCGGAAGCCGACCGAGGCCGAGAATCACGCACTGCACTTCGCGTGGTTCGTCTGCAAGCATGTCAAGTCGAACGCCATCGTGCTCGGCCAGGGTACGCAGATCGTCGGCGTTGGGGCAGGGCAGATGTCGCGTGTGATGTCGGTTGAGATCGCGGTGAAGAAGGCCGGCGACAAGTCGAAAGGCTCGGTGCTGGCATCCGACGCGTTCTTCCCGTTCCCGGATAATGTTCACGCTGCTGCGGCGGCGGGCGTCACGGCGATCATCCAGCCGGGCGGCTCGGTCAAGGACAAGGACAGCATCGCGGCGTGCGACGAACTCGGCATCGCGATGATGTTCACGGGCGTTCGACATTTCAGACATTGATATCATTCGTTTAGCCGCGACCGAAGTGAGCGCGAACCACATCCCGCGCTCAATTCGGTCGCGGCTAAACGGTTTCACAACGAGATTGACATGGAACATACGTCGCACGAGTTTCTCAAGTCGCTGCTCGAAACCCCCAGTCCGTCGGGGTTCGAGCAGCAGATCCAGCACGTCGTTCGCGAGCGGATGAAGCCGTTCACCGACGAACTCCGCACTGACTCGCACGGCAACGTCTTCGCCGCGCGGTTCCCCGAATCCGGTCCTGCCGATGTGCCGCGAATCATGCTCGCGGGCCATTGCGACCAGATCGGCCTCATGGTGCAGTACATCGACAGCGACGGCTACCTCTACATCCAGCCCATCGGCGGCTGGGACATGCAAATTCTCCTCGGCCAGTACCTCACGGTGTGGGCGAAGGACGGTCCGCTCACGGGGGTCGTTGCCCGGCGTGCCATTCACCTGCTCAAGCCGGATGAACGCAGTAAGGTGCCCGACTTCACCGACGTGTGGGTCGATATTGGTGCCAAGAACCGCGAAGAAGCCGAAGGGCTAGTACGCTGCGGCGATCCGCTCACCTTCGCGCTCGGCTATCGTCCGCTCCGGAACAGCCTCGCGGCAAGCCCGGCGATGGACGACAAGGTCGGGCTGTGGGTGTGCATGGAAGCGGTGCGACTGCTCCAGGGTCGGCCGTTGAAGGCAGCGGTGTATGGCGTTTCGACGGTATCCGAGGAGATCGGACTTCGCGGTGCAACCACGGCTGCTTACGCGATCAACCCGACCGTCGGCATCGCCGTGGACGTGACGCACGCCACGGATACGCCCGGCAACGACAAGAAGACGCAGGGCGACATCAAATGTGGCGGCGGGCCAGTGCTGTACCGCGGGCCGAACATCAGCCCGCGTGTGTTCGATCTTCTCGAAGCGACCGCGAAGGAGCACGGCATCCCGGTTCAGGTGCGTGGGACACCGCGTGCCACGGGCACGGATGCCAACGCCATCCAGATTGCGCGTGCGGGGGTTGCGACCGGGCTCATCGGCATCCCCAACCGTTACATGCATAGTCCGGTTGAAGTGGTGCATCTGGACGACCTGACCAACGCCGCGAAACTGCTCGCCGAGTTCTGCGCCACCGTGGGGCCAGAGACGAACTGGATTCCGTGAGCTGCGGGTGATGCTGTGGACGTTTCTTGACCAGTAGTGGCTGTCCCGTCGCCACTTGTCTTGACAACTCAGGCGACCTCTAGGTCGCCTTTCACCTCCAGGTCGCCTTTCTCATACGCGCCTCATCCCTTGCGAGTTAAACTTGGATGGGTATTTAGGTTACCTCCTCATCGGGGGCTATGCGTGCGCGTGCTGCTTATCGAAGACTCGGCTCCTATCGTGCGGGCGATCCGTCAGGGGCTTGAGGAAGAAGGGTTTGCCGTCGACGTCGCCGTGGATGGCGAAGAGGGCGACGTCAAAGCCCGCACCACGTCGTACGACGTCATCGTCCTTGACCGGATGCTGCCGAAGTTGCCCGACAAGGAAGACGGCCTCTCGCTACTTAAACGGTGGCGAGCCTCCGGGATCAACACTCACGTTCTGGTTCTCACGGCCAAGACCAGCACTACGGACAAGGTTGCCGGGCTCGACACCGGGGCCGACGATTACCTCTCCAAGCCTTTCGAGTTTTCGGAATTGCTCGCTCGCATCCGTGCTCTGGTCCGCCGTGGGCATCAGCAGAAAGACCCGATCCTGCGCTGCTATGACCTGACGATCGACACCGCCGCCCGCACCGTGCACCGTGCCTCGCAGGCCGTTCACCTCACGCCGCGCGAGTATGCCCTTTTGGAGTTCTTGGCGTTCCACCGCGGCAAGGTCGTGACCCGCAGTATGATCTGGGAGCACCTCTACGACGAATACGACGAAAACACGTCGAACGTCGTGGATGTGTATATCCGCTATCTGCGGAACAAGATCGACAAGAATTTCGAACCGCAACTAATCCTCACCCGCTGGGGCGAAGGCTACATGCTCCGGGGCGATGACGATCCGCCCGCTCCCAAGAAACTATGAACGATGAACCGTGAACGATGAATCAAAAACGAAGAGAGGAAGCGCGGATGAGTTTCGTGTAATCTAGTCATCGTTCATCTTTCAACATTCATCGTTGCCCAATCATGCGTTCGATCCGCCAATCCCTGACGCTGTACCTGTTCGTGCTGCTCGCAGCCACGCTGGGAGTGGTATGGGTGGTTCTCGACCAGTTTACGGCTCGGATCCTCGACGCACGCGAAACCGCCGACCGGGATCTCATCCGCACCCGTCACGACGCACGCAGCCGTGAGGAACTTGCTCGCGTCGATCAGACACTGCTCGATCAGGCCCGTTTGCTGGGCAAGATCGTCCAGGAACGCGAACGTGAACGGTTTCACACCGAATGGGTCCGACACAGTGCAGCGCTGAGCGTTGTCCCGATGACATTCGGCCCGATTCCCTTCGGGACCAATCCCCTCGGCCAACTCGCCTGGACCGCAACCGGCAACACCCTGGGGACGTTCCCCCGGTTCAATCCCAGACTGACCCAACTGCTCCGCATTCACTTCGCGAACCTCCCGATTCCAGACGAATACATTCAACACTTCGACGATGAAAATCGGAGTGTCGAATACTTCCAGATCAACACGGCCGCAGGCCGCGATTGGAGGTCGAGTTCCCTTGGAACCCGGAAACTGCCATTCGACCCAACGGAACTGGACGGCAAACCAGCCGATCCCACCAAACCGTCCGAAACGGTGAACGTCCCCGACTGGAAGATTGGACCTGCGGTCATCGGGCCGGAGAACGAGAACGTGCGGCGGGTTGTTTACCAGATGCCTCATCTGAGTGGCACGGCGACCTTTGGTCGGTTCTGGTCCCGCGTACCAAGCGGGGGTGGCCGTGAGGAACGCAAAGAGGAACGCCCACCGCCTCCGGGCTTTAGTGGGTCATCCCGGTCGCTTGTCGGGTCGTGGACGTCGTGGGCACTCACGGGGATTGGGAGCCCACCACCGGGGCTTTCGAGTGGATCGCCACCCACTCCTCCACCCACCCCGACTCTCGATTCGTTGCCAAGGCTCTACATCCAGTGTGCCCGTCCGCAAGCCGCCATCGACGCCGTGCTTACTCGGTTCGCGGCCGAACGAGATCAGGAGTTGACGCAACTCGCGACGGAAATCAGCGAGGCCCGCTACAGCGTTCGCGTCTGGGCAGCCGCCATCGCGCTCGTTGCGTTCCTGGGTGTCGCCCTCGGTGGACCGGTGTTGGTGAGCCGCGGACTCCGCCCGGTCGGGAAGCTTTCCGATGCGGTGAGCCGCGTTTCGGAACGCGACTTCAAACTTGATCACGACGGCACCGATCTGGCGATCGAGCTGGTGCCCATTCACGACCGCCTGGTCCAGACGCTCGACATGCTCCAGCGTGCGTTTTCTCGGGAGAAGCAAGCCGTGGCGGACATTTCGCACGAACTGAGGACGCCCATTGCCGCGCTCATGGCGACGATCGACGTGACCCTTCGCAAGCCGCGAACCTCCGAGCAATACCGGGCGACTCTCGAAGAGTGCCGGGTAATCTCCAAGCAACTTGGCCAACTCGTCGAACGGATCATGACTCTCGCGTCGCTCGACGCCGGGAACGACCGCACCATGCTATCGCGCACCGACGTGGCAGACCTGGCCTCGGGGTGTGTGGCCGTGATTCGCCCGCTGGCCGCAGCGAACTCGATTACAGTCGAGGTGCGTGCCGATGACCCGATGGAACTCGAACTCGACACGGACCCCGGCAAACTCCGCGAAGTGCTGATGAACCTGCTGCACAATGCTGTCGAGTACAACAAGCCCGGTGGTACGATCGAACTGCGTGCCCGCCGACTTCCGAACTCGGTGGTTCTGGAGGTTCAGGACACGGGGATCGGCATGTCCGCAGAGGTGAAGGACAAGATCTTCGAGCGGTTCTACCGAGCGGATCCGTCGCGGCATTCCACCGGTGTTCACGCCGGACTTGGGCTGGCGATCGTGAGGGAGTACGTCACACGTCTGGAAGGGACGATCGTCGTCGAGAGCGCACCCGGAAGCGGTAGCCTGTTCCGTGTGACCTTGCCTGCGCAACCTGCCGCGAGTCTGACTACCGACCCCGCCGACGAGTCCCTGACCACCGCGATGTAAGCCGGAACCCCCGTCACTTCGCACGCGCCGTTTCCCACTCCATCGTCGGGAGGTTGGCGGGCTTGGGTGCGTGTGGTGCGAGCGGCTCGCGGAAATGGCCGTAGTCCGGGCCGTGAGCCATCTCGGAATTGCCCCAGATTGCCGCACCGTTTCGCAGGAGTGGGTCGTGCCCGTACGGTCGCTTCGAGAACCCGCAACCAGTTATGGTGGCAGGGAAAGCGGCGACGGCCAGGAATAGCAGACACCTGCGCAGCCGACCCATCGGCGTTCCCGGTGTGGAGTTAGGTACTGCAGGTGGTATCGGCAAGGCTGGGGATCGGGGTTGAGCCGATTCAACCGATTGGGCCAAGGATGTGTTCGCGGAGTTGTTCGACGGCCTCGGCAGCGGTCAGTGCCGTTTCGCGGTCACCCGATTCGGCCAGTTCTTGAATGTCCGGCCAGAGCCAGCTCAGTTCGTCCGAAGCAATTCGCACGATGCTCGCGGTCTGCACTGCGGGTTCTTCGGAGGCCAACCCCGCGGCGATCTCGTTCAACGCAGCCCGCTCCCCGAGCCTGGCCAAAGCCGAAACGGCGGCGGTTCGTGTTTCAGGGTCGGTGTCCGTGCGAAGGACACGCAGAACTCGCATGACGGCGGCGGGATCGCAAGGTGGCCACCAGCCGAGCGACGCGGTTGCGGCGCGTCGAATCTCGGGATCGGTTCCGGATGCCGCCCGGAGGAGGACGGCTTCACTTTCCGGTCCTGCATGCCCGCGGAGGGCCGACAGGAGATGCGGTAACCGCCTCTGATTCCGACGCGAGTCGAGCCATCGGGACGCCTGTGAAGCCAGGACCGGTCCGGCAGATGGCGACTTCGACCATGTCAGGCAGCGGATCGCATCCGCCCACCACACGCTCCGAGGGTCTGGGAGGTGGGGGAATAGCCGAGTCACATCGGCCCGGAACTCGAACACGCACCGCAGGATCGCGGCCTGCTCATCGACGGACGCGACGGGGAACCGGGCGAGCAGTCGATCCGGCGCGCTCCGCAACCAGTCGGCTCGGTGAGCGGATGACAGGAACAGCCTTACGCCCTGGTGCTCGGTAACCAGTTGCATGTCTTCATCGAGCAGTTGCACCCAGTGACCCAGTCGGCGTGATACACGCTCGGTTTCGAGCAACGCGAATGTTAGCCAGGGGTCGGGGTGTTCGGGTGCGGATTCGCTCAGTGTCGCGAGGAGTTCACCGAGACCGGCGCGAAGCATGCAGCCGGGGTCGATCGTGCCATCCCGGCAACCGCGACACACCGCCGCGATCGCTCGAAGTGCGGCGCGACCCGTGGGGTTTCTGAGATCGTTCAGTGTGCTGGCGAAGTTTGGAAATGCGACCGCCTCGGCAGCGAGGACCGTTCCTGCGGGCAGGCCCGAAGCTGCATCCACACATCGCAGCACGGCGGGCAATGCGAGATCGTGGTGGAGGTGCCGCAGGCCCGCGGCCACGTCGGCCCAGTACCAGGTTTGCTCGATGGGGTCGTGGGTGAGTTGTCGCCCGAGTTGGCGTTCGAGAACTCGCCCGGCCTCGGGAGTGCCGACGGCAGCAAGGGCTCGCACTTGCACGGCGAACCCGACCCCCGGCTTCAGTTCGCGTTCCACTTCACCGCCACGCCCGGTTCGGAAGAGTTCCTTGAAGTGGGCTGCGGTTGCGATCACGGCCGTCTCGCCGAGCCGCCCACCTGCGAGAAGGTGACGGTGCTGCCGGTCCACGGCGGAAGTGGTCGTGGATCGCGGGGTGACCGGGCGTGGCAATAGCCACCGTCGCCGGTACGGGTTGCGATACCCGAGCCAGAACAGCCCAACCGCCGCGACAGTAATGAAGACCCACAGCATGGTTCGTGCCATTAGAAGCCCACCCATTACTAGGGATGGGCTTGGATCACTCTCGCACCTGTCCATCGCCGGTGACAACATACTTGTACGTCGTCAGTTCACGCAACCCACATGGGCCACGGGCGTGAAACTTGTCCGTGCTGATACCAATTTCCGCCCCGAGCCCCAACTCGAATCCGTCGTTGAACCGCGTGCTGGCGTTCACAATGACGGCTGCCGAATCGACCCGTTGCGTGAATCGGCGGGCCGCGCTCAGTTCGCGGGTGACGATCGCATCCGTGTGCTTTGAGCCGTGTTCGTTAATATGTGACACCGCAGCGTCCAACGTTTCAACTACCTTCACTGAGATTATCAGGTCGAGGAATTCGGCTCGGTGGTCGGCGTCTGTCGCGGCCTTTGCACTGGGAATCCGTTTGCGGGTTTCTTCGCAACCGCGAATCTCGACGCCGCGTGCGGAGAGTGCCGCGCCGATTCGTGGCAGAAACACGTCCGCGACCGCTGCGTGAACCAACAGGCTCTCGGCAGCGTTGCAAACCCCAGGCCGCGCACACTTCGCGTTCACCACGATTCGCTCGGCCATGTCCAGGTCCGCTGCCGCATCGACGTAAACGTGGCAGTTTCCGTCGTAGTGCTTCATCACGGGCATCAGCGCATCGGCCACGACTCGCTCAATCAACCCCTTACCGCCACGGGGAATGGCGAGGTCGATCAGTTGTGGCATTCGCAGGAAGTGCCCGACAGCCTCGCGATCCGTGGTCGCCACCAACTGCACGGCATCAGCGGGTAGTCCGCAGCGTGCCAGTTCCTCCGCGAGAATGCGGTGCAACGCCGTGTTCGAGTGAATCGCCTCTTTGCCGCCACGGAGAATGACCGCGTTGCCGCTTTTCACGCACAGTGCCGCGGCATCGGCCGTCACGTTTGGCCGGGATTCGTAGATGAAGAACACAACGCCAATCGGCACACCAACCTTGAGCACTTGCAACCCGTTCGGTCGCATCCCGCCTTCGCGCACCTCACCAACGGGGTCGGGCAGGGCAGCGACTTGCCGGAGCCCGTCGGCTGCGGCCTTGATGCGAGCGGGGGTCAGTCTCAGCCGGTCGATCGCCGCGGCGTTCAGGCCGAAGCCGGGGGCGGCGGCGACGTCGCCTGCATTCGCTTCGAGCAGTTCCGGCGCGCGGGCTTCGAGCGTGCTCGCTGCCGCGAGCAACCATGCGTTCTTCATGGCGGTCGGGAGGCTTACAAGCAGTTCGGACGCAGCCTTGGCGCGTTCGGCCATTCCCCGGCACGACGCGACGAGTGTTTCAGGCGAGCCCGGGGTGTAAGCCCCGGGAGTCTCAACATTCTTGAGTGCAACGGTCACGGCAAACTCAGTTGTGAAGTTCGTGGAGTAACGGATTGTAGCAGTCCCGGGCCGTCAGCGCCGAGACCGGTTGATCGCTTCGAGCAGCACAGCGGCGTCACGTGTCGCGGCGACATCGTGAACTCGCAACAGGTGTGCCTCGTTTTTTGCAGCAGCAAAAGACGACACAGCCAGCGATCCTGCCATCCGTTCGTTTTTCTCGCGTCCACAGAGTTTCCCGATGAAGCCTTTGCGTGAGACGCCCAGACACAACGGACGGCCGAACCTTGCGAATTCGCCAAGATTCGCCAGCAGTTCGAGGTTGTGCTCGAGCGTTTTCCCAAACCCGATTCCGGGATCGAGACACACGGCCTCCAGGGGAATACCCGATTTCGCCAAACCCCGCAATCGCTCCTCGAAGAACTCGACCACTTCACGGACGACATCCCCATACTGTGGGTTCACTTGCATCGTCTGTGGCGTCCCCTGCATGTGCATCACAATCACGCCGGCACGGTGTTCCGCAGCGACGCGGACCAATTCCGGATCGCGAAAACCCGCCACATCGTTGATGATGGCCGCACCCGCTTCCAGGCAGCGTTGCGCGACCTCCGGCTTCATCGTGTCCACGGAAATGGTCGCGGCGGTGCGGCGAGCCAGTTCCGCAACGACCGGGACGACCCGGCGTAACTCTTCTTCCAGCGGAACGGGTTCGGCGCCGGGACGGGTCGATTCACCGCCGACATCGAGGATGTCCGCACCCGCGGCGATGAGTTTCAGGCCGTGTGCGACGGCGTTTGTTGTTTCAGTGAAGTGGCCGCCGTCGGAGAAACTATCCGGGGTGACGTTCACGATCCCCATGACGAGCGGCCGGGGGCCAAACTCGATAACGCGATCGCGGAGGTGCCAGCGAAGGGGTTCCATAAGGTCAATCAACGAAAAACGCCCGCCCGATGCAACGGGCGGGCGTCGTAGTTGTAGCGTCAATCACTTCGCGGGAGCGGCCTTGTCGAGTTCCGCCTTGATCGCCTTGGTCAACTCCTCGGAGTTCGGGGCGACTGCGGACTTGAAGCGGCCCGCGACCTTGCCATCGCGACCGATCAGGAACTTCTCGAAGTTCCAGCCAACCTGCTCAACCTTGCCGTCCTTGTTCGGGGTCGCGGCGACGAGCGTCTTGTACAGCGGGATCTGGCCTTCGCCCTTCACGACGACTTTCGACATCATCGGGAACGAAACCTTGTACTTCGTGGTGCAGAAGGTCTTGATCTCTTCATCGGTGCCCGGTTCCTGCTTGCCGAATTCGTTTGCAGGGACGCCGATGACGACGAGGCCGTCCTTCTCGAACTTGGTGAAGAGTGCCTGCATTCCTTCGTACTGGTTCGTGTAGCCGCACTTGGTTGCGACGTTGACGAACAGAACGACCTTCCCCTTGAGTTTGGCGAGGTCGAATTCCTTGCCGTCGATGTCCTTCAGCTTGTATTCGAGTGGGCTCATTTTTGCGTCCTCTGCGGTTCCGTTGACCGCGCATCCGGTCAGGGCCACGACTGCCACCGCTGCATGCCACATCTTCATTGCAATCTCCCGTTGAGAGTTTTCCGCAGTGTCATTCCTAGCCGACACCCCATAGACGAACCAGCGGTCGCCAGTATTTTGCTTGATTTGAAACTGTGCCAAATGAGGAACTCCTGCGAAACACTTGGTTTCCAGGGATTGGTTAGAGTTATCCGGCTATCCGTCCGACCCTTTCAAAACCGGACACAG
>PNLP01000073.1 GCA_013823135.1 Planctomycetaceae bacterium
GCGGGTGGGGGGTGAAACCTTCGCAACTGCTGAGGTATTCCCCCCACCCGGCTCGCAAAGCCTCGCCACCCTCCCCCACAAGGGGGGAGGGCTATGAAACCGCAGCACTCTACATGCTACAGTCTCACATTCTTCTGTCTTTATCCGTGTTCCATCCGTGGCGAATTCTTACTTTTTCGCAGAAGGCAGCAGTGCCTTCATTTGTTTCACGACCTCCGCATACGCGGCGTCTTCCGCGGCGTTCTTCAGCTCGCCCGGATCCTTATCGTAGTCGTAAAGCTGCACGCCTTTCTTGCCGCCGTCCCATTCGGTGTAGCGGTACCGCTCGTTCCGCACCGAATAGCCCATGAACCACGGGTTCTTGCCAACTGTTTCACCCGTCGCGGTCGGCGTGCCACGGCTCACCTGCGTGATTGCGGGCTTGTCCCACTTCGCCGTGGGGTCGTCGAGGAGCGGCTTCAGGCTCGCGCCGTCCGTCTTGGGAGCGGTGAGGCCGGCCAGGTCCGCGAGCGTGGCGTGAAGGTCCACGAGTTCGACAGTGCGGGAGGACACCTTCCCGTTCCCCTTCGCACGCGGGTCGTAGATCACCAGCGGAACGCGGGCCGAGTTCTCGAAGAGGCTCATCTTCTGCCACAGGCCGTGCTCGCCGAGGTGGTAGCCGTGGTCGCTAATGAACACCACGATTGTCTTGTCTGCGAGCTTGAGTTGTTCCAGTGCGTCGAGCACGATGCCGACCTGTGCGTCCATGAACGTGGTCGAGGCGTAATACGCCTGCAACGCCTTGCGGCGAAGGTCGTCGGTCAACTTCGCCTGCTCAGGCTTGGCGCTGCCGAAGGCCGGTGCCGGGGCGCTTTCGCTGTGCTTCTCCGGAACCTCCGCGATCTTCAGTTTCTCGGCGGGGTACAGCTCGAAATACTTCTTCGGAGCGACATAGGGCGTGTGCGGGCGGAAGAAGCCGCACGCGAGGAAGAATGGCTTGTCCTTGTTCGCCTCGAGTTGCTTCACCACCTCGGCCGCGATCTTGCCGTCGGTGTGTTCGGCGTCGATTCCCTCGGATGCGTGCCAGCTCAGCGTGCCGCCGTAGCGGCCGGAACCCTTCGCGTTCGGGTTGAGCGTGAAGAGCAGATCTTTCTCTTCGTCGTCCTTGTCGCGGCCCTTCGGATTGATCGTGAGTTGCCAGCTTGGTTTGTCGTCGAGGCCATCGGTGCCGATCTGTGCCGGAACGCCGTAGTGATAGAGTTTCCCCACACGGCCGACGAAGTACCCGCCCTTCTGGAAGGTTTGACCGAGGCTTTGCGTGTCGGGCACGTTCTTGCGGAACTGCGTGGCGTTCTCGTACACCTTCGAGGTGTCCGGGCGAAGGCCGGTGAGGAAGCTCGTTCGGCTCGGGTTGCACAGCGGGAACTGGCAATACGCACGATCGAACCGCACCCCTTTCGCCGCGAGTTTGTCGATGTTCGGGGACTTGCTGACGGGGCTGCCGTAGCAACCGAGCGTGTTGTTCGTGAGGTCGTCGGAGACGATGAACAGCACGTTCATCTTCTCGGCAGCGACGGCGTGGGACATTGTGGCAAGGAGAACAACAACCGCCAGGGAGAAGGTGCGGCGCATGGGTTTACTCCGGGTGCCGAAGACCAGGGGTTACACCGGTGTAAACCCCTGGAAACGCGAGAGGTTCCGTCACTTCGTCGGCAGAACCCACACGTTGCGGTACACGACCGGGTCGCCGTGGTTCTGGAACTGGAACGGGCCGGGGGTCGCGGCTTCCTTCTGGCCGCCGGGGCATTCCTTCGGGAACTCGATGTTGTCGTGGATCTTCACGCCGTTGTGGTAGATCGTCGCGCGGCCGTTCTTCGTCTTCTTGCCGTCTTCGCCGAACTGGGCCGGGGTGAACTCGATGTCGTAGGTCTGCCACGACAGCGGCGGGTAGCACATGTTCACGCTGGGCTTGTGCTGGGTGTAGATGCCGCCGCACTCGTTGTTCTCGCCGTTGAGCCCGAAGCTGTCGAGAACCTGGCACTCGTAGCGATTTTGCAGGTAGACGCCGCTGTTGCCGCGACCCTGGCCCGTGCTGTTCGGCATCCACGGCAGGCGGAACTCGATGTGTGCGGTGAACCCCTGGAACTTCTCCTTGCTCGTGACGCCCATGCCCAGGAACTTGCCGTCGGACAGTTCCACGATCTTGCCGCCTTCCCAGTTCTTCTCGTCGCCTTCCTTGCCGAACAGCACGACCGCACCTTCCGGCGCTGCCTTCCCGATGCTGGTCGATTTGCGTTCAACCTTCGTCAGCGGGCACTCGTCATTCCCGACGCGGATCGTGGACTTCGCGCCAGCGATGATTCCGCTAATCTCCTTACCCGTGATGGTGGCGTTGCCGTCGTCACCACGCTTCGCGGTGGCCTTCGACACCGTCTTCGCGTCCCAGCCGTCGCCGGGCAGACCGCCGTGGTGAATCTTCACGTCGAACTCGCCCAGGCCCTTTGCGACAACCTGAACACCGATCTTCTTCGTGTCCGCGTTGTTCTGGAGGGTGCCGACGTATTCACCCTGGAGGGCGAAGTCCGCGTCCTTGGCCACGTCCTTCGGATCGTTGATGGCGATCCGTTCTTTCTTCTTGGGTGGGTCTTTCTTTTCCTGGGCAGTCAGGCCGGGGAAGTTGGCAGCGATAACCACGCTGGCGACGAACGCGCCAGCGAACAACGTGCGGAACATGGTGAGTCCTGATCGGGAAAGGGGGTAGGTGGGCACCGCAGTGGCGGCACGCTTATTGTTTGGAGAAAAGGCGCGGGTTGCAATGGGGTGATTTGTCAAACCGACTGCGTCAGCAGGCCAGGTGCTTCATCACGCACTGCTACTCTGTTGAAATGACCGTGCTCTGCGAGCGGCGCGGCGTGAGCCCGCCGGTGGTTGCTAATCTACCGGCGGGCTCACGCCGCGCCGCTCGCAACATTGCAGCCCCGTAACAGGGCCACCCGGCCTGCTGACGCAGGCGGTTCGGCCATCGTTTCACGGGTACTCGCACGCCGCGAGGATATCCGCGACGCTTCCGCCGATGGGCCAGCGTTCGCCAGGGGAACGCCCGAATGCGATGACCTCGCGCAGCGGATCGAGGAAGCGTGCTTCGTCGGGGTTGTCGCCCTGCCGCAGTCCGGCGTCCGCAATCGCTACCACTTGCTGGCACCACTCGCCAAAAGGCTTCCCACGATGCGTGGCTCGCAAACCCTGGCGAGCGGCGGCATCAGAAAGCCCACCCAGTTCGGCGGGCGGGAACTGTGTCGCGAGTTCGACGGCTGCGGCGAGCGCGTCCGAATCGTAGAGCAGTCCCTTCCACACGGCCGGCACCGCGAGGGCCAGCGGGGTCGGGTTGGCGTCGGCTCCGCGAACCTCGATGAACCGCTTCATCCGGGCTTCCGTGAACACGGTCGAAATGTGAACGTCCCACTCGTGCAGCGTGGGGAAGTATCCGTCGAGCCCGTGGTTCATCCACTCGCGGAATGTGATGCCGGGAGCGGGGCGGAAGGTGCCATCGATCTCGGTGAAGAGCAGCGGCACGTCGAGAACGAAGCCGGCCCAGCGGTCGAAGCTCACTTCCCCGGCGAGCAGTTCCGTGAGGAAGCCCGAACGGTCGGGGTCCATTCCCTGCCAGATCCGCCCGCGGAACGAAGCGAGACCGGTCGGCTTGCCAGCGTAGAGCGGCGAGTTGGCGAACATCGCGTTCACGACCGGACTGAGGCACAGCGCGACGCCGAACTTGCGGCCCGCATCGGCTTCGTCCGCGAAGTCGAACGTCACCTGCGTGCTCGCCGTTGCCTTCATCATGTGCAGGCCGTACTCGCAGCGAGTTGGGAGATACTCGGCCATGAGCCGGTGTCGCGGTCGCGGGTTCAGCGGAACCTCTTCGACCTTGCTGAACGGCGACACGCCCGCTGCGCACCACGCCACGCGGGTCGGATCGCAGACCGCACGCAGTTCCGCGAGGTGTTGATCGAGTTCCACCTTGAGCTCGGCGATATCCGTGACGGGCGCAGTCGAAAGCTCGACCTGGCCACCCGGTTCGACGGAAATGGTCGAACCGCCGCGAGACAATGTGGTGACACGCCCAGCTTCCTCGTGGGCTTCCCATTCGAAGCGTTCAGCGAGTTGACAAAGTCGGGACTCGATGCCGGAGTCGAATCCAATTTGTTTGCCGGTCGTGCGATCGAGGGCGAATTTCTCGAACTCCGCGCCGACTCGCCAGCGTTCGGGCGGCTTGCACCCATCAGCGAAGTACGCGATGAGATCGGCTTCAGAAACGGGCGAATCGTCCGTGGCGTTCCGTCGCAGGTGCGTGCTCATCAGAAACCCGATCGGGATGCGGGGCGGAGAGCCTCCCCACGGATTTGGGTTACGGTACGAGCGACAGCGCGAAAACCAAGGGCCAGTGTTAGCCGCTTGCGGCTTCGCGCCGTCCCGGGCCGCTTTCCCGTTTCACACCGGCCCATCACCGGATACACTAAGTTCACCTGCCCTATTCGCACTTCGGAGAGCTGCCACGATGTCACGCCTCTTCCTCACCGCTTTCGCCGCGTGTCTGTTTGCCTTCGGATCGCCGCAACAAGCCTCGGCGCAGGCCGGCAAGCCCGTGAGCTTCATCAACGATGTCGCCCCGATCCTCAAGGAGAACTGCTTCGCCTGCCACGACACGAAAAAGAAGGCCGGCAAGTATGACATGACCACGTTCGAGAAGATCATGGCCGGCGGCGCGAACGGCGAACCGATCACGCCGGGCAAGCCCGAGAAGAGCGAGTTCCACGACCTGATGGTGACCGCCGACCAGCGGCGAATGCCGCCCCGCGACAAGGGTGAGGCTGTGCCGAAAGACAAATCTGCGGTGATCGCTCAGTGGATCAAGGACGGAGCAAAGCTCGACGGCGGGCTCGACCCGAAAGCCGACTTGATCAAGGAACTCCGCGTGCGGTGGAAGCCGCCCGTGCCCCCGAAGGTGTACCCGTTCCCGACCGTTGTGAACGCGATCGCTTTCACCCCGGACGGCAAGGAACTCGTCGTCGGCGGGCACCACGAAATCACGTTCTGGACGATCGAGACGGGCAAACTTGCCAAGCGAATCTCGACCCGTGCCGAACGCGCTTACGGACTGGCATTCCTCCCCGATGGCAAACTCGTTGTCGCGGGTGGCCGGCCGGGTCAGGAAGGCGACGTGCGGGTTTACAACATCAGCGCCAAGGGGAAGACCGAAGACGGCGTTGAGGTGCTCGATGGCGTAAACGACAAGGCCGTGCTTGTGAAGCACCTGTTCGACGTGGAAGACTCCGTGCTGTGCCTCGCGGTTACGCCGGACGGCAAGACGCTCGCGGCTGGTGGCTGCGACCGGGCCGTTCGCGTGTTCGACCTCTCGGAAGGGCTCGACAAGGCGAAGTTGGTGCAGACCGTCGAGAACCACGCCGACTGGGTTCTGGGTTGTGCCCTGAGCGCCGACAGCAAGTATCTCGTGACCGCGGGCCGCGACAAGACAGCGAAGGTGTGGGATCTGAAGGCGAAGGAATCGGTCGTCACCTTCCCCGAACACCAGAACATCGTTTACGGCGTCGCGGTGAAGGCCGACGGCTCTGCGGGATTCTCGGTGGGTGCCGACAAGCAACTCCGCACGTGGAAACCGAGCGGCGAAGGCAAGCAGGTCAAGAACGCGGGCGGCCACAGCGACGAAGTGTTCAAGATCGTGGCGGGGCCGAAGGACGCGGTGTTCGCCACGAGCAGCGCCGACAAGACCGTGCGACTCTGGGACGCGAACCTCGCCGCGGGTAAGGTTCTCGCAGGCCTGACCGACTATGTGTACGCCGTGGCCTTCAGCAACGACGGCACACTGGTCGCGGGCGGCAGTTACGACGGCAACGTGGGCGTGTGGAAGGTGGCCGACGGAACGGTGGTCAAGATTTGGAACGCCAGCCCCGGCATCGTGACGAAAGAAGTGCCGAAGAAGGAAGAACCGAAGAAGGAAGAACCGAAGAAGAAGTAAGTGGCTGGCTTTGGCGAGCGGGGGGCGTCAGCCCCCTGTTTCGTGTTCTTCACATCAGGCTCTGGTGAACGTCCGGCAGACAGACTATCATGTCGGGGTTGTGGGTTCTTCAATCCTGTCGGCCCCGATGGACACTCACACTTCACCACCCGAACCACGACAGCCTCCCGCACCAGCAGTGCCGGCCGCCAACCCTGCTGCGCCGCACACGCCGCGATCAGCACAGGTTGCGCTAGGCGTGTTCCTGGCCATTACGCTGGGCTTGCTTGCGTTCCGTGGTTACGGCTCCGGACTGGGTGCGCGGCCAACCGAATCCGTGCCGGTCGCACTCCTCGACCTGAACAAAGCCGACCGGGCGGAACTCGAACAGGTGCCGGGGCTCGGGCCGAAGCTCGCAACAGAAATTGCCGATGACCGGCTGAAACGCGGAGCGTTTCGCTCAGTCGAGGAGTTGCGGCGAGTGAAGGGGATCGGGCCAGCAACCTTCGACAAGGTGCGAGCTTTTCTGCGAGTCGATGACACGCTGTTCCCACCCGATACCGTGCCCGGCAACGCAGAACCGCTCGTGCTCGAACGCCGTGCCGTGCCACCCATGTCGGCTCCGTATCCGCGTGCAGCGGGTGCGGGGAAAAAACTCCTGCCCGGCGACAAGCCGATCAACGTGAACACGGCGACGGTCGAGCAGTTGCAGCAACTCCCCGGCATCGGCCCGGTGACGGCTCAGAGCATTGTCGCGGCGAGGAGTGAGAAGCCGTTCAAGTCGGTGGCCGATCTCGACCGCGTGCGGGGCATCGGCACGAAGACGCTCGACAAGATCCGCCCGTTCGTCGTGCTGGAGTGAGCACCGTCTTGTAGCCGCGGATGCGACGACCGAGTGTAGCCAGGGGTGGAGCGAAGCGCAACCCCTGGAGACGCGAACCCAACCCATCGCCAAGCCCCGGAGGGGCGATAGATTCTCTCTACTCGCCTTGGGACCAGGGGTTTGCTCGCAAAGCGAGCCGCACGCCTGGCTACACTCGGTCGCCGCATCCGCGGCTACAAGTAAGCGATCATTCCTTGCCCAGCACCAGATCGAGCGCCCAGCACCCACGAACGTGCGTGGCGTTCGGATCGCGGAAGTGATTGAGGATATCGTCGCAGTCGCAACCCGCATCCTGCAGCGCATCCGCGAGAATGGGCAACACATCGAAAGTGCGATCGTCGTAGATGCCGCGTGCGAGTTGCGTCACAGTTGACGTGCGCCACGTGGGATCGACCACGACGGGCCGAAACGGATTGCCGAAGATGTCGGACAGCAAAGCGAGTTGGGCAGTGTCTTCGGCGGAGCTGGCGGCACGGCCGTCGCCGCGGGTTGCCTCCGCAGCGACGGCCGCGCGGGCAATGGTGGCAGCGGACTCGGCGATGTCCCACTTGACATTGACGCCCTCGTCGGTCGCCATGTAGACGGCAAAAGCGGCGGACGCGCCAGCCTCGTTTCCCGCCTCTCGACAGAGGGTAGTTGCCTCGTTTGCTTCGGACTCGGCTTCGGACAATTCGTCTTTGGATACGAGGCTGTCGGCATACTGCTCGGCCGTCTCCAGGGCTTCGTGGCAGTTCGCGCCGTTGAACAGGCGCCACAGTCGCCGACAGCACGCAACTGCAAACAACCTTCGCTTCCTCCCACTCGCCCGCTTGTGCAGGTACTTCAGCATTTTCTTCAGGTCGCCACCCGCGACCCATTCGGCTTCCGTCATCGCCCATCCTCCGCGATCACTTCGCCTTCTGGATCACCTGGTCGGCGAAGCGTTCCATCTCTTCGAGTTGCGGGCTGCACTGCAACAACAACAGATTTACGCCCACGGCCTCGAACGCCTTCACGCGTTCGAGCACTTGCTGCGGTGTGCCGATCAGCCCCGCACGCAAGCCGCGGTTCGACACGGAGTAATCCTCCAGCGACACACGCTGTTCAAGCTGTGTGCCGGCGAGCCACTGCTGGTAGTTGTTGTAACCCGCCTTCGATTGCTTCACGTCCGTGATGCGTGTCAGTTCGGCCTTTGCTTCGGTCTCGGTGTTGCGCACGATGCTGTACCCCGCCACGCCGAAGGTCATTGGCGGCAACCCGAAGCCCTCGCGTCGTCGCCGCATGTCGGCGATCTTCTCGCCTACTCGCTCGGGCGGGTCGCCGTGCATCACGTAGGCGTCGCAGGTTTTTGCGATGAGGTTCTTCGCGGCCTCGGACTCGCCGCCCGCGTAGATGACCGGTCGCGGTCGCGTCACGGGCTTCGGTTGCAGCACGTTGTCGTGAACCTTGTAGAACTTCCCCTCGAACGTGAAGTGATCCTGCTTCCACACGCCATCGACGACCGTGAGCCATTCCGCGGTGCGGGCGTAGCGGTCGTCGTGCTGCTCGAAGTTGACGCCGTATTTCGTCGCCTCGTCCTTCCACCAACTCGACACGACGTTCAGCGATAGCCGACCGGGGCCGCCGATGTTGTCGATGTTCGCGGCCTGTTTCGCCAGCAGTGCCGGACTGTGGAACGTCGGCCGCACTGCGACCATCAGTTCCAGTTTCTGCGTGACGGCCATGAGCGCCGCGGCCGTGCTCCACGCATCGAGCGACGGTGCCTCTTCGCCCTTGATGTCGTTGAGGTTCAGTTCCGCAACGAGCGACAGGTCGTAGCCAATCTGTTCGCTGCGAATGGCGAGACGCTTGCTGTACTCCCATGTGGGAGCCATGTTCTCGTCATCGACATTGCGCAGCCACCCGCCGAAAACGGGCATCCAGTAACCGTAACGCATGGGAACCTCATTCGTTTAGCCGCGACCCGAAGGGGAGCGCGATGGTGCCGCGCTCCCCTTCGGGTCGCGGCTACGCGGGGTTATTTGGCGCGTGATTGCAGGTAATCCACCAGCCGCGCGAAGGGGTCGAAGCCCACGACGTTCTTCGCGTCGGCGACGAAGTTCGAGAGCGCGTTGATGTCGTAATAGACGATCTTGCCGTCGCGGTCGTCGATCATGTACTCGATACCGCCCACGTCGATGCCCGCCGTCTGCATGATGGATTCGCATGCCGCGATCACTTCCGGTGGTGGCGTGTAACCTTCGACCTTCATGCCGGTTTTCGGTGCGTTCACGGGGCACGCACTGCGGACGAGTTCCACGCCATCCGCACGTTGGCAGATGTCCGCGGGGCACAGGTTGAACGATTCGCCCGTGGTGAAGACCTTGATGGCGTAGAGGTATTTGCCGCCGAGCGTTTCGACGCGGGTGATGTGCCCACCGCGAGCCGGCACGAACTCCTGCACGAGCGCCGTGTGATCGACCCCGAAGTCGAGTTGATTCGCCTCGGCAGCGGCAGCGAGAACCGCACGGTTCTCGTACTTCACAATTCCCGCGCCGCTGCCACCGATGTTCGCCTTCACCACGATCGGGAAACGCAACCCCTCCGCTGCCTCGACGGCCTTCGACGCATGATTGATGACGCGGGCCTTGGGGTAGCCGAGTTTCAGCGATTCAAGGAGCGTGAGTTGTCGGGCCTTCGAGAGTTCGATGCCGAACCCCTGGAGACCGTTCACGACCGGCACGCCGAGCCGTTCGAGGTGAGCCATGAACCCGAGCGTGAAGAACATCCCTTGCACGCCGCCACGCAGATACGCCGACGGACTCATGCGGTTGAACACAAGCGAATACGGCGACGACTTCTCGCTGGGATCGTAGCAGTGTGCGCGCGGATCAATGCGAACGTAGGGGATTTCGCGGCGTTCGAGTTCGGCGAACAGCGGGCGAAACCAGTCAGGGTGTTCGTGGTAGATCGCGAACGGAAGGCGCGGCATGGTGGGTTCCCGGCAGGTGACGTGCGATCAATTGTACCCTGCGAAGCTGCCAGCGGCTTCGACGATTCGATACAGCGATTCGTCCGACGTGCAAAGTGGCGGCATCGCGTACACCACCGAACCGAGCGGTCGCAGCAACACGCCGCGTTCGATGGAGCGTTGCCGGATGTGCGGCCCGATTTCCGCGAGGTAGCCGCCCGACACGTCGAGTTCGATCGCCGCGATGGTGCCGCAAATGCGCACGTCTTTGACGCCGGGTTGCGTGCGAAGCGGCATCAGGTGCGTTTGCCAGAACGCCTCGATCCGTGCCGCGTTCGCTTGCCATTCCGGCTGCGCGAGCAACCGCCAGTTCGCCACGCCAACCGCACAGGCGAGCGGGTTCGCGGTGAACGAGTGACCGTGGAAAAACGTCTTCGCACGATCTGGTGTGTTGAACGCGGCGACGATTTCCGGCGAAGCAAGTGTCGCGGAGATGGGGAGCATTCCGCCTGCGATTGTCTTCGCGGCACAGATCAGATCAGGTGCGATGCCCGCGTGCGAGTGTGCCCAGAGTCGCCCGGTGCGGCAACCGGTCATCACTTCGTCTGCGATGAACAGAACACCGCGCCGTTTGGTCACCTCGAAGATATCGCGGAGTTCTTGCGGCGTGTGCATCCGCATCCCGCCCGCGCCCTGCACGAGCGGTTCGAGGATCACCGCTGCGACCTTCCCCGCGTTCGCACGCAAGGCTGTGTCGAGGCGTTCCGCACACACCGGAACCTGCAGCGCACGGAACAACAGCGGCTCGAAGGTGCCGAAGAACAGCGGATCGCGACCGACGGCCATCGCACCGAACGTGTCGCCGTGGTAGCCGTTCTCGAAGCCGACGAACAGCGTGCGGCCCGGTTCCCCGCGATGGCACCAGAACTGATATGCCATCTTCAACGCGACCTCGACAGCCGTGCTGCCGTTGTCGGAGAAGAACACGCGGCCAGTTGGGAAGCTCGACGCGAGCATCAGTTCCGCGAGTTCGACTGCGGGCGGATGCGTGACCCCTGCGAACAGCACGTGATCGAGCGTGTGGGCGGCTTGCGTGAGTGCGTCGATCAGCGGTGGGTGGCGATGGCCGTGCAGGATCGTCCACCACGACGAGATCGCGTCGATGAGCGTGCGGCCATCGGCGAGGTGGAGAAACTCGCGCTCGGCACTGACGACGGGCAACGGATCCGCGGGATCGGCCAACGACGTGTACGGGTGCCACACGGCGGTGCGATCACGTTGGACGACATCCGTTAAGCGGCGTCCCCAACGGGGACGCGCCGGATTGGTGACCCCGCTGGGGTCACCGCTAAACGATGTGGTTGCTTCTTCACGCAATGATTCCGGAGCCCATTCGCCGTCGGGCATTTGCAGTGATGTCACACGCAACCCGCTGTGCTTCCCGATCTGCGTTTCGGCGAATTCGTCGCGATCGCCCAGCAGCACGACCGCCGATACTTCCACACCTGCAAGTGCTCGCAGCGTTGCCAGCACGCGACCGACCGCACCCACGGCCGACGACGCCACCAACACTACTGGCAACCCGAACGCACGGATGAGTTCGATCTGCAACACGGTTTCAGTGAGTGGCGACAGTGGCCCGCCGAACGTCTCGATCAGCAGCGGTCTCGTAGTGTGCGGAACTGCGGCGAGGATCTCGGCGACGCCCGGCATCACACGGCCTTCACGCTTTGCAGCGAGCGCCGGCGCAACGGGTTCGGTGAAGCGTGCGAGCGGTTCGTGAACGGTCGCATTGGGAACCAGACGGCGAACGCGAAGAGAATCAGGATCGCCGGTTTCAACGGGCTTCCAGTAGTCGAACTCCTTTGTGAACGCGGATAGGAACAGCAACGAGAACGCGGTTTTGCCAGCGTCGGTGTCGGTGCCCACCACGACGAAGCTATTCATCCGCGGATCGCCTCCGCAACGTGATCGGCGAGTTGATCGAGCAGTTCTGGGGAATGATCGGCGTGAATCGAGATGCGAAGGCGCGCCGTTCCTTGCGGCACCGATGGCGGCCGAATCGCACGGATGTCGTAGCCGCGTTCTTGAAGTCCCGTGGCGACGCGCACAGATCGAGGGTCGTCGCCGAGCACGACCGGCACGATGTAGCTATCGCCGATGGTGGGAACCCCTCGCTCCGCGAGCATGGCGTGAAAGCGTGCGGCGTTCGTGCGAAGGGCACCGCGTCCCGCGTCGTCGGCAGTTACCTTTGGGAGCATGTCGAGCCACCACGGGCCAATCGCGGGCGGCAGCGCCGTCGTGAAGATGAGGTGCCGACACTTGTTCACGAGATAGTCGCGTAGCAGCGTCGAACCACAGACATATGCGCCACTCACGCCGAGCGCCTTGCCACCAGTGTGAACCGTCGCCAGCACACGCGACCGCAACCCGAGTTCATCCACGATGCCGGAACCGCCAGGCCCGAAGCACCCCGTGCTGTGCGCTTCATCGACAATGACGTGCGCCCCGTAGCGCTCCGCGAGTTCCACGATAGCTGCAAGCGGGGAACGGTCGCCATCCATGCTGAACAGCGATTCCGTGATGACGAACATCTCGCGGCCCGCCGGTCGTTGTGCCGCTTCCTTCTTCAAGCCCTCTTCGAGGTGCGCGAGGTCGTTGTGTCGAAACGCGAACTTCCGTGGCCGGCAGATGCGCAAGCCCTCCGCGATGCAGGCGTGGTTCAGTTCGTCGGTCGCGACCCAGTCGCCGGGTTCGACCACGGTGGAGATCAGTCCTTCGTTCGCGGTGAACCCGCTGTTCATCACGAGAACGGCTTCGGCGTTGTGCCACGCGGCGAGCGCCGCTTCCACTTCGTCCCAGATGGGGTGATGTCCACGCAGCAAACGGGACGCGAGACCGGATGTTCCCGGCGAGCGGGGGGGGGCAACCCCCCGGTTGTTGAGCGATTGTGATTCACCGGGGGACTCACGTCCCCCACTCGCCAAGAGACGGCCGTTGCCATAACCGAGGTAGTCGTTCGAGGTGAAGTCGAGGCCGCGAGGTGGCTTCAACGAGCGGAACCGGCCCTGACCCTTCAGGCCGTCGAGGGCTTCGGCCCAGCGTGCAAAAAGACTCGCTTGTTGAGTCATGAGCAACCGGCCGCGGTGGGAACAGGAAGCCCCATTGCACGGAACAAGTTGGCGTCGGCGGTTTCGTCCGGGTTCGGGGCGGTCAGCAGTTTCTCGCCGAAGAACACCGAGTCGGCACCCGCCAGGAAGCACAGGATTTGCAGTTCGCGGCTCATGCGATCGCGGCCAGCGCTGAGGCGAACGCGGGCTTTCGGGAACGCGATGCGAGCGACCGCGATCAACCGCACGAGTTCGACCGAATCAACCGGCGGTGCCATTTGCAGCGGCGTTCCCGTGGCTGGCATCAGGCAGTTGATTGGCACGCTCTCGGGCGGCGTTTCGAGGTTCGCCAACTCGACCAGCATCATGAGCCGGTCGTCTTCCGTTTCGCCCATGCCGAGGATGCCGCCGCAGCACACCGAGATGCCGGCCTTGCTCACGGCTCGCAGCGTGTCGAGGCGGTCATCGTACTTGCGAGTGGTGACGATCTCGGGGTAGAAGCGCCGGCTCGTGTCGAGGTTGTGGTTGTACGCCGTGAGGCCGGCTTCCGCGAGGCGATTCGCTTGCGACTCGCTCAGCATTCCGAGCGTCACGCATGCTTCCATATCGAGCCCACGCACGACGCGAACCATATCGAGCACGCGGTCGAACTCGGGGCCATCCTTGGGCGAACGCCACGCGGCACCCATACAGAACCGCGTCGCCCCGGCGGCTTTCGCCTGCTCGGCCTTCTCTCGCACATCCTCGACGGTCATCAGCGGATGGCGATCTACTGGCGAGTCGTAGTGGGCCGACTGCGAGCAGTAGCCGCAGTCCTCGGGGCAACCGCCGGTCTTGATGCTGAGCAGCGCACACCGCTGAACGTCGGCATAGTTGCGGAACTGCCGATGCACTTCCGCCGCTCGAAGGATGAGTTCGGGCAACGGCAGATCGTAGACGGCGCGGAATTCGGTGAGCGTTTTCATCCTCGAAAGTGTAGGGAAACGACCCGCCACAGTGAAGGCGGTTCGCAATCATCGTTCAGTCGAGTATCATCGTTGCAACACTGTGACCACCGAGGGAAGGTGATGCCTACCCGAATCGCATCCGCCGCGTTGTTTCTGACTCTTGCGGGTGTTGTCGCTGCGGAACCGCCTGTAGAGAAGGGGCCGTGGTGGTCGTTCCAGCCGTTGACGCGGCCGAAGCCACCACAGGGCACCCATCCCGTCGATGCGTTCGTTCTCGCCAAACTGCGTGACAAGGGGTTGTCACTCAGCCCCGATGCAGATCGCCGCACGCTCATTCGCCGCGTCACGTTCGATCTCACCGGCTTGCCGCCGACACCCGAAGAAGTCGAAGCGTTCGCGAACGACAAGGCTGCGGACGCTTACGAGAAGCTCGTCGATCGCCTGCTCGCGTCCCCGGCATACGGTGAGCGCTTCGCCCGGCTGTGGATGGATGCCGTTCACTTCGCCGAGACGCACGGGCACGACCAGGACCGCGTGCGCCCGAACGCCTGGCGATACCGCGATTACCTCATCAACGCCTTCAACGCCGACACGCCTTACGCCCGCTTCGTTCAGGAACAGATCGCGGCCGATGTGTTGTTCCCGAAGCAGTCGCAGTTGATCCCCGCACTCGGGTTCCTGGCCGCCGGCCCGTGGGATGAAAGCACACTGCGCGACATTCGTGAAGACAGCATCGACCGCGAAGTGGGCCGCTACCTCGACCGCGACGACATCGTGGCCACAGTGATGAACACCTTCCAGGGGCTGACGGTGCAGTGCGCCCGTTGCCACGATCACAAGTTCGATCCCATCACGCAGGAGGAACATTACCGCCTGCAAGCCGTGTTCGCGGGGGTGGGTCGCGGCGAGGTCTACTTCGAACTCGACCCCAACGCGGAAGCGAAGCGGAAAGCGCTCCACGCCACGATGACCGCACTCCACAAGAATGACCCTACGCTGGCCGCGCGGCTCGAATCGCCCGAGGTGTTGAAGGCGGTTGATCTGTGGGAAACGCGCAACACTGCTGCCGGGGTTGCGTGGGATGTCGCCGAGTTCGCCAAGATCGAGTCCGCGAACGGCGTCAAGCTCGTGAAGCAACCCGACGGCTCGGTGCGCTCGGAAGGCGCTCGCCCCGAGAAGGACACGTATACCCTCACGACCCGCGTGAAGGCGAAGCGTGTCACCGCAGTGCGGCTCGAACTGCTCGCCGACGACACGCTGCCGCACAAGGGGCCGGGTCGACAGGACAACGGGAACCTGCACCTCAGCGAGATCACGCTATCGGCCGCCCCGATGAAGGACGGCACAGCCGGGAAGGCGGCACCGATCGCGCTTCGCAACCCCACTTCAGACTACGACCAGCCGGGCTGGACGATTGCTCATGCCCTCGACAAAGACCCCACGACCGCGTGGGGGATCTATCCGCAAGTTGGCAAGTCGCACGAAGCGGTGTTTCAACTCGCCGAAGTGACGGGCGGCGATGGCGAAACCGAACTCGTTGTGAAGCTGGAACAACTCCACGGCGGCGGTCACCTCATCGGGAAATTCCGGCTGTCGTTCACTTCAACCGCGCTGCCGGTGAAGGCTGCTGCGGTGCCGCCGGCACTGCGTGCGATCCTTGCGATCCCAGCCGCGAAGCGAACGCCGGCACAGCGAACGGAACTGGCCCGACACGTCCTTCAGGAACAGACGGCGGACGAACTCTCGGCGCTGCCGCCACCCGCGAAGGTCTACGCGGCCGCGCCGAACTTCACGCCGGACGGTTCGCACAAGCCCAGCCCCGTGCCGCGTGAAGTCCGCATGTTGAAGCGTGGCGACATTCGCAAGCCTGGCGAAGTTGTCGAACCCGGTGCGCTGGCGTGCATGCCGAAGTTCTCGGGCGAGTTCGAGTTGCCGAAGACACACACCGAGGGCGATCGCCGTGCAGCGTTGGCGCGGTGGCTGTCATCAGCCGAAAACCCGTTGACGTGGCGAGTGATGGCGAATCGCGTCTGGCAGTGGCACTTCGGTGCGGGGCTCGTGAGCACGCCGAACGACTTCGGCAAAATGGGCACGAAGCCGACGCACCCCGAGTTGCTGGACTGGCTCGCCGCCGAACTGCGTGAAGGTGGTTCGCTCAAGAAACTGCACAAGCTCATCGTGACGAGTGCGACGTACAAGCAGGTCTCCACGTCGCGGCCGGAGGGAGTGAAGGCGGATGAAGACAATAAATTGCTCTGGCGACAGAACCGCGTTCGCCTCGACGCGGAGCAAGTTCGCGATGCGCTGTTGGTCGTCAGCAATCGCCTCGACAGCACGGCGGGTGGTCCGTCCGATCGGCAGTTCGACATGAAGCCGGGTATTCACGTCACGCCGCTGGTGGATTACACCAAGTTCGACTGGGACCGCCCGCAGGGTCACCGCCGCAGCGTGTATCGCTTCGTGTTCCGCACGCTGCCCGATCCGCTCGTCGCGTGCCTCGACGGTGCCGACGCCTCAACGCTCACGCCGAAGCGAACCGAGTCCGTGACCGCCCCGCAAGCGCTGGCGTTATTGAACAACGAGTTCGTGCTGGTTCACGCCAAGACGATGGCCACCCGCCTGGCGAAGCACTCCCCAGAGCAATCCAGGCAGATCGAGTTCGGCTGCCGCCTCGTGTGGGGCCGCGGCCCGACCGCCGAGGAAGCGCGGCTCTTCGCGGCCTACGTCAACAAGCACGGCATGGCGAACCTCTGCCGCGTGCTGTTCAACACGAACGAGTTCCTCTTCGCGGACTGACCGGAGGCGATGCGATGACAGAAGAGGAATGGCTGGCGGCGACGGACCCGAAGCCGATGCTAGAGTTCCTGCGGAAAAGGGCGAGCGACAGGAAGTTACGGCTACTCGCCGTCGCCTCCTGTCGGTGGTCTTGGGATAAGTTCCGACTAGAAGTGAGCCGACAAGCGGTCGAGGAAGCCGAGAGGTTCGCTGATGACTTAACGACAGAGGCCAAGCTAATGATGGCACGGGTCTGTGCCTTCGGATGGCACGAATTGATTGAGACGCAGGATTTCGAGGCGGTCGCATACGCTCGGATGGCAACAGACACAGCTGCTATTCCGACAATGCTGACAATGCCCGTGTCACATACTTTGGTCTGGGAAATTTTCGGCAACCCCTTCGATCCAGTCGCCGCAAACCCGATCTGGCTCACGTCCGATGTTGTCGCCCTTGCAATCGGCATCTACAACGATCGCGCCTTCGACCGGATGCCGATTCTCGCGGATGCGTTGCAGGATGCGGGCTGCGAGAACGACGACATCCTGAACCACCTTCGCGATGCCACCGCCACGCACGTTCGCGGGTGCTGGGCACTCGATCTGGTTCTCGGCAAGGAATGACGCTAGGCTGCTGTTGGAGGTGAACCATGTCCACGATCACGATGCCGCCACCGCGATTCGAGAACCCGAATCCGTTCCCCTTCACGCGCGAGCAATACTACAAGCTCGGCGAAATGGGGTACTTCACCAATCGCCGCGTCGAACTCATCTTCGGGGAGATCATCGAGCAGCATCACGGCGACCCTGACGATCCCAGCCCGCGGCCATTCCGGTTCACACGCGAGCAATACTACCAACTTGGGGAACTCGGCTTCTTCGATGGGCATCGTGTCGAATTCATCTACGGGGAGATCGTCGACATGAGCCCGGTCAATTGGCCACACGCATTCACGACGAACCTCGCTTCGCGGGTGCTGACACAGGCGTTGCCGACGAGTTTCTGGATTTGCGTTCAGCAACCGTTTTCGGTTCCGGGCATTCCCCCAGGTGCCGAACCACAACCGGATGTTGCCTGCATTGCTGGGCCACTGCAAAGCAGCACGGGCCATCCAAAAACCGCTGCTCTGCTCGTCGAAGTCTCGGATAGCACGTTCTTCTACGACATCACGACCAAGGCCGAACTATACGCCTCCGCGAACGTTCCCGAGTATTGGGTCGTGGACATCAACGGTCGGCAACTGCACGTGTTCCGCGAGCCGCAGCCGCTTCCCGCGGGTCTCGGGTCCAACGCCTATCGCACGCACACCGTCCTGAACGACGCCGACACGGTTTCTCCGCTCGCGGTTCCAGCCACAACGATCCGCGTTGCCGATCTGTTGCCATAAGCATCATCGTCACGTCCTTCGTAGCAAGATTGCGTGTTCGGCTCGGGGGCGGGCGCGGAACGCGGCCATCGTCGGGCCGTGGAAGTGCGGGCGAAATTGCGATGCCCGCGCCGCAGGGAAAAAGCCACACTCACGGGCCGTGCTGGCCACGATCTCGTCGGCACGCAGAGCCACGTTCCCCACGGCCGAATCGGCCATCAGCAGTACCAGCGGGCCACCCTTCGGAAGCACCTTCGCCGTTGCGGTGAAGAACCGCGCCAGTTCGCGCGACCACGCTACGCTCGCCTCGGCCGGCGGAATGCGCTGATAAGTCGAACGTGCCCCCATCTCGCCGTGAGCCAGCGCGGATGCGTTCAGGTCCAGCCAGCGGAGTCGCATCGCGTGATGCGAAATGTAGTCGTAGGTCGCGGCATATGGCGGCGAGGTAATGATCGCGTCCATCATGCCCGGCGGAAGTCGCCGCAGTTCGGTGGCGTTGTCCTGCTCCACGAACGCCCCGCGTGGGGTTGGAGTGGGAAGAAGTGCCCGGAACGCGGCGAGGCTGCGGGCCAGTTCCTCCGTCTTCTGAACGAAGATCTTGGACGCGAAGCCCGGAGCCGTGCGCCGACCCGCGATCCCCACCGACGTGTCGCCGCGTTTCTTCGAGAGCTTCACGAGAATCGCGGAGAGGACCAGCATGAGATCGTGCTGTGCGGGATCGTTCCGCAGCATCTCCAGTTTCGCCCTGAGCGAGTCGAGTTCGAGCAACACGTGCGGCTCGAAGGCTTCCACATCCTCGGGCGGGAAACGGCGACTCGCACCCGCCTTCGCCTTGCGGCGTTCATCGGCACTCGCGGCGCACACCTTGGCCTGTGCGACGAGGTTCTCCAGTTCCGCGGGGTCTCGCGGGCGTGTCTTGCAACGGGCTAGCCGCACTGCGAGCGGGTTCAGGTCGGTGCCGATCGGAACACGCCCGGCGATCATCGCTTCGGCCAGCACGGTTCCCGAGCCACAGAACGGATCGAGCACGCGGGCTCCCGGAGCGACGAACGCACGCACGAGCCGGGCGGCGGTGTCCGGGTGCATGCGTGCCGGGTACGTGTGGAAACCGTGGACGTGGGCGCGTGAAGGGTCGGTGTCGTCGTCGGTCGATGGCGGAACGTCGAGGGACTGCGCGAGCAGTCGCGCGTCGGGTGCGTCGCCCTCGGTGTCGATGCGGCCACCCACGTTGGTGAGAGCACGGCGTTTGCGGGGTGGCTCATTCATGTCAGGTTCGATCCCTTGTTCCCCGAAGAAGGCGGTTCGCGGAAGAATGCGAGAAACACCACGAACCCGACCGCGTACCCGATGAACGGAATGATCCACACGGCATCCCAGTTGGTGACGCCGCCAATGCGGTGAGCCGCGACGACGTTCCCGGCGAGGTAGTTTCCCACGAGTACCGCCGGGCCACTCGACATAAACGTGACCAGTGCTTGCGTGCCGGCACGCAGGTGGTCGGGTGCTTCGCGGTCCACGAACAGCGCGCCGATCATGGCGAAGAACGCGTAGCTCCACCCGTGCATGGGTATCCCGATGAGAACCAGCGCCGGCACGTTCCCCCAGTAGAGCAGGCCGTTCCGCAGCACCCAGCCGGCAAGCCCGATCGCCATCATTCGCTTGAGCCCGAACCGCTTCACGAGAAACGGCGTGGTGGCCATGCACGCGATCTCGCACCACTGTGCCAGCGTCATGATGACTTCCGGCTTCCAGTTCTCCAGTGGCTGACCCTTCACCCCCACGCCCAGGTCTTCGAGATAGGGCGCGGTGAAGAGCGTGTAGAACTGGTTCATCATGTTGCCAAGGAACAGCACGAGCGCGAACACCACCACGGGCCAGTCGCGGAGCATCTTCAGGGCCGGCAACCCAAGCACCTCGCGGATCGGGCGACCGTATCCCTTCGGGGGAGTATGCGGCAAACACAACGCATAACCTGCCAGGACGACCGACGCCGCTGCCGCCAGGAAGAGCGGATCCGCCGACACCGGTTCCATTGCCCATCCCACAACCAAACCGCCAACGATCCAGCCGAAGGTGCCGACGAGCCGGACGTATCCGAACGAACTCTCCGAGTTGGGCAAGTTGCGGAAGCTGATGACGTTCGTGAGCGTCAGCGTGATCTGGCAACCGATCGAGTACAGAAGCATGAGCGCGACGAGCGGTCCGACGACCACGGATGAATCCGACCCCTTGCCGCTGTGCGACTGACACCACCACCCGGCGACGCCGAGCGTGGCGGCCATTCCCAGGTGCGACACAGAGATCACCCGTTCCGCTGCGAACCAGCGGTCCGCGAGGAGGCCCACAATGAACGGAGCCGTCAGCCCGCCGATGGCGAGCATCATGTACACCAGCCCGACTTCCGTGGAGATGAACCCGAGCCCGCCCCTCTCGGGGGACGCCGGGAGATACCGCGTCAACGGTATGACCCATGCCCCGAGCCCGAAGTATTGCAGGAACATCATCATTGCCAGCCGTCCTGGCACCGAACGCAGCATCCGTTCTCCTGTCTGAGTCTCGCATCACCCACGTCGCTGTTCTATCAACATGAGTGCTCGTCTGGATGCGGGTTCCTCGGTATGATGCCAGACGTTCACACAAACAACTGAGGCAACTCAGACCATGGTCTGCTGGCTCGGTGCCCTGCTCCTGACGCTGTTCGTCGCTTCCGCGGTGTTGCGCGGCGGGGTCGCACTCGCGAACCGAGCCATCGGCACCGAGAAGGTTGAGACGGTTATCGGGTGGGACTGGGATTCGGAAGAGGAAGATGATCTCATTCCCGTGGAAAGCGATAAACCGGCGATTCCGGAACCCAGTTTCAGCAAGGCAATCGTGATCGTCTTCCTGGCCGCGCTGGTCAACACCGTGATCGCGTTTCTCCTCTCCGTGCGGCTCGATGGTCCGCTGAACCTCGAAGAGTGGCCGGTTCAAGTCGCGGCGTATATGGTCGGTGCCGCCGGCGGATTCGTGGTTTTGTTGGGGATCCTCGCAGCAATGCTCCCGACCACACCAAAACGGGCTGCTCTCGTCACACTGTTCGTGTATCTGATCGTGGTTGCCATGGTGACGCTCGTTTACGGGCTAATCTACCTCATCTTGAAGTAGCCGGTCTTTCACTTGTTGCTGAACACGAACTCGGGCGGCTCATTCGGCGCGCGCAGCAAACAGCCTGTCAGCGGCTCGGCAACGCCTCCACTGGTGTCGATGCGAATACGCACCGCGTTCGCGTCGGGCTTCGGAATCTTCTCGTGCCCGGTGACCTGAATTCTCCCCGCGATGGGGAGCGGGTTCGCCGACAGCCTGCGGTCGGCCCCCAGCCACACGGGATATTCCGGCGTGAAGAGGCGATCGGTTGTCGTGCCGAACCGCGGGTTGACTGCTGCGCGATCCCACATTTTTCGGTGCAAGCACTCGAGTTGTACCGACGGCGGGCAATCGAGTTCCGGGGATAGTCCGTTGTGCAGGAAGATGTGCCCCTTGGCTTCGGCTACCCAGGGGAGGTTGGCCAGGAACCCGCGGTGCTCGGCCGGCATCGCGGCCTTCAGCCGTTCGAGCTCCTCAATCCAGCGACCGGCGGGAAGATAGTCTGGGCTGTGGCCGTCGAGGTAGCTGCGGAATGTCCATTTGTGGTCGTATGCCCCGCCGTACCGCTTCACCCAGTACGGGGCCGCGGGTTGGTCGCCCAGCGCCGCAGCGTTCACCAGAGCGAGGTCGTGGTTCCCCATCACGCACGTGCTGCCCGGCTTGGCCGCGATCAACTCCATCACGCGAGAAACGAGTTGCTTCACCGTGTCGGTCCGATCCACGAGATCGCCGAGGAAGACGAGCCTGGCCGTGGGCCACTCGGGGAGTTGTTCCAGCTTCGACACCAGCTTGTCGAGCCATTCCACCCGGCCGTGGAGATCACCGATTGCGATCAAAGGATATTCAACAGTCGTCGGCAAGTTCATGATGTGTGGCGGCGTGGACGCTTCTCGCAGGGTAAAATGGCACTAGATTGCAAAGAGCATCTTAGCTCTCAGTGCCGAGTTCGGAACGCGGAGTTTGGTTTCCCATTCTGCATTCCGCGTTCTGAAGCACGCGCCGTAGGATAAGCGGTTCCCCAAGTTCGGGACGCGGAGTTACGCCATGCGGGTCGATCTGTTCGGGCTTACGATGGACACACCAGGAACCACCTTCTACCTGTGGTCCCCGTGGCGGTGTTCGGCCCTGGAACACAAACTATTCGAATCGCTCCGGACCATCCCGAACGCGAGCCTGGAGGCCGCCGCGGACGAGGTGCGCATTCACATCACCGATGCGAAGGGCTGGAAGGCCGCCGTTCAGAACCTGTCGCGTGTTCTGAAGGGCTGGCAAGAGGAAGCGACCGACGGCGGCAAGGAAGAGCGTCGCGGCTGGCGCTGGCTCCTCGAAGCCGACGTGGACGGGGCCGGTTACGACATGCAGGGCGAGAAGTCGAGCTTCTGGGCCTACCTGCGGTTGTCCCTGGATCGCGGCGGCGTCGGCGAAGCCGAGAAGGGCGAAGACATCGACCTGAACGGATTCGGCGTGCAGGTGTGGGGCCAGCAGGAATGACGATACGATGACCAGATCGTGGTGGTTCCCGGGGTTCGTTCCTCCTGCCTCAATTGGAGAAACCGAGATGCGTGCGATTCTGGTCGGCCTGCTGTTCATCGGAAGTCTCGGTGCGGTTCCCGCGACCGGCGCGGATGAACCGATCGACAAAAAGGAACTTGTGGTTGCCGCGAACCGCCTCAAGCAAATTGCGATCGCGTTCCACGTTTCTCACGATGTCTCTCAGCGTTTACCCGGAGACATCCGCGACAAGGAAGGCAAACCGCTGCTGAGCTGGCGTGTCGCCATCCTTCCGTACATCGAAGAGGAGAAACTGTACAAGCAGTTCAAGCTCGACGAACCGTGGGACAGTGCCAACAACAAGCCACTGATCGAGAAGATGCCGAAGCTGTACGCACCCATTCGCGTGAAAGCCAAAGAAGGCGAGACGTTCTATCAGACGTTCACCGGCGAAGGCACCATGTTCTTGCCCAAGAAGCCCGCTCTCAAGATCTTCGAGATCACTGACGGCGCCTCGAACACCGGGTTGGTGTTCGAGGCGGGTACCCCCGTGGTGTGGACCAAGCCCGAGGACATGGTGTTCGACGAGAAGAAGGCACTGCCCAAACTCGGCGGCATGTTCGATGGCATCTGCAACGTGGCAATGTGCGATGGCTCCGTGCGTCGGTTGAAAACTGGAGCCGACGAGAAGGAACTCAAGAAGCTCATCATGCCCGCCGATGGCAACCCGATCGATTTCACAAAGCTCGACAAGTGACAAAACGAGTCGGCGTTCCACGCGTATGACAGAGAACGCAGATCGCGGGAGCTCACCCAGGGCAGTTCCGTTTTCCACAGTGCGTGCTTTAGGTTGCCCCCCCCTCGCTGGCGCTCTTTGAAGCTCGGCTATTGGGCGTGGCTTTTTGGTTTTCACCTCGAAGGGGTGGGACAACATAGCCCAGGGCAAGCCGAAGGCGCCGCCCTGGGAACTGCCGAACCCAATGATCCACCCTGAAGGGGTGGGACAACCACCTTCTCTGCAAACGCCTGTGTCGCACCCCTTCAGGGTGCGTACGCCTATTGTCATCGAACCCAGGGCGGCGACAGCTTCGCTGTCTTGCCCTGGGCTATATTGTCACAGCCTTTCAGGCTGAAAACCACCAACAATACATAAAAGCACTACTTCAAAAAAGCGCCAGCGAGGGGGGTGGCTCAACAGCACAAGCTACCAAACGTGAAACGCGGAACGGCCCTGAGCTCACCGACTTCTCATTTCATTCTCTCGTGACTTCCTTCCGCGGATGGGGTTAAATGGGCGCAGTGATTCTCTCGCCCATCCCTTTCCGCGGAGCCCTTCAGATGCTGCCTGCCGACAAGAACCTCTCCTGTCCGGATTGCGTGTCGCCTCCAGCCATTGGTCGTCGAGACTTCATCCGCGTCCTGAGTACCTCTGCCGCTGCGCTGGCAATCGGTGGCCTGACCCCGTTGCAAAAGGCCCGCGCCGCTCGCGCTGAGAAGCAGGCACAGGCCGAAGCCCTCGTGTTTGAACTGTATAAGTCGATGGACGGCGACCAGAAGAAGAAACTTGTCCTCCCGTGGGACGCTGGCGGGAAGGGTGGTCTGCCCGCACGCTTGCACACGGTGAACGCTCCCGTTGGCAAGTCCGTCATTGGGCTGGAATACGACAAGAAGCAGACGGAACTTCTCGACAGAATCTTCCGCTCGATCTGCAACGGCGAGGAAGGCTACAAGCGCCTCAGCCGCAACGGGAAGTTTGACAACAGCGGTTCCTTCGAGAGTTCGGGGGCGCTGATCTACGGCGAACCTGTCGAGGGGAAGAAGTTCTCGCTCGTGTTCGCTTCACACCACCTGACGCTGCGAGTCGATGGCAACTCCGAAGAAGCCACGGCCTTCGGCGGCCCGCTGTACTACGGTCACAGTCCCAGTGGTTACGCAACCACGAACGTCTTCCATTCCCAGACCAAGATCGTGACGGAACTGCACAACGCTCTCGACGAGAAGCAGCGTAAGGTCGCCGTGATGCCTGGGAAGTGGATGGACGAGCACGGCAAGATGAAGGTGCCCGGCAAGGACACGAAGGTACCCGGCCTGAGCTTCGCCGAGTTGGCCAAGGATCAAAAGGAACTGACCGAGAAGGTGATGAAGGAACTCGTCAGCCCGTACCGCAAGGAAGACGGCGACGAAGTGCTGGAGATCATCAAGGCCAACGGCGGCTTCGAGAAGCTGAGCATCGCCTTCTACCAGGAAGGCAAGACTTCCGACAAGGAACCGTGGACGTACTGGCGGCTGGAAGGCCCAGGGTTCGTGTGGAGCCTCCGCGCTCTGCCACACATCCACACGTTCGTGAACATCACCTCGAAGCTGGCGTGATCGTCAATCGAGTTTAGCGGCGGCCCCCATCGGGGCCGCCCGTCGCCCCGGCGGGGCGACCGCTAACCCGCGTTCAATAATCGCCAGGAATCACTTCACCGCCTGCCCGGGTGCCAATCGCTTCCCATGTCACCGGATTGATCGTGTTGTGGATGGGTCGCACCGACCCATCGCAGAACAGAAAGTTCACACCCTGAGAGTGATTGCTGTTCGTGTCTTCGACGTGATCGAGGGGGTTGTTTGGGACTCGGGCGTCAGCCGCTTCGCCAGTGTTGGTGAGGCAGAGCGTTGGCGGTCCCTCGTGGTCATAACCCGAAATGATCGGCGGGTTCGCCGAATTCGTCACGGCTCCGACCCACGTTGTCTGCGGCGACTTCCTCTGGGTTCGTTCCCCCACCATGAGTGTATTGCTCGTGCCGTCCGAGATGGCACCCACCTTCACCCGACTGTTCCGGTAAAGCACCCCGTTTCCGGTATCGGGAAACGCGGTGACCTCGAAGGTTCCGCCAACCCCGACATAGTTCGAGAACGCGATGTCGCAGATCGCGACACCGGGTTCGGTGGCCGCGGTGAAGGTCAACACACCCGTGCTGTCCGAAGGACACAGGAAGACCGCCAACGATCGGCTGCGGGCACTCGCGTTTGCGGGGTTCGCGATGTCGAGGCCGTAGTTGATCGTGCTGGCAACGGTGCCTTGTTCGAGATCCGGGAGAAGGTGTGCGGCCCAACCCCAACCTGGCCCCGTGCCTTCCGCATCGAGTGAGGGAGCAGCCGAGGTGTATCCGTCCGGGAAGTGGCCCATTCGACCGTGGTAGTTATGCATCGCCAACCCGATTTGTTTCAGGTTGTTCTGGCACTTCAAGCGTGCGGCCGCCTCGCGAACTTTTTGGACTGCGGGGAGGAGCAGGCCAATCAGCACCGCGATGATGGCAATCACCACCAACAACTCGATCAACGTAAACCCGCGCCGAACTGCACGAAACATGGTGAATCCTCATGCGGGAAACTAACCGCGTGAAGATCATGATACACTTGGTAATACAATGTGCAACCGGAAAAGTGCAACTTTTTACCGACAATGCAGATGGCTCCAGGACGGAAGCCCTGGAGCCATCTGAAGCCTCATTCACTTCTTCGGCGGTCCGAGGAGCGAGTCGGCTTGCTTGGGGTTCTTCTGGACGTAGTTCGCGATCACCCCGAAGAAGTCGAGCAACTGCCCCGCGGCGTCCTCGGCGATTTTGGGGGCGGCTGGCCCGATCGCTCGCAGGGCGAGGTTCGCCGCGCGGCTATCGCTGTGCATGTACGCCTGGGCTGTGGGGCTAAACATGGCGACGCCATCCTTCTCCACCTTGCGGGGGTGTGAGACGACGATCACGCCTTGCACGGGGATCGACGGTGCCGCTTTACCCGCCTTCACCTTCCCGGTTGCGTACCACACGCGTCCGTCGGGAAAGGTGCCGACCGTCTGCCACACGATCTCGCTTCCGCATTCATCAACCCAGGCGAACTTGCCACCACCGAGGTCGTTGATGGTGATGCTCGGCACTTTCAGCCGCTGCCACGCAAGGGCCACGCGGTCGGGGTGATCGAATAGCCACTCGTACACGGCGACGGTGCAGACGACATCATCGCCCACTGCCTTGGTTGCGATAGTGGGTTGGCGAACCACCTTCATCACCGCTTCACGAAATTCCGGTCGTACGACTTCATCGAGAGCCACCTTGAGAGGGGTCGCGAGCGTGGGCTGAGTCGTGGTGGACTCAGCCACGTTGGCGGTGGGAGAAGTTGGCGGTGCGGCGGCAGCGGTGCTCACCCCGATCGCACCGACCAGCAATGCGCTCAACACCCGGTTTACCGGCTGCATGGGTCACCTCGTCTGGGGAAAGCCCCCCTCAATGGATCGAACCGGGAGCCCAGCTTGCATGAATAATTCCGCTTACCACGGCGGTTGACCTTGCCCCGCTCCCGCCGCCCGGGGTAGGTTCCCGAGGCTACCAAAGATCGCCAGGAGGGCCGGGTCGTGACTCGCAAACGGAAGTGGTTGCTGGGCGTCGGGCTGACCGTGGTAGGCATTCTGGCTGCCGCCGGCGCGTGGGCCGGCATGAACGCCACGGAACTTAAGACAAGTTACGCCGCCCGGCAATTTCTCTCCGCCCCCACAGATGCCGAGCGTGCCCAGACCGCCGACCGCCTGGTTGCGCTGGGTGAACCCGGGTTGCAACGCCTTCTGGGATTCGTCCACTCCGACGACGCATCACGCCGGAACGCCGCAACTGCGGCCCTGGACCGCTACCTCAGCGGGTTGCCCGACGGCGACCCTCGGGCAGTCAATCTCGGGGGGCAACTCCTCGACAACTTCCCGACGTGCGACGCCAGCGGGCAGCACGCGATTCTCGAATTGCTCCCTGCGGTGCTGAAGAAAACCGGAAGCGTTCATGCGGCGAAGTGTCGTGCCGCCGTGGCGACGGGATTGAAGATGCCCGAGCCGGCCACACGGGTCTTCACGACCCGGCTTGCCATGCACCCAGATGTGCAGATGCGGGGCGAACTGCTGCCGCTGTTGGCGGCTCCGGAGGCGGACGTTCGGCGTGCGGCCTTGTTCGCGGTCGCTGCGGCCGAGGGCGATCTCCTCATCGGCGACGAGGACTTGTTTCGCTATCTCCACGACCCGGACGAGGGTGTGCGGAAAGTCTGCCGTGATGCGCTCGTCGGTCGCGATCGTTCCGAAACCGAGATCAGCCTGGGCCGTCGCCTCTCCGATCCTGACCCTGTTGAACGGCTCAAGTTGCTCCTCGATCTGCGATATGACGACGATGTTGCCGACCCGGAACCCTGGCTCGAACGCCTGAGCCGCGATCCGGAACCCGCTGTGCGTGCGGGGGCGGCTCGTGTGGCGATCGAGGTTTTCACGGAACGACAACTCACCTGCCCGGTGTGGATCGGCCGCGTGACCGATGAAGACCCGGACGCAACCGTGCGCCGCGTGGCGAGCTACTTCCGCAGGCAGGCTGTCGGGCGCGTCGATCCGGGCGTTCGGCCCGTCGGAGCGCCGTGAGAAACGTTGGTCGAAAGCACCCCTCACCCGCAACTCGCAAAGCCTCGTTGCGACCTCTCCCCGCAAAGCCGGGGCGAGGTGGGGGTGGTTGCGTCTCTTGTCTGCTCAACCCACCCGTTTGCTTTCGAAGAAGTCCATGAGCCCCGCCTCGCCCCGGCTTTGCGGGGAGAGGTCGCGGCGCTTCGCCGCGGGTGAGGGGAAACCACCTAAACATGCTTCATGATCCAACAGCCGCTCTCTCTT
The DNA here is from genome assembly GCA_013823135.1 of Planctomycetaceae bacterium. Taxonomy (GTDB): domain Bacteria; phylum Planctomycetota; class Planctomycetia; order Gemmatales; family Gemmataceae; genus Gemmata. The sequence continues at coordinate 28,285 of PNLP01000073.1, forward strand.
CGGTGAATCCTCGCTTCTCTCCAGCATCGTTCCCATTCAAGTCTTGTTCTCATGTAAAATGCGTCTGTCAATTACCACAACACCAGCGGTGCATCATGCGATACCGACACCTTGCGTTCGCGGTGGTCGTGCTCGGAGGGATGACGATGACGGCGAACTCAGACGAAGGCATGTGGTTGCTCAATTCGCCACCGCGTGAATATCTCAAGAAGCAATACGGCTTCGAGCTGAAGGACGACTGGTTGAAGAACGCCATGCTCGCGTCGGTGCGGCTCAACAGTGGCGGCTCGGGTGGGTTTGTGTCGCCCGACGGCTTGCTCGTCACCAACCACCACGTCGCGGCCGACTCGGCACAGAAACTCAGCAAGCCCGGCCTCGACCTCTACAACGATGGGTTCTACGCCGAGACTCGCGACAAAGAATTGAAGTGCCCCGACCTCGAAATCAACGTGCTTCAGAAGATCACCGACGTGACCAAGGAAGTGAACGCGGCCGTGACCCCGAACATGAAGCCAGGGGAAGCGTTCGCCGCACGCCGGGCGATCATGGGGAAGATCGAGCAGGATTCGCTCAAGGAAACGGGGCTGCGGTCGGACGTGGTCACGCTCTACAACGGCGGTGCCTACCACCTCTACCAGTACAAGAAGTACACCGACGTGCGGCTCGTCTTCTCGCCCGAGAAGGCCATCGCCAGCTTCGGCGGCGATGTGGATAATTTCGAGTTCCCGCGGATGAACCTCGACGTAGCGTTCTTCCGGGCTTACGAGAACGACAAGCCGATCAAGACGCCGAACTACTTCAAGTGGAGCGAGACCGGCCCGAAAGAAAACGACCTCGTGTTCGTCACCGGGCACCCCGGCACGACACAACGCCTGGAAACGCTCGCCAGGCTGAAGCACCGCCGCGACTACACGCTGCCGTACACCCTGTACCGATTGCGGACGCTCGAAGCGGCGCTGTCGCAGTACGGAATGCAAAGCCCCGAAAAGGCCCGGCAAGCGGGGACCGATCAGCACAGCGTCGCGAACGCCCGCAAGGCGTTCAGCGGGCAACTGCAAGGGCTGCTCGACCCCAGCATCATCGAGCAGAAAGCGAAATCCGAGGCCGCCCTCGGCGAAGCCGCGACGAAGCTCGCCCCGGACGATGCGACGTTCAAGAACGCCATAGCGCAGATCGCAGACATCCAGGCGAAGTACCGCGAGTTTGAGAAGCCCTACGGGCTTCTCGAAACGGGGCATGCGTTCTTTTCACCGCTGTTCGGCATCGCCCGGCACTGCGTCCGCATGGCCGACGAGTTGCCGAAGAAGCCCGCCGACCGCCTCCGCGAGTACCGCGACTCGAACCTCGAATCGCTGAAGTTCGGCTTGTTCAGCCCCGCACCGATTTACCCCGAACTCGAGCGCGCGAAGCTCACGGCATCGCTCACGTTCCTGGCCGAGAACCTCGGCGGTGACAGCGAGATCGTGAAACTCGTCCTCGCTGGCAAGAACCCTGCATCGCGTGCCGACGAACTTGTGAACGGCACCAAACTGCTCGACCCGGACGAACGAAAGCGACTCGTAGACGGCGGCAAGCAAGCGATTGCCGAGAGTAAGGATCCGATGATTGTGCTGGCGAAGGCCGTGGATGCGGAGGCTCGCCGGCTTCGCACGCGGTACGAGAACGAAGTTGAGGAACCGGAACGCCAGGCTTACGCGGCACTGGCCGACACCCGCTTCAAGGCGCTCGGCGACACGGTTGCCCCGGACGCGACGTTCACGCTTCGGCTCGCATTCGGCACCGTGAAGGGTTACGACATCGGTGGGCAAAAGGTGAGGAGGCATACGACCAAAGGCATTGTGGAGCATTTGGTCGATGGCGAGACCGTGCCATTCCGCACTACGTTCGACCAGGCGTTCAAGAAGTCTGCGGAGATGGGCGGCAAGGAACCGTTCGACCTGCCGAAGCGGTGGCTTGACGGCAAATCGAAGCTCGACCTGGAGACGCCGTTCAACTTCGTCTCGACGGCGGACACGATCGGCGGCAACTCCGGCAGCCCGGTCCTGAACCGCGACGGCGAACTGGTCGGCATCAACTTTGACCGCAACCGCCACGGCCTGGTGCGGAACTTCGTGTACACCGACGTGCAAGCACGCCACATCGCGGTTCACTCGAATGCCGTGCTCGAAGCGCTCCGCAAACTGTACCCGGCCGGTCGGCTGGTGAGGGAACTCAGTGGACAGCGCTCGGATTGACCCGACTCCAACCTTGCCCCACGCACGGAGCACGCTCGCCATAAGTCGCGGATCATTTGCGAGCCGTGCTGAACCCTCCGCGACTCTGACATTGGTGGTAGGGGAAATGCGAGTCACCACGCGAAGGACAGTGTTGCAGATCAACCGACTTGACAAGGTTGGGAGGCGTGCCAAACTATCGCAGTTGGGAGTATCGCCCAGCGAGCCACATCATGAATGAACAGAAACCTGAGAACCCACCCCCAAAGGTGACTGAACACCAGTTGCGAGTTAAACTCGACCGCCTCCGTCGGGTCAAGGATGAACTGTGGCAGGAATGTCAGCCTGTGCCGCCGGAACTGGAAGCGAAGATTCGGGAGATCCGCGCAGCCCTTGGGATGGAGTAGCTTTCGGCAGGCCCTCGATTTACCCTCTGAGGTGGACCGGCCCCAACCTTTGTGTCAGGATAGCTCCCTCACTTTCCCGAGGTGTTCTGATGCACCCGTCACTTCCGGCTGAGCTATTCGTTCCGGAAAGCATGTGGCTTCTCGCCGTTGCCCCACTCGAGAAGGAACTCTCGAAAGTCGTCCGGCAGGTGGTTCGCACTGGCGAAGAAGAAACGGCGTACCTCCCGATCTTCACTTCACTGGAGAACGCTCAGATTGGCATCTCCTGGCTCTCGCCAAGTGAACCTGAAGTGCTGGTACCATTCTGTTACCACAACCTGGCCCGCGTCGGCGAGTTGCTCAACGCGCTTGCGATTCTCGGCCACACTCACCTCGTTCTGAACCCAGAACCCGACCACCGGGGCGAGCGAATCGCCATCCGCACGGCGACCAGGGCAATCCAAAGGCATCTCCTCAGCCCTCCCTCAGTCGGCGGGCAAAGACCGACCTGATACCGAACTTAGTGCCTTCCTCGTCCGTCTCGCCGTACACCGCCCGTCTCGCCCTGTGGACGTTCTCCGCCAGGTGGTTGTACTGCGCCCCAAAAACTGGGCGCGGGGTAGAGTTGGGATAACCTGAGGTGAAGGAGGTATCCCATGGCGAAGCCGAGAAAGTTTTCAGCGGAGTTCAAGGCGAAGATCGCGATG
>PNLP01000074.1 GCA_013823135.1 Planctomycetaceae bacterium
CGCATCACACGACATCCCAATCGTTTGCGACTTGCCATTGCAATTCATGCCACACGAAACCGCCAAGCACACCCCGGAAACCAGTGGCACACACACCCCGTCTCGGACGCATCATGGAATTGCAGCTTAGCAGTATCCGCTTGTATATTAAGACAGGTCGACTGCTGCTCGCCGAACCCGACCGGGGAAAGTCTTGTCCTGCATAAATAAGCCTTGAAGGAGAAGTCGCGTGATGATTGACTCTCGCACGCTGAGTGCTGTGAAGAATGCAGCAAAGTGTCACCTGATCCCCGAATGTTTCGGCGTGTCGAACAAGACAATCCGCCTGGACAGGTCGCTCGACAACGCCGTCGGCAGGCATTGCGATTCTCAACTGCACACCTATTTTCAGTACCTCATCGGCGATGAACTTGACGTTCGTTTTGCGTTGGACAACGGTTCAAAGAGCCTCGCGGGGACGTTCAACCCGAGAACGAACCAGTTCTGGATTCCAAAGCCCGAGGGTGGAGCGCCCGCCGATTGGGTGCGGCGTGCGTTGGGGATGAGGAATAATCAGGTGCGAATTCGAGACTGCGTCACTCGACCGGTCAATATGAGGGGAGCGAGGATGTCTATGGTGAACTCGGCCATGCTCATCCTGCAATACTTGCAACGGAGTGAAGTGCTTGGGCCAGGCTTCAAGACTGCCCGAAAACTGCTCGATCTCGTTCACAAAGGGAAACTGGATAGCGCGGATCTGGCGGAGGTTGAGGAGTTGACACCAAGTCTTGGTGTGGTGTCGTTTGATTCGAGCAAGTTGCAAGGAATCACGAACCTCGACCTGGCGAACTTCCGAGAGTATTACGATCCAACATGGAACCCGGGTGACAATCTGCTCGAAGACTTCCCGAAGAACTGCGTTGCACAAGATGCTGATTATTTGTTCGTTCGAATTCCCTATGGGAACTGCCTGCGCGGGACGGCCAAGTTCCCTCTGATCGCGGCAGCGTGACAGTCGGCGTGACATGAACGGCAAATGGCCGAGGCACAACAACCAAGCTGGGCGGACGCTTGCGAGTGACGTGCCATTACCGTCTTGTCACTGATGGCCAAGTGAGCGGCGGCGGAGTTCCGCAATGAAGGCAGCGTGTTCCGGGCTGCCGTGACCGAGTTGGGCAACCGTAAGCACACGGGCCGAATCCCCTCGAATCAATGCCGCGGCATCGAGCCACAAGCCGGGAAACACTTCGCTCCTGAGGATACCGTCCGCCCCCGGGTCGATCACAAAATAGTAGTCGCCGCGAAGAATGAACCAGTCCAACTCGCGATCGGCGACTCGCCAGACGATGTACTCGGGAACCTTGTGCCGGCGGTACACTTCTCGCTTCGCCCCGAGATCGTCGTCAGCTGTCGTGCGGGAGACTTCCGCGAGCAGTTCCGGGCCACCTTCCAGATAGCGGTCGGGGGTCACGCGACACCGCCCGCCGTGGCTTTCCAGAATTCGCAGAAGTGCATCCGGTTGAGGCATGTTTCTGTCATCGAATCGGATGCTGCAATTGTCCCCGCCCTCAATCCCAGGCGTGAGCATCTGATACATCCCCAGCCACGTGATGAGGTTGAAGTGTGGTGTGCCGTGGTCGCGGGACAACGGGGCCATGTGGACGACTCCCTCGATGAGTTCGGCATTCTTCACCTCCGGCATTGCATCCCACCGTTGTTCAAACTCCTCGCGCGTGAGCCGATCTCCGTCACGCAATGGCGGAATCTCGACTGCCGGGATTCGCACGTCTACTGCCATGGCCGATGACCTCGGAGTGGGTTTCGTCGTGACTATCTTACCCGACTACACTGACAACATGAACCCACGCCGTTCCTTCCTGACCGCCCGGTGGTGCAACCTCATCCTGGCGAACTATGCGATCCCGGAGGAACTCCTTCGGCCGCTCGTTCCGCCGGGGTGCGTCCTCGATCGGCGCGACGGCCACTGTTGGGGTAGCCTCGTCGGGTTCCAGTTCCTCGACACGAAAGTGCTCGGCATCGGCTGGCCCGGCTTTCGCCACTTCCCCGAGTGGAACCTGCGGTTTTACGTCACGCACAACGGGCAACGCGGCGTCTGCTTCGTCCGCGAGTTCGTGCCCTCGTGGCTGATTGCGACGACCGCCCGTGTGATCTACAACGAGCCGTACCGCTCCGCACGCATGACGATGGACGTGCAAGATTCCCCCGAGACGCTCACCGCGACTTACACCGTGAAGTGGGGCGGTCGCGTGCATTCCCTCATTGCAACGGGTGCGAAGCCAGTGATGCGGCCGGCCGAAGACAGCACCGAGCACTGGTTCAAGGAACACTCATGGGGTTTCGGAATGAGTCGTCGCGGGAAGTTAATTCGCTATGAAGTGAACCACCCCGAATGGGACGTGTACCCGGTGCGGGAGTTCACCGCGAACGTGGACTGGGCAACGCTGTACGGACCCGAGTGGGGCGTGATGCAAAAGGCGGAACCGGCGAGCGTCGTGCTCGCGGTCGGCTCCGGAGTGAGTGTGTACCCGAAGGGATGAGGCGTCACTTTCCAGCGAGGGTGATAGCGATGAGTGTCAGCGCGACGATCGATAGCACCAGGCTGCCCAGGATAATCGTTCGCAGCAGGCCGTACATGTTCTGCAACTGGCCGAGTGCGTTCATCAGGTGCCAGATGTCCTCGTTCTTCGTCTCGGCGATCTTGCGGAACGAACTCGCCGAACCGCCGGTCCAGAAGCCGATGCACAGGCACAGGAGCGCCGCACAACCCAGCCCGATTGGTGGGCCGTAGCCACCGCCGGCCTGAATCGCACTCGTCACCGCCAACGCACACAGCACGACGAATGCTAGCCCCAGGAGTTGCATCAAGCCGGCCACGACCTGCATGGCATCGGCCAGCGCGGAGAACTGCCGGTTCTGCTCGTCGTTGAACTCGTACTGCGCCGACTTATATTCCTTCATCGGCGGGATATCGGGTCCGGGGCTCGACATGGAATCACCTGGGGTATGTGTGGGCTGAGCGAGTGGATTGTACCCGGCCGCGCGGGGTCAATCGCGTTGCTCCCCTGCAATCTTCATGTTACTGTCGTGTTCGGTGAACGAAGCGGGATATTGTTTGGGAAACACCGGATGCGGATGTCTCGCGGAATCACGCTCACGCTGCTGTCCGGGCTGATGCTCACGGCGTGCCTCACCACGGGCGGTTGCCGCGGGTCGGCAGATCGCACGTGGTACGATGCGCAAGGCCACGCCGTCGCCGAGACATGGAAGACGGATGCCGACGGGAAGCAGATCCCGGACCCGCACCCGTATGATCGCTACGGCCGGCAGTGGGTCTACGACGCGAACGGCAACCTTATGCCGCTGCCGCCGCCCAGCAAGCCACACTACCACTCCACGGCATGGCTGTGGGGTGGCTCGGGCTACCGCTCGACGAGTTCCGGCACCTCGTACCGGTCCTCGTCGTCTTCGTCATCCTCGACGACTTCGTCTTCAATCAGCCGCGGTGGCTTCGGCAGCACGGGAATTGGAATGAGTGGCGGATAACGACAGGGATACAACGAAGCAATGGCACGCGATATCCGCGTGCCATTGCTTCGAGGGACATTACTTCTTCTTGGGCTCTTCCTTCTTGGGATCTTCCTTCTTCGGTTCCGCATCGGGGGGCAATGCGGCCTTCACCATTGCTCCGCTCGTGCCGTTGTACACGCGGACGATGCCGTCCTCGCAACCGGTCGCCACGATGGAGCCGTCGGTGCTCGCGCTCACGGCGTAGATGAAGTCGGCCGCACCGGGGAAGCTGCGGACGTTCCCGCCGTTATCGGCGTTCCACATGCGAACGCTGTTGTCGCCGCTCCCCGTGAGGAACTGCGGCGTCTTCCCCACGAAGAACAGGTTCGTGACCTGCTTCGAGTGCCCGGTCAGGTCGCGAATCTTCTCGCCCTTCTCGTAGTCCCACACTTTCACGAAGTTGTCCGCGCCGCAGGAAGCCAGCTTCTTCCCATCTGGCGTCCAGCCAACCCCCATGACGTGGTGTGTGTGTCCTTCGAACGACTTAACGAACTTCGCCGGCTTCCCCGCTTCCGTCGGCAGTTCGAAGACCTTCACGAACTTGTCAGCCCCACACGTGGCCAGGAGCTTGCCATCCGGGCTGAAGGCGACGCCGAACACGGTATCGCTGTGGCCGTTCTTGATGTCGGTCACCAGCTTGCCCTCGGCTGTGAAGACCTTGATCTCGCCGTCTTCGGTCGGAGCGCCGCCGCCGGTGGCGAAGTACTTGCCATCGGTCGAGTAGGCGATTGCGGTGACACGATCGGCGAAGTCGCCGATGCGGGTCTTCGGTTCGCCCTTCGCGAAGTCCCACAACGTCAACTCGCGGAAGCTGCCGGTGAGGAGCGTTTTGCCGTCGGGTGAGAACGCCATCGACTCGACGAGCGAGATGTGCGCGGCCTTCGGGTCTTTGCCATCTGGTGTCTTGAGCGTCGGATCGACGAGCGTCTTCGAGAACGCCCACTCCGACTTGTCCTTATCGCCCTTCTTCTCGGCCGGGATCGTCTTCACCTCGAACACGTGAACCTGGTTCCCGCGGCTGGCAACGACCGTCTTGGCATCCGGCGACACGGCCACGGCCCGCACCGGCTTCACCAGCGCCGGCGGCAGGTTCACGATGATCTTTTCCTTGACCCGCATCGTGGTCGGAGCTTTCGCGCCCTGGTCAATCCAGAGCTTGACCATCGACAGTTCCTTCGACGTGAGCGGTTCCTCGCTCTTGGGCGGCATGATCGGCTTGACGAGCCGACCGCACGACTGGAACAGGAAGCTGTCCGCCGACTTGCCGGGGATGACGACTTTGGCACCACGCTTCGAGCCGCCCTTCATCACCTTCTCGTAGGTGCTCATGTCGTACTTGCCGTTCTGGTCGATCACGTTCCCGGAATGGCAGACGTAGCACTTGTTCTTGAAGATCGGTTCGATGTCTGCCCCGTACTCGATGGGGTTGGTGAGCTTCAGGTCGATGGTCGGGATCGGCCCGAACTCGTCCTTCTTCGGCTCCTGCGTGGTCGCGGAATGCGCGACAAACAGGATCGTGGCAAATGCGATGAACCGGTACACGGGTGGGTCTCCGTTGACATTATTTACGATTGTTGATTTATGATTGGTGATTGAAAACACCTTGTAGTTCAACCACCAATCATAAATCTGAAATCATCAATTCCGAGGTCACTTCGCCACGGTGAAGGTTACCTTCGCCTCGTGGGTGATGGCGTGTTTCTGATCGTACAGCGCGGTGACAGTCACGACTGCATTGCTCACGTTCCCCGGTTTGGCGTCGGCTGCTGCCTTCACCACAAGTTTCGCCTCGTCCTTGCCCGCGGGGATGGTTACCTCGTCGGCCGTGACCCCCGTCGTTCCCATCGGTGGGGCGAACTTCACCTTGAACTCGCCCGCGAAGCCGTACTGACGTTCCACCTTGATGGTCAACTCAGCGGTCATGCCGAGCTTGACCGTGTTGTTCGGGATGTTACCAACCGTCAACTTCGCCAGCGACACCGGGAGCACGGTCACCAAAATCGGTTCGGTGAACTCCTCGACAGGCACGTTACCGCCTTTCTGCTTCGCCATTGGGTCGCGTGTGAATGGCACCTGTGCGACCCCCTTCACGGTGATCGCGTACACACCCGGCTGGGCGGCAGGCTTCACGTCGAAGTTCAGCACGCCTTCGGGCTTTTCCTTCGTGGGCTGCGTGCCGACCTGCACCGTGACGGGCGAGTTCTGTGCGTTCGGGGCGATCGGCTCGGCGGTCAGCGTCACGTTCTGCTTGTCCGGCGACACCCATGTCACCTTGAGCGGCATGGTGAACTTGTCGCCCTGCTTCACGGTCAGCGGAGCGGTAAGTTTCTCGTCCTTCCCATTGAGCTTGATCGTGGCATTCGCAGGTTCGGGCGCGATCGAGAAGAGCGCCTTCTCGGGGCGAACCGACAGCACTAGTGACTGATCGAGCCGGGCGATCACGGGGACGTTCGCGTTGGCTTGCGACGTGCCCCAGGTCACGGACGCGGGGCGGACGGCGCGAACCAGCGGCTTGCCGTCGGCCGCGGGACCGGTGGCCTTCAGCGTGATCGGACCGACGAACGCTGCGGCGGTCGGGGCGGCGTTCAGCACGAGCGTCCCCCACCTCGCGCCCGGCCCGATGGTCAACGGCTTGGCAGTCACGCCCGCGGGAAGCCCCTCCGCCGTCACGGCCACAGCGCCGGTGTAGCCGTCGATTCGGTGGAGGAACACATCGTAAGCCTGCGTTCCACCTTGCCAGGCGTTCCCGGCGGTCTGGTAATGTCGGCTGTAGGGCATGGCGACGGCACGGAAGTCGGGCTTCGCTGGGCTCACACGCAGGCGGTAGTTGGAACGCGGACCGGTTAGCACGCTGGCTTCACGGCAGCCCACGAGGATCAGGTACTTGCCATCTTCCGGAGCAGTGAACTTGTACGGCGCAGGGTCCGACGTGCGGGTGAAGAACCCGAACGGGTGCAGGCTGTCCGGGTCGTCGTCCTGCTCGCCGGAGAGATCGCGCTTCGGGTCTTTGCCGTCACGCACCGAGAAGTAGAAATCGGCCTCCATTCCGATTCGCTCGGATGCGACTTCCACATAGAGTTGCTCGCCTTTCTTCGCGTCGAAACTGTACCAGTCCGATTCACCACGGCGAGCGATGAACCCGGCGAGTTCGCAGGGGACGGGCAGGGCTTCCGCGTTCGCCGGGGTGCTGCCGCCCGCGTTCTTCTTGATGGCGAGCTTCTCGCGGGCGAAGTAGATCGGCACGGGGTTCGAGGTGCCGTTCGGCCCCTTGAACGTGTACTCGAAGCCGTCTTGCAACGCGGTCACGGGGGCGATCCGCCCGTGGAAGTTGAGTTGCGTCGTCGCGTTCGGGTCGGCCGGCGGCGTGACCGTGACCGTGAGTTTCTCCAGCGGTCGGCCGTCAACCGTGAAGCCGTCCGCGGGCTGGCTGTTCGGCAGGTTTCGCCCGTAGAGCGTGACTTGCGAGGGCTTGCCCGGCTCGACGATCGGCGGGAACACGGCGTCGATCCACGGGCCGGTGCTGATCGTCAACCGGTACACGTAGTCCGGGCCGCCGCCCTGATAAGCGAACTGGAACAGCCGAACGTAGTAGTCGCCGTCTTCGGGCAGGATCACATCCGCCACTGCGTCGCTGTCCCGGTAGTTGCGGTTCACGGCGAGCTTGCGGCCCGTTGTGTCGAACACCTCGATCATCGGAGTTGCCCGCGCGTCGATGCTCGACGCCAGGCACGACACGACGACCCGCTGCCCCTTCTTGCCGGCGAACACGGTGTAGTCCACGTCGGTTGCGGCAGTCAGGACGCCGTTCACCGTCGTGCCGAGTTCGACCCGCTGAGCCTCGGGCACGTCGTTGTTCGGTTCCTTCTCGGACACCTCGTTGATGTTCCCCACCACGAACGCACGCGGGTTGCTCACGCCGTACTTGCCGATCACGCGGAGATCGTAGGTGCCTGGCGGCACGTCGGCCGCGATGGTCACCCTGAACTTGTGCGGCCCGGCCGGTACCATCTTCTTGGGGGCCGGCATGTCCTTCTTCTTGGGATCGACGGGCGCTACCGGTGGCACGATGTACTCGCCCTTGATGCCGGGATGCGAGAAGTACAGCTTCTCGGGCTCGTCCAGATCGGAGCCGGTGATGGTGACCACATGGGTGGACATCAGCACGGCACCGAACGCCCGGATCACTTGCGGCGGCCCGACCTTCGCGCCGGCGGGGAACACGTTCTGGATGCGCGCGGTCGGCAGGCCGGGCGGCGGCGCTTGCTGGGCGGCGACGGTGCCACACAACACCAGGGTGAGAAGGCCGAACACGAGCCGGCGCATGGGGAGGTCTCCGTTATGGCGAGCCTGGCGATCAGGTCTGCGAGGGCGAGCCCGGGAATGAACCCAGGGTTCTTGGCGCACCGGGGTGCGGTCAGGCGGGTAGAGATGAATGGTAAACCCGCGGCGGCGGCGGGTCAAGGAAATCGTTGATTCCGGTGGGTCACACGAAGAAGTGAAGCGACTTGTTGGGGATTGGTTCCGGGCGACTTACCCACCCCACGTCCGGAACCAGAGGTTTCAGACCCGGAATCAATCCATTCGTCCGTAAAAAACAACATCAGAATCTGAAGTGCTCGGTTTGCTTCAGTTGCCCACACTGCGCCTTCGGGCGGCGATCAGGAAGCGGTTGGCTCGTTCGGTGTCCGGCTTCTCGGGAAGTGCGGTGCGGTTGAACGCCTCCTGAAACACCCGATCCAGGTCCAGCGCCCGCTTCGCAACCTCCGCGAACGGCACCTCGCCACGGCGGATCGCCAGGAGTTCGGCACGGTGTTCCTGCACATCGACGCGGATTTCGCCGTCCGTCATCGCGTGGATGCCGCTGTGCAGCAGGCGAATCAGGTGCATCGCGTGCTTCGCCTTGAAATGCCCGTCCGCGTCGAAACCCCGCTTCATCAACCGGAACTGCGAGAGCACGTAGCCCGAGTACGTTCGGTACAGGTGTTTGGAAAGAAAACTCCTTCGCATGGCTCGGAGTTCGTCGCCGGTTTCGTTCGTGAACAGCACGGCCGGCGACCACAGCGTTTCGAGGATGTTCGGGTTTGCATGTAACGCCAGGCGGATGAACTTCTCGATCTCCCAGTCCACTTCCTCGATCCCTGGGGCGAACGACTCGACTTGCTCCGGCGGCTTCGTCAACGACCAGTGCCAGTCGGCCGGCGGCAGGTACACCCCGCGACGGTCCTCGTCGGACGACTCGGTGGAAAGCCCGAACGCCCGCGAACCGACCATCACGCGGTAGATCACAAACGCGGAGACATCGGGGCCGGCGGTCGCCGTGGCTTCGACGGAGTGGTCGCCCCGACGCACGAGGAGTTCGCCGAACTTGAGGCGAAATTCGGTGCCGTCGAGGAACCGCACGAGGTACGCGCGGTCGTTCGACTCGGGCGAATCCACGACCTCGGCGACGGTGCCGGCGGGCTTGTCGGTGTCGGTGCCCGGCACGCGACGGTCGTAGCGCAGCACGACCTGTGTTCCGACCGGAATGAGGAAGTTCGGCGGCAGGTTGTCGTCGCGTTCGGACATGGTGTTCGGGATTGCGAGTAAGCGACGGTCAGGGCGTGGCACGCGGCTCGACCTTGAATTCGCTCACCAGCCAGCGGGCGTTGTGCAACTCGGCTCGGATGTTCACAACCGTGGTCGTTTTCCCGTCGCCCGGAACCTTCCTCAACTGGGTGGTGGTCTGCACGGCCTTCGAGAGCGTTGCGTTGCCGAACACGACGCACTTTTCGGGTTCGCGGATGACAGGATTTGCTCGGACCAGCTCAGCGAGTGCGTCTTGCGTCATTTTCGTCTGAAATGTGGGCGTGGTCCGACCGTACGCGGCCGCGAAGTTATCGATCAGAATGTCGTCCAGGAATGCGTCCATCACGGCCTCGGCATCCTTCCGCTCCCGCTTCTGATCGGGGGGTTCTGCCCAGAGGTTGTTCTGCTTCTTCTGAGAGTCGATCCAGTTCGCATTCTCATTCAACCGCTGTTGAAACTCTTTCTCTTTTGCACGGTTGGTCGAGACCTCCAACCAGATGAAAAACACACCAATTGCCAGACCGAAGGCGATGGGGACCACGTTATTTTTGAAGTAATCCGAGGTCACGTCGCACACTCACGGTTTGGGTAAACTTGGGGCGTCAGCAATCGGGTGAGGCGGTAAAGCCTTGCCCGACTGCTGACGCCCGTTTCGCGGTCCACGCTATTCCGGCCGTGCTCCGACGTTACTTCGGAGCCTTGGCGGTGGACTTGACCAGATCGCGGAGTTGCTCAAGCCCCTTCATGAGTTGCTTGTCCTTCTCCGGGTTCACCTTCGCGCCGGGCTTTCCTGGCGGCGGGATGACGAGCAAATCCTGAATGTACTCGTACCAGTCGTTCACCTCTTCGGAAGCCAGCTTCACCTCGAACCCCGCGTCTGGCTTCACGCCCCACTCCTTGATCGTGGGGTCCTGTTCGGTTGCGAGCTTGTCGATGTTCCGGCCGGTCGGCGGGTAGTAGCGTGCGATGGTGTACTTGAGCTGACCGCCGGTCGGGTCGAAGTCACGCACGTCCTGCACGCTTCCCTTGCCGTAGCTCCGTTCGCCGACGATCGTGGCGCGGCCGTGGTCTTGCAAGCAGGCCGCGACGATTTCGCTGGCGCTCGCGCTGTTCCCGTTCACGAGAACGACGATCTCGAAGCTCTTGTCTCCCTTGACCTCGGCCTTGTACTCGCGGATCGCCCCGGCTCGCGGCTTCACGGTCACGACCTTCTCGCCCTTGTCGATGAACATTTCGCACATGTGCCACGCGGACGACAGGTAGCCGCCCGGGTTCTCGCGCAGATCGATGATGAGGCCGTTGAGCCCCGTCTTCTTCAACTGTGCGATGGCCTTCTTCAGGTCGGTGACCGAGCCGAACTCCTCGCGGCCGTCGCCGTCGAGGTCGATCGCGATGAACTGCGTGATGTGGACGTAGCCGATCTTGTTCTTCTCGTCGAGGTAGAAGTCCCAGTCGGCGTTCTTGTCGCGCTGAACGCCGTGAACGGTTTCCACCATCACGAAGTTGCGGAAGATCTTGAACTCCTTGGGTTCCTTGAGTCCTTCGCGCTGCACGATCAGGCTCACGGGCGAGTCCGGCGCGCCGAGGATCAGGCTCACGGCGTCTTCCGTCTTCATCCCCTTGGTCGAGAAGACACGCTGGGCGTCGGCCGGCAGCGGCTTGCCGAGCTTGTCCACTTCGAGGCGGATTTCGGTAATCAGGTCGCCGGCCTGGATGCCAGCCTTGTACGCCGGGCTCCCCTTGATCGGGGTGGCGACGAGCAACCCGTCGCGAACCGCATCACGGCGAATCTGGATGCCAACACCGGGGAAGCGGCCCTGAAGCTGGCTCTGCATCTTCAGCACGCCGGCCTTGTCGGTGTAGATCGAGTAGCGGTCGTTCAGGCTGCCCGAAGCCATCGTCAGGGACACGTCAACGGCCTTGTCGCCGTCGAGGTCTTCGCGGCGGCCGAGTCGCAGTCGCGCGTCGGTCAGCAACTCATCCTGCCGTTCGCGGGTCAGTTCCTTGGGCTTCTTCAGCGCGTCTTCCAGGTCGGCGGGGAGTGGCTCCTCGGCCCGGCTGTACAACCCCTTGATCGCGGCCGCGGCCAGTTCACCCGAACTGACGGGCTTGATGTAACGGGCGCTCATTTCGCGAATCCAGGTTTCGACCTTCTTCGCGTACTCGGAGGCCTCGTCGGCCGGCAGTTTCAGCGCTTCGCGAAGCGTCTTCCGCGTGGCCAGCGTCTCGTCGACTGTGGCTGTGCCGTCGGCGAGCTTCTGGTAAGCCTTGCGGAGGCTTTGCTGCCACTTCAACTTCGGCATCCGGAACAGCAGGCCGGTCGCTTCCTTGCCGTCGTCCTCGGTCATCTTCCCGGCCTTCACCAGTGCCGCGATGGCGTCGAGGCGCTTGGTCACGGATTCCGTGGCGGCTGCGTCCTTGCTCAACCAGTAGTGGCTGCTTCCCTGGCCGATGATGAACGGCGTCAGTTCCTTTTCCTTGTCCGTCTTCCCGAGTTCGCGTGCGCCGTTCGGGATCTCTTTGTCGAGGTACTTCGCCAGTTCAACGATCGTCACCAGTCCGTCTGGCTCGTCGCCGACGAAGTACGGCTTCTGGTCGGCCTTGCCGGAAATCCCCTCGGCGAGAACGCTGTAGAACAGGCCGTGGTTGCCCTTGGTGAGCGGAGAGCGGAACGGCAGGTTCCCCAACACGATGACGCGCTCCGTGAGCAGCGAGGCATCTTCGCGGTCGTCCTCACCGAAGACGAGCTTGATGTACGGGGCGACGTTCGGCTCCAGCACCTTCTCATCGCCCGCGTCGAACCCGCCCTTGTACGCCACGTCCATAAGCAGCAAGAGTTTCTGCCCCTTGATCTTCTTGAACGCGGGTTCGAGTTCGTTGGGTGTGAGCGACGTCTTCGCCCGCTCCTTGAACACGGATTCGGGGGTCAGGAAGCATGGCTTGTCGCCGACCGACGAGCCGCGACCGAAGAACGCGATGATGAGCAGGTCGTTCTTCTCGGTCGATTCGACCGCCGTTTCGATCGCCTTGACGATCGACTCGCGGGAAGCGTCCGACGAGGTGAGCAATTTCGCACGGTCGGGGGCGATGCCGAGAACGGCCTTGTCGGTGAGCAACTTGTAGAGCGCCTTGGCGTCAGCGTCGGCCGTGGGCCTTGCGTGGATGGCCTTGTCCTTGAACTCGCCGACGCCGATGGCGACGAGATAGGGCTTACCGGGTCCGTTGGACGGGTCGGCCGGATCGGCCGCCCCTGCGGGGGACCCGAATCCGACGGCAACCGCCGTCGCGAACAGACCGAGCAACCACGTGCGAGGGTTCATATCGAGTTACCTTTTTCCGTGCCGAGCATGGCGGCCAAACCTTATTCGGTCCATTGTGGGGCCGACGAGCTTACCCCGTCAACCGCATTTACGCGGGCGTTACGCCCAAAGTTCAAATGGTCACTGAGATGAGACGAGAGAACGCCCCGTTTCTCACCCCCCGATAAACTTTACGCAACCTCCGTGTCCACCGTGCTGCTACGGCTTCACGGGCGGTCAGGGTGCCCCTGGGGATTCTGGCGAGCGGCGCACCGTAAGGTTGCCGGTGTTTGATAATGCCTTTGAAAACCACCGGCAACCTTACGGTGCGCCGCGGGTGCCCCTGATTTTTTGGCGAGCCACCCCGGTTACGGGGTGGGTGCATTACGAATACGCTCGGAACCCGCCCCGTGACCGGGGCGGCTCGCCAAAATCTCAAGTCACATCCTCCAGAATCATCCACCTTGTTCACACGTTCGCGTCGGTCGTACAATGCCCGGTACCATCCGAGACCCTGTCCGCGTTCGCCGGTATTGCGCTATGGTTCACACACACCCGAGGCCCGCACGCCCACGCCGGGTCGCCATCCTCGGGTCCACCGGCTCCGTCGGAACCAGCGCGCTCGACGTCATCCGACACTTGCCTGAGCACCTCGAACTCGTCGGCGTGGCAGCACACTCGAAGTGGGAACAACTCGCGGAACAGTGCCAGGCTTTCAAGCCTCGAATCGCGGTTATCACCGACCGGGATGCGTTCGCACGAGTTGATCGCAGCAAGTTCCCGCCCGAAACGGAGTTGCTCGGCGGCCCCGACGCCGTGAATCGACTCGTGGCGGAACCCGATGTGGATGTCGTGCTCTCGGCGGTTGTCGGGGCCGCGGGGTTGAGCGGAACGTGGGCCGCTCTCGACGCAGGAAAAACCGTCGCCCTGGCGAACAAGGAAACGCTCGTCGTCGGCGGGCCGCTCGTGATGGAACTGGCTGCGAAGCGTGGCGCGAAATTATTCCCCGTGGATAGCGAACACTCTGCTGTGTTCCAGGCGCTCACCGGGCACACCGCCGACGACGTGACCCGCGTGGTTCTCACGGCCAGCGGCGGCCCGTTCCGCGGCAAGAAGGCGTGCGATCTCGAATCGGTCACCCCTCAGCAGGCGCTGCGGCACCCGACGTGGCAGATGGGGCCGAAGATCACGATCGACTCCGCCACGCTCATGAACAAGGCGCTGGAAGTCATCGAGGCACGCTGGCTGTTCGACCTCCCCGCCAGCAAGATCGACGTGATCGTTCACCCCGAGTCGATCGTTCACTCGTTCGTCGAATTCGCGGACGGTTCGGTGCTGGCGCAACTGTCGCCCCCTGACATGCGCCTTCCGATCCAGATCGCGTTCATGCACCCGGTTCGCGTCCCCGGCCCGACGAAAAAGCTGGACTGGCGCACGCTCTCGGCGTTGCACTTCGAGCCGCCCGACCCCGAGACGTTCCCGGCACTGAAGCTGGGGTTTGAAGTGGCGGCCCGCGGCGGAACGTGTGGGGCCGTGCTGAACGCGGCGAACGAGGCGGCCGTCGCGCGGTTCCTCGCGAACGCCCTGCCATTCCCGGACATCGCCCGGTGTTGCCGGGCCGTACTCGACGCTCACGATTTCGACCCCCGGCCCACCCTGGAGCGCCTCCTCGCGCTCGACCGGTGGGCACGGCAGGAGGTAGCCAGTTGGACCCGAACTCGAACGCAGCTAACCCCGAGCACGTGAACCCGCCCACGCCCACCGGCGGAGCGGAGCAACCCCTGGATCATTCCGCGGAAGTGTCCGCGTTGAAGTCGTGGTTCAAGGAGAACCGCGGGGGGCTGATCTTCACGAGCGTCGCGATCGCACTCGTCATCATTTACCTCGACCCGATCGACACCCTCAAGGTGCTTCTGGGCCTCGGCCTCGTCATCTTCATTCACGAACTCGGGCACTTCCTCGCGGCCAAGTGGTGCGACGTCCACGTCAAGACGTTCAGCATCGGCTTCGGCCCCGCCGTGCCGTTCTGCTCGTACAAGTGGGGCGAAACGACGTACATGATCGGGATCATCCCGCTGGGTGGGTACGTCTCGATGATCGGTGAAGGCGACAACGCCGACGGCGAGGAGGCCGAGGAAGACCCCCGCAGCTTCCGGAAGAAGACCGTCGGCCAGCGGATGGTCATCATCTCGGCCGGCGTGGTCATGAACATCATCCTCGGCATGGGGTGCTTCGTCGCCGCGTACCTGCACGGCGTTCAGGAGAAGCCCGCCATCGTGGGGAACATCGAAAGTGGCGGCGCGGCGTGGCGAGCCGGCATGCGAACCGACGACGACATCGTCCGCATCGGATCGCGTGAGAAGCCGTTCTTCAACGACCTCCGCCCCATCGTGATGGCAACGCACAAGGGCGAGCAGGTTCCCATCGCCATCCGCCACGCGGGCGAGACGCAGATGGTTGACCTGAACGTCGAGCCACTGAAGGATGAAGGAGCACGGTTCCCGCAACTGGGTATCGCGCCACCGTATCGGCTCACGCTGCTCTCGATGAAGCAACCGGGGTTCCAGCCCACGGTGCCGGGGAGCCCCGCCGCGAACGCCAGCGCCCCGTTCGAGGGTGGCGACCGCGTCATCGCCATGACCGACCCCGCCAACCCAACGCAGATCACGCCGATCAAGCCGGACGCCCGCGACCCCGAAAGCGGCCCGGACATCAACGACTACTACCAGCGCATGACGAAGCTCGCGGGGCAACCGGTCACGCTTCGCGTGCTGCGGAAGGGCCAGACCCTCGACATCGTCGTGAAGCCCGCTTTCCGCTCGGACCTCGGCGTGCGGATGCAGATGGGGAAGATCACGGCACTCCGCACAGGCGGACCGGCGGAGAAGGCCGGGGTGCGTGCGTGGTCCGAGGATCAACCCAACCAGGGCGACCGCATCAAGACCGTGAAGCTCCCGGAGCCCGGCGGCAAGCAGACGTGGTTCGCGGCCGGCGAGGTGAAGAACGCCAACCCGAACGTCACCGTTCGCAAGCTCGACCCGGTGCTGTTGCCACTGGAACTGAAGAAATGGTTCGACCGGCTCGAAGCGGCCAAGGAACCCGACCGCACCGTGAAGCTGGAAGTGCTCCGGCAGGAAGGGCACCAGGAGAACACGCCGGTCGAACTGACGCTGACTTACGACCCCTCGTATCGCTACGACCGCGAACTGATCATGCTGCCGAACAGCCCGACGCCACTCGGCGGGTTGGGCCTGGGATACGCCATCGACGCGGTTGTGTTCGAGGTCGAAAAGGGAGGCTCGGCCGAGGGTAAACTCAACCCAGGCGACACGGTCGTCGCCGTGCGGTTCAAGTCGGTGGACCGAGCCGGGCAGGAGAAGCTCGGCGAGTGGGAAGAACTCAAAGCAAACCAGTGGTCGTGGGTCGAGGCCGCGTATCAGAGCCGACCGCCGTTCCAGATCGACCTGAAGGTGAAACGCAAGGACTCCGGCGCAGTGGAAGAAGTGTCGCTGGCTGGTCGCGAAGACACGCAGTGGCCCGCCGACGACCGTGGGTTCGTGTGGCAGAGCGACTTCCGCATTCAGAAGGCCACGGACATCAGCGACGCCCTGAACCTGGGTGCGTGGCGAACCGTGCGGTTCATCCGCGAGGTGTACATGAACCTCTACGCGATGGCTTTCGGCCGGGTGAGCGCGAAGACGATGAGCGGCCCGCTGACCATTGCGAACGTCTCGTACCGTTTCGCCGGGGAAGACTTCTGGCAGTTCCTGCTGTTCCTCGGGATGATCTCGGTGAACCTCGCGGTGGTGAACTTCCTGCCGATCCCGGTTCTCGACGGCGGGCACATGGTGTTCTTGTTGCTCGAGAAGATTCTGGGCCGCCCCGTGCCCGAGAAGATCTTCGCGGCGGCGATGTGGGCCGGATTGGCGATGATTCTGTCGCTGATGATCTTCGTGATCGTGCTCGACATCCGCCGCATGTTCTTCGGCTGGTTCTAGTGAAGTGCGGAGTGCGGAACGCGGAGTGAAGAACCGAAAGCAGTCGATGGCTTCCGTTCTTCACTCCGCGTTCCGCACTCCGCACTCCGCGTTCGAGATCACCCCGCGATCATTTCCCAGTCCACACGGTCCTTGTCAATGCTGGGCAGGTCGGCCGGGAGCGATTCCAGATACTTCGTCGCGGCGCCGGTGTTGAACACCACGACCCGCTCGTCGGGTTTCACTTCTCCCGCCGCGATCATCTGTTCGAGCACGTCGAAGCACACGGCCGTTTCTGGGCAAATGCTGATCCCCTCGGCGGAACTCGCCCGTCGCATCCACGTGGCGATCTTCGCCTCGGAACCGGTCGCTGCCTTGCCGCCACTCGCACGGATAGCATCGAGGATCATGAAGTCGCCAACTGCGGCCGGGACTCGCAACCCGCTCGCCACCGTCCGTGCGTTTGGGAACAGTTCCGCGAACCGCTCGCCCTTGTCGAACGCCCGCACGATCGGCGCGCAACCCTCGGCCTGGCAGGAGATCAATCGCGGGAACGCCACGCTCCCCTTTGGGTCGCGGCTAAGCCACTGCATCTCTGCGAGTTCGTGGAAAGCCTTCCACATGCCGATCAGGCCTGTGCCGCCGCCCGTGGGGTAGAAGATCGTGCCGGGCAACGAGTAGTTCATTTGCTCGGCAAGCTCCAACCCCATCGTTTTCTTGCCTTCCAGCCGATACGGTTCCTTCAGCGTGGAAAGATCGAACCAACCCATGCGGTCGGCGCCATCCTTCACGATCTTGCCGCAGTCGTTGATGAGACCGTTCACGCGGAACGCCTTCGCTCCGTACAAGTGCGGCTCGAATTGGTTGACGATCGGCGTATCGTGCGGCATGAATACGTAGCATTCCAGGCCCGCGCGTGCCGCATACGCGGCGGCCGCACCACCCGCGTTCCCGGCTGTCGGCAACGCCACCCGCTTCACGCCGAGCCACTTGGCCATGCTCACCGCCGCAGCCATGCCCCGGCTCTTGAAGCTGCCTGTCGGCAATTGCGACTCGTCCTTCACGAACAGATTCGATAGCCCGAGTTGCTTTCCGAGCCTCGCGCAGTGCAGCAACGGCGTCATTCCCTCGCCGAGCGTCGTCGGCTCGACATCCGCGGGAAGTGGAAGCAGTTCGCGATACCGCCACAGATTCGGTGGGCGTTTCGCGATATCCGCCGGGGTGACCGCTTCGCGGATGCGGTCGAGATGATACCGAACCCAGATGGGGCGGCCGTTGTGCAGGTTGGCGAGGGTGCCGAACGGAATCACGGTTCCGTCGATGGCTGCTTCAAGATGCGAGACAAAGTGCGACATGGCGATTAAAGTACGGAAACGGGACAGCAATCGGGGTTACCATTACCGCTCATCGGAGTCCTTGTGAACGAACCTGTTGCGAAACCTGGCCTGGTGGCGTCGAATGCCGCCGACCTCGAGATCAAGGACGCCCAGCTCATCTTCTCGGCCGTCTGGTCCGATCTCGTGGAACGCCACGGTCGCGACCGGCTGCGGTTTCCTCGTGAATTCATCTGGCTCGGTGGTGCACCCGGTGCAGGTAAGGGTACGAACACACCGTTCGTTGCCGAGGCCCGCGACATCACGGCCCCACCCGTCGTCATCAGTTCGTTGCTGACCACACCGCACGCGATGGCTCTCAAAAATGCAGGCCAGATGGTCGGAGACCGCGAAGTGATCGGGTTACTCCTCGATGAGTTGCTCGATCCCAAGTACCACGATGGCGTCGTCGTTGACGGGTTCCCCCGCACAAAGCCGCAGGTCGAATGTCTGAAACTGTTCTACCACGAAATGCTCAGGCTCCACGCCGAATACCGCGGCACTCCGGTCGCCCGCGAGTTCCGCAAGCCGATGTTCCGCATCGTGCTGTTGTTCGTGAGCGAGGATGTGAGCGTTGAACGGCAGTTGAAGCGAGGCCGGGAAATCCGCGAACGGAACCGCCAGGTTCGCGAAGCCGGTGGTGGGGAGTTGCTCGAAGAACGTGCCACCGACCTCGACTCTGATCTCTGCCGCAAGCGGTACAAGACATTCAAGGACACCACATTCGACGCACTCCAGTCGCTGCGACAAATCTTTCACTTCCACTTCGTGGACGCCGAGGGCGACCTGCCTGAAGTGCAGCGGAACATCATCCGTGAGTTCGCGTACCAAAGTTCACTGGAACTGGGGCCAGAAGTCTTCGACCTGATTCAGCACATCCCGGTCGCGACCCAGTTGGCGATGCACGCACGCCAGGAACTGGTGGAACGACTGGAGGAATACGAGGAAGAGAACAAGGAACTGTTCTGCAAGGTGCTGAAATTGATCGAGTCCAAGATGGTTCCCATTGTCCGCGCACACGCCATGTCGGGCCTGGCCCAGATCAACAGCGAGGATGCACTGCTCGATGAACCACTGGCGCTGCGGATGTTGATCGACGTGCTTTCCGAGCGTGGCTTCCACGCGACTGTGGACATTCACCGCGTGGATGTCCCGGAGCGGGTGAACCCCGAGACGTGGGAGATTATTTGCCGCACGAAAAAGGTCTACCGCATCGACGTGCGATACCCACCGTCCGATATCCGCCGTGGGCACTGACCGTAAAACGCGTTCAAATTAGTGGCGATCGAGTTTACCGGTGTCGTGCGTCTGGTCAAGGAACATCGAGCGGTCGCGGATGATCGCCTGCGGAATGAGCGCGGGCGACTGCGTCGTCAAGCCCTGCATCTTCTTCACGGCGGTTCCGATCGCCAGCACTTCGACAAATCCGCCACCCATCTCGTAGATGAAGATCTTTGTGCCGATGACCGCATCGGCCCCGATTTCCTTGGCCTCAGTCTCGATGTGAGCCAGGGCGTTCTCGCGTGCCCGGTAGATCAACTGCGTCACGGAGCTCACCTCGCCCCGGCCCAATCCTTTGAAGAACGCACCAATCCCGCCCGTGAAGCCAAGCGAGTATACCGATGTGCCAAGAAGCAAGCGGATTGGCCCGTAGCCCATCTTGGTGAGGTTCCAGAGTTCCTCGCCTGTGAGTTCCGAGGTGACGGGCCGGGCCGGGTTGCCAAACGCCGGATGGTGCGAAGCCGTACCCACCATGAGCATCTCACGGGCACCTGTTCCGATGGGAAGGATCGAGGTCTGGATATCGACCACCGCGTTCGCGCCACGTTCGCGGGCTTCGTTCTCGATTCGTTCCAGCGCCAGGTGCCGGGTGTGGTTGTACATCTGGGAAAACTCTTTCACCTCGCCGCCCGCGAACCCACGCAGGAAGCCAAATACACCACGGCTCACCCCAAGGGCATACGCCACGTTGCCGATGACGAAGTGGCGAGGCTCGTAGCCCGCGTCGAGTTGACAGTACAGATCCTGACCGGAACACGCAGTCGTGAAAAGCGGGCCTTGATAATTGAGCCCCTTGACCGATGAACCGATCGCGATGAACTCGCGCATCGAGCCGAGTGTTTTCAATTCGGATGTCACACCGGTGACGCCGTGCGCCCCGTGCCCCTCGGCTTCCTTTTCCAGCCGATTGATTGCAGCATGCCGTCCTTCGTTGATGAGTTGGGTGAGGTTGGCAATCTCGCCGCCCGCGAGTGTCTTGAGCCCGCTTGACACGCTGCCGACAAGGCCAAGCGACTGAACGCTGTTGCCGACGACAATGCTCCCCGGTGCCCAGCCCTTTTCCGCGAGGGTGAAGATTTCGTTACCCGACAGGCCGCTGACAATCACGGGTGACTCCTCAAATTTGGGGAAATGTGATGGCACAACGTACCAGGAAATAGCGAGACCGCCACGCGAAGGTGGCGGTCGAGAGGTGCTTCGAGCGGTCTTACTTCTTCTTCGGAGCAATCGGCTTGGTGACTGCGGCCTTGGCGTCCTTCTTCGGGTTGGCCTTGGCCTTCTTCTTGTCCTTGTTCTGCGCGTTGTTGCCCTTCGCCATGATTCAGACCTCACTGTAAGAGTTCTCAAGCGACGTGCTTGATGACGCTAGTGTAGCTCATGATGAGGGGATCGTCGCGCCCGAAAGTGATAGTGCGTGCCTTTCGGTTTTGGCGAGTGGCATCTCGCTCACTTGCTCGCGGGTGGTGTCGGTGTCAGGTCGGCCAGTGCTGCGGCGTGGGCATCCGATCGTGCGGCGGTGACCGCTTCGAGTTCGTCCCGCAGTTGCAAGTGCGTTGCGTGAGGCAAGTCCGCAACGGTCGCGGGTCGGTTTCGCGGAGCGATG
Source organism: Planctomycetaceae bacterium (assembly GCA_013823135.1). Taxonomy (GTDB): domain Bacteria; phylum Planctomycetota; class Planctomycetia; order Gemmatales; family Gemmataceae; genus Gemmata. Next base: position 20,666 of record PNLP01000074.1, read on the forward strand.
CCGAGCGCGTTCAACAGCGTGTTCAGCAGCGGTGCCACGCGGTCTAACCGGGCTGGCGAATCCGTGGGCGTGGGTGCAGGAGTTGGTGGCGTCGCGGGCGATGCGGGAAAGCCAAGCCCTCGCCGCACGAAGAACGCAACCACGGGGACGAGCGCCGCGAGAAGGTAGCCGTAAGGGCCGAGCGACGTGAGCCAGTTCTGAAGTGGTGAGAGATCGGACATGGGTTACCTCCGAAGAATCAAGAACACAAGGGTGGTCAGTGCCGCGAGAAGGACGAAGCCGCCCGCGTTCCACACGGGCCTTGCGGCCGGTTCCGCCGGTCGCGGCGAACTTGGTTCGGCACCTGGCGATGGCTCGACAACTGGTGGCGGCTTCCCGAGCGGCCCACCGTTGGTTGCGAGCAATTCCCGCAGGCGTGCCTCCGAGTAATCACCCACAGGGACGGTTCCAAGTTCCGCCCCGATGCGGTCGCGTGCGGGCTTGCGGAGCGTCACGCCCGGGATCAGTTTGAACTGCGATACCTGCCAGTCATTCGGCGAATAGCTCTGAACGTGGAGCCTGCTGAGAACGCTCGCGGGCAGACGGGCGATGTCCGCGCGCACCTTGCGAATGAAGCTGGAGTCGCCCACGATCGTGAGGTTCCAGCGTTCCGAATCGTCGGCCAGGCTGATGGCGGTGTGAGCCTCTTCGCGAGTGCAGGGTTCGCCATTTCGCCAGTACCGCGTGCCCGTCGTCAGGCGTTCGGGAATGACGCCGCCCGGCGGGAACGGGTCGTCCGACTGCGCCGGCGGTTCCACACGGACCGGCCTCGTTCGCGTCGAGGTCACCCCCGCGGGCAACGGAGCCGGCGGCGGAATCGGCACTCCGTTCGCGATGCCGCGTTCATCGGTGCTTTCCACCCGCCCGTCCGCGAACGCAGCCGCGATGCACCGGCCGTTCAGCCAGAACCCCCATTCGCGACCGTTGGCGTTCGGCAACCACTGGCCCGCGTTCGTCGCAGGTGGTTGCAGCGGGCAGCGGCCACTGGAGCAATCCTGTTCCGCGAAAATCGCCACGGGTTCATCGGGGTACGGCGGGGGCGGACTGTGAAGCAGCACGATTGCCCAGCCGCCGCCGATCGGGACGGCCCGACCGCGACCGTCGCGAGCCAGGAACGCTCGGCCGTCGGGTCGAACGCCACGCCAGCGAGCGAGGAAGTCCGTGCGGCTCATCCAGAGCCAGGTTCCGGGGAAATTGTTGTCGAGAATCGCGGCCGTGTGGTCGTCGAGATGCACGAGGTTGACCATGTGGCCGATCACATCGTTGCCGTAGCGACCGAGCCCGTCCGCGCCGCAAGTACGTGACGCAGACCATGCGACCGGTCTTCAGAGCCAGCGTCAGGAACTCGTCGTCCCCGCCGGTGTGTTGCACGTAACCCGGGCACGGCACTCCGCGTTCCTTGCAGTAAGCCGCCAGCGTCGCGTCGAACTTCTCGGGGTACGAACCGCCGGGCCGACGGGTCATCCAGTCGCGGAAGCCGTAGAGTTCGCTCGCGGATTGCCAGAGGGCCGCGTGCCAGGCCGAGGTGTACACGCAGAGGCCGAGACCATCGCTGCCGGCCGCGTTGCGCTTGTGTTGAGTCGCGGGGAGGTCGGTCGTCGCCCGCACGCGATCCTTGACGGGCTCGCGCGTCACGGTGAACTGGCCGAGTGCTGCGACCGGCGACAGGAACATCAGAATCAGGCAAGTGCGGAACATGGTTGCTACCTCACAAAAAGACATCGCGACAACGCACCGACGGGTGCGTGCGCTTGTGTGTGCCAGTGGGTTGAGGAGATGGCGTGTCTGCGTGACAGAACTGATCGAGTCACGACGTGATTCGAGAACGCTCAGCAGATACTATACAAATGTGAAGTATAATTGCGGGGAGTCAAATCGAGCGGGAGATTTTTTGGGGAATTCGAGAAGAGGATTCACCGGAGAGAACGCAGTGAACGGGGAGAGAAGACAGAAGCGAGTTGTGTTCAAACCCCGCGTGATTGATGCCGACACGCGAACCATCCCGGTGCGGCCAGGTGATCCAGGGAGGGGAACCTGTGGTGAACGAATGCGAGCAGACTGGGCTTCGATGTGCTTCAGGACGGGCGTTCAGCCCGACCCAGGATCTTCGTTTTTTCTCAAGTCGGTTGGCCATGAGAGCTGTTCGGCCTCTGGGCTATCCGCCGTCGGGCCGAAGTGGGACCGCCCCTACCGCCCGCCGCTCAACGGCCCGCACCAAGTGCCGCCGGCCAGTCGCGGCTGCGCGGGCCAGCACCTCTGGCGGGCACTCGGCCAGCCACACCACCGCCGCCATCATCGCCCCGCCGGCACCCTCGTCCGGGTCGGCCTCGCCGAGCGCGTACAGATCGGCCGCCAACCCCGGCGGGAGCGGCCGGTTGGCATGCAGGTATGCGGCGAAAGCCCCCCACCGGTAGTGCTCCGGGTTCGGGTCATCACCGGTGCCCCACCTCGCTCGCATTTCCGCGAGGCTGGCATCGTTGATCACGCCGAGCGCCCGCCATTCCGGCCAGAAGCCGAGCAGTCGCTCCGTGTCAGAGGCCGCCACCCGAAACCCTCCGCGGCCGAACGACGGCGTTGAGCTGCGGGCCGCGCCCTTCCGGGTGTCAGTGCGGTGGTATGGCGCGCGGCCCGTCAGCTCCAACATCTGGTTCGACCGCGTTCCACCCGCAGCCCAACGCGTCTCACTGTCGGCCCGGGGGATCGGCGGCCCCCCTGCTCGGTAGCCCACTCGGATCGGGGGAGCTACATCCCGCCAGCCGGCCATCGCCGGTTGAACTTGTAATTGGACAGATCTGCGTTTGTGGTCTGCCCAACACGGTTTAACATTCGCCAGGATAAACCTCAACGGATTGGCTGGCAAGGGTATTCGCATCTTCGTGGGGACTCGTTCGCCCGTGTTAGGCAGACCGGGCTGGTCTGCCCAACACGGTCTGCCTGACACGGCGACCGCTCAGAGCCGGTCCGCCGGGCTGACCACGCCCCGCCCGCCCCGATTAAGCACGTGGGTGTAAATCATGGTCGTCTCCTCGCTCTCGTGGCCGAGCAACTCCTGCACCGACGAATGCCGTAAAAATCCTTAAGGAGGTGCGTCGCGAAACTGTGCCGGAATGTGTGCGGCGCTCACCCCACGACATCGGCAACCGCGATGGTGCCGATAGTGTTGCCGTCGAGCACCACGGGAACGTCGGAGCCGACCGCAAACACATCGCACTTCGCATACGCGGCCGTTGCGATTGGGCCGGAGGGCTGCGTGTACACTTCGATGACCTTCTCCACCACGTTCACCACCCAGTAAATCGGGATGCCAGATTCGGCATAAATGCGGCCCTTGTCGTGGCGGTCGATGAGCAGCGAACTGGCGGAAACTTCCACCACCAACCCGACCTCACCTGGCCCAGGGTGGCGGCTCCGGTACGTGTTTTCGTCGCCTCGGACCAAGGCACAATCGGGTTCGGGTTCGCTGCCACTCGGCAACGTGATCGCAGACTGCCCACGGTAATCCCATCCTGGTGGAACCAACCGGACGAACCGCTTGGTCAGAACTTGAATGGCTGTGTCGTGGGGTGATCCGCGAGACATCTTGTGTACCAGATTGCCTTCGAGGAGTTCATAGGGTTCGCCATCCATCAACACGCCGGTTTCAATCATCTTGTGGTATTCATCGAGCGTGAACTTCCGGAATGTGGTTTGTGCCATGTAGTACGGCCCTGGCGGAGCAGCGGTTGTGGTCGTTGGCATGCGGGCACCTCCTGACGCTGTTCTACCACAGAAGTGAATGGTTCCTCAACTTGAGCTTGCAGCGAGCGGCGCACCGTAAGGTCGCCGGTGGTTTACGGGCACCGACGACCTTACGGTGCGCCGCTCGCCAACTGCGTGCATTACTCCTTCGGCTTGGCCTTCTCCAGCAAGCCGCGGTTCTTCAGCCAGTCGCCGGCGCGGTCGGGCCACAACGAGCACGGGTGTGCGGACTTCTTCATCCCGTAGCCGTGGCCGCCGCTGGCGTAGAGGTGCATTTCCGCAGGCACTCCGTTCTTCTTGAGCGCGAGGTACAGTGCCACGCTTCCCTCGCTGGTGATGGGGTCGTCGGAGGAGTGCGCGAAGAACATCGGGGGCGAATCCTTCTTCACCTCGAACTCGGGCTTCAGCACGCCGGCCTTGTCCACGATGTACGCGGGGTACACCAGGATGCCGAAGTTCGGTTCGTGCGAGAACTTCTCGTCAATCGCGTCGATCTTGTCGTACATCGGTTTCTTGGTCAGGCACGTCCACGCGGCGAGGTTGCCGCCTGCCGAGAAGCCGAGAACGCCTATGCGAGCGGGGTCGATCTTGAGTTCGGTCGCCATGCTTCGCACGAGTGACACGGCCCGCTGTGCGTCCTGTAGCGCGGCGAGGTTCTCGGGCATCTGCATGGCTCGCTTCGGCACGCGATACTTCAGCAGCACGGCCGTGACACCGAGCGTGTTCAACCACTCACAGACTTGCGTGCCTTCGTGTTCGATGGCGAGGATGCTGTAGCCGCCACCCGGCGCGACGATGACCGCGGTGCCGTTCGCCTTGTCTGCTGGCGGGGCGTAGATGGCGATCGTCGGCTCGCTTACATCCGTGAGCCGCTTCACCTCGAGTTGCCCCTTCTTCGCTTCGAGGTAACGCTCCGGCCCGATTTCCTTGGTCTCGCCGGGAGCCTTGCCGGGCCAGAGTTTGACGACCTTCGGCTCCGCGGCACCTGCCGAGAGTGTGAGCCCGAGTGTGAGTGTGAGTAGCAGGCCAACGCGAATCATGGAACACCTCCAGGTGAAGCGGCTGCCCCCGGCGGGGCGCGGCGGAAGGGTCATTTCTCCGGGAACGGATCGTTCTTGCCAATGGGCTTGCCTTCCCAGACGGGCACGCCGTTTTCGTAGGTCAGGATGCGGCCCGCACTGCCGGGCAGCGGCGCGGCCGATTTCGCGGGCAGCCACCGCGCGAGTTGCTTCTTCGTGTCCGCGTGCTTGGCGTCGCCAGCAATGTTGGTCCACTCGTTCGGATCGGCCAGTACGTCGTACAGTTCCTCGCTGCCGTCGGCGTAGCGGATGTAACGCCACTGTTCCGTGCGAATGCCGTGGTTTCCGGCGTTGTGCGTGGTGATCGCCGGTCGCTCGCGGGCGGCCTTCACGTCCTTCAGTTGGGGAAAGAGGCTCAGGCCCTCGTTCGCGGAGTTCGCAGGCAGGCCGGCGAGCTCCGCCAGCGTCGGGTACACGTCGAGCAATTCCGCCGGCCGGTTGCACTTCACCCCAGACGTGATCCCCGGCCCAGCGAAGATCAGCGGCACCCGCGTCGAGCGTTCCCAGAGCGTGTTCTTCCCGGTGATCCCTTTCTCGCCGAGATGCCAGCCGTGATCGCTCCACAACACGATGACGGTGTTCTTCTCCAACCCCGATGCGGCAAGCGCCTCCAGAACGCGGCCAACCTGCGAATCGACGTAGCTGATGCTTGCCAGATACGACCGCACGAGTGGCTTCCATTGCTTGCTCTCTTCGAGCCACTTCAGCCGCGGTTCGGGGAGTTTCCAGTGCAGGTATGACGCAAACCTGGGCAAGTCGTCGCGGTCGTCGGCCTTCACCGGAGGCATCACGAGTTTGTCTTCGGGGTAGAGGTCGAACCACTTCTGCGGGGCGTAACAGGGAACGTGCGGGTGTCGGAAGCCGACCGCGAGGAAGAACGGCCCTTTCGGCGGGCTCTTGAGTTGCTGCACGGCCCAGGTCGCCACGTCGTAATCGTAGCACTCCTCATCCTTCTCGGGGAACGCTCCCCAGTCCATCAGCGCGATGTTGTCGGGCGTGGTGACGAATTTGGTCTTGGGTCGCGGAGTGAACCCGCCATGCGTGCCCCACACATCGACCTCCGGTCCGGCGTCCTTCTTGTCGAGCTTGGGCGGATACGCATCGTGGAAGATCTTTCCGCCCGTGAGCGTGGTGTAACCTTGCTTGTGGAACCACTGGAAGATCGTGGCGTGGTCCTTGAGCTTGTCGGATGTGCGGAACCACGGCGCGAGCGCATACACGCCCGTCGTCGTGGGTCGCAAACCCGTGAGAATGCTGGTGCGGCTCGGATTGCACAGCGGGCTCTGGCAGTGAGCGTTCGTGAATGTCGTGCCGCGAGCCGCGAGCCTGTCCATGTTCGGCGTCTTCACCTGCGGATGGCCGCCAAGTGGCCCGACCCAGTCGTTGAGATCATCAATGGAAATGAACAGGACGTTAGGCTTCTCAGATTTGGGCGAGCCCGGGGTGTCAGCCCCGGGAGTTCTTCCGCTGGCGGCAAGTATGACAACAACCGCGAGGACGATTCGCATGGGGATTTCCGGCATGAACCCGTGTGTGGTCTTGCGGTAGAATGCACCGCACTGCGGGTCATTGTGTCCTACAACCCCCACCAGAACAAGTGCCGAGCCGTTCCCGTTGTTGAGTCACGGTGAGACGGTAGCCCAGGAGTGATGCCATGAGCACGGAAACGACCGCAACGGCACCGGATCGCTCGACCGAGTTGGTCGACCGCCTGTTGAAACTGCCCGAGCAGACCCGGCTCGATCTGGCGAACCTGCTGCTCGATAGCGTTCGCAAGGGGTTCACCTCGCTGGAGGAAGCCGCCAATAGCGACAAGGCTCTCATCCGCTCACGCCTTGAAGAACTCGTCAGTGGTAAGGTGAAGTTAATCGACTCCAAGGATTTTCTGGCGGATTGGGAGAGACGAGCTGCGGAGGTCAGCAAACAATGAGCGTGCGTGTCCTTCCTGCTGCTCAAGATGATGCTCGTGCGATTCGCGATCGGCTCAACACTCAACCTTACGGCGTCGGTTCGAAATTTACCGCGGACATGCGGCAGGCTGTTACGGCGATTGGAGCGAATCCCCGCATTTACGCCCGGACCGAGGACTGCCCCGACGAGCCCGAGAACCGCGAGTACTTCATCACGCGATTCGAGTACCGTGTCATCTACGCAATCTGGCGACGAAGCCGTCATCGTTGCCGTGCTCCACGGACGCCATCGACCCAACTCGTGGCAAGGCCGACTCACCGAACTCGATTGATCCCCACTAACGAGGATTCCCCATGTTGCCTCTCCGCTGTCTGCTCGCGTGCTCGCTGTTCGCGATTGCCCTGTCTCCGGGTTCACGCCCCGGATTCGCCGAGGACAAGAAGGACGATGGCTTCAAGCCGCTGTTCAACGGCAAGGATCTCACCGGCTGGGCACTGGTGAACACCCACCCCGACACATTCTTCGTGAAGGACAACGAGATCATCACCACCGGCAACCCGATGGGCTTCCTGCGGACCGACAAGCACTACGAGAACTTTGTGCTCGAAATGGACTGGATGCACATCGAGAAAACGAAGACGGCGAACAGCGGCTTGTTCGTGTGGGGCGACCCGTTGCCAGCAGTTGGCACCGTGTACACCCGCGGCATCGAGGTGCAAGTGCTCATCAACTACCCAAAGGTCGATTGGGCCACCAATCACGGTGACCTGTTCAGCATCTGGGGCGCGAAGTGCGTGCCCGACCGACCGCACCCGAAGGGTTACGAACGCTGCCTGCCGAGCGAGGAGCGGGTGAAGGGGGGCGGCGAGTGGAACCACTACAAGGTCACGGCCAACGACGGTTCGATCAAGCTGGAAGTGAACGGCAAGGAAGTGTCGGGCGTGAGCAAGTGCAACCCGCGGAAGGGCTACCTCGCTCTCGAAAGCGAGGGGGCCGAGTGCCACTTCAAGAACTTGAAGATCAAGGAACTGCCGAGCACCAACCCGAAGCCGGAGGAAATCGCGAAGGTTTCCGAGGGGCACGTCAGTTTGTTCAACGCCCTCGATCTGAAGGGCTGGAAGACCGAGAACGGCTCGTGGAAGGTGACTGGCGGGAGGCTCATCGCAACGGGCGAGAACGATTTGGTGACGGAGAAGCGGTTCGGCGCGGGGGAACTGATATTCGACTGGAAGTTACCTGCCAAGTCGATCGGCAAAATGATGTTGGATGTCGGCGGAACGACGGTCGAAGTGCGGCTCGACAAACCGGGTGCATGGCAACGAACCGTGGTGCCACTGGAGAGCAAGGCGGGCGGTTCGGCGGTCACGTTCAAACCGACCACCGGTTTGGAGATTATGAACGTCTTCGCCAGCGAGACCAAGGAGAAGTGAGCATTTCCGCGAGCACCAACATGCAGTGAACTCACACGCCGCCCCCGCGGGGCGGCCGCTTCACTCACCCGTTCCAGTTGACGAACGGCACCGGCAGCAAGAACGCATGCTGCTGGTACAGGCTCGAAATTCCTTGCCAGCCGATGTGCTGCGACGCGAACACGACCAGCACATACGCCCCAATCGCTGGCAGCATCAATAAACGACCGCCCCAGCGGAAGGTCCAGTGTCGCGGCACTTCTCGCCGGGCCGGGCGTGAGTACGCCCAGCCAGCCACCAGACGCGCCGGGAAGATGAACGCCAGGAACACGACCCCTTCGAGGAAGATCAGGTCACGCGGGATGGCTTCGATCTTCAACAAGTACAAGGGGACCGCTGCAAGCAGTTGAATCACGAGTGCCAGCGAGAACGCGAGCGGTGCCCGGCGATATTCCTCACGCACGGGGCGGAGTTCGCGGTACGCTCGCAGGCGGTTGTCGCGAGCAAATCGCGCTTGCAAGAACGGGAGATACATCACCACGACCGCGAGCAGCATTGCACCGACGATTCCCAACGCGGGGTTGCGGTGACCTTGCCCCAGCAGCGCGAGCGGAATGGCCAACCAGAGGAACGCCCCGACGAACCCGCGAACGCCGAACCAAAAGTAGTACGGCAGACGCTTCGTCACGACGAAGTCCCAGAAGCGGTCGCGGGCTTCGGAGTACGACCCACCGCGACGAACACGCCGCACGAGCCACAGCAGGTTCAGCGGGCGGAAGAAGTCGCGGAACCGGGCACCCCGCAAACACGCGGCGACGACGTGCAACACGTAGAGCGTGGCGAGCACCGTGAGCCCCGTCTTCCACTGCTTCGTGGCCGGCCCGTATGGGTCGATAATCGCGGCGTTCTCGGCGAAGATTGACATGCCGTAAAGCGGTAACCACAGCAAGCCGCACGCGATCGCGATGCCACCGAGGCGTGCGAACGTCCGCACGCCGATGAAACCGTCGCGGAACCGACCGCTCCGTGCGACCCGCCCGCACACTTCAAGCAGGTAGCCGAGGACGAGGAACTGCCCGACGAGTACCGATGCGAGGATCGCAAGCCCGAGCAGCAGCGAGGCGAGACCAAAAAGCCATTCGAGGACAGAAGCGGTCAGAGCCCACGCTCTGCGAAGCAGGCCGGAGGTGTGCTCGGGCGGCACCGGGTTTTCCGGTGCGAGCGCGAGTTCGTCTGGGGCGATGGCGGTGAACATGGGCCGAAACCGAGAGTGGAGCGGGATACCCTGCTTACCCCGCCCACCGTGAAAGGGTTTCACGACTTGCGGTTAGCCAACCGTCGTGTGGAACTCAATGTCGCCCGACGTCAGGCGATAGACGATCCCGACGATCCGGATGGATCCCTCGTCCACGGCACTTCGCAGTGTCGGGCTCCGTTCCAGAATGGCCGACACGGTGTGCTTGACGTTGCACTCGACGGCCCTGTCGAGCAGAGGTTCGGGGAGCAGTCGGGCTTCGGCCACGGAGGGGGCGATCTCCCGCAGCAGAAATCCCATCGCTCCCTCGGCGTCCGGGGTGGTGAGTGCGGCCTTGACCGCGCCGCAGTTCTCGTGCCCCATCACAACCAGCAACTTGACGCCGAGGTTCTTCACGGCGTATTCCAGGCTCGCCAGCGACCCGTTGCCGAGAATGTTCCCGGCCACCCGCACGACGAAGATGTCGCCTTCCCCCTGGTCGAAGATCAGTTCCGGTGAGACTCGCGAGTCGGCACACCCAAGCAGTGCCGCGAAGGGATACTGACCCTGTGAGTGGAAATCGCGGCACTGAGGTGTCACGGTTCGCTGGAGTCGATCGTTTTCGAGATATCGCCAGTGCCCCTCTAACAATCGGTGAAGCGCTTCTTCCTTCGTGAGTCCTTGCCCTGGTTCTCGCGAACGATCGGGCGTTTCGGGTGTTTCGGGTGTGTTGCTGGATTCCGTTGGCACAAGCAGTTCCCTGCGTTAAGTGGGCTTGGGATTACGTGGCAGACAAGACATCGTTCGGCGAAGCAACCATCTTGAACATTTTGGTGAAGCCGCTGATCTCGAGGATTTTCATGATGTTCGGCCCCGCACTCGCGAACACCATGTCGCCACCGTCGGCGCGGACTTTCTTGGCGACGACGATGAGCACTCTCAAACCCGCGCTGCTGATGTACTCCAGAGCAGCGACATCGAGTACCAGCGTTTTGACCCCATTCTCAATAGCCGTCAGCAACCGAGTTTCGAGTTCGGAAGAGGCCAACACGTCGAGGCGACCGGTCAAGGCAACGACAATGTTCTGGTCGTGCTTTCCCTCCCGATGATCCATTTCACACTCCGACAGTATCAAGCAGGGTAACCGTCTAAGCATGTAGCCGCGGTTAGGCATCAGTATTTCCGTCCGAGCCCGAGCGCCAGCGAGTGGATCACGTCACACCTCGCTTGGAGCTCGGGCTCGGAGCAAATTTGACAAACCACTCCGGCCATCTGCTTAGCATCCTAACGCCACTTGCATGGTATTGGCAAGCAAGAGACGCGATGGCGGGGTGTGGCACTGGTTTCCGGAGACAACGTTTGCTGTTATGCAAGCGGATGTGTGCTTCTGATCGGTTCCAGGCGATATGCCCACCCATCCCTGGAACCGTTCTGGAAGCGCAGACC
>PNLP01000075.1 GCA_013823135.1 Planctomycetaceae bacterium
TGCCTTGATTATACAGCAAAATCAGCCGATTCTGCAAAGGCGCCGAATATTGTACTAATCCTCGCGGACGACCTCGGGTACGGCGACGCGTCGTGCTACAACCCGGAGCGCGGCAAGATCCCGACGCCGAACATCGACGCGCTGGCGAAGGCCGGCATGCGGTTCACCGACGCGCACTCGTCGTCGGGCGTCTGCTCGCCGACGCGGTACTCGCTGCTGACCGGCCGCTACCACTGGCGGACGCGGCTGCAGTCGGGGATCGTCGGGGTGTGGGGCGCGCCGCTCATCGCCCCGGACCGGCTGACGATCGCGGGCCTCGCGAAGCAGCACGGGTACCACACGGCCTGCGTCGGGAAGTGGCACCTCGGGTGGGACTGGCCCATCTCCGCCGACGACCGGAAGCACTTCCAGGGGCTCGGGGGTCAGGCGGGCGGCGGCGGGAAGGTGGCGGCCGCGGCGACGACCGAACAGGTGGCCGCCTGGAAGCGGGCGTTCGGGCAGAAGCTCCCCGGCGGGCCGACGACCCGCGGGTTCGACGAGTACTTCGGCACCGACGTGCCCAACTGGCCGCCCTACTGCTTCATCGAGAACGATCGCACTGTTGGCATCCCATCGGTGCTGCAACCGGCGGCCGACTTCGTCAAGAACCAGGCCAGCCTCCAGGGCCCGGCGCTCCCGGAGTGGAAGCTCGACGCGATCCTGCCGGCTCTCGCGGACCGCGCCTGCGAGGTCGTCGCGAAGCAGGCGAAGGCGAAGACGCCGTTCCTGCTGTACCTGCCGCTGACGGCCCCGCACACGCCCATCGCCGTCGCCAGGGAGTGGCAGGGGAAGAGCGACCTGAAGCACCCCTACGCCGACTTCGTCATGCAGACCGACGCCGTCGTCGGCCGCGTGCTGGACGCGATCAAGGCGGCGGGCGCCGAGGACAACACGCTCGTCGTCTTCACCAGCGACAACGGGTGCGCCTCGTACATCGGCGCGAAGGAACTCGAATCGCGGGGGCACTTCCCGAGCGGGCCGCTGCGGGGGTACAAGTCCGACGCCTGGGAGGGCGGGCACCGCGTCCCGTTCGTGGTCCGCTGGCCCGGCGTCGTGAAGCCCGGCACCACGTGTTCGCAGACGGTCTGCTCCGTGGACGTTCTCGGCACACTCGCCGACGCCCTCGGCGCGAAGCTGCCGGCGACCGCGGGCGAGGACAGCGTCAGCCTCCTGCCGCTCCTCCGCGGCGGGGACAAGCCGGTCCACGAGGCCGTGGTCCACCACTCGGCGGCGGGCGTGTTCGCGGTCCGGTCCGGGAAGTGGAAGCTGATCCTCGGCCCCGGCAGCGGAGGGGCCGACGGCACCAAGCCTCAACTCTACGACCTGAGCGCCGACATCGGCGAGAAGACCGATCTCGCTGCACAGCACCCCGACGAGGTGAAACGCATCACGGGGTTGATGGAGAAGTTCGTCGCGGACGGTCGCAGCACCCCGGGCGAGAAGCAGGCGAACGACGTGGCGGTTCAGATTCTCAAGAAGGCGAAGGCCGACCCGCCCCCGAAGAAGGACGCCCCGCCGAAGGAACCCGACGCGCCCGCCCCGAAGAAGGACGCGCCCGCGGCCCCGAAGGAGGTGACCTACAAGGAGGCGTCCGGGGCGAAACTGCAACTGTCCGTCTACGCCCCGGCCGGTGCGAAGCCCGGCGACGGCCGCACCGCCATCGTGTTCTTCTTCGGCGGCGGCTGGTCGGGCGGGACCCCGAAGCAGTTCGAGCCGTTCGCCCGGCACTTCGCCGGCCTCGGGTGCGTCGCCATCTGCGCCGATTACCGCGTGTCGTCGCGAAACAAGACCACTCCCGTCGAGGCGGTGCGGGACGCGAAGTCGGCGGTCCGCTTCGTCCGGGAGCACGCCAGGGAGTGGGGCGCGGACCCGAACCGGATCGTCGCGGCGGGCGGGTCGGCGGGCGGGCACCTCGCCGCCTGCACGGCCCTCGTGCCCGGGTTCCTCGACGAGAAGGACGCGAAGGACGCCGACGCCGCACCGAACGCGATGGTGCTGTTCAACCCGGTGCTCGACACCTCGGCCGCGGGCTTCGGGGGCGCCAAACGGGGCGACGAACTCAAGCCGATCTCGCCGCAGCACAACGTCCGCGCGAAGCTGCCGCCCGTTCTCGTCATTCACGGCACAGCCGACGCCACGGTCCCGTTCAAGCAGGTGGAGGCGTTCGCGAAGGCGATGAGGGACGCGGGGAACGTCTGTGAGGTCGAGGCGTTCGAGGGCCGCGGCCACGGGTTCTTCAACCACCCGGACTTCCGCAAGGGCGCGAAGCCGGACGACTACGAGGCGAGCGTGAAGCGCGCGACCAAGTTCCTCGAAGACCAAAAGTTCCTCCCCGCACAAGTGCCGCCGAAGTGACCATCCACTCACGAGGTTTCGCCGTGACCCGACTGATCCTCCCCGCCGTGGCCGCGGTGCTGCTCGCACCCGCGGCCCGTGCCGACCAGCCGAAGCGGCCGAACGTGGTCGTCTTCCTCGCCGACGACCTCGGGTACGGCGACCTCGGGTGCTACGGCCACCCGCGGATCCGGACCCCGAACCTGGATGCGTTCGCGAAGCAGGGGGTGCGGCTCACGCAGTGCTACTCCGCCAGTGCCGTTTGTTCCCCCTCCCGTTCCGCGATCCTCACCGGCCGCACCCCGCACCGCAACGGCGTCTACACCTGGATCGCCGAGGGCTCCGAGGTGCACCTCCGCACGTCCGAGGTCACGCTCCCCAGGCTCCTCAAGGACGCGGGCTACGCCACGGCGCACGTCGGGAAGTGGCACCTCAACGGCAAGTTCAACGACCCGACCCAGCCGCAACCCGGCGACCACGGCTACGAACACTGGATGGCGACGCAGAACAACGCCGCGCCCAGCCACATGAACCCCGCCAACTTCGTGCGGAACGGCAAGCCCGTCGGCAAGCTCGAGGGCTTCTCGGCCCCGCTGGTGGTCGACGAGGCCGTCGACTGGCTGACCACGAAGCGGGACAAGGACAAGCCCTTCTTCCTCGCCGTGTGGACGCACGAGCCGCACCTCCCGATCGAGTCCGACCCGCAGTTTCAGAAGCCCTACGCCGACCTCGACCCGGACGTGAGGCAGCACCACGGCAACGTGACGCAACTGGATCACGCATTCGGGAAGCTCATGAAGGCGCTCGACGAGCAGAAACTCGCCGACGCCACCTTCGTGTTCTTCACGGCGGACAACGGGCCGGAAGGGGACGGGGAGAAGAACCGGACCCGGGGCAGCACCGGCGGCCTTCGCGGTCGGAAGCGTGCCCTCTACGAGGGCGGCATCCGCGTCCCGGGGATCGCGCGGTGGCCCGGGCACGTCAAGCCCGGCACGACTGCCGACGGGCCGGTGATCGGGAGCGACCTCCTCCCCACGGTCCTCGGCATCTGCGGGGTGAAGCCGCCGGCCGACCGCGTGCTCGACGGTGCCGACGTGCTTCCGGTTCTCACGGGGACGGCTGCCGTCGCCGAACGGAAACTGCCCCTGTACTGGCGGCTGAACATGGCCCCGAACAACCTCCACATTGCGATGCGGGACGGCGACTGGAAGTTGCTCGCCTCCGAGGATTTCACCAAGCTCGAACTCTACAACCTGAAGACCGACGCCAAGGAGGCCGACGGCGCGGGCGACCGGGAGCCCGAACGCCTCGCCGCGATGACGAAACGCCTCAAGGAGTTGAACGCCGGGATCGAGAAGGAGGGGCCGGATTGGTGGAAGCGGCTGAGCCCCAACGGCGGCGGGCCGGTCAAGAAGAAGAAGCCGTGACGCTCGTCGGACCCGTCCCGTACCCGACCTTCCGCCACACGAGGTGCCCGTGCGTGAATCGTTCGCCGTCCTGTCGTTCCTTCTGGCAGTGAACGCCGCGGCGGCTTCGGACGCCGCCCGCAAGCCGAACGTCGTGGTCATCCTCGCGGACGATAGGGATTAAGCGGAGCGGGAGTTGTGCGGCCTGGGCGTGAATTAGCTTGAAAATACGCGGAAATCGCCTTCAGGAAATTTGACCGACTCTGTGGTTTGCGTGGGGTTGTGAGGAATTAACTACACTGGGCTACACTTCTGCAGAAGACAAGCCTGTCCCATCAACATCGGGATGAGCGGTGGTGTTGTCCCCCGAGGACAGAGAGTGAAGGATGTGGAACTGTGGTGATCCGCGGCTTCCCGACGTATCGATGCACTTTGGGGCGGTCGCCACCGCGGCGTTTCCTTCAGCAATGAACAGTCGATTCGGTTCCACCTGCTGATCGATGCGTCGGTCGATGTGACCGAAGCAGGTAAGCCATACAATCTACCGAGATGAAAGCCCTGCGGGTCCACTTGACCCAGGAGGAACTCGACATGAGCACGTTCAGCGACCGATGGAGCACCCTCTGGCAACAAGCCCGCGCTCTCTGGAAAGCGGCAAAGTCTTCCGACTCGTTCGTTCCGACCCGGCACTCATTTCCCTTCAACCACGTCGATGGCGGTGCGACCGGGGTTCCATTCGAACCGGGCAAACACTACTTCCAGGTCCGCGTCAATCGGCTCTTCCTGGCCAAAAGCCGGAAGTGGCTCGATACGTTCGACCCCCTCGTGTACACCGTGACCGAAGTCCAGTACGACGGGAAACCGGTCGAGGTTCCGTTCGTAATCGGGCCATCGCTGGTGCAGAAGAAAATGAAGGAGGTGGAGTCGCCCCACGGGGTCGTGCTGACGAACACGCGGGTGGCCGGCCTGTATCCGTTCCGTGGCGGCAAGGTGGTGTTCACCGTTATCCTCTGTGAAGTCCGCCGCGACAACTACCCGACGAAAATCCTCAACCTCACCGAGTCGGCGGCTCAATGTCAGCAGCGCAGTAGCTGACTACGTCAAGGTGGGGCGGCTCATCCTGGAGGGGGTCGAAGCGCTCACCGGCGGCGGGGACACGAAGCCACTCGTCGGCCACCGTATTGAGTGGGATTTGGGTGCTGGGGATGAGGTCGTCCCAGGACATCATGTCCTGGTCAACGCGACCGTCGATCCGAGCCGGTTCTGGGTGATGAACGACGAACTGTGCGTCGGCGACAGCCTCGACAAGGCAACGCCGTACACGGCGGGCGACTATGTACTGTACGAGGTGGCGACTGTGCCGACGCGGGACGACGAGGACACCCTGCCGTTTCATGCGCTGTACAAGCGGGTCGTGGATGAGGCGGCCCGACCTGGAGAGGAGAGTTGGAAGCGAGCCAAGGCGAACATGCTCGCGCTGTGGCAAGCCCTCGCGCTCAGCCCCGACCTGACGGCTGGACAGCGGGACGCTTTGGCCAATAAGTACATGGGTGAGATGAAATCGCTCCACAGCGTTGCAAATCAGGTTCAGGACATGGGGCCGGCGCAAGGCCCGAGCCCGGACACGGGGAAGGTACTCGACGGGGCGGTCAAGGTGCTGGACCTGTAACCCCGCCGCCGGCTCCGAAGTGCAGGAACGCCAGCCGGCACTCCGCTCCCGCGAACGGAAACTCGCCGCGGGGCAGATCGCGACCGCTGCCGAGCAACGCGGCCGCCGCCGCCCGGTCGAGGCGGCCGAGTGTGACCCGGGCGGCGGCGAGTACCCGGGCGGGGTCTGGGTCGTCGTCGAGGCGGGCGTAGAAGATCCGCATGAGCGCGGCCGCGGCTGCGTCGGCCACCGGCCACTGCGCGCCGACGACGGCGTCCACCCCGGCCGCCAGGAACGCCGCCGGCAGCCCGGTCAGTTCCCCCGCGGGGTGCCGGCTCGGCAGCCCCGACGAACACGACGCCATCACCACGAGCCGGCACCGCGGCATCTCGACCTCGGCCAGAACAGCCGCCACGGTCAACAGCTCCTCCCCGTATCGCGACCGCCCACCGAACGGCCCGGCCGCCGCCCGCGGCCACGCCTCGACCACCCACCCCGAGCGGTACGGGTGGTCCGGGTTGAACACACCGTGCCCCGCGAAGTGGACCCGCCCGGCCGCCGGGAGGGCCGCCCGCACGGCGTCCAAGTCGCCCGGCACGCGGGCGTAGTCGCCCCCCGCGGGCAAGTCCGCGGCCACGTGGCGGAGTGTGCCGGTCACGTCCCCGACGGCCACCGCGACCCCGCCGCCCGCCGCCGCAGGAGCGCGAACGCGGCCGGCGACGGGACGACCGAGACGCACGCCCCCGGGGCTGCATCCTCCAGCACGGCGAGCGGCAGGTGAGACAACTCGCACTGCGGGCAGACGTACACCCGACCGCACGGAGAGATGAGCGGGGCGAGCGGCTCGGCAAAGCGAGACCGGAGTTCGAGATACAGGGTGTCGAGGGCGGCGGGGTCCGGTGCCGTCGCCGCCTCCTGCCACTGCGCGGCTAACGTCACGCGGTCCGACCGCGGCCAGTGGACGAATCGGGTTTGGGGTACGCCGCCGGCCCGCACCGCGGTCGCCACGACGCCTTCCGACAGCGAGAACAGGTCGATCAGCACTTCGCCCGGTCGCAGGCGTTCGGCGAGGTCGGCCGCAGAGAAGACCGGCGGGGTGACGGCGAGGGCCACCCCGCCGTTGGCGGCCGCGTCCCGCAACTCGTCGCCCCGGGCCGCGAGGTCGTCGAGCAGCGGGCCGAGCCCGATGTCTCCGTCGGCGGCCGCGACTTCCAACCGCACCTGGGCGGTGCGGTAGACCCGGGCAGCGGCCTGCAGCCCCGCCGCATCGGCGGCCGCGTTCGACAACGAGATACACACCGTTGACTGGCAGACAGAACCGTTCCACAATGGCGCCTTCAAGCTGCACTACCCTTCGCAGGATGCGATTCTGCAGCCCGCCTATTTCCAATTCCTCTCGGCGCTGGACCCGGGGCGGGATCGCGCCATTTATCTCGCCGGAGACAGCATCTCGTGGGCCGGCGGCTGGGTGGAAAGTGCTCTGCAGACCGGATTGAACGCGGCTTGCGCGACGGGCCATCGCCTCGGTGGCAAGCTCCATCCTCATTCGCCGATGGTCCAGAAGCCCGACTTGTTCCGCTACGAAAAACGATCCGAAAAGTCGCTCATGGCTGAGCTCTGAGCGAGACAATCAGTCGTGGCTGCGAATGTTTTCCCAGCACCTGAGACCTTAAACAAGCGGACCGCCTCCGATCTTGATGGGCTTCCGTGCCCAGGACCGGTCTTCTTGGGACGGTTGGAACAACCGGGCAAGGTCGAAGAAGTGCTGGCGAACTCAGTCGCCCCACGACCTACTTGGTTGAGATCCGCGACGACCGGATCGTCACATGCTAGGCAGACTCGCAGGGCGTCGTTTCCAGTTGACAGCTGTTCGGCGGTTATTCACACAGCATGCGGAGACGAACTTGGTGGTGTCGCGAGCGGAGAAACCACCGTCGGCGACCGAGGGAGTGGAGAAAGACCCCCGGTCCCCGGTCACTCAGATCGCGGCGTCATCAACGCATTTCCAGCAGCGCGTTCCATCCTTGCGACGGTGCCTTCCGTGCCACCGCTCAGGGCAGCTTGACCGTCATCAGAGAGTGGAAGAGATCGCCGGGGTCCACCTTCTGCTTCAACTGCTGCAGTCGGGGGTAGAAAGTCGCGTCGTCGTAGTAGCAGTTCCTGACATCCTGCTTGGTGATGTCGGGGTCACCGAATGATCCCCAGAAGAGCTTTTGCTCCTGGCCCGGACTGTAGTCAGTGCCAACGATGGCTTCCATCTCCGTTTGCAGTTGGACCGCTACGTTCTCCTTTCCCCGGCTGTAGAAGAGGTCGAAGATGAAGCAGTAGACGAAGTCTCTGCGGGGAATGGATGTCGCAGCCCGTTTGCTCGTCTTCTGGAAATTCCCGCCTCCGATCAGCATCTGAAAGACCAAGTAGACGCCAGGGGTAGCCGTCACGACCTTGTCGATCATGTCCACGAACTTGTCGATGAACACGTCCGTCAGCGCGCTGGTGGTGCAGTTGATCCGCTTCTTGTACGGGAAGGAGAACTCGCGCCCGTCAAAGGTCGTCAGCGGCGGCCGCCGAACGAACGAATCGGACAGGTCAGACAGGTGCTTCGGCCCCTGATCCTTCAGTGGAAGTTCCCAGAACTCGATGCCGTCATCTGAAGCCTGAATGATGGAGTTGAAAACCTGATCGCCGTTCACGACTTCGGCGGAGCCGCCGAGGTTTGAATGAACGAGGTCTACCAGAATCGTCGGAAACGGCGGGATAAGCGCCGGCCCCCTCGACTCGACCGTCATCATGAAGTCGATGTCCGCCAGCAGCGTCCCCGCTGCAACACCTTGGGTCCACCCCCGGACTTGTTTCATCAGGTTCTTGTACTTCTGCTTGCTGTACTTGCGGGCTGCGGCGTAGCCGTAAGAATGCGGGTGATCGGAGTCCTTGATGCACTCGAAGCGGTAGTTCGTGACGATGCCGAAGGAGCCGGCGTTCCCGCCCAGAACTCCCCAGAAGAGTTCATCATCCTCGGTCACCGGGGCACCTGCGGGGCGCTGGAGCGTCCTGACCGAACCGTCCGCCAAGATGATGGTGAACGCCTTCACGTAGTCGAGGGTCAGCCCGAAGGCGCGCAGGAGGTGACCGAATCCGCCGGTCTGGGCATGACCCCCGATGCAGACCAGTGGGCACTCCCCGTGAGGGATAGTGACTTCTTTGTCCTTGAACTTTGCAGCGAGTTTGGTGAGTGGATAAGCCGGTCCCACCTCAAAGACGTTCTCGGAGATCTCAACGAACTGAGCGAACCTGTCCATCGCTAGGACGATCGTGCCGTCGCCGCCAGAAGACATGCCCGAATACTGGTGCCCGCCGCTGCGAGCGACGACGCGCTTCCCTTTGCTCTTCGCGAACACCAGTGCCGCCTTAATGTCCGCCTCGTCGCGAGGGTAGGCCACCATGAAGGGGGTCATCTCCGCCCTTGGCTTGGACGATGTCGCGTATTGCGTGGAGTAGAACTCGAACAGTAGGTCGGAGGGCGTGTGGACAGCGCCTCGAAAGTTGGGGATGGGTGCGGGGCGAAACAGTTCGAGGCCAAACCCTTCGTGGAGGGGCAGTTCGGTCCGGGCGGTAAGCGCGAGGGAAGCGAACCTGGCGACAGGTGGGGGCGCGGCGGGACGCGGTGTGTAAATAATCCCACTGAGGGCGAGCTGGTCTTCCCGGTTTAGCTGCAGGCGCGTGAAGACGCGGAGGCCTTCGTCCACTTTGCCTTTGCCGTCATCCCGGAAAGCTAGCCCGCGATCGACGTCTTCGCTCACACCGTCAAGAAACCCGTTCATGTCGATCTGCGGCTCCACGACTTGGTTAATCCTGACGGCATCGACCTCTGGGTCGAGAGGGATACCCGGCCCGGCGTCAACGAGAGTCTGGATAACGTCGGAGCCAGTGAAGCTGTCCGTGAAGACCTCGCGATTGATCTCCGCAGGCAAACTGGAGAGGACGCGGTCAACGAGTTGCGTCGCCGCCGTCTTGCTCTTTGGCGTGTAACCAGCAGCCGTGATCCGGACCACTGGAATGTCGTGCCGGGCCGAGATGGCATCGACCACGACATCGGTCTGCGGTGGAATTCTCTCGGCCATGAATAGGGATTTGAGAAGAACGGCGAAGTGCGCTTTGCCTGGATACGGAAAGGACTTCCTGAACATCCAGAGGGGCTTCGCTGGCACCGGCTTAAAGCTGATCCCGGTGATAACGGCGTTGTCCGCTCGCGCCCGATCGAGGGCCGACACACCCGAACGGGTCATCTGTTCGCCCGCCGGGGTCACACCGGTTAGCTTGGAGACGAAAGTGGAGAGTGGGCCGAGCGTCCGGATCAGGCTGGACGGTCCGTCGCCAAGCACGCTGGATGCGATGCTCTTCTGCGAGTTGTCCGTCAGGGGGAGCGCAAGGTCGCTCTCCCATAGCCGTTCCGCGACCGCCCCAGTGGTGGCTCCTGCTTCAGCGCTCAGGAGATCCTTCTTGACCGAGATGCCATTCAAGCCCGCGAGGTGGATGACAACGCCGCCGGAAACATCGACCGCGTCTGTCGCGGCAGCCTGCAGCCCGCTCCTGACGAGCGTCCGCAGGTTCCGGGAGCGGGTGACTGCCTCTGCAACATCCGCCTTCGTTTTGGGGAACATGACCCGATGAGTTCCCACCACGCCGCTCGCGATGGCGACCGCGTCCTGGGGAGACTCCGCGACCCTCACTGGAAAGTTAGACGATTTCTGCTTTGCGGAAGCCGGCTTCGTGACCTTCTTCGGCTCGTTCTTCTTGCTCATCGCAGGTTTCTCCCGCTCGTGCACCAACACGAAATACTGAGAAGGTGGTTTTGGTAAGAATACCGATTCTTATTGCAGAAATCGCTTCGCAACTGCCATTTCGGCGGGGCTTCGACGCTCTGGGGCTGCATACAGGACGATGAACATATGGGTGCGAGGAAATCAGGATTTTCCAGAGCGCCGTCCGCAGCGTTCTCCTCCACACCCGCACGTCTGCATCTGGAGTGGTTACTGATCGCCGCGCGAAGGTTGTTAAGGATCGCTAATCGTCAACCCGGCTTGGGCAAAGCAGGCTTTCACCAGATGAGGCTCCCGTCACGTCCGACCAACGGCGAGGCGGAACTGCTCGTGTAGCTCATCGAGATCGCGGCACACCAAGTTCCGCATCTCGACATGTTTGAGGTGATTCCAACCGCCCTCGTCCCACAAATTCAAATGGGCGTGACCGGTCGCCCGCGACTGTAGAAGCTGTGTTTGCGTAGGAGTTTGTGGCTTGACCAGGGCTGACATGTGGCCTCCCGGCGAACAACATGGAGTTATCACATCGCCGTGTTCGCCCGCCAGGAGGCCACTTCCATGATCGCACAACAGGACTCACCCCACCAGACCCCTGCCCTCGACACCCTCACTCAGGCACTGGCCGCTTACGTTCGCAAAGCCGCCACCAACGCCACGCCCGCACACGACGTCGAACGCGGCATCTGGACTCGAATCCTGGCTCTTGGGCGACACGCTCTCGAACTCTTCTTCCAAAGCCAGGGCACCGGCGATCTCGGCGAGACTGTCACACTCCCCGATGGCCAGACTCTTCAGCGATTACCTGACACTCACGACCGAGCTTATCGGTCCGTCTTTGGTGATTTCACGCTGCGACGGACCGTCTACGGCACACGAGCTAGGCAAAAGATCGAGTTCGTGCCACTCGATGCTCGGCTCCAGTTGCCCGAAAGCGATTACTCGTACCTGCTTCAACAGTGGGACCAAGCTCTTGGCTGCGAGAGCGCGTTTGCTCGGGTCGGCGTGACCTTGTTCGATATCCTCGGTTTGAAACAATCCACCGACAGCCTGGAGCGAATGAATCGGCAGATGGCCGAAGCCGTTCACTCGTTCCGTATGGCCCGACCCGTGCCCAGTGCCGCCGAGGAGGGCGAGGTGATGGTGGCCCAGGCGGACGGCAAAGGGGTCGTGATGCGACGACCGGCGAACGAACCGAAGATTCAGGCCCACCGAACCAAGGGACAGAAGGCGAACCAGAAGCGGATGGCGACGGTCGGAACCATTTACTCGGTGGATCGAATGGTGCGAACTCCAGCGGAGGTGGTGGCCTCGCTGTTTCGCGATCCGGCCGACCAATCGGGCTGGACATCGACTCGTCCCCGCCCGGTGGGCAAGCATGTGTGGGCCAGTCTGACATATGAGGAAGACGGGATAACGGTCGCTGGTACAGATCTGGTGTTCGCGTGGTTGTCGGTCGAGTTGAAGCGTCGGAACCCGAGCAGTGGACGTGAGGTGGTGTATTTGATGGATGGTCAGGAAGCACTGTGGGAAGCCCGGCGTGCGTATTTGCCGGGGACGAAGGCGGTGGAGATATTGGATCTTCTGCACGTGACTCCGCGATTGTGGGCAGCGGCTCACCTGTTTTACCGTGAGGGAAGTGCGGAGGCGGTCGCGTTCGTTCGTGAGCGTCTGGAACGTGTGCTCCGAGGCGAGGTGTTGAGTGTCGTTCGCGGTTTACGCCAACTGGGAACCAGGCGTGGCCTGGCCAGTGCGAAGCGAAAGCGTCTGAAGACGGTGTGCGGGTATCTGGTGAAGAACGCGGCTCGGATGCGTTATGGTGAGTATCTGTCGAAGGGGTATCCGATAGCCAGCGGTGTGATCGAGGGAGCGTGCCGTCATTATGTGAGGGACCGTCTGGAGCGTGCGGGGATGCACTGGACGCGTGAGGGTGCTCAGGCCATGTTGGACGTTCGGAGCGAGTTTTTGAACGGTGACTGGGAAGCGTTCCAACAGTTCCGCATCGAACGGGAAACCAAGAGGCTCTACCCGCAACGACCGATTCTTGACCAAGTTACATGGACTCTATCGGTGTAGCGGGCGACCGGTCACGCCCTTCTGGTTTCTGCGGTGTCAGCATTCACGCTGCCCGATTACGTGCGTCACTGTGCCGATCGCTATGCCGAGGCGTTGCTCGCTGCGGCTGTGATCGCTGCGGATGCGATGAACCAGAAAGCGAAGGATCACGAATCTGGGAAATGATCCCGGAATCACTGTGTTCGGTTCCCCCTGTTCCTGTCAGGAGTTTCACCATGACGAAGATGACGTTTTTCCCGCTCGGCAATGCCGACAGCACCCTCCTGCGGCTTGCGGACGGCCGCATGATCCTCAAAGACTACTGCAACTACGAGTCGGCCGGCGAGGAGGACCGACGGGTGCGGCTCGACGAGGAGTTGCGGATCTGTCTACGCGAGGAGCGGCGGGATCGGTTCGATACCGTTGCGTTCTCTCACGCCGATGACGACCACACGCACGGGGCCGAGGACTTCTTCTGGCTCGATCACGCCGAGCAGTACCAAGGGCCGGGGCGAGTCCACATTCCGGAACTGTGGGTGCCGGCCTGCTTCATTCTGGAAGTCGGGGCCACCGGGACGGCTCGCATCATCCGCCAAGAGGCGCGGTACCGGTTCAGGAAGGGGCAAGGCATCAAAGTCTTTGGCAACCCCGAGCCGTTGGAAGCCTGGTTGCGAGTTGAAGGTATCCGTCCGTCGGAGCGTCTGCACTTGATCCAGAAGGCCGGTCAGTGCATCCCCGGTTTCGACCGCAACCGCGGGCAGGTCGAAATTTTCTCGCACTCGCCTTTCTCGTATCGGATGGAGGGCGATGAGGTCGATCGCAACGGCAACTCGCTGGTCTGGCACCTGACCTTCTTCGAGGGCGACACTGAGTATCGCTGTATGCTCGGCGCGGACGCCGACCACGGGGCGTGGGCGAACCTGATCTTGAAGACGGAGCAACGCGGTCGCCACGACCGACTCGTGACGAACCTGTTCAAGGTTTCGCACCACTCCAGCTACAAGTCGCTCGCCGAGGAGAAAGGCAAGGACGAGACAACTCCCCGCCCCGAAGTGGC
The DNA here is from genome assembly GCA_013823135.1 of Planctomycetaceae bacterium. Lineage (GTDB taxonomy): Bacteria > Planctomycetota > Planctomycetia > Gemmatales > Gemmataceae > Gemmata. Next base: position 13,354 of record PNLP01000075.1, read on the forward strand.
GAGGATGTTCAATCGCTGTTTGCCGGGCTGCATCCTGGTGTCGTCGAGCGATCCGATTCCCTCCGGCAACACCAAGCAACCGCCGCACCGTCAGGCCGCAGCGTACTATCGCCGGATCGCACGCGAGCGCGGCAATGAGAAGAACTACATCGTGACGATGGAATACCCGAGCGTCGAGCGGCCACGGCCTCTGATCGTGGATGTGACGCAACGCGGATTCGTCGTCCGGCGCAGCCTGGCCGCCGTCGCCGGCCCAGCGCTGGTTGTCTCGCGTCCTTCTCCTCGACTCGGATGAGATCATGAGTGAAGCGGAATTCTTCCTGCTCGGCGAAGCGGCCTCACCAACGCATACACCCCGTGCGCGGGCAGCGGCCCTGATAGAGACCGCCCGCGCCCACCCGTTCGTCAAGCTGGTCGAAGCATGCGTTCAGGATGGTGACGACATCGTGATTGTCGAGTTCGAGGTCGAGTTGCCGACCGACCCCGCGGCGGCTATTCGGCCCGTCGAGCGGCTGGCGATTGTGGTTGCCGAGGATGAGTTGACCGCACCGAAGGTGCTGACCTTACGCAAAGACTTTCCCGACGACCTGCCCCATACGAATCTGACGTTTGCAGGCGAGCCACGAAGCCTCTGCCTGTTTGCCGAGTCCTACATCGAGTTGGCCGGAAAGCTGACTCCGGCGATGTTGTTGGAGCGCATTGGCCGGTGGCTGGCGCGGGCCGCGATGGATGGGCTTCACCTGCCCGATCAGCCATTAGAGCCGCTGCTGCTGGCGAGCGAGAGAATCATCATCGACCTCGATCTGTTCGAGCAGGCCGACGAGTCTGCAATGCCGTTGCTGGTCGGCGCGCGATCCGACAAACCCCCGATACTGGAACTCCTGCGATTGCCCGAAGGGACAGACGTCAAGGCGTTCAACGAAAAGGTCCGCTTCCTGGCCTTGCCTCTCACCGCGCAGCCTTGGCATGCTCGTCTGATTCAGGCCCAGCCGCGTCATGTCGAGGAACTGTCCAAACTGTTAACCGTGGTGGGCATTGACCTACTGGCGGAATGCCGCAAACGCATTGAGCGGATTTACGACGACGGCGAGTTTGAAGCGTTTTCCCGGTTTCGGATTCTGGCACTGCTCAAGCTCCCCAAGATCCGTCAGAAAGACGACCAGGAAGAAGCAACCGAGTGGTGGGCGTTTATCCTCGATCAACCGCTCGTCGATTTGGCCGTCCGCCTGGGCGTCCTGGCCAAGGATTTCAGAACGGGCAAATTCGGGCGAATCCTCGGCGCGGCCACAGCGAACGGGTTGGCGACGGTGAATGTCTATCCGCTGACGCCCGTCTTTGCCTTCTCGAACCAATTGGCCGGGCTCCTTTCCGGATGGTTGCCAGAGAACAACCCAAGGGTGTTGGCCGTCGGTGCTGGTGCGCTGGGGTCGCAAACGGTTATGGCTCTCGTTCGTCAGGGCTTTGGTATCTGGACCGTGACCGACGACGACGTGCTGTTGCCCCACAATTTGGGCCGCCACGCACTGGGCGAAAGCGACATCGCGTTGAACAAGGCGGAAGCGCTTGCCGCGACCATCCAACGGCTTCTGAACGCGAAGGACGCAGCCACTGCGATACCCTGCAATGTGCTGCGCCCCGGTGAACATGCAGAATCGCTGGAACGTGCACTCGCGGCGAGCCAACTTGTGGTGGACTGCTCGGCCTCTCAAGCCGTCGAGCGTGAATTAGCGTCACGAACGGACGACTCGCCCCGGATCAGCGCCTTCATTGCCCCCAGCGGCAGGCATCTGGTGATCCTCGCCGAAGGGCACGAACGGGCTGTCCGGCTCGACGATCTGGATTCGCAACTCGCTGCCGCTGCTGCGGAAGACGAGGTGGTGCGGCGGGCTTTTGCGGCAGCGGCTGACAGAGTCGCTTATGCCGGGTCGTGCCGGGATCGTTCGGTCGTCTTGCCGCAAGATGTGGTCCAGGTGTTCGCGGGGGTCGTTGCTCGGTTCATCCGCGACCGCTGGGATTCCGTCGAACCGTTTATTGGCATCTGGGAGTGGTCCGAGCAATCCTGCAGCTTGACCCGGCTCCTACTCTCGCCCTTCCCGCCGCAAGTGATGAGTGATGGCGGCTGGGAAGTACGAATTTCGGCACGGGCTGTCGCCCAGCTTCGGAAATTCCGAACACAACGCCTTCCCAACGAAACGGGCGGCATCCTGCTCGGAGATGTGGACACACGCCACCGCATTGTGCATGTCAGTCTTGCGTTGCCCTCTCCCGTCGATAGCGTCGAGCGGCCGGACACATACATCCGCGGAGCGGAGGGGTTGCGGGAACGTGTCGATCAACTACACGCCTTCTCGGGTGGTCAATTGAGTTACGTTGGCGAATGGCACAGTCATCCGGATGGTGTTGCATCCGCTCCGAGTGAGCACGATTTGGCGGCGCTGGACATTCTGGAACGTGACATGCGGGCCGAGGGGCTCCCAACCGTGATGCTGATTCAGGGCCAAGACAAGAATCCGCAACTCCTGGTTCGCTGACAACCGTCGACCCGTTTCACGCTGTCCCGACAAGGGCTGTGCTGGCGTACTGGAACGTGTCCGAGGACAAGGCGGGGAATCGGAGAAATGTTCGCTGCAAGGATCTGGAAGGCGTGGTAGTTTCGCCGGTGTGGAGTTCCTGCTCGCAGCGAGAGAAACGTTGCACGCTCCTCGCGCACGCCTTCAACCGCCGACCACAGACGACGATTCGCCCATTTGCGGAGAGCTGGTCCCCTCGTTTTTCGGCAGCCTCCGCACCGGAGCAGTCCCACCACCGCTCCTATTCTGCTTGATCTCTTCGTGCTGATGCAATTCCCAGGCGGGCTTGACGTCCGCGGTCTTTGACATAATATTGTGTTATATCACTCAGCGTTAACGAAGAGGTGACGATGCCATTACCGGAACTCTCACACCTCCAACTGCTTCTCCTCCACGGTCTTCTTGAGGGCGACCGAACAGGGAGGGAGCTTCGCTCGGTTCTCAACGAACAGCGACATCGAACTTCCAGCCCGGCCTTCTACCAACTCATGGCCAGGATGGAGGACGCGGGGTTAGTGAAGGGGCGGTACACGAAAAAGGTTGTCGAGGGGCAGATCATCAAGGAACGAGTTTACAGAATCCTCGCGGCCGGGAGGGCCGCTTTCGACGCAGCATGTGCGTTCTACCGTTCGCTCGATGCGAACCATCACCCACGGTTGAAAGGAGTTGAGGAATGAACGGTTCCAGCGTCAGCCAATGTATCGCGGAAGATGACGGCGATGACGAGGCGTTCTATCAGACGCTGTTCATCCCCGCGGCGCATCGACTCCATCGGCGACAGGGTGCGCTCACACGCTGGTTGAGTCGGTTCCAGGCGGAGTATTTTTATCGCACAACAGCGCAGGGCACCACGGTCGATTTGTTCTTCGATCCGGTGTCCTGGTCCGAAGATGAAGAGGTAATTCAACGGGCTCTCGCGGATGGCGTGCAGGATATCACTCACGACGTTGTTGAGAACGGCAACGAAGCTGCAAATCCGAGCCCAAGCGAACTGCCGCCCAGGCAGTGGTTCCCGTTCTTCTGGGCGTTGTTTCCGATCGTGCTTCCGCGTGCGGTTCGAGAACGGGTCTACGATCCCGCTCACGAAGAATTGAAGGAAGACTATGTGCGGGAACGAGCTCGGTGGACGGGTTGGTTTCCCAGAACGTGGGTCACCTTCTGCTTCACGCTTCACACCAGCAGGTTGGTGTTCTTGAGTGGGTGGGCAGCGACCTCTCGGCCGCTGCGGGCGTATTTCCTGCTGATGTTTACCGCGCTCTTCGTGGGTGCTGGTGGGTTCGGGGTCGCCAAGAAATTCATCGTGTGGGGAGTTCGTCTGCTGTGATTGGCCGTCAGTCGCGAGGAAGGTTTGCAACTCCAGGCTCCTCGGCAGGGCGGGACTCGTGCCTCTTTGTTGAAGAGTCGCGGGGTTTCGACTTCCCTGCTGTTGGCAATGAAAGATCGCTGGGTCGTGTGGACAGCAGGTTGGAGATTTGGGTAGATGGCGTCCCTTGTTTTCTGCCAAGGAGGGCCCGTGCCCTGACGCAATTCTTCAAGCCTGAGAATTACTTCACCGTGCGAGAAGCACTCATCCAAGCGGGGCGATCTGATCTCATCGGCGGCTGCGATGGGTTGATTCCCGTGAACCCGCCCAAGGAAGCGATCGAGGCTCGCCGACGACAGGCGAACGACGACCACTATCACACGGTTGCGAACCCCGCGAAAGGCGAGCAACCCGGCGAACGCGGGGCGGAGCTACCGAAGAACAAGGGCTACCGGCCCGGTCGAACGTCGCAACAACGCCGAGACAAGAACCGTAAACGGAAGCCTGGAGACTGAGTGGGCGGGGTCCGCTTCGCCATCCGACTTGCAATGTGATCTCTTGTCCAGTATGCTCCTGAAGGTTGGACCCATCGGGAGACATGCTGTGAAAGCGACCAACGACCAGCAACCAACAACCATCACTCTTCGACCTGAGCGACCACGAAGAGTTCTACACGCCGCGACCGGTCGATTTGGTCCGGCCGCAACGAATCATCTTGGGAAGGGCAGCGTCTCTCCTCCAGCACTCGCTCGCAACGACCGACCGCGATCCCCCGATCACGCTCGAGACCCTCTCGGCCTTACTCGAATCAGCGGGATGGTGGGGCGTAACCGCAAACCGATGCTCCGCTTCGCGTACCGAGCGATGGTGCAATTGGCGGAGATCAAAGCGGCGGAACGTGTGAACGCCGCAGGGAGGCAGAAGAGCTGGGCCGAGCGCGAGGAGAAGTGGAAGTGAGGTGTTCAGCCGCGCTTTTCCTCGCGCGGGATTCGATTTCCTTCCAAGTCAAATAGCCCCTCCCAAGTGACAAGGTGCGTATCGCTGTAAGCGCCAGTCTTCCACTTGAATCGTAGCAGCTTGTTGCAGCCTCGGATAGTTATGCCCTTTGGGCGATACATCCAATCGTCGAGTTTCGATGCGTGATCCGGGTGAACATTTGCGACCAGCAGTACGAAGTTAAACCCGTAGAACACGAACCTCATTCCGGCGATGTTACCGTCTGCTGACATAAGCGGTTCACGACCCAACTCCAATTCATCCGTTGCATTCGCACCCGGAGGACCGGGTAGCAAATACAGTCCTTGCCCCGGCGGGAAAGATTCGCCCTTGTAGAGAATTCGCAACCCTTCGATGGGCGGGAGAATGCCCTTAGATTTCGCGTTGTCGGGGAGCTTGGTGTCGCCACCGAAGACCGCCCCGTAAAGCACCTTCAACATCCAGCGCTCGAGGGCATCACCATCGACCTCGAACGTGTCGAACGATGCCTTGGTGTCACCCAGCAACGCATTCATCGCCTCCATGCCTTCGGCGAACTTGCCACCGGCAGCATCGAAGTCCGTCAGTGCTCTGTTGTGTTTGGCGCAGAGGACATGCGAGACGATGTTTGGAATCGGGATCTCGCGGACTTCCCCTTCTTTTTGCGACGGCCTGCCTCGCACAAAGATCGTGGATTTTCCGCCAGAAACCGCGAGCAGGACGCATTCCGAAACGGGGTGCTCTTTCTCGATCTCGCCTTCGCATTCACCGAGGTGCTGGGCGAAGCATTTGGGGTTGCCTCCGGGTGGGCAGGGATTGCCGTTCATGCTTCTTCACTCGCTTCGGTGGGCTCGGGTGTATCCTTCGGGGTTTCTTCCTTCTTTCCGAAGAGCGTGCGAATCTGGAATTTTGCGGCCAATCCAACCAGCTTCAGGAAATTCGTTTGGGACAGATCACCGGTCGCGCGGAACATGAACCCGCCGATGAGCAATAACAGGATGTACACGGCCCCGAGAGCAGGAACGAAGAGCCAGAAGTTCATGACGCTCGCCAGCACACAGATCGCGCCCACGATGCTGAATAGCAGAATGACGAAGATCGACAAATACGCCCACAGCTTTGCCGTTTTGCTTTGGGCCAGAACCTTGTCATCCTTCGCCATCGCGTATCGCTCCGCGTTAATGTGTTTCATCAACATCGCGAGCACAGGAGAATCCCCGTATCTGGCGGAGATGATGCCCCAGTGGTCTTGGGTGTCTGTCAGGAACTCTTCAATGTTTTCCCGGCACAGTTGATTCGTCATCACCATCTGTTGCGCTTCGGGATTCTCTTCGATGGCCTTCGTGCCCGCATCGTATGCAGCGAGAAGATGCCGGAGGAAATCCATGCCTTCGTCACGGTTGAAGTCGTACAGGATTTTCCTGTCCTGCTTCGTTCGATCCAGCACCGCCCATGCGAGTGCGCCAAAGGCGTTCGCCTGCTGAATCCTCACATTCCCGCGAATGATCCGCCGAGCACCGGGGTTGACCTCTGGGGGAAACGTGTGAAGTCGGGCCAATGCTTTCTTGGCTTCGGCTGCGGTCCGCCGATACCAGTCGAGGGCAACGATGGTGCGCCCAGCGTCTCTCGCCTCGCGGGCACGAATCGCGAACTCGCTACAACGCAAAACACCCAAGAAGCACCGCCAGCTTTGCAGTTGTGGCTCAAGCTGCTCCACCTCTTCCTTGCTCAGCGTCGGCATCTCGATTTCTGCGAGCCTGATCGCCTCCTTGAGATCAGCCTTCTCTAAAGCCAGTTCACGGAGGGCCAGCTCACAGTTGTGTTTCTCGTATGCATGGACGCTTCTGAGCTTGTGGGCCTGCGACGAGTGGTACTTGATGCGTATTGGGGCGACCCGCTTCACTTCGTGGTCTGCTGGCGCTTCTTCGGCGTAACGGGTCGTCAGGTCGCAGAGTTGCTCAAACAACTCCGCACCCCTCAGCGCTTCGTCGAGATTATCGGGGTGTTGCCGAGCGAGTTCGTCAGCGTGATTGGCCGCAGCGGCAACTCGCTTTAACTCCGCGTAAAGCGGGTCTTCTGGCGCAACCGCTTTTTCTTCTGAAGCAGTCAATTGCGACCTTCTGTGTGGGAACTGCACGTCACTTTGGGGCGATTTTGAGCATTTTAACCCTACCCGAACTTCGGCGGAAGGCCGGTAGTCCCTATGCGTCAAACGCCTTGCGCGAATGAAGAATTTCGTGCACCGATGGAGAATGTCCCGGACCTTCAAAACCTCTCTCGGCTCCTCCCCGCTTTCCGGGAGGCAAGGGATCGACCAGGCAACACGGTTCAAGCACCAGCTCTACGCGATCAAAAAGAAGCCCGAAGGCGTCTCGCTGCTAACAGTGACGCACCCCGACCCTCCACACATGGAAGTGGTCGCGCTGTCCGACGCAGACGTGCCGTGTGCCGTGGAATGGGTGGCGAAGGCTCAGGAGTTGGCGCCGGAACTGTGGGCGCTGGCGGAACGCAGGAAGGGAGTCGCGAGGTGATCCGGGCGTCCCGGCTCCGCCGTCGCGTGCTCCCAGGTTGCACTTCGCTGCGGTCCTCGCGGACGCCTTCGGCCCTTCGCGCCCGCTGACGCGGCCACCCACTTTGACAGGCCCTCCCCTTGCCGTTACGGTTTAACAAACTGAATTCGCAACCCACGAGGTTGGAGCATGTCGAGTCCGCTGACGACCGAAGAGGCCGAGTCTTTTCAGAATCGTCTCGTAGAAGAGGCCAGCCCCGAACTCACGACCAGCACGATCCCAATCTTCCGTTTGGAGAATGACCTTCCCGTTCCTCTCGGGAGCGGGGTGCTTCTGCAGATCGCGAACAAACACTTCATCGTTTCTGCGGCGCACGTCCTCGACTTCATGGCGTTTCGCAACACGCTTTGTTTCATCCCATCTCGTGCCGAGCGCGGGAATCCGATCCCCCTTAGCAATGTCGGGATACTGGTCTCGCCGATCCCGCCGAACCGGACACGCGACGATCCAAGGATGCGGGATGATGACAAGTTCGACGTTGGCGTTTGCGAGCTGACGCCTGAGATACTGGCGCAGATGACGTCAGATTACCGATTCATGCACCTCTTCGATGTCGACGTGACGGTACCTCCCAGCATCGGGCTCTACATGGTGATGGGCTACCCGTTCGAGCTGCGGAAGATCTCAAACGAGGGGCGGTCTGTCTCCGCCACCAATCTCCGATTTGTCACGGCGCTGTGCGAGCCTGACTCCGCCGAACCGCAGTGGTCGCTTCGGCTGCAGTACCCGAGCAAAAGGGATTCGTTTGTCGCGCCGTATCCGGGCGGAATGAGCGGATGCGGCATCTGGCGATTTGCCGAGCAGAGCCGGCCTTCCAAACTGTGGAAGAAGGAGGATGTGAAACTGGTCGGTATCCAGCACTCGTACAACTCGCAGGGGCGTTTTGTCAGGGGCACATCGTTCTCCGCAGTCCTGTCGCTCATCGGCATGCAATGGCCCGATCTGCAACCCGCAATCCGCCTCACTCACGATTCGATTTCCTTCAAATCCTCAGGCTAAAGCACCGCGCAGAAACCGATTGCGCTCGCGCACGTTTCGCGCTACCGTCCGGCCCATACGAGCGTTAAATCACGGCTCTTCCGTGCTGCGCTCGAAGAGGTTGAGAAGTGAGATGACTGTCTTCCGCGAGTTCTGGCTGCTGATCCGGGACAAGTTCACCTTCTGGTGGCTCGTTTCCGTGGGTAACTGCCCCGAGGCCGCATGGGTCTATTTCCGCGACGAAATGGACAAGGCCATTTCGCCAAGAGCGGCTTAAGCGGGATCGCAAGTCATGATCGAGGCCATCCCCGGCCAGCCGGTCGACAGCCCCTCGTACCAGTTTTCCGCCTCACGATGGGCTACCGCGGCAACGCCAGGTTCGTCTCCTTTCGCTGGTCGTACGACGATCTCTGGTTCGATGATGGGGCCTCATCCGGGTCCGCGCAGGGGTGGATCTTTCAAGCCTTCGCACGCCACCGTGCGATCGAGCCACTGCTCTCGCCCCACGACCTCGGCGGCAGCGACCACGCGGCCCCTTTCGTTCTGCTTATCGACCGAGAGAAGAACCGGGCCAGAATCACCCCGGCGGCAGAAGCCAAAGCCTTTTTGCAGGATCAGTGGCCACCAGAGCCACCGCTCACGCCTGAAGAGCAGGTCTCGTTCGAGAGAGAGTTCACCCGGTTGCTGGACGAGATGCGGCAACGCCCCGTCGATCACGAGGCGATTGCGCGAGAGATGGTCGAGCAGAGAGGGCGAGTAGGACGCATGATGTCGTTTTTGGACATGTGCCCCGTTCCGCCCAAGCAGGGGCAAACGCCATGACTCGACGTGGCCGCTTCTGCCATAATGAGGATCAGTATTGATGCGACTCACGATCGTTTAAAGCGAACAGAGCGCTCCGAGCAATAATGCCTGAAGCCTGAAGCAACTATACCTGAAAATCTTGAGGTATCCCCAGCGCACCCTTGGCTTGGAACCAATGACGCACATCGCGGCCGTGAGTGTAATTCTCGCTCTCCCAAATCTTATACGCTCTCGCCTGTACTGAAGCGCGAATCCTCGCTCGAAGATAGTCTGGGGTTTCCGCAAGACGTCCGACTGGCATACTCAGCAGGCCGTCCTCTGTGCGACCAAAATCTGCTTCCAGAGTCGCATCAACGACAGTGCGAGTCTTGTATATGGGCCGTTTTGCTCCCGTCGTTGGAGCCATTCTCGCCTGATCCCAGGAGACTGGATCGGTAAGCTCGAAAAGTTGGCAAAGCTCGGTGCAGTATCCAACTGAGGGAGTAATTCTCGCTGGAATGACGTAGTTCATGTACGTTTTTGGATCGTCAGGATATTCGGAATAATGTGTCGAAAAGTATCGGATTCCATGAAATCGATGGGTTCTCGTAATCCACTCAAGCATAAGCTGCGGGAGAAGATATTCAGGGCGCTCAGGTGCCGCCCTGTCTGGAACTCGGATAGAACAAGCAGCTATAAGCGGCCAGCAGGCGACATGAGCTGCAATCGTCGGCGATCCAATTGAAGCCGGGGCGATAAAGTCTTGGGGCGTCGTTGCTACATAAGCCCCGAGCACTGGAAGCCTGTGCCCGAAATTTAGAATCCTAAGATTTGTATTTTCGATGGCGTGAAACCTGGAAACAGCAACGGTTGCAAGGTTCGGCTCGCCAAGCTCCCTCCAGCAGACGTGAGTGGAACCCCCAAGGTAAAGCGAAGGTAGGCCCGCGACGCTGTATCGCATGGGACCAACAATATGGCGCAGGTAAAATGGTATATGGAAGAGATCGCCCTTTTGGTACGGGGTGCTGCTTGCTGTTCGGAAACGGTAGATCGGATCGACGAACTTTGACATATCCCCAGAAGGCATTAGAGCCCGCAAGTGAGGCCCAAGCGCTTGCAATGCGACATCAAGGCAGTTGTAAGCCGCAGCCCTGTCGCCACGGACGAGTAACGCTATGGTCTGCCGAACGGCTGCACATAGCGGCACAACTCGCCGCAACTCGTTCGTGATTACCTGATCGATGAATCGCCCGGCCACAATTCGCTGAATCTGGGCGCTGTAGTCGTTCAGCAGGCGGTCTATGAAGGTGGAGTAGTCGCCGTGGCGAGTTTTGGGCAAGTCAACAAGAGGGCTCGTCAGAAAGCCAACAGCATCCATTTCGCTTTCTCCGACTGGTTTGCTAACTGCAGTTTAAGCGGTTCCACCAATCTCCACTTCTCGGTGCGAAGTTAGTGGCCACCACTCGAATCCGGTGCCTTCGGGAGTAGATCCAGAGCGGCCTTCAATATCGGGCTTTCCGTGCGTAAAGTCGCGATCTCCTTGCTCACTTTCAGGACCGCCTCAAGTGCCTTGTCTTTTCCCCATCCCTTCTCGATAAGTCCAGCAACCTGATCGAGCATCTTGTCGCGCAGTTCGGCCTCCTCCAACCCTCGTTTGTAGTCGAGGTGGTTCTTCGCCACTCGGTAGAGTGCGTAGGCCGCGACAAGGAAGAGAGCGGCCTCGACGCCTGTGCGATGTTCAAGATGAGGGTCTGCGTCGTGCGAAACCTCATCGAGATAATCGGCGAGCGTCCGGTTCAATGCGACTTGGTTCTGAAACTGTTCAGCGCTCATGGATCGCCCTCGCGGCTGGAAAAATCGCATCCCAACCCATTGTTACTGGCCAGTGACTTCGCCGATTGCAGGCCTTCCAGTCGGATTAAACGGAGCGGGATCACCTTGAGCGATGAACGCAGCCCAGTAATACGCATCTGGGTGCTTTGACTTCATCGCCAGTTTTGCGTCTCGCAGGGCGTCTGTGGCACCCTTTCCGGCGAGCAGGCCTTCGTAGAACTCGCACATCAACTGTTGTGTCAGAGCATCCGGAACTTTCCACAGGCTCATCACGAGCCGTCTTGCTCCGGCAAGCACAAAGGCACGCCGCAAACCGAACACCCCCTCCCCGACGTGGACGCTTCCCAAGCCCGTCTCACATGCGGAGAGGACCACCAGTTCGCTGTCGAGGAGGTCCATTCCAGTAACGTCTTCTGCTGTCAAAAGGCCGTCTTCCGCCTCAACTGGCGTGCTTCCGCCATGCAACCAGATGTTGACACCCGCGAGCGCCAAGCCTGAGCGCAAAAGCGGATTCTCCATCCCCGGCCCAGTCAGCCGCTTTGCGCCCACTCCCGACTCAGGGCTACTCTCGGCCGAATCCGCTGGCGCTTGGTCGGGCAGCACGAAGCCGTGAGTAGCTAAGTGCAGCACGCGTGGTGAGCGGGCATTCTTGATTCTGGCCTCCAGCGCTTCGTCCCCCATCCACGGTGTCACTCCCAGTAGTTTGGCGACTTCTTCGCCCTCCTTTCTGGTATGCCGAAGGAGGCCGAAACGTCGTTCACGATCAAGGCCGCTCGAATGCCGTGTTTGATCCGTTTCCAAACAGTCCGTGGAGGATGGGGCGGTCAGGTTAAACGCCGGTGCCGCCACCACCACCGACGGTCCAGGCACTCCCACACCCGGCAGCCCAAAACCCATCGCGTCGCGTCCGCACGTCAGGTAGGTGACACGGTACTCTTCGATCAGCGACCGACCGTCGGAGAGCGTAAGCGCCTCGAACGGTAAGCGATTCAGTTCACCATCGGGCGCTACTATCAGGTGGCGTCGGATGCCGAGTATGGGGAGCAGTTTGTCAATTATCGCAGCCCGCAGTAAGTCCCCGGCAGGCGACAAGATCACCGAGCGGGCGTCGGGATGGGTCGTCAGGCGCTCGCGGTATTCCAGTAGCAACCGTTCGATCCGTGCGGCATCGCCAAAGTCAACCGTACGGACCGAGAATGATTCCTCCGGTATGAGCACAAATGCAATGTACCGCGCCGGGTTCCAGGTTTGCTCTCCCCGAGCCTTAACAGACCCGAAGTTCCGCACCGGGAGCCTAATGAACTCGACGAGAGCCGCATCTGATGGCAGCGCATGCGCGACCTGGTCGACCCCGACTCGCCCGAGTCGCTGTGCGAGTTCCAGTTCCGGAATGCTATCGGCCAATGCGGCTTCGAGCCGCTCCCGCTCTGCAATCTGCGTCGCAAGCCTATTCGCGTGGACGGCTTTTCCTTCCGGCCCCGGTCCCGCGAGAGTTGCCCTTGCAATCTCTCTTCGAAGAGCAGTCATCTCTCGCAAACGATCTTGCAGGTGGGGGTAGCGTCCTCCGAGGATTCCATCACGCTGCGACGACAGGACCTCGGCTCCGAGAGCTTTTCGGCGGAGCACCAAGGCAAAAGCGTCTCGTACTTTCTCCTCCGACGAAGGATAGTGCTGAAGGATCAGTGACAGATAAACGCGATCGCGGATCTGAGTCTGCTGCAAAAACGACATCCGTTCGCGCTCAGACGTGATTGACAGAACTTGGTTTGCCGTTTGGCCATCGAGTTCGATGGCTCTGTTGAGAAGATCGAGTGCGGCGGACTGCCGCCCTGTGGCGGCATACACCTCCGCGAGGTTCAGCGTGGCGATCAGTAGGCTCGTGCTGGCACTGTACCGCTCACGCAACAGCGCCACGGCTTGCTCGTGGTACGGTTCCGCGCGTCGAAAGTCGCCTTGGCGGCCATACAGGCTGCCCAGGTTTTGAAGCGTCTGAGCGTAGTCAGAGTGTTGCTCCCAATTCGTCCCGCGCAGGCAATCCAGCGAGTCATTCAGTAGTCGTTCAGCTATTCTCCAGTCGCCCTGCATCAAGTAAGCATGGCCGAGGTTATTGATGCTAGTGGCGACCGAAGGGTGCTTCTCGCGGTAGATTCGTTGCTTGACCTCAAGAGACTCACGCAAGTATGGAATGGCCAAATCCAAACGTCCGCGATCCCGCTCAAGCTCGCCTAGATTGTTGAGGCTTTGAGCCAGTTCCGGAGCCGCATTCCCGAGCGTTTTTCTTCTTATACCAAGCGCCTGATGGAATAGTGAGGCTGCAATATCGTGGTTGTTAATGTTCAGGTAGAACGCACCGAGATTGTTAAGTGCTGTAGCGTAGCGAGGATGTTCCGGCCCATACCGTGTACGGGCCATTTCCGAAGACTCCTCAAGTGCCCGCCTTGCGGCTTGGTAGTTTCCGTTCAGCAGATGCCGCTTCCCAAGGTTGTTCAGCGCGAGCATGTTCGCTTCGAGACACTCCTTTGGAAACTGCCGGAAGGCTACCCGAAGCGCTTCATAGACCCTGTCAGCCTCGGGCTCATTCCCGAGGTCGTCGTTGACCGCGGCAAGGTTCGCCATAGTCGTGAAATATTGTTCCTTTTCCGAGCTCAACGTGGCCAGGATATCGACGGCCTCTCGATAGAGCGGCACGGCACTTGTGTAGTTGCCCAGACTCTTCAGCAAGAGAGCAAGATTATTCAGGGAACGTGCATGAAACTCGGTTCGCTTCCCCACAACCCGCGCCGACTCCTCGACGACCCTTCGGCACAATGATTCTGCCTCCGGGTATTCTCCCAGTTCTCTGAGGCAGAACGCCAGATTGCCCATGGCACCGAGGATGTTCCGGCGACTGCGTTTCGCATCCTCGCGAAACTTAAGCAGTCGTCGCAAGGCCGGCAACGCCGCGACGAAGTTGCCGCTGCTCAGGTGACATTGCGTGAGATGATCAAGTTGAGCGTCGAACTCATCATCGTTTCGGTCCACTCTCTTCTCCATCGATCGCGTGGTCTGCTCGTAAAGGTCTCCAGCTTCCTGATGACGGCCCAAGTGAAATAGCGTCCCAGCGACATTCCCGCGACAGACGTCGAAGGACGGGTGATCTTCGCCGAGCCGGCTCCGAATCAAACTGGTCAGTTCTTGGGCCACGGGCAGGGCTTCCTCAAAGCGCTTCTGCCCGATCGCGCTCTCCAATGTGCCTTGAAGGGCAGCGATACGCACGATAACTTCTTCATCCGACACGGGCTACTCCTCTGGCGTTTCTCCACCACAACTCCATCTCGCCACCGAGATGGGACACCTGGAGTATCAGTCGCCACCCGCACGCCATCAGCCGTTACGATCGTGGTTCAACAGACGCCACCAGCGCGTCCGCGAGCCGCCATCATATCCGAATCCGCGAACCAGGACTGCCACGGCTATTCCTCTTCTGAACAAGCCGGACCAGATGGCCATTCTGATCGGGTTCTGAAGCAATTCGTGTCGTCCTGCAAGCAGAATGGCGGTTCCGTCCCCGCAAGGGCGGGTGCCCTCCGCAATTCGGCTTGCAGGCCCACTACGCTCGTCACGAGCCGCTTCCTTCTCGTCCCCAGAAAGGCCGAGTGGTTCGGCCTCAGAACAGAAGGAGAAAGACCCTGAGCACACCCGCCCACAAAATCCGCTTCGGAACGCTTCAGGCAACGATCTGGCGCAACCACGCAGAGAACGGCCCATGGTACTCGGTAAAGCTCACCCGCGGCTCCAAGGCCGACGAGGGCTGGCGTGAGACCGACAACCTCTGCAGTGACGACCTCCTCGCGGCGGCGATCGCGCTGAACACAAAGGGCGGGGAATTACCCCCGCCCAAGCCTCTCCAACTTGCAATCAGAAAAGAACACCATGATATGACCCCGAACGAACTCGCGCAAGGACTACGTGTCGGTGATCGGTGAACTCATCGTTGATAACTTCGCCGGCGGCTGCGCTTCCCTCGGAATCGAAATGGGTCTCGGTCGCTCTCCAGACATCGCGATCAATCACGACCCAGAGGCGATCGCGATGCATAACGCGAATCACCTCAACACGCTTCACCACTGTGAAGATGTCTGGGAAGTGAACCCGATCGAAGCGTGTGCCGGTCGCCCGGTTGGGCTCGCGTGGTTTTGTCCCGATTGCAAACATTTTTCGGCTCTTCGCGGAATAGTGTGGGTACTTTTTTAGCGTTTTGGCAGTGTACAAGTGAGTACCTGTCAGGCCCCAATAGAAATGTCCGCAGTTTGGCCCCAATAGAAATGTCCGCTTTTGGGGCATCGTCACTTGAGCTGTTTGAAGCCATTTCGCCAGGGATGATTCTTGGCTGGCACTTTCCTCCGACCTGCGGTATCTCCCACCTCGCCATCGGAAGGATAGGGCTCCGCAGGAGTGCGACCCGAGCGTCCGGTGGTCGGCTGTATGCCAGCGGGACGGGATGCCTTCTTGGTTCCCCGTCCCGTTTTCTTTCCACTGGCATCGGCCGCCGATGCGATAAACTCCGGGGGTTTGGGGGCAGAGCCCCCATGCCTGCACACTTCGGACACCTCGCGATACTCCAAGTAACGCTCCCCAAACCGAATCTTCATCGTCCCGTCCAGTCGTTCCTCGATCACCACACGGCCACCACGCTCACCCGGATACACCGGCGGAAGCAGTTGATAGAACCGACCCGCCAGACGCACCACGTAGTCGTTGCTCACCACACGCTCGGTCTGGATCGACAAGATCGACTCCAACCGATGACTCGGACCCAAACGACGATGAGCATCCGTCGGTTTGGGAGCCTTCTTCGCGAACCGTCGGTTGTGTTCGGGAAGCAACTTCTCCAACACGGCGTTCGCCTGTTCACATGTCTTCGCCTTCGCCAGTCGCAGCTCCTTCACCCACCGATCCTGCGCTGTGCCGAACGAGCGTTCGACTCGGCCCTTTGCTTGCGGACTGTGGGCCCGGATCAACTCCATGTCCAGTTCACGCAACGCACGCCCAAACTGGGTTTCCGCGGCTGGGTCGGCCAGAGGTTGTCCTTTTTCCTGCGGCTCGAAGATGCTGTGCCGGTCCGTATACAGGGCCAGCGGACGACCGTATTTCCGCAGCCATCGGCCGAGCAGATCCATGTGGGTCTCGACCGTGCCCGACTGGTAGAACCGAGCCATCACCCGGCTCGTGGCGTCGTCGATCATGGTGATGAGCACCAGTGTCTCGCCGCGTCCTTCGAGCCAGTCGTGGATCGAGGCATCCATCTGCACCAACTCGCCGAAACAACTGCGACGCGGCCGACGGGATCGATGCGGGTCGCGGTGCCGTCGCCGCGTCCAGAGTCCCTCGGCCAGGAGCCACCGTCGAAGAGTTTCGACACCGACACGTAACCCCTCGTCGGCGAGCTTTTCGCTAGCGAGTGTCGGGCCGAAGTCGTGGTAACGGGCTCGGTAGGCCTTGAGAACTTTCTGGCGAAGGACGGGGTCGTGTTGGTGGTTGGATGGCTTGGCTCGCAGGCCGTGGACGAGAACGGCGTCACCACCTGCTTCGAGTTTGCGTTGGATGCGTCGGATTTGGCGTGGGCTTCGTTTGAGGAGTCGTGCAGCCTCGGCCTGGGTCCGTTGTCCGTCGAGGACAGGTTGCATCACCTTGAGGACGTCACGTTCACGCTGACTCATCTCCACACGGTTCCGGTCTTGTACCTCGATCATCTCGTGTCCTCCTCGGCCTGAGCGAAGAGGACACTTCTATCGAGTTAACACCGGACATTTCTAATGGGGTTCAACAGTGT
>PNLP01000076.1 GCA_013823135.1 Planctomycetaceae bacterium
CTGATGAGCACCACGACCACGGTGGTCGGCCTCTTGCCGTTGTTCCTGACCTCCGGACGTGGTTCGGATGTGATGCAGCCGATGGCGATCCCCAGCGTTGGCGGAATGGCGGTACAGCTCATCACGTTCCTGACCGCCCCGTGCCTGTACTGCCTGGTCATGGAGTGGAAACTCTGCCGCAACCTGACGCCTACGGGGCCGGAGGTCGTTGCTCCGGCACAAGGCGAGGAGAAGGGAGTGGCTGGCCCGAGGGTGTGAGTTGGTCGGATCCGCCGATGGCCTTTGCAATCGCAGCCCGGCGACGGACCGTCTCAGCCATGGCCTCGAAGTACCGGTCCTTGAGCATGACCCGGTTGCGTTGGGCCTCAACCAGGTTCAAGAACGGAATCTTCGTCGCGGCATACCCCGCTTGAGCTTCCTTCACGTTCGCATCGGCGGCTTTCAGGATCCGCTCTTCATAAAGGCGAACTACCTCCTCGCTCTCGCGCAACTGCTCGAACGCCTCCTGCACCTCAAAGTTGACTCGGTCAATGTTGCGGGCGAGTTCAGCCCGTCGTTGGGCAACCTTCGCCCGCGCTTCATCTGCCGCTCCACCACGTCGCGTGTACCGCACCGGGAGGTTCATCCGGGCACCGAGTTGCCACTGGAGTGGACGGCCGCCGGCACCTTGCCAGAAGCCGTCGTACGCCCCCATGACCTCGATGTCGGGATAGTATTCCTTGATCGCCAGGGCGAGGGCGGCTTCCTCAGCGGCAACCCGTGCGGAAGCGGCCCGCAACTCCGGACGGTTAGCGACGGCTCGCTCACGCAACCCGGTTACGTCTGGCAGAGGAGTGCCGGCCTTGACGTCCGCTGGCGGTGGGAGCGGACTATCCGGCGGCAGGTGCATGAGTGTGTTGAGCCGGGCCACAGCCACCATTTTCGCCCGCCTCAGCGACACCGACCTCTCCTCCAAGCGGGCGATCTCGACGTCGGCCTGGAGCATGTCCTGCTGGGGTCCCTGGCCGACCTTGTATCGGGACTCCGCGGCCTGGCGTAACTCCTTGAGCAGATCGCGGTTCTCGACCACGACATCCTGGGCCTTCGTTGCCAGGTAGTAGTCCGCGAGTGCCGATGCCGCGGCTTCCATGAGTTCAAGGCGAGCCTCGTCGACATCTGCACCGGCCGCGAACGCCTCAGCTCGCACGACAGCCCCCTTGAGACCCCGCTTGCCGGGGTACAAGAATTTTTGGCTGACCTCGACCCGGGCGGCGTAGTCGACGTTCGGCGACCCGATCGACCCCGGCGCGGTCGTGAAGGCGAAGTTGGGATCATCCAGCGAGGTGACCTGCGGATACCGGGCCACCACCGCGGCAGCTGTGGCTCGCATTTGGTCGAGGGTCGGGTTTCGTTCGAGAACCACCCGAACGACGTCATCCGTAGAGAGTGTGGGGTGACCTTCCAGAGGATTGGGCGGCAGAGCGGGGACTGCTATAGGTGGTGTCTGACCGGCAGACGACGCCACACGGTGCCCGGCAGGAACTACGGCAGGGCGGGGCGTGGGCTCCGCCGCGTGGGCCTGCTGGACCGAGCGTGAGCCGGGCACCTGAGCCACACTGGACGGCCCAGGCCGTCCGGCCCATCCGGCGCACCCGCATGCGGTCAGGCACAACACCGTGGCGAGTGTCACGAGCCTGACATGGAACGCAGTCATTGACTCGGCTCCGACGGGGCGGTGTTTTCGGTTAAATCGGAAAAATCGGAACCCTCCCATCACGAAAACCTCCACGCCTGGACAATTCGCAGAATATTGGTTGGATCGCGGCTCGTTCACGATTGACTGCCCCGCGTAAACCTCGGTGATTCCAACCGCGTTGGCGAGGTATTGCCCCCTCCGCTTCCCGATCACCCGACCTCGACACAGTTTGACGATACCACTTCATCGGGAAGATAGTTTCCGGCCTCCTTGTGGATGCAAACGTGCCGGAAACCATCTTCCCAATAAAGTTGAGTTCTACCCTAAAAATGCAAGGTTCTGGGGCGTCCAACACCAGTTCTCCTCTCCCGCAGAGGCATCCCATTTCGACGCTGCTTATCCTTCACCGGTTGCCACCACAAAGGTGACCTTCCCGGATCGTATAGAAAGGGTGAGTTTCGAAGATAACGGAGACATCAATCGAGTAATCCGTCATACGCTTCGAACTCGACAGGCTTTGCCAAGTTCAGCGAGGATAACTGCCGAGTACGTCGGCGAATAGTTCAAGATAACGATCGGCGCACTCTTCCCAATCCCATTGCTTGCGGGCGAAGGAAGCAACCGCTCCACGCTGATCCTCCAAAACAGACGCGGAGGCGACCAATTCCCGAAGTCGTAATGAGAATTGTTCCTCGGTCGGATCGCAAACGTGAGCTACATCTCCAACCGCCGGACACCCCCTCACGATCTCTCTAGTCACCAGGACCGGTGTCCCGGACGCCATCGCCTCCTGCACAACCAAAGGGAAGCCCTCGATAACAGATGGTAGAAGTAACAAGTCCGCGGCTTGGTAGTAAGCTCCCAACGCAGGGTGACCTACGCGCCCAGGGCACCGGACGTTGGGGAGCCCCCAACTGCCTGGGTCGGCAGGGCCTCCGCCAACGAATACCCATTCGCATTCATGAAAGATTCCCGCCAACCGTCGCAAAAGCGGCAAGCCTTTCCGGTCTATGAACCGCCCCACGAACAGCAGCACCGGCTTGTCAGTGGGCCACCCCAACTTGGCTCGCAGCCGCAACCGCTCGTCGCGGCTCACAGGGTGGAAGACCCGTTGATCGACCCCGTTCGGAATGTACCGTGGCTCCCGCCGGAACCGAAACAATTGCGTGAACTGATCCCGCACCTCCGGGCTGATGAAAACGCATCGGGCACAGGTCCCAAGTACAATCCGCCCGAGACTGCGATGTGCGAATCCGAGGAGCCATCGAGTCACTCGGAGGGAGAACGGCATGCCCGTGTGGTAGGGGATTTGCCCCACGTGTTGGGTGACGACCACCGGTTTGCCGAGTGCCCGTGCGAACACGCAAGCGAATAGACTTCCCGGATAGAAACCCTCATGGATATGAACCAAGTCACACTTCTCCACCTCGAACCAGAGTCGCGTTAGGCTTGCCGGACTCCAAAGCGGGAAAGCGAAACCCACTACTCGTTCAGCGATGTTCCAGGTTCGCATCGGCAAAGAAGATCTCCGAGGAATTGTGGGAAGATCGCTGGCGGCCCACAAAGTAACGACACCACGTTGGGCCAACTGACGCCCCAGCTCCCCAGCGACAACCTCAATGCCGCCCCCGTGCTCAGAGTAGTAGTGTGTGACCAGCAACACCCGCACGCGCTACTCCTCTCGCCGCCATAATGCCATAAACTCGAATCGGTCGAGAAACCAATCCCAGATCCGAACGTGACATGCCGCCGGGTGAATGAGCCGATCCAACACAAAGCCCGCGTCTTCAAACCAGGGGAGCCACTCCCACCCTCGCTGATGGGTAAGCGGGCAGGCCACCCCGAAACGCCAGTTGCTCAGTTTATCCACGGTGGACATGACGACTCGCCCGCCCCAAGACTGGCAAGTGTGGTCTTTAATCAGGAGGAATCTGCGGCTGCATCGGGCCAACTCTCTCAACTGCTCGCGAGGTTGGGGACAATGGTGCAACACGTCGATGGCGTAGGTCAACTCGAAAGAACGGTTGGCAAATGGCAGTTTCTGGCCCTCGTATATGAGCGGTTCGACGAGACTTCCTGGGCGACGTTGGACATCCACAGCGGTAACTTGGCCAGCGAGGCCGCGGTCTCTAATCGTGTGGGCAAACCACCCATCGCCGCACCCAAAATCAAGTGCTTCGGTCAAGGGGAGGTAAGGCCCCAAGAGCGATTGAGTTTGGTCGAGAATCCTCTGTCGATAGCCGTTCATCGTGGTGCCCGTGTGACTGCTTCGGGCTTTGAGAAGACGAAGAGGTGATTGAGCCCGAACTGAAACTCTCGCCAACAAACGAGTTGAAACCCATGTCGGAAAAAGAGTGGCTGTGTATCGCAGGGGTCAAACCCGTGGTGTTCATCCAAAGACATCCCGTCCACCAACCTCAGACGAGTCAATAAAATTAAAATCGGATCGACGAGTTGGGACGGGACGGTAACCACAACCCGGCTGCCGGGCCGGAGGATGCGAAAGCACTCTCGGACCAATTCGTCCTTGTTTTGGACGTGCTCAAGGGTCGCCAGCATCACGACAACATCAAAAGAATTTGGTGCCAGTGGCTTTGATGTGGGGAACCGATCACGGCTGAGCGTCCAGCGAGGGGTGGTCAATGGCGGTGCCAGGGGATCTAGCCCGAGCCCGAACTGGAGACTCGAACCCAAGCTCTGGAGAAACTCCCCCCGGTGGCAACCCACGTCAAGAACACGGCTACCTCTCGGAACCCACCGCCTCGCCACCGACCCACGCCACCGCTGAAGGAAGTTGTCCAGAAGCCGCATAACGCCACCGCTCTCTCATCCCACAAAACGCTGGTCAAGTTGCTACGGATAAACCGTAATTCCTGGGACGGCCTTTTTCTTGAAGTCCTCGATCTGGGCTGGAGTGAGCGTTTTGTTCTCGGTGACCCACAACCAACGAAGAGCGGGGAGCCGTTCAAGGTGAACAAGACCGTTTCGGGTTACTGCGGTCTTTCCGAGACCCAACGCCTCAAGTCGGCGGGCTTCGGTCAGGTTCGCAAGGCCGCCGTCCGTTACCGATGACCCATAAAGGCTCAGGCTCTTCAGTTCGGGCAGGTTCTTGACGTGCCCCAGTGCCTTGTCATCCACCTGTGACCCTTCCAACTTTAGTTCGACGACTCGCCCCTGCTCATCCACCGTCGGGCGGGGGTTGTAGGGTGCAAGGGCTTCCAACACCGCAGCGTCGCCGGCTTCTTTCTGAGGCTTTTTGCGACAACCTCCTGTGAGGAGCGAAAGGCCAATGAGGAGAAGGGCAAACCACGGCCCATTATTCACTGTCATTTTTCACACTCGTGATTGCGACCGTTTATTGAATGCTTCAGTGCGGTGTTGGGTTGCCACAGATCGAGAAGCCCAAGGAAAAACGTACTGTACACAGTTTGGACCCCGAGGACCATCCCCAGCAGTCCCCAGAGCGCTCCTCGCATCGTTCGCCCCACCTCCAGTTCGCCGAGCGAGACGTTCCACCATTGCACGACGAGCCACAGATTCATGCTGAGCCCTGCGGCGAAGAGACATCCACCGACGACGAGCCCGCCCTCAACGGTGAACCGACGGCTCATCCATCGCGTTATCGCATCCGGGGGCAGGAAGCCGAGTCGGTGACCGAAAACCTTGCTGAACACGCCCAGCCACAGGGTCTGGTAGCCGAGGATGGCGCAGAGCGAGCCGAGGAGCATCGTGTGGATGTCGAGCACGACACCACCAACGTGCCGAGGCCCTGGGGTCAACCAAGCCATCAACCCACCGCCAGCAAACAACAGAAAGTACGCCGGAAGCAGGAAGAGCCAGAGTGGGCAGAAAAGGAGGAGGAAACGAAGGTGCCGCCAACCATCACGGAAGCTCCGCAGATGCGGAGGGCGGTCTCGTCCGTCGGGATGCAAGATAACAGGTACTTCACTGATCCGCTGACTCTGGAGTGACGCCTTGACAACCATCTCACTGGCGAATTCCATACCGGTTGTCAACAGATTCAATCGCTCGTGGGAATCCCTCCGGAATGCTCGAAGTCCACAGTGGGCATCGCCCACGCCCGACCGATAGAAGAGATTCAAGATCCCGGTCAGCACCGGATTACCAAGGTAGCGGTGGTGCCAGGGCATCGCGCCGGGCATGATTCCACCTCTGAACCGGTTCCCCATTACTAACTCATCCCCGGCCCGCAGTCTCGTAATGAACGGTTCGATCCGAGTGAAATCATAACTGTCGTCGGCGTCACCCATGATGACGTAGGAACCGCTGGCCGCAGTGATTCCCCCGCGAAGCGCTGCTCCGTACCCACGTTGAACCACACCGACGACCTTAGCCCCAGCCTGAGCCGCGATTTGTTGGGAACCATCCGTACTGCCATTGTCGGCGACGATCACTTCGCCATGAATGCCCAATTCCTGGAGTGCCTGGACAGCTTTGCCAACGCAAATCCCAACCGTCCTTGCTTCGTTCAAGCAAGGCATCACGATTGACACTTCAATCGCTCGGAAAGGCATTGGGCGATCAATCGGCGTGGCTTCGGAAACCGCTCCCAACACGTCGGGCTCCTCGTGATTGTGCGGATCAGAGTTGGAGGGTGAACGATTCTGCGTCGAACCAAGTCGCCAGACGTATTGTGTTACGGAAGAGTGACGATCTCCCCACCGCGGATTG
Source organism: Planctomycetaceae bacterium (assembly GCA_013823135.1). Lineage (GTDB taxonomy): Bacteria > Planctomycetota > Planctomycetia > Gemmatales > Gemmataceae > Gemmata. The sequence goes on from PNLP01000076.1 coordinate 6,368, forward strand.
TCGCCAGTGCACGATACGTCTTGAGATCGACGTTATCTGCAATGAAGCGAACTGAGCCGTCAGCCAAGGCGAAATTCAGCCCACCACTATGGCGACTTCGAAAGGTAGTGGAATACTCCCAGTTCCAGGCGTAATCGTCATCTGGTGGGAAAGGAACATTCGGTGGGATCGCACAGGTGGCTGACGAGGAGTTGGCGTACGCCCAAGCAAACCAGTGGGTAAAGTCCGGCAAACTCTCCCCGATCAAAAAGGTGTTACTCGTGCCATCTGAGATGGCCTGGAAACCCTTTGGTGCCTGCCAATCAACTCGGTAGAAGACCCCGTCGCCTTGATTCAGCCCATCCCAACTGCCGTTGACGCCGAGATTCTTCCACTTTGGATCGCCCCATCCCCAATTCGCCCCACTGACCCCTTTGTAATTTGTGGGAGCTGCATCAATGAAGGGAGGATTCCAGACGCCCAAATCCGCCGCGTCGGATCGAGGTGATCCAGCCGTATCGCTCGGGCATAAGAAGAGTTTGACTGGTGTGACGACGACATTTTGCGCGTCATATAGGGTGCGCGCAAGATCGCTTGTTTGTTGATAGAGGCTGTTCTGCTCCGTGTACGGGAGAATTCGCGCCAACCAACTCCAGGCCTTGGTCTGCGGGCCATAGGGACCGCCGGCCCCGGCAAGCGTGTTTTCCGGAAAGCGATTCTTCGCATCGTGGTAACCATGCACAGCGAGAGCGATCTGCTTAAGATTGTTTGAGCATTTTGTGCGGGCCGCAGCTGCACGGACTTTCTGGACCGCAGGGAGGAGCAAACCAATAAGAACCGCGATGATGGCGATCACCACAAGTAGTTCGATCAATGTAAAGGCAATTCGAACAAAGCGAAGGGGCATCATAGCGATACTCAAGAGGTCTGCTTTGACTCTTCTGGTTTCGTCCGACGCTCGCTGGAGTCACCTCCTGACTCGAACCGCAGTCAATCTTCCGAGGGAGAAGGGGGTTGGAGATTCGTCGCTGCCGCGATCCCAGTCTTATGAGATCGACGGGTTCGAACAAACCAATAGGCCACCGCGACGATAAGAAGTCCGAGATTAATACCCAAAATAACGACGATGGCGGTCCGCCGGTCGCTGCCTCCTCCGGGAATGAGGGCTATCGGACCGGGTTGATTTTCAAAATCTGAGATATGTGCGATCGTTCCGTTGCTCAGAAGCCGATAACCCAAGCCGCTCGCCTCCCACCGGCCCTCGACTCGTTTCGACTCAGCGAGGATGTTCATCACTTGCCAGGCGGGTAAGCCACGAACACTCAAACTACCGAGTGCGGGGGCATGGTTCTGAATTTCGTCTGATCGAGTCAATTCGACTTGTGTTGCAGTTCGGAGTTCCCGAAGAATGTCTTCCACGGTGGGCGAGGCGAGGTCGATAGAGATTAGAACTTGAAGCCGGGGATCAGTGCGCCAAGTGATGGCAGTTGGCGGTGTCACGACGCCGGGCTTGGGACCGGGCATTGTTTTCGGCGTGGTAGCCACAGTTGTTCGCTCATCAATCCGCCGCTTCACCTCGTCAACAATAGCCGAACGCGTATTCGCGTCCAGTATCGAAGCGGACAGAAGTTGTTCAAGTTCGGGGGTGTTGTAAGGCGCTTTGGTGTAAGCTTCAATAAGTTGCCTCTGTGCATTCTTCGCAAAGTACATCTCGAAGTCTTTGAGATCGCGTTTCTTCCGATAGAGTTCGACATTCCGCCTATTCTTTTCAATTGCGTCTTCGTACTGCTTGCGCAAGACAGAATCCTTAATGGCACTGGGACTTACACCATCAGGAAACCCTGTCTCGGGCGGGGGCGATACTCGGAAATATCGCGGGCCTGACGGGTCTGGAATTGCGAGGAATTGTGTGTGGATAGACTTTGAGACCATCAACCAACGTTCTGTTCGCGTTCGCCGTTCCTTGAGCCAACTCTCATCCTTTAACTCCCCTCGGGAATATTCTGGATCTCCCTGCAAAAGCAGCTGGAGTTTCCCAACAATCTCAGCCGGTTTTTCATCGGGAGAGTCGATCACGGAAATGACCAACTCGCGCATCTCCTTATACGCATCCGGTTGTAGGGAAGCAGTAGTGTTTACCGCGACACAGAGTTCGAGAATGATCGGGAAATACTCAGCGTTCTTGGTAGGAAGCCATTCGTTCTTTGCATCCTTGACGAGTTGGCGAAGACCGGCGACATCTTTGGCAACTTTCAGCGACTCGATCCGCTTACTTAACGCTTGAATCGGATCATGTTGCGGTGTTTGAACAGTTCCTCTCTCATTGACGAAAGGGAGTGGCAGGCACATGCCAGATGTGGTGGAAAGTAATAAATAGAAGGATCTTAACATCGAGATCACGCTGGTTGAATTCATCCGCCATAAAGGCAGAGGGTTTCGTGGTTTCAAACATTCAGCAAACCAGTGGAAGTCCCCTTATCTGACTTGGTACAAATCCGATTGTGGTACACGAAGTCAGCCAGAATCTCCTCACGCAGGTTCGGCACCAATCGGAAGTTCCCACGACGCAAGACGCTTTTCTCTCAGGTGCCGATCTGGAATACCCTCAAGCATGACGAATCTCGCGTCTTGCCGGAAGGCCGATTCTACCAACGGAATCGAGAAATCCTTCCAAGTTCGTTGAATTGAGGTGCATTGACCCCAGGCTCAGTCATTATTCCACTTGTCCGGAATAACGGTGTCATCACCTGCTTCTGCCGAGAAATCACCTGATCCGGCTTTTCGTATCGTACACTTCCCTGTCGCGGTGGATTCCCATTCTTGGGTGGCGGTGGCATATGACTTTGCTGTATCATTTGCGGCTCCCTTTTTCTTATACTCATTCGCGATCGGCCATTTCACAGTACCTGGCGCGTAAGGCGCCCCCAATGCACCAGAACTAATTTTGTCGTAGGGTCGGTCTAGATTCTCGACATCCCACTGGTAACCCTTGTCCTTTTGAACATCTTTCAGGGGAGTCCACTCTGATTTTTCATGGTTCATTTTGTCGAAATACTTCTCATAATATCCCTTTGCTGTACTAAGACCCTCCCCCTCGCGAACCTCAATCTCCTTGAAGGAGACCACCTTGGCACATGTAGCGTAATAATCGCCACAAAAGCCGACTGAACATCTCGCCTTTCGATGCCACAATTTAGTGTCTGGACGACGCAACACTTTTGCGCCATCAGGCGCCACGACTTCCTTCGGGTCTGCCTTCTTCTCCTGCCCAAGCATGGCACCACCCACGATAACGGCTTTCAGCGTGATGGTTGCAGCCACGTCAGGGCACTGGTAAACGCTGGTCGCCCCGGCCCCGCCCGTAATCTCCCCGCCACCGGTGTCGATAGCCCACCGAAGGCCACCCACATCGTATTCCATCACACCGGACGGGAGAACTAAACAGGATAGCTCGATAAATTCGCAGACCCCATAAGCGCTCAAATCTCGATCCGCGAAGTTATCCCGGGGGGTGAGGGTGGGCGCGAGATCGAAGACGATGACGTTGGCAGTCAACGAACTGCAACCGCAATTCACCACAACCGTCTTGAAATCCGTGTTGCTCGCAGACGGGGTTGCGAATGTGACGCTGAGCGTGACTCCCGTGCCGGACGCACCCGACGTTCCACTCCACGTCGGTTGGTTGGTAGGGAAGGCTGTCCCTGGTCCATCTTGTGTTGCTTCAAAGGTGAGGGATTTCCCCGCGAGAACGTAGATCGTCCCGGAAGCGTCTACGAACTTTCCTCCCCCTGCTCGGTTTGCCTGGAAATACTTGAGACTCTTTACCCCAATAACCTGAAATTTGATCGCCGTCGTTTTATCTGATCGCGTGATGACATCGCCGCACGACGTTGTCCACGTCGCGGTCGTGGTGGCCTTGACGGTGTAGGTTCCCGGCGTGGGCGACTGGAATCGGAGAGTCGCTGCGGGGGAAAACGGGTCCGGTTGATCGATCCACATGCCGTCGGTTCCACCGCTCAACGCCCAAGACCACTTCGGACCCGGCAACAGTGTGCACTGGTACGGAATCGTTGGGGTGACCGCCGAGGCACTGAGGCTACACGTTGCGACATCGCAACACGCAACTGGCATCGGATTCGGAGTTCCGGCCGTCGCGATCACCGACCCGCCGGGGGGCACGGCGATTGCTGGTGTTCCGGCGAGAAGCACGAAACAACTGGCAAGGACCGCACGAAGGCGTGAGGAGAAGATTCTTTCGAGTGGGCGCATCGATCCGGACTCTCGGAAGGGAGTTGAAGTTGTATGCCGCACCTGCCTGAATTTAGTCATTGCTGATGGTTATGCAACAACTACTTGTCTGAATGTTGGTTCACAGTTGCCGAATTGCAGTTCCAGAAACTTTCCGAAGCCCTGAATTGGCTCGATATGTTTTCACGAATGTGCGAACGCTGAACGGCTTCTGCTGCGTTTCAAAGCATCACGTTGGCATTTCGTGGTCTGAATGTTTGTCAAGAGGATGTTGCCTCTTGTGCTTCCCAACGGACCAGGTAAATCGCATAGGGCCAAGGTCGTTGTTCCACGAAGAGAAACACACCGGGTCGGTCGAGGACCCAAACGCTGGCATTCCACCAACTCCGTTGACGTGTGGTTTGGTCGAAGCGGATTGCGATCAGACGCACCTCACGTTCGCGGAGATACCGCTGCCACCGGTCGAAGGACACCATACCAGTTGGCTGGCAGACGCGAAATTGGCGGGACGACCCAAAGAACGGGTATGCACGCAGGTCGAAGACGCACACAGTTGCACCATTGGGCTCAGTTCGTGCAAGGTGACTGAACAACCCTTGCCCCAACATCCGGTCGTAAAATGGGATGTACTCGCGATGCCAACGTTCAGTGAGGTAGGACACGGTCAAGGAAGAGGCTATCATCCCAACACAGATTGTTATCGCAGCAACGATCTGTCGCTGTCGGCACACCACCAACAGGACGCGAATCTGGCCCACAATGAGTAGCGCACTCGCCCCGATTAACGCCGAGTCTATCAATTCACATTGCGACCGTTCTTCACACGGCCTCACCATTTGGTACACGATCTCTCCCGCAAAGACGAGTGGGACGGTAGCACCAATCCAGCGGCCCAGCACCACCAACCGCCGAGACAAGAGTTGACCTGAGGGAGCCCCTCGACAGGATCGCAAAAAGCGAGCGAGATCATCAAGCATCACAGCAAATCCCACCACAGCTAAACTCAGGAAGCAGAGACCGTAGCGAACGGGGCAGTATTTCCAGTACATCTGGTTCAACGTACCTGGCTCGTCTTCGACCGCGAAGGGAGTTACGAGTAGAACGAGAAAAGATCCTAATATTGCAGCAATCAATGCGAGCCGCATCCTACCCTCCCTTTGGCTTTCTGAACGCCGAGATCGCATGACGCCGCTTACGAGGAGCCAGAGAAAGATAACGGGAAGACCAAGAAACGCCACGAGATGACACGGTCCGGTCATTCCCCAAACTGCACCAATCGACAGATCGAACAACTCCGGTCGTCCATTGCCTATGAACGTAGTTTGCCACAGATTTGGGTACGTTTGTCCCAAATTCTCGCCCTCACCAGGAGCCCATAGAGGGAAGAAAGGGCTTCCCCCTTCAAGCCAGTTCCTCGCGTACCAATACCCACCAAATATCACGAAACTTATCAAGCCCAAGGGAATCATGCGGATTGCAGCACGACAATTCGTTCTTCGTAGAATCAACAACGTAACGGTGACTGCGGCAACGGCTGCGTAACCTAGTGCGTAATACTTCACGCCAACTAAAAGCCCGAGAGAAATAGTCCCGAATTTGAGGGCGCCAACATCGCCAGTGAAGTAACGGAACCCATATGCAAGGCTTGCCACGAATAGGGAGGCCACGGCAACGTCGTTTTCAGCGTCTGTCAATTGCTTGAAGACGACGTAGTTGGTCACGACTGCAAACCCAGCTAAATTCTGCCACGTCGTTGAAAGACCAATCTGTCGGCCAAGTTCGAGTGAAGCGCATGCGAGGAGTAAGGCTGCCGGCAAGTTGGTCAGGGCGTACATGAAGTCGCCCGAAAACGGGGCGACCAGCCACAGCGTAATCAGTTCGTTGTTCCCTGGATCACTCCACCGTAAGCAATCCCGTGCGTATAGGCTATGGGCTTGAAGCCAATGGTTCACCATCGGCAGGTGATACATCAGGGTGTCAAAGTCGTCGGGGAACATGAGGAGACCGCCAATAACTGCATGGCCCACCCAAAACGCGAACAAGCCGAACCAGGCAATGAGCCACAACCACGCTGTCGTCTGCGATGTTTGATCGGCTGGTCTAGAGATCGCGACACCTTCGTCTTTTTCTGGTTGCGTCCCCCTCTGCTTAATAAGAATCAGCGTCAGCGCCGCCGAGCCAGTGACGCCGCCAAGGAGGGCGGCTGGCAAGAGCAGACCCAGGGCCCCAAGTACAGTCCCAACGATCACGAGTTGAGACCATCCAATCACGATGGTGTGCCCGACTCTGTTCATAAATGAGTCTTGGGGAAATTGCCGCCCCGCGATAATCCACCCGGATGCTGCAAGCAGGGCCGTCGATGCGAACCAGAATACGGCGACCACAGAGTCGGGTACGTGTGCCACATTCATGAATCGTTTCCCATTCAAGTCAGTGAGGCGACGTGAAGAAACCACCAGGACCGAACAACGCAAGCCGATCCAATACCGATGTGGTAATCGACGCCGCAATGCGGGCAGGATCCCGCAGTCTCGCCGCAGGATGTTCGCTCCCGCAACAACGCGCGAAACACCGGGTGCTCGCAATCATGCGAATCTCGCTCGACCGATAGTTCTGCAAATCCTGGTATGGGCGGAACTCACCAACAACGCACCGGTCTGTGTGGCCTCGCGCCAGATCCAGGTCGAATTTCGATGCTCCGAGTGGTTCACCATATCTCATTTGGCATTCCGTAAGATCTCCCTCCCCACCCCGGAGGAGATCCCATGTCTCGAAAGCCCAAGCATGTCGTCCGCCTGACCACCGAAGAACGGCGGCGGCTCGTCCGGCTGGTCAGGACGGGCAAAAACCCGGCCCGTGTTCTCACCCACGCCCATGTCCTGCTCAAGGCTGACGCCAATGGACCGGGCTTCGGCGATGGGGCAATTGCAACCGCCCTCGACTGCGGTATCCGGACTGTCGCCCGCATCCGCAAGGCGTTCGCCGAGGGCGGGTTGGACGCTGCCGTGTGCCGGAAGAAGCCGACCGGGCTACGGTACCGAAAGTTGGACGGCGAACAGGAGGCCCGGCTCGTTGCCCTGGTATGCTCCCCAGCCCCGGACGGTCGCGGGCGGTGAACCCTGCAGCTCGACGAGGCGGTCGGCCAGCAGTTGCGGGTGGTGAGCGGCGGCCGGCACGCGCAGTGTGCTGTTCCCAGCCTGACATTCACCTCTCGTCAACGAAGACAATGGCTTCTTAATCTTCAAAGTACCGCTCGAAGTCCACGCACGACACGACATCACCCATGGAGATAGAGCCGACGCTCAAGTCGCTCGGGTCGCCCTCGTCGTACTCCACCTCGATCGAGACCTCGCCGTTGATGTAGCTCTTCAGCGGCTCCCGGAACGTCTCGAAGTCGTCCGAGTAGTCGCCTGCGGAGTACCGCCTTGTCCGACGCGACCCGCGGACCGTCGCCGTGAAGTCGATCATCATCGCTGCTTCCACCGTGGCGATGCCGCCCTTTGCCTCGGTCACGAACATCTCCTCGAAGTCCATCCTCGTGACTTCAACGTCCGTGAGCTCGGCCCCGAACTCGTTGTCGCTGAAGTCCAGCTTCTCAAATTGCTCCTTCGCCTTAGCGACCAGCGACTTCGACCGCTTCATGGCCTTTCGGATCTCGGACGCCGTGAAATTATCGATGTGCCGTTCGAGGAACTCTCCAATGTGCTTGATCACGTCGAGCGGGGTGTTCTTGTACTTCGACCAGTCGCCGTCTCTCGAAACTACGACAACGGTGTTCGAGTTGGCCTCGCACCAGTTGAACAGGATCTGCCCGGCGAATGCGTCGGGGAACTCGTGCTTCTTCTTCCCCTCTCCGAACGGTGGTTTGCCGTCGAAGTAGTCGTTCAGAACGGCCGTGGCGTCCAGCCCGACGGCTGGCAGTTCGATGGCGTTGGTGTCGTGGCAGAAACCTTTGAAGTGGTCCAGAAGCTCCTTGCGAATCTCCTCTTCTGTCGTCCCCTTGCGGATCGCGTCGAAGGGCGGCCGTCTCAAGTTTCTACGAAAACCCTTGTTGCTGAATTCCTTCAGAGCCGCAAAGGTCTCCCTCGCCTTTTCGGCAATGTGACGCTCGACCTCGCGGCGTGTGATGTCCGGCAGGAGGAGTTGGACCCAGTCCGAGAGCCCGAGGCTCCGCAATTGCCGGAAGTGTTTATTCTCGAAGTCGTACTGGTTGCCGTCGAATACTTGGGTGTCGAGGAACAGGTAGTGCGGTTCCTCGGCAGTCTTTTTCGTGGCCATCGCCGTGACTCCCCGAGCGGATGAGCCTCTCTGGTCTATCGAGCTTCATGACAATTGCCGGGCAAATGCCAATCGCCCGCACGACGCCGTGACTATGTTGCCACGTGCGGCGAACACGACCCGAGGCGGAAAGCCTTTCAGGTATGGCCGCGGCTCCCAGAGCGTCTGGGTATATGAAGTGGCGGCCGTTCTGTACCCGATCTGTACCGGCCAGCGGCGATCCGTCCGGGGTATAATCAGGTGTCGGAGAGACGCCGCATCACCGCCAAGGAATCGCTCGTGTTCGACACGCCACCGCTCGAACATCCCCATCTCAATGACGTTGCCGCATCACCGTCAAGGAATCGCTCGTGATTGACATCCCATGTCCCATCTGCCAGACCCCCGTACTGCTACCGTTCCCGCACGCCTGCCCCCACTGCCTCGCTACTTTCGACGGGCTACTCGGGAAAGGCACCTCGGCCTTCCAAGTGCGGAACAGCCGCGAGCACCGAGATCTGCTCTACGGGCAAAACGTTCAGCTCTACCGCGGCCGGGAGTACAACTGCTCCTTCGACCATTTCGGTGAGGCGAACCTCCCGGACTTGGTGCGGTACACGCTGAGCTACGGACACCGGGCGACCGTCCCGTCGAATCACGGGAACGTGCCGATGGTCGTGATTGCCGCTTATATCCCTGGCGCCATCGGGAGTGGCGTCTCGAAGTACAGCACGGCAGGTCCGGTCCCGGCGTCCGGCGTCATGCTCGTCTCTCCGGCGAGCCTGAACTACGCCCACTCGTTTCCGGTCCTGGACGACTACGTGCGGCACAAATTCGCCACGACACTGGGCGGGTGCGGCCTGTGCATGAAGCCGACTGGCTTCGGGCACGGCATCTGCGCCGAATGCTACGCGAAGTGCTCGGGGACGTGGCTGGATTTCCTGTGAGTGGCGGATGTCCCCTGCCAGGCTACAAAACCTGCCCGCTTGCGTTCACCCGGCCTCTGTACCCACTCGGTCCACCACGACGTGCCAGTGGCCGGCGTACAGGGCGGTAAGCAATACCGCCAACCGTTTGGCGTGCCCGCGCAAAAACGCAGTCGGCCCCGGCACCCATCGAGGAGTGCCGGGGCCGACTCGTTACAAGTGCTCACTTGCGTTACTTTCCCGGACGCGAGGCCGGGTCGCTTTGATCACCCGGGGATGTCGTGTCGCCGTTCGCGTGGAGGCGGCGGCGGAACTCTGCCCGGAGTTGCTCGACGTCGTTTGTGGCCTTCTCTTCGTCTTCCCAGCGGGTCGGCTGAGCGATCCGGGAGAGAATGAGGTCGGTGTTCTGGTCCATTGGTCTCTCCGTTCAATTCGTTACCCCGACGGCCGGCGGTAGAAGTTCCAGAAGCAGTTGGTGAGTTTTCGGTCTTTCGACACCACCCGGTAGACGCAGCCCGAAACCTTCTCTTCAAGATACCACATCGACGGGCTGTCTTGTAGCTCAAACTCGAGCGAGTTCGTGACCACCCTTCTCAGCAAATCCGCGCACTGCGGAATAGTCCGCACGACCAGCACACCGTTGGCCACGCCCGTTGCCAGGTTTACCTGGATGCCCAGGGGGTGGGACACCTTGAGCGTTCTCGCGCGGCGGTCGTAGATGCGGGCCTCCGCAGACGCGACGATTCGGCACAGCCGCGCGAGGTCGGCTCCGTGCGCCGCCCGGAACGCAGCCACGGTTTCCGGGTCGGGCACGGTGCGCCAGGTTCGCTCGCGCTCGAACAGCTCGATGGCCTGAAAGCCGCGGACGAACGCGAAGTCCTCGGCGCTGACCGACTGGGCGAACTGGTCGTCGGCGTAGAGCACGAACCGAAGCCGGTCCTGGACCGTCGCCGGGTCCTCGGCGACGAGTTGGGCGGCCCGAGTCTCGACGTCGATCGACGGGACGTAGGCGATGACGGGCTTGCCCTGTGCGAGGGTGGCGGCGAGCTCCGAGTCTTTGCCGAGCGTGTCGGTGTCCTGGACGGAGTAGACCGTGCATTTGGCCCGTTTGAGCATGAGCGACTCGACCAGGCCCTTGTCCACCCGGTCCTTGGTGAACGCCTGCGTCGGGTCGAAGTGCCGCAGGTTGAGCGCGACGAGAGCCGGGTCGGCCATCAAGCCGTTGACGAAGTCGAAGAGGTCCTCGAACTCCCAGCGCTTGCGCATGGAGGTCGCGAAGTAGACGTCCATGTGGTCCCAGGTGAGGTAGATGTCCTGGTTGCGCATGGCCGTCGCGCGGACTGAGGCGAGTTGGGTGGCGTTCCCCTCGAGCACCGGGGCGACACTTTCGAGGTGCGCGGCGAACTGGGCCACGGTGGCTCCGGTACTTCGCTTCAGGTAATTGGCCAAGAGCACTTTGAGTGCGGGGCGTTCCGAGACCCCCGCCGCCGCCAGCACCGCCTCTTCAAACTCCGGCCAGGTCGCTCCGGGTACGGCGTCTGCGGCCGGGAGTCTCGCCCGTAGGAAGGCGCACCGTTCGCCTTCGGCGACCACCTCGGCGGCGGAAATGTAGCCGACGAGTGAGGTTCGCTCGCGGGGGATGAGGTCGATGTCGACGAGTTTTGGGCTTCGCTCCACGAACCGGGCGTTGAGGTCAGCTGGCTCGGCCGCCCACTCGGCGAGGTCGGCCTTGAGGGCCGAAACCGAGGCGATACCGGCGAGGGTTCTGTAGGCGTGGATGAAGTTTCCGTAGCGGAGCATGGCCAGCGTCTGGAACTTGAGCACCCCGGCCCCGAGGGTGCCGACTGTAGTGGATCCCGCAAAGAAATAATCGAAGAAGGCCCGCTCCATCCGGTCCTTGTTGACGAGCAGTAGAAGCTCGTTCAATTGGGAGTGCCCGATCGGGCGTGTGTCATCCCCGAGCAGACCGGCGAGGATCGCCCGGTCCGTCGCTGTGACGTCTTTAACGGGAGTGCCCGTGAGCCCTGCGGCAAGATGGATGAATTGGTCGGCATCCAAGCGTTTGTCTCCTTTGCGTGTGGGAGGGTGTTGAGACCAGTGAACGGGAGCAAAGTCCCCACGAAGAAACTCAAAGGGGTGCGGGCAGACTCCCTTCCGGCGCCTGCTCAAACGTTGACGGACTGAAGCAGCGGGTGCGTCGCCGTAGACGCACATGACGTATTCAATGGACGGCAAGAGCCGAGTGCCGCGCCTTGCTTGACAAAATTAGCAGTCTATATATACTTAGCAAAATGGAGGAGCAAAAGCAATCGTTGGGGGCCTTTCTCCGGGCGGCTCGCGAGCGGCGCGGCCTCACCTTGCGCGCGGTCGAGCGGGCGGCCGGGGTTTCCAACGCTTACCTGAGCCAACTCGAATCGGGCAAGATCCGCCGGCCCTCACCGCTCGTCTTGCACAAGCTCGCCGAGCTGTACGAGGTCCCGTACAGCCTCATTCTGGAGCGTGCCGGCTACCCTTCTCCGACTGCGGACACTGCCGGGGGCGGAACCATGATCGTGGACTCCCGGCTCGGACCGATCAACAGCAACGAGGAGCAAGAGCTAAAGGAATACCTCCGGTTCCTCCGGTCCCGCCGTTCGCAGGGAGGGGGCGGATGATCTGGTCGTTCACCGACAGCCGCACCTTCGCCAAGTGTCAGCGCCGCTGGTACTACGACGCGATGCTGGGCTACTGGAACCAGAAGGACCCCTGTCGCTGGGAGGCATACCTGCTCTCCAAGCTTCAGAGTGTGAGCGCCTGGCGCGGTCAAGTCGTCGATTTGGCACTCACCACCACACTGGTGCCCACGCTCAACGCCCGGCAGGCCCCGAGCCTGCGGCGCTGCCTGGACCGGGCACGTCAGATCTTCGACACCCAGCGGAACTTCGCCATGCTGCACCGGGTGCGCGAGGCCGGCATGGTCCCCTCGCAGCACAAAGACTCGTTCGCCGCCTTCCTGTCTCTGGAATACCAGCAGCCGGTGGAGGAGACGGAACTCGCGCAGGCGTGGTCCGAGGTCGAGCAGGCGATCACGAACCTGTTCGGGATGGACGCTCTTCTCGGGCAACTCCGGGCGGCGCGCCTTTGCGTCGCTCAGCGCGCGCTGACCTTCAAACACGAAGGCGTCAGCGTCAGGGCGGTCCCGGACCTCATCGCCTTCTACGACGACCGACCGCCACTCATCGTCGACTGGAAGGTACACGCGTTCGGGACCAAGGACTACTGGTTGCAACTGGTCACCTACGCACTGGCACTCACCCGCTGCACCGTCCACAAAGACTTCGCGCGGGTGTTTCAGGGCTGCGACCCGACGACGATCCGGCTCGCGGAGGTGCAACTCCTCACGAACCGGATCCGCGAACACTCGCTGGACGAGGACGACGTGGGCGAGGTCGAGGATATGATCGCGGACAGCGCCTCGCGTATGAGTCTGGCCCTCGACGGCCGCAAGCACCCCGAACTCCGGCAGGCGGATTTCCCCGTCACCACCCGCCCGGAGAACTGCTCCGACTGCCCGTTCCGAAAGCCTTGCTGGGAGGGCGACGAATGACCGCGCTGGAGACCAACGTCTTCCCGATCACGAACCTCGCCGAGTTGTCGGCAGGCTACCGGCTCTACCGCGTCCGGGGGCTGCGCTCGGAGCAGGGCGAGTTTTTCCAGAACCAGCAGGCACTCGTCCGGCGGCTGAGCTACCGGCTGCAAAGCCCGGTGGCGATCGTCACCCACGACGGCGAGCCGCACGTCGTGATCCGGGAAGACGACCCCGAGCCGCCCTCCCCGATACCTCTGGTGAGGGCGACCGCCTACCTCGACCGCGTGCCAGGCGACCTTCGTTTGGACTTCGGGGCCCGCTCACCCGAGACCGACCCGATCTGCCTGCGCTTCCTCCAGTTCGTGCTCCAGGAGCCGCTGCGCCGGGACGCCCGGTTGTGGCAGCCCTCGTCGGGTCGGCCGTACTTCTTCAAGGATCCGTGCTACGAGCAGCACGGGGTGAGTCAGTACCGTGGGTTCGCGATCCGCGCGGTCCTCACGCCCGGTGGTCTCGGCCTCTGCGTCGACGTCAAGCACGCCTTCGGCAGCCAGTCCCCGCTGCCGGTCCGCCTCGCCCGGCGCGAGTTTCGGCGGTGGCAGGGTCAGCATTGTATCTACCGCATGGGCCACCTCTGGTACGACATCCGCCTGGCGGAGATCTCCGACCTCACCGCGAGCGAAGAACTCATTCCACTCGACGGGCGGACGGTTCCGCTTCTGGAGTGGGTGGCCGCCGAGTGCCGCAAGCCGATTCCTCCCGACTTGGCCAACCTCCCGGCCGACGCCGCGGTCGTCTACTACCGGAACAACCAAGACGACCAGCGGGCAGCCCCCGCGGGCCTCTGCTACCCCGTCATTTCGACGCAGGACCCGCGCGCCCAGGCGCTCCAGCGCGAGACAATACTCGCGCCGCACGAGCGGCACAAAATGATCCACGACTTCGTCCGCGACCACCTCCAAGGTCTGCGTTTCGGCGCCGTCCGCCTGCGCCTGGGGGCGGACCCAGTGCGGGTTTGCCCCCAGATGTTTCAGGTTCCGGACCTGCGGTTCGGCGGGGACCGGGTTCTCTCCGTTCGCGGAAGCATCGGGGCACAGCACGTGGGGCTCGACCAACTCGGGCGCACCCGACTGGACTGCCTGCGCGACAAGTCTGCCGGCTTCTACGTCCGGTCGCCCCTCGACCGCCAGTACCTGGTCCTGCCGCAGAGCGTGGCCGAGAGTTGGGGTGAGGCATTTCGGGCCGACCTGCGCCGCTCGGTCGACGACCTCTTCCCGCAGGAGCACGGGTACGCGCCCGAACTCGTGACTTACAACGACCGCGTGCTCCGCACGGCGGTCCGCCAGGGGCGGGAGGTTATCCAGGCCGTGCAGAAGCACTGCACCAAGCCAGGGTATGCCGTGGTGATGACCCACCACACCGACGACCGGCGCCAGCGGGCCGAGGACCAGCTCGCGGCCCTGGTCTTGCGCGAACTGCGGGAGCGGTTCGACCTGCCGGCCGCCGTGGTGCACTCCGCGACGGGGCAAGAGTGTTACGCCCTGGAGAACGGCCGCAACGGCGGATCTCGCTACCAGATCCGCCACGACCGCCGGGGCCGGTTCGATGGGTACCTGCGAAACGTGGCGCTCAACAAGGTGCTCCTGACCAACGAGCGGTGGCCGTTCGTGCTCGCCACGCCGCTCCACGCGGACGTGATCGTCGGCGTCGACGTGAAGCACCACACCGCGGGGTTTACGGTTGTCGGCAAGCACGGTAGCGAGGTCCGCACACTCTCGCGGAAGTCGCGGCAGAAGGAGATGCTCCTGGCCGACCAGGTGGCGACCTACCTGATGGAACTGCTCCGGGCGGAGGCGAAGTACGAGGAGATCCACACGATCGTCCTGCAGCGCGACGGCCGACTTTGGCCGTCGGAGCGTGCGGGCGCACGCCGCGCGGTCGAACGACTTAAGGCCGAAGGCGTGCTCCCCGCGGATGCGACCCTGACGATGCTCGAGGTGTCAAAAACCGCCCCGGCCTCGCTCCGCCTCTTCGACGTGATTGTCGAGCCGGGCAAACCGGCATGGGTCCAGAACCCGGAGGTCGGAACCTACCACCTGGCTGACGCGACCGACGCGTACCTGTGTGCCACCGGGCGGGCGTTTCGTCGGCCTGGGACGGTCAACCCGCTGCACGTGCGGTTCGTCGAAGGGCCGCTCCCCTTCCTCAACTGTCTGAGCGACCTGTACGCGCTGACCACGCTGGCGTGGACCCGGCCGGAGGACTGCACGCGCGACCCGATTACCATCAAGCTCAACGACCGCCGGCTCGGGGAGGACGCGGGCGAGTACGACAGCGACGCGCTGAGTTTCGTGGCCGGGGCGGGTGACGCGGAGGAGGTAGCATGACCGACACCGGGCTGTTCTCCGGGATTTACCAGGGCATCCGTGACCATGCCGACCTGCTCGACCGGGTGCTGGTGCGGCTTAATGCCGGCACCAGCACCACGCAGGACGAGGACCGGCGTCGGCTCGCGGCCTGGCTGTGCTCGCTCGGGGCGGACCAAACGGCGGACGCCTCGGCTGCCATGATCCGGGTGTTGCTGAGAGGCCAGGGTGCCGGCGTCCGGCAAGGCTGGGGGGAGGTCGGCGAGTTGCTGCGGCTGGAACCGGTGGGCCCCCCGGTAATCGATCGCTTAGAAGAGCTTGCTCGTGCCCTGGAGCGCGAACAGGGGACGGTCCTGGCGCGGCTTCGGGGCGGGGCCTAATGAATGACTACTTCACCGGGGCGGTACTCCAACTCTTAGCCCGGGCCGGTCACCTGAACACGCGAGTCCCGCGCGACCTGGCGCGGGAGTTCCACACGCTCGTGGCCGCCTGCCAGGCGGAAGTCTCACGCATCAGCGGCAACCTGCGCTTCCTCATCGACGAGCCGGCGATGCGACTGCCGGCGAACCAGCCCGAGCGACTGCGCATGTTGCGCCGGGCGGTGGCGGATTTGGACCTGGTCGAGACGGTGGGGTTCGCGGCGATCGAGCGCGCGCACCGAGAGGACCTGCGGCTCAACACCCTGATGGACCGCATCCGACTGGAGATCGCTTACCCGCTATTGCCGCCCGTGGTGACCTCACTGTCGCGGGCCTATTTCGGGATCTTCCCGAGTTTGAATCTGCTGTGCGTCCCGTTGACGGAAGGCCGGTTCTTGTTGCACCTGCCGGACCTTTACCATGAGATCGCACACCCGCTGCTGCGCGTCGCCAACAACCCGTTGGTCGATCCCTTCCGCGCGGCGCACGACCGGGTGATGCGGGCGGCGCTGGGGTATCTCGACGAGGAGTTGCGTGCCCAGGAACGCCGCCGCGGGCCGGCCCAGATGGTACACACGTTGGAGTGCTGGGTGCGGTCGTGGGTGTCGTGGTCGATCGAGTTCCTGTGTGACCTATTCGGGACGTTGACCGTCGGTGCGGCGTTCGCCTGGTCGCACCTGCACCTGGCCATCAAGCGCGGCGGCGACCCATTCGCGGTGCCCTCCTACGCGCCCACGTCGCACCCGCCCGACGGGGCGCGCATGGCCGTCATGCTGAACGTTCTCACGCGCATGGGCTTCGCGGCCGAGGTCGCCCGCATCGAGGAGCGGTGGCAGTCATTCACCGCCTTGGTGGGGGGCCAGCCGGAGCCGGAATACCGGCGTTGCTTCCCCCAAACCCTGCTCGCGGAGGTCTGCCGCGCCGCGCAGGACGGCGTCGCCGGGATGGGCTGTCGCATCGCATCGCCGTCCTCCCGGGAGGAGGTTCACACGACGCTGAACCAGGCCTGGGAAGAATTCTGGCGAGACCCTGCCGGCTACGGTGCCTGGGAGGAGCGGGCGGTGGCGAAGCTCTTCTCACCGGCTGGTCGCGGTTGATTCCCGCCCGGGCCCGGCGAGGGTGGCCGGCACGTCACCCTTCGTAGCCGGGGAATTCCGGGAGGGTGACTCCGGGCCCCTGTTCGCGGAACAGGCGAGCCGCGTCGCGGACGATCTCGATGCGCTCGTCGTTGCCACCGAGGCAGGCCGCGAGCGTTTCATCAGCGGCACCTTCTACCGCGGAGGCGGTGCCGAGCCCGGCCCGGACGAGCTGGTGGTATTCGCCGCGGGAGAGCCGGGGGCCGGCGAACTGTGCGACCTCCACGGCAGCCGCGGGGACGCCCACTTCCAGTCGCGTGAGGAGGCGGGTGAGGCGGTTGCCGAGGTCGAGATCAGGGTGGAGGATGGTGGCCACCTGGGCGGCGGCGGGGAGCAGGTCGCCGGTGCGTGACGCCGCGCCTCGGACGGCACCGGCGGCGCCGTCGAATTTCCGGCCGTGCCGGGTCAGGATGGTCTCGATGTCCGCCATCGTGCAGTCGGAGATCCACAGAAGGCACGCGGCCGCCTTCTTCGCGCGCAGCGCCGGCACGTGGGGTTCGGCCACCGAGCGGTGGAGGGAGTTGAGGACCTGCACCGGGATGTTCTGCCGGCGCAACTCGGTGAACCAGCTTTGCGCCTCCTTCTGTGCGCCCTTCTTGTTGATGGGAAACCCCTGCTGATCGAGTTCGACGGTGAGCTGCGCGGCAGCGATCAGCAAGGGGTCGGTGACCTGTTCCGCCGCGAGCGGGGCGAGGGCTTCCACCAGCCGGAGGATCGAATCGACCTCGATGCCGGCCCGCCCGGCGAAGCGGCCGAGCGGCGTCATGTGGTAGTTTTCGTCCCCCGTGGCTTCGACCAGTTTGTGGGAGGCGAGTTCGGCCAGTGCGCCGGCGATCTGCTGCCGGTCCCAGTTCCAGTTCGCGGCGTTGTGTTTACTCTGGAATGCGCCGAAGCTCCCCTCCAAGAAGTCGATGATGTCACCCCGCGGGACGCCCTTGACGCCCGACCTTCGGGCCGCGGCCAGCACGCGCAGGATCAAAGTCCTGGGATCGGTATCTTCGGCGATGAAGCGCGACCGCAGTTCCTCGGGCACGCCGGTCACGTAGCGGTTCCAGTAGTAGTTTTCCTGGTTCGCATCGAGGGCGATCACGTAGGACGTGCCGAGTTCGGCGTACCCGAGACGGCCGGCCCGCCCGATGATGTTCTTGTACTCGGCCACGGTGTAGGGGCCGTCGGGGTGGTCGAGCCCTGCCACGACGACGGCTTCGGCCGGCGTGTTGACCCCCATCGCCAGGGTAGTCGTGGCGGCGATGACGCGAAGTCCGGTGCCGGGGGGTGCGGAAGTGCTCTTCGACGGCGAGACGCTCGTCGCGATCGAGGTCGGTGGTGTGGAAGGCGACGCCGTGCCGCAGGGCGTTTCGCAGTTCGGAGGAGGCCAGCGACGGGTCGGCCGACGGCAGCGCGGCCAGGGCGGCCGTTGCCGCCGGCAACCCGAGCGTCTCGGCCAGGTAGCCGGCACAGCCGCGCGCGTCGCCCTTCGTCTCGCGGAAGACGATCACCTGCTTCCCCTCGCCCACCAGTTTCCGGACCAGGGGGATCACCAGGTCCTGGCTGGACCCTTTCCGAAAAACCCGGCTGATGATGGGTTCGGTGAGTTGCTCTGCGCCGGACACGTCCACGTAGCGAAACCGCCCGTCCGCCCGCATGATGCCCTCGTCCAGGGGGACGGGGCGTTCGGTACGGCGCAGCAGGCGAGCCCCGAGCCACCGTTCGAGTCCATTCGTGTCGCCAATCACGGCGGAGAGGGCGATGAGTTGGGGCTCGACGCCGGCCCGCCGCCGCATCCGCAGTAGCGTCAGGACGAATTCCAGGTTGGCCCCGCGGGACGGGTTGGCGACCATCTGCACCTCATCGACGACCACCGTGCCGACCTGCTCCAGTATGTGTGGGTTGCCGATCAGCAGTGACGCAAAGGCCTCGTAGGTCAGGAGGCAGAGGTCGTACTGACCCCGCAGGACGGCCGGGACGTCGGTGGAGTTGTCCCCGGTCACGCGGAGGACGCGCAGGCCGAACTCCTGATAGGTGGCGGCAAAATGCCGCTGCTTGTCGTTGACCAGAGCCTTGAGGGGCAGGAGGAAGAAGGCCCGCATGCGGTCCATTGCCCCGAGCAGCGCCGCCAGTTCGCCGATCATCGTCTTTCCCGACGAGGTCGGGGCCGAGACGACCAAGTGCTCGCCCCTGAGCAACCCGTAATCGTTGACGGCGTCGATCTGGAGTTGGTTCAGGGTCGGGATGGTGCCAGCCCAGGCGCGCAGGAGTTCCGGCGGGAAGCCGTAGCTCTCCAAACTCATGATGTCGGCCGTGACCGGTTTGCGAGCCCGCTCGGGGAAGGCGGCAAAGTAGGTCGGGCCCGGGCGGAAGACCGGCCAGGTCAGTTCGCCGTCGAAATGGCCCCGAAGGGTCGGGTGCTGCTGCCGGCCCAACTGGGCGGACCGATCGATGACCCGCTTGGTGACGTAGTCGAGCAGGCGGTAGATCGAGATCTTGCCCGCCTCGCGCACCTCTTCGGCACCCCGCAGGGCTTCCAACAGGTAGAAGGTCAGCAGGCCGTGGCTGAAGCGGCCGATCTCCCAGGCCGGTTCCGACGCGGATGCCGCGGTCAGCACTAACCGGCCCTCGCCGGAGAGTTGGTCGAACGGATTACCCGGCGGCGGGCCGGCGGCGGTGGCTGCGGGGATGAAGACCTTGGCACCGATCCCGCCGGAGAAGCACGCGTCGATGACGCAGAGGAGCCGACGGGCCGGAATGCTGGCGAACCACGCGCCCAGCAGACTCAGCGGAATGGCCGTAGTCGCCAAATCCGTTGGGTCGGTGTCGTAGGTGGCCAGGTGGTGGTCGGCGGTCCCGTGGCAGGAGAAGGCGATGACCACCAGGTCGCTTGCGCTGCACTGCCCGAGCGACTGCAATTGGGCTTCGATGGCAGACCGAGTCGCCTGCCGGTCGGTAAGGAGTTGAGCACCCGCGCCCAGGGTGTCCGTGAACAGCGCGTGCAAGGCGGTGGCGTCGCGCGCCGCACAGTGCAACCAGTTGGCCTGGGGGTGGGCGTAGCGGTCAATGCCGACAAAAAGTCCACGGATCGCCATGCTCAGTCCTTCCCGACGGTTGGGTCCACCCGCTTCACTTGTCGCCCTTTCGCGGCTTTCCTTTCTCGGCCAGCATCCGGGCGAAGTCGGCCACGGTGTCTTGATCCTTCGCGGCGATTCGGGCGAAGTCGCGAAGCAGTTGCTCGGCAACCGGTCCGGCGCTGGCGGGCTCGGTCTCGCGGCCGAGTAGATAGTCGAGGGTGACCGAAAGGGCGTCGGCCAGCCGTCGGAAGTTGTCGAGGGACGGTGACCGCCGCCCGGCTTCGAAGTGGGCGATTGCGGACGGCTGAAGACCGGCCCGCTGGGCCAACTCGGCTTGGGTCAGCCCCTTGTCTTCCCGCGCTTTGCGGAGCAGGCCGCCAAATTCTTGTGCCATACCGTTGACTTTATATTGACGACTTCGTATAGTAAAACAAGACGACTTAGTGCAGGCAGCGGGCCTGCATTTTTCGCGGCCACTGCTTGACGACTTCGTCACATTATAAGTGACGAACACGCCTTTACAAGGAGAATTGTGATGGAACTGAACGAGAGCACCGAAGTCGGTAGCGTCATGGTGGGCCCGGCGGACGCACACGCCCCCGGCAGCCCCCACGACCTGACGGTGACGACCCGCGTCCTGCCCGGGGGTTCGCCGACGAAGTTCAAGATCGCCGACAACGCCCCGTTACTGCAACTCCTCGAAGACGGGGCGCGGCACCTGGGCATTCACCTGCTGCCCCCGCCGCCCCTGCGGCCGCTCGATCGGCTGCACAACATCGGCAAGCATGACGAGGTCGGGCCGGCCATCGGCGACCTCGATCAGTCGGTCGGCGTGTACTTGAAGGAGAAAGGGACCACGAAGGACTTCGGCATCGAACTGGTCCTAGCCTTCCGGGTGAACACGCGCTGGGCCGTCGCGACGAGCCACGAGATGACGCCGAAGCAGATCCTGGCACTGCCGGGGATCGGCCTCGACTACCAACAGTACACGCTCTACCTGCCGGGGAGCAGCGCCCCGCTGCCGCTCGACAAACCCATCCATCTCAAACGGGGGGACGCGCTGGAGGCTCAGCGGGACGGCAAGTACGGGGAGGGCCGGTAGCATGTGCCCGCAAAGACTCGCGGAGGAGATTGCCGCGCTGGTGAAGCGCGGCGTCTCGGTCGAAGCCGTCGAGGCCGGCGGCCAGTGCTACGTGCTCCAGCAGGATGTGACGGCACCGGCGCTCTGGGAGAAGTCGGCTTACGACATCTTGGTCGCCATTCCTGCCGCCTACGACGCGGGCGCGCTCGACGCCTTCTATTTGGGCCTGCCGTACAAGTTCAAAGGGGGCACTCACCCGCGCGTTCAAGGTGCGATCATCACGGTGAATGGCCGCCAGTGGCAACTCGTCTCGTGGCACTACCCCGACGGCAAAGAGTGGGTCCGGGGCCAGGACGATCTGGGCAGCCATCTGGCCCACTGCATGGGCTTCTTCCTAAATCGGGGGGCGATCAATGCGTACTGACTTGCGTGTCACCGAGGACGACTGGCTGCGACTGCAGGATCTGTTCAAGGTTTCGTTCCGCTCGGGCCGCTGCCCGGAGACGGGTGCCATCGGTGTCCTCGGCGAGTGCCGGACGGGCGACCGGCACGAGTTCCTGCTCGCCGGACTTTGCCTGCCCGGCCCGGGCGATCTCAAGGTCGCAGAACACGACCACCTGGTCTTCAGCTCCTCCTACCTCCGACGTGCTCACTTGTTGATGCGGGTCGAAGGCTTGGCTGGTCTGATCCTTTTCCACACCCACCCCGGCGCGGACAAAGAAGTCGGCTTTTCGCTCTACGACAACCAGCAGGAACCGCTCCTGGTGGAGAACCTCCAGGAACTCGCCCCGCGAACCCGCCTCGTGAGCGTGGTCGTCGGCAGGTCGAGCCAG
Source organism: Planctomycetaceae bacterium (assembly GCA_013823135.1). Taxonomy (GTDB): domain Bacteria; phylum Planctomycetota; class Planctomycetia; order Gemmatales; family Gemmataceae; genus Gemmata. The sequence continues at coordinate 28,243 of PNLP01000076.1, forward strand.
TGCGGCCGCGTCTGGTCGGAGGGGGGCGTCTGCCAGCCGCTTCGCAAGCTCGTGGTCCTCGGCGAGCAATTGCGCTACCGCCCACTGGACGGGCGGCTGATGCCGCCGCCCCCGCCGCCGGAGGCGATTTTCGACCGCGCCCTGGCGATAACTGGGGCCGGCGCCCTGGGCGTCCTGTCGGGCTTGAAGGTCGCCGTGGCCGGCGCCAGCGGGACCGGCTCGATCATGTGCGAACTGCTGGTCCGGGCGGGCTGCAAGGACATCATGCCGGTGGACGACGACGTGACCAAGGAGGTGAACCTGAACCGGATTTTCTACACGACACAGGAGGACGTGAAGCGCAAAACGCCGAAGGTGGAGGTCATCCGCCGCGGCATCGAGAGCCTGGGGCTCGGCTGCCGGGTCGAGCCGGTCGCGGGCAACGTGCTGGACCGCAACGTCCTGGCCCGGTTGCGCGAGGCTGACGTCATCGTCGGCTGCCTGGACAGGGCCTTCCCGCGTCTAACTCTCTGTGAGGTCGCGTACCGCTACCATCGGCCTTACATCGACGTCGGTGCCGAAATCGGTGCGGACAAGCACGGGATCGTCTCGCTGGACGCCCGGACGAGTTACACCGCCCCAGGTCGCTACTGTCTGCAATGTGCCGGCGTCATCACCGCCCGGCAACTCAGCTTCGAATCGCTGTCGGCCCCCGAACGCGCCCGTGTGCGGGCACTCGGGTACTCGGACGACCTGGTGATCGAGCAGCCCGCGGTGATGGACCTAAACATGCGGGCGGCCAGCTTCGGGATGATGGTCCTGCGGCACCTGCTTCAGCCGTTCCTTCTGACTCCGTTGCCGGTCATGATCTTGGAGAACATGGTCACCTTCTCCATGAAGGCGGTGCGCGAGGCTCGCGCCTTGAACCCGAAGTGTCCTGTCTGCCAGACAAACCGAAGGAACGGGTATGCGGATTGCGCGCCACCGCTCGGACTGGAGGCGAACGCCCTTCGCGTGATCCACGGTGATCGTGACGGGTAACGGGACAAGTGTCAATCAAAGGTAGTCACTCGAAGTCGCCGTAAGTCTCCGAGATTTTCAGGAGTACTTCGTTGTGTCCGAACCTGCTTCATCTGAAAGTTGGGCAGGTTCGGACACAACGAAGTACTCGCGGCGTCGCCTCGATTTCAAGACTTACGTCGAGGCAAAGTGACTACCTTTGACTGACACTTGGCCAGTAACGAGATATTGGTTCTGCTCACAAGTCGTGCAACACATTGGCTGGACGTGTTCAGAGAACCACGCTCGCATCTGGTTGTTGGCCCAGGTCTACTCAACCGGGTGTGCGTAAAGTCTGTTGTACTCCGGGCACGAGACCAACACGTGCGATGAACGCGCTCTGGTAGATCCACGACGCCTGCTTCAAATAGCGCCCCCATCAGATAGCGCCCCCAAGGGCGTTGACCGGCATCTTTGCTTGGTTTTGCCACGACGCTGAACAGGCGTCGAACGGGGTCGCCACGAACTAGCACTGCCCGCCATGGAGCCATGGAGTTCGATGTCGCACCGGCAATGTGACTGGAGCTGACGTCCTGGATCAAGAACACTCCTGTCAGTCGCGGGTGCTACCGCCGCAACTGACGCAACGCTTCAAGGTAATCGCGCCGTTGGCCTCCAAGATGGTCTGATTCATCCGACCCGTGTGGACGACCAGAAAACCTGGATACTAACAAAGCAACTACCTAAATTTAGATCATATATGCGTCATAATAATAG
>PNLP01000077.1 GCA_013823135.1 Planctomycetaceae bacterium
GCTTTCGCTTTTCAACAACGGCTCGGACGATTGCATTTCGAACGGATAAATTCTGCTGGAAGAACTCGGTCGCTTGCTACCATGAACGCCGGTCGGGAGACTCGCGGCGTTTAGACGTTCGCAAGCCTTGCCACCTTGCGAGACACGACAGTGACCATCCGACGGCTCTCGACTCGGCTGCTCCTCCGCCCCGGTGAACTGCCCGCGTCTCGCTCGGACTTTGAGGTGGTTGGCGTCTTCAACCCGGCGGCGGTTCTGGTTGATGGCGAGGTTGTCCTGCTAGTTCGTGTTGCGGAACGACCGCGTGAACACCGTCATGGCTACACGGCTCTGCCGCGGTGGGATGCGGCGACAGGCTTGGTGGTTGACTGGATGCCCAACGCCGATTTGGAGCCCATCGACCCGCGAGTGGTTCGCCGCAAGTCTGACAGTCTGGTGCGTCTCACCTTCACATCGCACTTGCGGGTTGTCCGTTGTGGACAAGGAACCGCCGTACGCGAAATTGGCGAAATTGTGTTTTGTCCGCAGGGTGAACTGGAAGAGTTTGGCGTCGAAGACCCGCGGATCACACCGCTGAACGGCCAGTTCTATTTCACCTATGTTGCCGTCTCGCGTCATGGTCCCGCAACCGCACTGGCGAGCACCACTGACTTCCGCACATTCACCCGTCACGGTGTCATCTTCTGCCCTGAGAATAAGGACGTGGTGCTGTTCCCGGAGATGAGGGGCGATACCTACTTCGCCCTCCACCGCCCGGTGTGTGGGACACCATTCACGCGACCTGAGATGTGGGTTGCGAGATCTCCGGACATGCTGCACTGGGGAGCCCACTCTCCTCTGACGCTCCCCGGTGGCGACTGGCAATCGGGCCGCGTGGGAGCAGGTCCACCACCCATCCGCGTCGCTGATGGCTTCCTGGCGATCTACCACGGAAACCGCCATCCAACACAACCGGGCGCGGTCGGCGAGTATGCCGCGGGGGCGTTGCTCCTCGACGCGGCGGATCCTGCCCATGTGCTGAGGTGGACCGCGAAACCATTCATGCGGCCCGAGGAAGATTTCGAGCGAATCGGATTCGTGCCGAACGTGGTGTTCCCGACCGGCGTTGTACCGTTGGGGGACAAGTTCCTTGTGTATTATGGGGCGGCCGACACCGTTGTGGCGGTCGCGGAGTTCGATCAGCGAGAACTCATGGCTTCACTGACGGAGACAAACTGATCCTTCAAACACGAACCCATTAGATCTGTCTGTTTTGGTGGCACAGACACTCCTGTTTGTGCAGCTTGGAACCACCGGCAAGAATGCCGGTGCCACCAAATACATGAACGGGACAATACCAGCGGGTTCATGTATTACACACGAGTCATTCCGCCGATCACATCTGCAAGCGGGACCGTTGCGAAGGTGCTGGCGTAGTCCGACATCGCATGTTGAGAAACACGCCCCAGGTTGATTGAGCTTCACCGCGCAGTCGTCACTTCTTCGGTTTCCCCCTTCGCGGGCTTCATGGGTTGCCGAACCACAGGTGAGTCATCGTCAGGCAGTGGGGCCAGAGGTGGTTCAGGGGCGGGCGGCGGCGGCGGCGCTGGGTATACCAGATGCCGCCGCACCGCTTCGGCAACCGCGTCCTTAAAAGAATTGGAACATAACCGCCCCTAGAATACTAGGGTTTTTTGCATTTCTCACTGACACCAGTTGCCCCCAGAAAACCCTCTGAGTGGGTGTCAGATCCACAACCGACACCTCAACTTGATATCGCGTCCATGCCTCGAGTGGGGCGCCGGGTGACGGACAGTGCCCTCACAGTGGCCATGACCACGTTTTAACCGCGAACGTCACCCGACGTCCCCAATTCCTCACCTGAACAGCCGAACATGCCTTAAACGCGATCTTATCGCATATGGTGACCAGTGATCATTGCTCAGAGTGATCGGGCGTTTACGGGTGCTCGCCGTCTTGCACGGTGTCGGGGTCATCTGTCTCTTCGTCAGCCCCATCTTCAGACTCTTCTTCCAGTCCTGAGCCAACCCGGCAATCTGGCAGCGCGTCCCGGAGTCGTGCAAGCCCCGCTGTCGTCACGCTGGTGCCAGTCAGATCAACCTCTCCGAGCCTGGGCATGGATACCAGGTGCTCAACGCCAGCATCCGTGATACCAACGCAGTCTCCCAGGTAGAGAGTTGTCATCTTCGGCATCCCCTTCAAGAACGCGATGCCCGCGTCGGTCACGGCAGTTTTTGACACGTCGAGCGCTTCCAGATTTTTCATCTTTCCCAGGAACGAGAGCCCACGGTCCGTTACGCCTCCGCACTGCGCCACCCATAGCAACTCAAGTTTCTTCATCGTTGCTAACTGTGCGATACCAATGTCAGTGAGGCCGGTGCGGTCTAGTTGTAGAACTCGAAGGCGGGAGAGTTGCAGCAGGTGGCCCACGCCTTCGTCGGTCACCCGGGTGTCTGACAGCCGCAGGAACTCGAGCTTTGAGAGTCCGGCTACTGACGCCAGCCCGGCATCAGTGATTTGCGTCGATTCGATATCGAGGTCAACAAGTTGCCGCAGCGACATCAAGTTGAGCAAGCCAGCATCCGTGAGGGGCGTCCCATCGAGCGACAGGAACGTCAGCGACTTTAGCGACTTCAGACATGCGAGGCCAGCGTCGGTGATTCCGGTGCGGATCAGTTCGAGGACTTCCAGTTGAGGCAGTTTGGCGAACAGTTTCAGGCTCATGTCGGTGATCGACGATTCGCTCAGGAAGAGGGTATGGAGTTGAGTGAGTTTGGCGGCCAGTGCAAAGCCCTCTTCGGTGAGTCGCTTGCATTTGATCAGATCGAGAGTGTGAAGTTCCTCGATCCCGATGAGGTTAGTGATCCCCCGAATGTTAGCGTCTCTGGCCCCGCGTGCGATGTCGAGTCGGTACACCTCATCGCCAGGGCGAACCTTCACCGTCGCCGGAAGTTTGCTCACCTGCTTCCACCGCGAGTAGGGGTTCTCGACCCGGTTCATTTTCCAGCTACCGGAAATCGGAAGATCGACGTCGTGCTCAGGTGGCGGATCGAAGATCAAGGGAACGGGTGAAACATTCTTTCCCCAGTCGTCGGATGTTGCTGGAGGAGAGACTGGTGGCGAGGGGACAAGAGGGGGCGAGGGTGGCAGGGGTACAACGGGTGGGATAATGGCAACTGGGTCAGGCTTCGGAGTCGGTTCAACCACCGCAGGTGGGACGGTAGGGCCAGGATTTGGCGGCTGGGTGCCCAGGGCCGCAAGCTCTCTCGCCATCTCAGCAGCAGTCGCGGGGCGGCGGTTAGGATTCTGTGCGACACAACGACCAACCAGGTCAATCAGTCCTGGCGGCGAGCCAGCGTCCTTCATGTCGTGGGCATAGTCCGTTCCTGGCCCCTGGGTCAGATGACCGGTGAGCATCTGGTAGGTGATGACCCCCAAAGCATGCACATCGTCGCGTGGGTCCGGGTCTGAACCCGCTCGCTGCTGGGGGCTGGCGTACAATGGGGTGTGCGATCCGCGGTGGGATGACAGCATTCGACCGCTCGATGTCGCGGCACCGCGAGCCTCATCGGCCAGTGTCGCTTTGGCCGTCACCGCCCCAATCCCGAAGTCTGTGACCCGGAGTTTCCTGGCCGTTTTGTCGTACAGGATGTTGCTCGGCTTCAAGTCGCGGTGAACAACAGCCGGATTGAGGCGATGGAATGTTCCAACGGCTAAAGCAATCTGGCGCATGGCGTTAATGACATGCTTCGCCCGCTGCTCCGTCGGCTGTCGCTGAAGAGATCGAGCCACATCGCCGAGATCGCCACCGTCCACAAAGTCGAATCGCAGCCAGGGGGTGCTTCCTGTCAGGACAGCATCGCGTAGGGCGACCACGGAGGGGTGCTCCCCGGCCCGCATCACCTGGGCGATAACCTGGCTTTCATGACGTAGGTCGGCGGCCTGTGGCCCGTGGCAGAACTTCACGGCCGACTCCAGGCCCATGTCGGTGTGACGGGCCAGCCACACTTCGCCGAAACCACCAACGCCGAGAACACGTTCCAATCTCCACTCGGCGTGACCGGGCAACGCGTCCCCGGCCTTGAACCTCGGTGGTCGGGGAGGGAGGAGCCTCAGCACGTCGTCAGCGGTGGTCAGGGCGAAGGAAGCCGGCACAGTCTTACCAGACGGGTCAGCGGGTCGCTTGAGCGACTGGGAGATGGCAGAAGGGATCTGGGCGAGGAACGATTCCAGCACAACGCGGTCTTCAATGGGAACTCGGTCAGCGACTTCCTTGACAGCCTCCACTGCCGCCTGGCGGGCCTCGGTTACTCCGGCTGACGCAATGCGGGCCACCTCGTCGCGCAACGCTTCGTCGTGCTTGCGGGCCTTGTACTTCGCCAGCGCTCCGCCCGCTACGGCGAGCGCGAACGCTCCGCCTGGAACCATCTCGAGCAGTCCCCTCGCCCCGTTCTCGGCAACTGATTCGGCCACACATTGAAAGAATGCAAACACGAAGAACCTCCCTGAAAGGGGATTCGGGGCAAGGTCAGCAAAACCCAAAGGATGTTGCTTGTCTCCTCTCTCTAGCTGTCTTTTGACTTCAACTAGCAGACCAGGGTATCAGGGCGACATGCGAAGGTGCTAACGAAATGTCTGGGATCCCGTGGCCAAGGAGACCCGCATGGTTAATCGCCGCGAAGCGTCCTTGATGATCGACGGTTCACCCCACGTGCGAGTTTCATCCTTGGTAACTGTTCTGCGTGAACCATCTGGCATTTCGACCCACTTGTATGCCTCTCCTCCTGCTCCTTCGAGGTCTTTCTCAATCCGTCTGCGACCTGGAAATGACAGACCCTGGTGAGCCGAAGACTTACCAGGGTCTCGAATTCGGTCTTGTTACTGGCTCAGGTTATCGCCGAGTGCCGGAGAACCCGCCACCGGAACGAGGCTCCTTTGGCTTGGCTTCGTTCACGGTCAGGGCTCGGCCATCCACCATCTGGCCGTTCATACCGCTAATGGCTGCGTTCCCCTCGGAGTCGTTCGACATCTCGACGAATCCGAACCCTTTGGATCGGTTCGTGTCACGGTCGATGATGAGTTGGGCCGACTGCACTCCGCCGTAGGGAGTGAACATGTCTTGAAGTTGATCTTGGGTGACGTCGAACGAAAGGTTCCCGACGTACAGTTTCTTGCTCACGGTCTCGTACCTTACTGGGCATTGTGCCCGAAACGGATGGCGCGAGGTCGGAATGGCCTTACGCCAAGCAGGGGCATTCTTCAACGTCGCAAGCGGTCTGGCGGTCTTGGGGTGTAGTGAGAGATGAACTCAACGCGGCAAGAGCGGTCAAAGCGAGAGGCGATAGTAGGAGCCTTCCCCTGCTGGGAGGAGTTTTTAACTCCCACTCGACCATCATACCGCCATGCTGCTACGGCAGGAAATGAATTGTCGGATTTGGTGCGGATTGCGGATTGGTCGTTCATACCTGATTGGATTTCTCACCTTCGATGAGGGCTGATGGCGGTCTATGTTGACCGGTGAGGATGGGAACTCGATCGGATAGCCATTGCGAACTGACCCTGGGTCCCATAGGCTCCGGAATGGAACAATTGCAAGATGACAGTCAAACCAATTCGATGATATACCAGGAGATCCAACGGTTATGAAGGCGTCAAAGCTATCGGAGCCAATTCCTGCACACGTCGCTACTGCGGCTGAGTTTCGAGAAGCGTTGCTCGCCATCCGCCCAAACCTAACCGACAACATGCTCGCACTGCTCAGATTTCAGTACCGGGCAACCGAACGCACTGCGACGCCCACTGACTTGGCCAAATCGTTGGGATACTCAACTGACCACCCAGCCCGCCGCCAATATGAGGAACTCGGCCGACTGATCGCTGCCGTGCTCAACTTCACGCCCCCACGACGGGCCGATGGCGTTTACAGTTATTGGTGCACCTTGTCCACTGGCGACTCTGAGTTGAACGGCGGGGATCAACGGTTTGTGATGCGACCGGAACTGGCAACCGCAGTTGCCGAACTGCGGTGGGGTGGACACGCCTGACTCGATGGTATCCGGACACATCGCTGCACACGATCGCGATGGCGGGCACCTTCCTGACCCGAACGCAATCGAAGTGACAGATTCCCTCGCAGACAGTCTGAGCACCCGTATACGTGACGCCTGCGGCCCTGGTGAGGTTGGGTTGAACCTGGGTTGTGTGGAAGTGGACAGTACGTGCTACAGCTTCCCCGCGAATGCCCGGTTCAGCACGGACGGCAGCAGCGCGTCGAGTTCCGTCGCCGTCTCCGACTGCAACGCTCGCAGCGTGCTCGACTCCGCGGTGTGACGCTCACGGGCCACCAGATCCTACTTCTGCTTCGCGGTCGTGGGTGGCGTCTTCTCCACGGGGTAGACCTTCAGCACTTCGTCGCCGAAGTGGTTGATGACCTTCACCGCGATCTTGCCCGTGCGAGGCGGCTCGAACGGTTGGCTCGTTGCGCTGTATAGCTTCGACCATTCGGCCTCGTCGATCTCCGCACGCAGTGACTTCTTCAGCTTCTCGTATGGCTCGTTCGCACCCAGGAAGTAGGCGTGACGGACGAAGAAGCTCTGGCCGTCGTAATCCGTGTCGATGAACCAGCACGCGATGTCGTTCGTGTCGCCGGTTCGCACTTCGCCCGTGCCGGGGTCGAACACGTCTACACCGCGGATCGTCACGATTACCTTGCCGTCTTTCCGGTCCAGTTTCAGATCGGGTTCGCCGAACACCGTGAACAGGTTGGCGTTGCCGGTCTTCTTCAGCAGTTCCTTGCCGGTGTCGCCGCCGAACATCGCGAGGTCGGGGTTCATCCGCACGGGTAGCACACGGAGGTTGCCGAACTTGATCTCCTTCTGCAGCTCTGCGGTCTTCTCGTGAACGCTCCCTTCGAACGCGAACGCACACACCAGCAGCAACTCGCACTTACTCCCCTTCTTCGCTTCGATGGCGGCGTCCGCGATCCACGCATCGCCCACCGTACCCGTCTCCGGGCCGACGCTCACACGAACCGCGCCGCCGTCGCTCGTTTCGCCCTCGGCCTGGATGTATGTGCCGGGGAACGTGTCGAGCCGGGTGAACTGGATGCGCTGCCCCTTGTTCGTGCCCTTCACCCCGGCCGTGCGAAGGTTCTCGATGATCGTCGTGAGGTAGCTTGCGGCGGTGCGGGTCGTGGCGATCTCGGGCTGCGTCTCCTCGGGTGCCGACAGGGCGCGGTGTGGCGACAGGCTTTCCACGGTGAACGGCCCCGTGAGTCGCACGATGTCCTTGTCCTCGTATGGCTGGTCGTACAGCGTTTCGGTGTCGGCGTGTTTCGCAATCGCCTTGTCGATGTGGGCGCGGGTCATCCCCTCTTTGATGTCGGGGTTATTGGCGATGCTCTTGAGCGTGACGTGCGGCACAACGCGATACACGAACCCCTTGTGCATGTCCGGGGCTGTCGGGTTGATGACCGATGACGCGCTGCCGTTCGGCATGTCCGCAGGCCGGGTGCCGAGTTCGGCCAACTTCTTCCTGCCGGCTGGGCTGTCGGTCAGCAGGTAGTACGGGAAGCGTGCGGCCATCAGTCGCGTGCGAGCCAGCGCCAGCGAGACGCGGCTGGTGTCGATGGTGATCCATCGTCGGCCCCACTGCTCCGCAACGTAGGCCGTGGTGCCGCTGCCGCAGGTCGGATCGAGAACGAGGTCGCCGGGGTCCGTCGTCATCAGCAGGCAGCGTTCGATAACCTTCGTATTGGTTTGTACAACGTAGATTTTCTCATCCGTGAATTGCCCGGTCTGAGTGTCCGCCCAGACGTTGTTCCGAACGCGGTAAGGGAAGTCATCAGCAAAGCGGATATAGCGTAGCGAATTCTCGGCTGCATGGATGCGACCTGCCCACGCAAGACGAGTCATCCCCTGTGGACAACTTGCCTTCCAATGGGAATTCAGCCCTGGGTTATACTGTTTACCGCGAAAGGTGATGGTTTGGTCTTCGGTGGCTTTCCCTTGAGACAGCAAATTGTCCGGCACATATAGTCGCGATCCTTGCGGTAAGGTCGCGTCACCCCTTGCTTCTTGAGCGGTTATCCCGCGTGCCGAGCCATCTGTTTCCATGAGCCAGCGATAGCCGCCTTGCCCCATCACTCTTTCCGTCGGCTCGAACAGCATTCGGTATTTGGTGTGTTCTCGACTCTTCCCATACCATAAAAGCCGATCTGCAACACCTGGGAGAAACTTGGAGGCGAACGATGTCGTGGTCATGAAACTGATAACCGAGATACGGTTATCGATACCGAACACTTCATCGAGTACGCATCGCACGAGATGCACGTTCTCGTCGCTGATCTGGACGAAGATGCTGCCGCTTTCGGTGAGGAGGTCGCGGGCGGCAACGAGGCGGTCACGCATGTAGCTCAGATAACTGTGGATGCCGAGTTCCCAGGTGTCGCGGAACGCCTTGATCTGCTCCGGCTGGCGTGTCAGGTCGTCGGCCTTCGCGTCCTTCACGTCTCGCTTGCGTGTGCTCACCTGCCAGTTGCTGCCGAACTTGATGCCATACGGCGGGTCGAAGTACACGCACTGCACCTTACCGCGCAGCCGCTCCTTCTCCGCGAGACTCGCCATCACGAGCAGGCTGTCGCCGAGGATGAGCCGGTTCGTCCAGTGCTGATCGTGTTGGTAGAACTCCAACCGCTTCGAGAAGTCGTCTAGCCCGTTGAAGTCGGAGAACAGGTCGGCAGCGTATCGGGGAGTTGCCGCCGCCCCGCTCGCCCGCGCCCACGCTTTCACCGCATCGATGATGGCTTGCGGGTGAATCTTCTCCTGAACGTGAATCGGGATGGCAGGCACTTCGAGCGGCCGCGCGTCCTGTTCGTCCTTCCCCTTCCAGACGAGTTGCGGATCGAGGGAGCGGTCGCGGTTGGCGACGAACGTCTTCGGGCCGTCGTCGGTGGCGAACGCAGCCGTTTCGCGTGTGGGGATGTTCGGCCGCGTGTCGGTCGGGTGCTTGTGAGCATCGACCGGAACGGACGACTTCGCGGCGGGCTTCTTGCTCTTGGCCATCATGGCACCTTCAAGGCGTAGGCGGAACTGGTGGCGTTGTGGGAACGTTGATTAACGGTTGATCGAGCAATGCGAGGATTTCATCAGCGCAGTAGACCCGGTTCCGTTGCTGGCCGGTGATCTCACGAAGCATTCCCGCTTCAACCAGTTTCGCGACCGTGGCCGCAGCCGACTTGAACGCCACTTCCATCACCTCGGCCGCGTGGCTCACGGTGATGTACGGAGAGGCGAACAACTCCTCGACCAATCGCTGCGGTGCTGCCGTGCGGACCAACGCAGTAGTTCGTTCGCGGTAGGTGTGCTGGAGATCCTGCAATCGTTGAACGCGGTTGATGGCGTCGCGGGCCTGCTCTGCAATGCCACGAGCGAAGAACCCGATCCACTCATTCCAGGCGGCTCGGCGGCTGACGTTCAACAGGTGATCGTAATACTCCTCGCGGTGTTGCTCGAAGAACGCGGACAGATACAGGAGCGGTTGAGGCAGTACCTGGCGTTCGCACAGCATCAGTGTGATGAGCAACCGGCCGACACGCCCGTTCCCGTCGTTAAACGGGTGGATGGTCTCGAACTGGTAGTGCATCAGTGCCAGTTGAACAACCACTGGCAACGCACGTTGGTCCCGAAGGAAATCAACAAAGTCGTTGAGCAGCGGCGCAAGTGTGGTGTGGCACGGCGGAACGAATCGGGACGTGTCGAAATCATCTCCAGATCGGCCGATCAGCACCGCGCGATCGCGTAGCGCTCCCGGTCGTTTCTCTGCGCCGCGAACATTGTCCAGTAGCACTTGGTGAACTTCACGGAGGATTTGAAGCGAAAACGGCCGTCCTTGCCGAATGTATTCCAGCCCGTGTTCGAGTGCCAGGACGTAGTTCCGTACCTCCACCGCATCGGATGGGGCCGATAACTCTTCCGGGTCTGCCTCGAACAGAAAGAGTTGATCGAGTCGGGTTACGGTGCCTTCGATCCGGCTCGACAAGACAGCTTCACGTCGGATGAACGGTCGGATGAGTAGGTGCGGATTCGGCAACCGCCGTCCTGCCCCAGCCAGTTCACCTAGCGCCTGATCCGCTGCCGACACCTGAGACATCAGTTGAATGTCGGGGTTGATCGTCCGCGGCAACGGGTTGGGCTGGAATGTCCAATGGCCCATTACAGATCGAACGACACTCCCAGGAGCATCGGCGGTGAACTCGTCTGGTCGCAAGCCTCGCCTCCACGGTCGGTTGTGAGCTATTTACCCAAACGCCAATTGCGCCGATGTTTATTTACCCAAATGGCCACTTTAGGTAAATAAGCCATCCTCTAACCTTTCAACAACTTACGAATCTCCTGCTTCGTTTTGTGCAGATTGGATCCGTCGATTTCGAGGAATGACCAGCGGCCGAACGTACCGAGGTTGTTCACCCCCGGAACCCACATCGTTTTCGCGGTCTGAACCTTCGCATCCTTCTCTCGCTTCTTCTGACCGGATACTTCGAGGATCAGGTTCAGCAAGTTCGCGGTGCCGTGGCCATCGTCGAGTTTCACGATGAGATCGGGGTAGTAGTTGCCCGCGTGCCCCTCGCAGGTGTACGGGATGCGGAACCCGATCCCCTGGTTCTTTGCGTAAGCTCGCACCTCGTCCATCTCTTCGAGCTTCGCGCAGACGATGGTTTCCCAGTTGCTGTCTTGCGGCACGAGGTTGAAATGACATTTGGTCGCGTCGGTCGTCCAACAGTCCTTTACCGTGTCGAATGACACGCCTGCGGTGGTGCCGAGGAAGTCAGCCGAGGGCAGTTCCGCCCGCAGCCGTTGTGCCCCACCAGACGCGGCGATGATGGCGTGCTTGATCTTCTCGCACACCGCGTTCTTCTTCTCCGCGAACGTGAGCAGACCGGGGAACGTGTCGTCGCCGTAGTCCACGTTTGGCGAATCGCCTTCCGGGTCGCCGAGCCAGTCGCGGACGATGTTGAGCAACTGCGGGAACAGCCAAGCACGATCCGGGAAGTGTTGTTGTTGCAGGTGCGTGGCGAGCCGGAACGCGACCGTTTGAGGGCGGAGTTCCTTCGCCTCGTCGAGCGTGAGTTCGGCCTTCTCGCCCACGATAGGCGCGTTCAGCGTGTGGGTTGGCATGTCTTGCGTGGTGAGAACCTCGCGGTGCGTCTTGTCGAACTTCGCCGTGAGCCGTTCTGCAGGCACGTCGAACCGATAGCCGACGACACGGGGGAACGTGACTTCGAGCCAGGGCGAACCGATGAGCCGTTCCGGGATGGCACGTACACCCTTTCCCGGTTTCGGGGTGGGTGGGGTACGTTCTTCGGGCAACCCCGCGACCGGGAACCCGCTGAACGGCACACCGTAGATGTCGGCATACTCCGGCGTCATCATGCCGTCGTCGCCAACGGTGTAGCTTCGCCGACGCAACCCGCGGCCCATCACCTGCTCGCACAGCAAGCGAGTCCCGAACGCTCGCACGCCGAGGATGTGGCTAACGGTCTGTGCGTCCCATCCTTCAGTGAGCATCGACACGGACACGACACAGCGGATGTGTTCGCCGAGCTTGCCCTTCTTCCCGACCGTGTTCAGCACTTCCCGCATCAAGTCTTCATCGGTCAGGTTTGACGTGTCACGGCCTGGAAAGCGCCGCCGGTATTCGGATTTGAACTCGTCGATCTGGTGGGCGGCGAACTTCTTGAAGTCATCGGACATGCTCTCGCCGGATTCGAGCTGACGGCTATCAACGAGGATCGTGTTCGGCTGGTGTGCCCAGCGCTGGTTCTTCACGTTGTTGAACAGGGGCAACCCACCCGGCGCGACCAGCGGTTCGCCGTCTGGGTGTTGGTTCGCGGTCTCGTAGCCGGCGATGTAATCGAAGACTGCTTTGCTGACGTTGGTGTTGTTGCAAACGACGATGAACACGGGCGGAGTGCTACCGTTAGCCCGCGATTCCTCGTCGGCTTCCCACTCCTCGAACTTATGGGCGTAGTGTCCGTAAAGACTCTTCATCGCCCCCTCAAGCAACCCCGGAAGCAACGGCGGCTTGTGTGCGTCTTCCGGCCCGCGGCGAACGTCCTTCAACCCCTCGCGGATGTCTACCCACAGGTTGCGGTACTTTGGGTAATCGCCGGTCATCGCGTTGTCGGCGATGGGAACGCGAGGAATCTTGACGATGCCGCACTCAATCGCGTCCATCAACGAGAAGTCGGAGACCACCCACGGGAACAGCGTGCCCTCGGAGTAGCCGGAACCTTTCAGATAGAACGGCGTGGCGGAGAGATCGAATACGGTCTTCACGCCGATCTTCTTGTGAACCGCTTCCAGGCCGGTGATCCACATCCGCGCTTCTTCGTCCCGCCCCTTCGCTTCCTTCTTCTCCTCGGCCGTCATTCCCTTCGTGTCCGCCGGCTTACCGCGGTAGCAGTGGTGCGCCTCGTCGTTGATGACCATGATTTCGCGGTGCTTGCCCAGATCGCTGCAAACGCGGTTCACCATCTCTTCCGGTGATTCGGTGAACGCTCCGGGAGTGTTGGCCGTCAGAACTCGCTTGGTGAGTCCGCCCGCGTCGCCCTTCTCACGCAACTTGAACGCGTGGAAGTTGGTCACAACGATCTTCGCGGTGCCCAGGTCGCCGCGGTACTCCGTCGGAACGATGTCGAGTTCTCGGTAGTAGCTGTTCGGGTCGGACGGGAGCAGCACACGCAGCCGGTCGCGGATCGTGATGCCGGGCGTGACGATCAGGAACGTGTCGGTGAACCGGTTGTCGTGCGGGTTGCGGCGCTTGTTAAGCACCTGCCACGCGATGAGCATGGACATGACGACCGTCTTGCCCGTGCCCGTCGCCATCTTGCACGCGACGCGGAACAACTCCGTCCCTGCTTCCTCTGCTTTGTCCTTGAGGTACTTCTCAATCCAGTCCTGCCCGTATTTCGATTGCTTGGCCACTTCGGTGATGAAGATGAGCGTTTCGAGTGCTTCGATCTGGCAGAAGAAGAGCGGGCGGAATCGGTCGTCCGCGTGCCAGTGGTCGAGCAATGCACGGGTAGCCGCGGTAACATCGGGCCAGCCCTTTTCTCGCCACTGCTTCACCAACCGGCGGATTTCGTTGACGTGAACGCTCTCGGCCTTCGTCTCCTCCACGTTGTCGAAGAGTCCCGGCTTGCTCTTCTTCTTTGGCGTTGCGATGGGCAGGAAGTAGCTACAACCTCGCCGCCCTGCGTCGATGGTGTTGGTGATCTCGTTGTTGGCGTCGAAACGAAAGTGCCGGGTCGGTTCGTGATATGGAGAGTTGAGAATCGGGTTCTCAATAACAACCGGCGGCATAGACGCACCCTGTCCGAGTCGTGGCAGAGGGAGCGAGTGTACAGCGCCGGAACCGAGATGGAAATGTAAATCGCTTCGCCTTGAGAATGACACGCATGACGAAGCGTTGGAGGATTAGTAAGATTTACGTCCCGTGAATTAGTGTGCATTCGCGAGGAACGAGTAAACAGCAGAAGGCCAGGTTTGGCCTATAGGTAAAATCAGCTTCAGAGGTAGCGGAGATTGAGTGAACGACCCCAAGAAGACTTCCCCCCGGCCTAACGAATTGTCCGTATCACCTGGGTGTTCTCCGAAAGCATGGTTGCCTCATGTCGATGCTATCCCTCACGATTTCCTCAACGGTGTGAAACATTCAACACACGGGGTTTCACGATGCCGAACACTCACGAGTACACGTTCTTCGACCGTTCAAAGCTCGACCGCGCACTCACGACGAAGTGGTCAGCGGCCGACAAGCGGTTTTCGAGTTGGGGCCAGTGGGATTCGGCTCGGTCATTCCTGACGGAGTGGGCCTTGGGTGGCGATGTGTCGCCGGGCGAGCTTGATCGCATTATTGCCAACAAGACGATTGGGGCGACACTGCGATCAAGTGGTGACCAGTTTTCTTTTCTCTGGGGCCTTCTGGATGCAACGGGCTTGTGTGCTGGGGGCGCGGAGATCCCGAAAGGGGATCATGAATACGCGGACGAAATCGTCTCGTGCGCGGGAGTCGGTTTTAGTCGCGGTGTCTTGTCTCTCGCCGGCTTGACTGCGGTGTACCACCTCCACGCCAATTGGGTCGAGATTGCACAAGTCGTTCCGGCCGGTGTGGCGAACGCCGTGAGGTCGCAACCTTCGGGCGCACCGATGCTGCCTGGTATGCCCGACCTCAAGCCGGAGGTGGGGAATGGGTTGGGCGTCGCCCAAACTCGACGGTTCATCGACTTCCTGCGTCGGGCCTGGAAGGGGAAGTGGCCACTCTATCCCGAGGGGAAAACGGACAGTGAGGGCCGCGAGGGTCGGACGATCCGTTCCTGTGCAGTCGCCGAAGACCTGTTCAAGTCGGTGAGCAGACGCCATTCGCGAATGCCATGCGTCTACCGTTGGTACGGTTGCTGATTGCCGCGTTCGACACCACATGCCCGCATTCGCGATGGCTGGTCCCTTCCTGGGGCTTCGCCTCCAAGTTCACCAAATACTACAACCCGATCCAGGTACGCCCGTATACGTGATTCTGGCCACCTCCGGGTGAGCGGGGTTGACTCATCGTCCGGTGGAAGGCTACGGGCGAGTCGAGTCACAATCCTCCTTTGCTCAAGCCTGCCAATGTCAGGAGTCGTTCACATGGGTCGTCCTCGTCGCGTCTACACCCCGGTCGAGTCAGACGTCCCCTCGCCCGAGTCGTTGCTTGCGGATGGCGTGCTCAGTGTGACGTCGGCCGGCGAGTTTTGCTGCCGCAGTCGCCGGTGGATCTTCGACCAGTTGGAGTCGGGGCAACTGGCGTCGTTCATGCTCGGCTCGCGGCGGATGATCGCCAAGAAGGTTCTGGTGGCGTTCCTGGCGAAACACATGACCAAGGCGACGTGATGGCAAGTTCGGACCAACTCCCGCTTATCGACCTTTACGGCGAACACTACGTCTGCGCGAAGACGGGCCGCACAAAGGCCCGGCTCAACGCGGCGGGTCGTGAGATGCTGACGGGGGTGCATGGTCACCTTGACCGAGGCGTTCGGGATCTCGGATTGCGTGAAGATCAACGCCCCGAAGTCGGACCCGTACCTGGGCACGACCCTGGACGACATGACCGACTTCGCGGCGCTGGAGACCCGGGTCAAGAAGGTGAAGCCGACGTTCATTGTGGTGGACACCGTGGGGAACGCGACCGACCGCAACCTGTGCCGCCAGGAAGACGCCAAGGCGTTCTACCTGCCGCTCCAGGTGATCGCCCGACGCCAGAATATCGCGGTGTTCGCGCTGACCCACCTGAACGCGGGCGGGAAGGTGTTGGGCAAGCGGGTTCTGGAGAAGGTCAGGACGTGCGCCGTGCTGAACGCCGCAGACATCAAGAAGGCGGGTTCGCCGCGTCGGCTGGAGATCATCAAGTCGAACTCCAAGCTGCCGGCCAAGGCGCTGGGCTTCGAGATGGGCGACGACGGCAACAAGTATGGGTGTGAACCACCGGCGGCCCCGGATGTGTTTCCGCCGATGGGGGAACCGGCCAAGGCGAGTAAGGTTGGCAAGCCGCGGTCGCCGTGTACGGTGTGGCTGGAGTCGGTGCTCAAGGTGAAACCTTACCTGACTGGTGAACTAATTTCGATGGGCGAAACGCTCAGTTACACGTCCGGGATGGTGTTCGACTCGCTCCGGACACTCAAGGCGAAGAGGCATCGGCCCGATGGCTATGAGTGGGCTGAACTTGCGACAGAAGGTAAAACCGGAGATTGAGCGTCACCGGATTCTCCAGAGGGTGGGAAAGCCTATGCGCGTGAGAATCCGGTGACTCACGCCACCTGAGAAGAATGACAAGTGTTCGAGTGTGATTTATCAGTGAATAGGTGATCTATGATCCTTCCTTTTGGCAAGCACCGCGGGATGGATATCACGCAGGTCTCGCTTACGCAGGGCGTGAAGAAGTGAACCTGTGATCTATCACCGAGGTGGTTGCGGCCATCTCGGTGAGTTACGCACGACTGGCACAAAGATTTCTGATAGCTGTTCGCTGAGGCTGCACATCGCACATTACTTCCTCGGCTTTCGCTTTGGGAGCGTCATCGACTCCTTTTTGGGAAGTGGTTGAACCTTCGGTCGGCCCCCTTCCCGCGGGCCATCACGCCAAGCAATCAACTCTGCCCTGTCGAGCAACATCCGACCGAGAACGATGACAGATCGGATGCGAGACTTCCCCAACGCTTGGATTCGACGCCTTG
Organism: Planctomycetaceae bacterium; assembly: GCA_013823135.1. Lineage (GTDB taxonomy): Bacteria > Planctomycetota > Planctomycetia > Gemmatales > Gemmataceae > Gemmata. The sequence continues at coordinate 16,268 of PNLP01000077.1, forward strand.
AGACGTCTTTCACCAACTCACACGCTTCGGTGACCGAAACCCAATCGCCAGGGGGAATTGTTATGTTCATATGTTCACTATACGCGACGCGAACCATTTTGCCAATTCCATTCTTCGGCCCTTGTTTAACTATACGCATCGCGTATAGTTATTTGTAGACGACACGGCACCCAACATCTGCACTACCCCGCATTCGCTTCAGGAGTCCGGCCCATGTCCACTGAGAACCGCATCGCGACGACTACCCCGACCGCTCGGGCCGTCACCAAGGCCAGCATCGCCCAACGTCGGGCCATGCTGGCTTCACTCGCCGCGACTGAATTCGTGGCAATGCACCGCGAGGAGGAGGCTGCCAAGGCACGTCGTCGGCTGCTGGCATGGATTGCGCGCATCCAGGCCGAACTGGACGAAGTGGCCGATGGTCTTCTGTACGGCAACCTCTACGCGGGGGCATTGACCGAGACCGAGCGCTCCCGCCTGGGAGCCACGCTCGACAGCGCCCGAGGCGACATCTCACGAGCGACCCCGAAGACGATCCCCGGAGAACTCGCACACGATCTGACCGGCCAATGATGCCCGGCTCAACCGACCTCGCTGGATAGGCCGGCACCGCGGATCGTACCCGCGGCGGGGTTCTGGGCTGGCCGATTCGGTCGCCCATGTTCCGGAAGGATGTCCCTGTGATCGCTCGGGAAACCATCGCTCAGGCCCGCGTCGTGAACGTCGCCCGCACGGCAAAACCCCGGCGGAGCGCGACCATGACGGACGCACACTTCGAGAAGTCAACACAAGAGTTTTGGTCCCAACGCGAACACGGGGCGGAAGATGTTATGATCACAGTGCGACGAAAGGGTGAGGTGGTGCGACTCGTCCGTGTTCTTTGCTCTGTGGCCACCCCTGTGCCCATGACGGATGCAGATTACGAGAGAATGACATGCCGCTACTGGGGTGAGCGAGAACCAGGCGCTGAGGATGTGGCCATCGCCGTCCGGCGTGATGGCGACGTCGTTCGATACGTGCGCCTCGTGTGCAAGGCTGGGACTTTCACCGGGATGAATGCAGAGCCTTCAACGATGTGACCAGCATGGCCACGCACGCGATTACCATCACGCCCCGCATGTTGCGGGGCGTGTCCATTCACACGCCCGGAAGGATCACATGGGACGAATCTTCACCATCGGCTACGAAAACCTGACGCCCGCATCTCTGGAGACCCTGGTCACCAGACTCCGCGTCACACTCATCGACGTGCGAAGCCGACCATACGGCCGCGTGAAGCGCGGGTTCGCCAAGAAGGATCTCGAAGTCCTACTCGGCGACAATTACGAATGGTGGGGCAAGGAACTGGGTGGCATGGGGGCCGGCGTGACCGCCGCCGGCCTCGACCGCCTGGGCGCTGACAAACGCGACCTGATGTTGATGTGCCAGGAACACTCGCCCGCCAGTTGCCACCGTCACCACATGATCGGCGTGCCCCTCGCCGACCGATACCGCGTCGTCGAACACATCTGCGAGCAAGACGTTGTCACCGCGACCGAGTTAGCCCGCGCCATGCGAGACGGCGATGAATACACCTGCGAGGATCTCGCCGAACTCCTCGACGACCGGAACTGACCAGTGCCCACCGCCGCGCCGAGAACCTGGCCCAGAACACCCAGGCGGCCATCGCCAACACCATCGAACACGCCCACGCGGGTATCCCCGCGTTCAACCCGACCGTGCCCCAGGCCGGACTCACCCGGCTCATCGCGATGTCGGGCCTCGGAGCCGGGTAGGGCACTTCCCGTGCCAACGGCAACGATCTAACCACGCTACCCGCGTCACCGAATTCCTCGCAGGTAGGCTTTTCCACCCTGTGGGCAATTCGGTGACGCGGGTAGCGTGGTTAGATTATAATGAATCGGGCCTGGCATACCATGTACTTACGTCGAGTCACGGTCCGTATCTTCCACGATTCCGGGAAATCTCTCGGAATCGTGTCGTTTCGGTGGCCACGGATGCCACCCGGCCGATGTGAATCCCCCCGATGTCGCTGCCCGCGGTTGTGGGTGCCGTGGCCGCCTCGTTGATAATGATGGCCGTGGCCCCACGGGCTTGATCTCGACGTTCGCGGACCTGGTGGTGTTCATGGGCCTGCTTCACGGAGACGGGCGAGGGAAACATTCAAAGTGGCTAACCCTCGCGTCAGCGAAAGTCGCTCCGAAGACCCCAGCGTCGAGTCGCCCCAGTATCGCATCCTGATCGCCTCGCGCTCTTCATTGGGCAATCGTGAGATAGCCTGGCGAATAGCTTCGCGTTGATCTCTGGCGTCGATCTGGCCTTCTGGATCGATGTGGTGCGGATCTGGAATCAGATCAGCAAGGGGGCTGCCGTCACCACTGGCCGTTCCGGCCGACGAAAGGCTGCACGCCGAAATCGTTCGTGAGCGTCGGTCCCGCATTTCGCTGTCAAGCGATCTGGCCACCACCGCCAGCCAGGTGCTGAACGCGGCGAGTTCCGGGTTATAGCTTCGAAAATGTTTCAGAGCCCGGGCAGCGATTTCTTGGTACGCGTCCTCGGCGCTATCAGCGCTTCGTGCGTAGCGATGGGCAAGGCCATGCAGAAACCCTCCCCATTGTTTCAGGTTTTCCTGGCAAGTCAGTGATGAAGCGTTCGCAACCATAAATGAACTCCGTGGGTTCGCCGATCATTTACGGGAGATGGGGGCAACCTCACCTGCGAGAAGATTTTGTGGAGTGAGGTCGACGAACCTCTGAGGAACCCGAACTCCTTGCGGGATAATGTTCGCGAGTTGCAGTTCTTTAACAACTTCGCCGATGGTTCGCTCACCTCGCCATCGCCGAATGAACTGGCTACTGGCGCGACCAGCCATCCACTCAGCGAGGCCGCAACTCTGTTCGTTTTCAGCGAGAGTAAACAGCCCCAAATTTAGGGAGTAAGAGAATGGCTTCGGCAGATAAATTCGGGCCTGGACCGCTCGGGCTTTGACAGTGCGAGTAAAAGCGAATTTGTTGTCAGCGCGGCGGCGGAGACGTTGACGCGGTGGAATGGGCTGACATGGATCTAGCATTTGGGTCTCCCGATGATAAGGGACCGCAAACTTTCCATCTTGAGTTGCCTGCCAACGGCTTACTCGACAACCAGTTGGCTTCAGACTGCCGACATGCACAGGGATTTGGCCAGATGGCCAGTCGTGTTCTGGCGGCCCCTGGAACGCTCAGGCTGCGTGCGGAGTGGCACCTGGGGGAAAGTGTTGAGAAGGGGACGAATCGGCCTTCCTTGGCCCGTTCAGCGAACACTGCGATGGGCCACAAGTTTGGGGGGAAGCGTTCCCCTTTTTTTACCGGTCCATCAAATCTGGGTACGGAGGTGCCCAACCCCGACGTCAATTTGTCGCTTGGGCTCTCGACTCACTCGCTCGCCACGTACCTATCGCACGTTTCACAATTCTCGCTGGGCTTTACCTCGCCATAGCCCGCCTTGCAGACGTGAGTGTTCTTTCGAGGGCAACATGATCCCGCACGCCGGACAACTGCGCCGAGGTTTTCGCACGGCAGTTCACGAAAAACGGCCGGGGTGGCTTTCGTTGCCTTGGGCGGATTCAGTTTGGCAACCTCCACAGGCTTCACGACCGTGTGGAGGTTGCGCGGGTGTAGGTAGCTGGCGTGTGGGGAGAGGCCCATGTCAGCATGCTCCTGCTTCCACGATGACAGTGTAAGCCCACGGGCTTGCCCCATCGGTTGTCTGGACTTCAAGCCAGATGTACTCGATCGCTCCGATAGTCACATCAAAGCAAACAGGCGAACCTTCACCTTCTGAGATAATTGAGCCCAGGGTGGCCTTCGTTTCGCAGTTCTCGCCTTGATAGATCGTGCATGACACCTTCGTGTCTGGTGCAGTCAAAATGACGCGGTAGCTTCCGGCAACAGCAGGTGTATATCGGAACCATTGAGCATCGGGGAATCCGACACCTGTTTCACCCGAGTAGCCAGTGTCGATGTCCATCGCCAACGCCGTGCCGCAATCTACACCAGGCTCCGGCGCCGTGATCGCGATGGTTCCCGACGAACAGGTGATAACTTTCCCACACGCATCGGTAACAGTGAGCACTGGATCGTAAGTACCCACCGTCGCGTAGACATGGTTCGGGTCTTCGGTCGTGCCGTGTGCCGTGCCGTCGTCCCAGTCCCAGTCGAAGGTGTACGGCAGCGTCCCGCCTCCCGGCGTTGACGTGAATGTGATCGTATTACCTTCAACGCCAGAGCTCGCACTCTTGGTGCAAGACAGACTCAAAGCCGACGCAGAACAGCATGTCTCGAACAGACATGGGTCAACGTCGATGTGCATACTCGACGTTGAGGCCAGATAATTGTCGATGAGTTGGCCAGAACTGTTAAATTTGTTTTCGATAGTCTGCCGCGTCCACGCGAGACGAAGATTTCCGCCGACCATGCTGAAACCCGTGATCTTGTCGCAGTCGTAGACAGCCGACGACGCGACTGCGAGGTCAGGTGACAATACAGTTCCCACCATCACGAGCCCGTCTAGCGTGATCTCTTGGAAGTTGCCCGCACCCGCGCCCGCGCCGCGACCAATCAGCAGCGATTCGTCGGTTGCGTTCAAGAGCTTCGGGAAGGTCACGATGTTGGGCGAGATGTCTGCCGTCTGCATGCTCCGGAAGGTCGGGATCGCCGCCGCGCCCGTGACCGGGCCGGCGAAGATGTAGTTCGCGGTCTCGGTGGCCAGATCGACCGCGAACGTCCCACCGCCAATGATGGGTGATCCACTCACCGTGAGGATCGAAGGGACCGTCATGGCCACCGAGGTGACCGTGCCGCCGCCGGGTACGAAATCGACATTCACCCACCGGACCGCGTTCACCACGCCGTAGCCGGCCCCGCCGTCGATCAGGAACCCCGTCATGTCCTTGCGGGCGGTCCACTGGCCCGCCTTCGCGCCCCACGACTCACCGACCGCCGGAACCCCGTCCTGCTCGTCGTAGGCCAGCAGAACGCGCGGGTTGTAGGTGCCGTGACCATTTGCGATCGCATTGCCGAAGTTCGCGGGTGGGATCGCGATTGGGCCGTTGACGATACAAATCTCGCCGTCCACGGTGGGCTGCCCCACGTTCAAGATTCCGTTGGCGTCCACCGACAGACGGGCCATGAGCCCGAACGCCGGGATGACGCTCGACTCAGTGTTGAGAACAGGGATCGCGTCCGGCATCGACGGCATGGGCGGGTTCCTTTTGGGATCTCTCTTGTGGCCAAGACTCGCGTATTCCGGTGCCTGTTGGTTGCGGTGAATGACCCACTGCCAGAAGAGGTTGCTGCTTGCTTTGGGGCCGCCCCAGTTGCCCCCTGCAAAGGGCAACTGGGGCGAAGCCCCATCTGAGTCAGATCGGATCTAATTGTGATAGATCCGATCTGACTCATTTCTGAATGGGGTCAACCGTTGACAGGTGAACTGTCAACCGTTGACAGGTAGAGGGTGTTTACCTGTCAACCGTTGACAGGTGAACTGTCAACCGTTGACTGGTGCCTATCAACCATTGACAGTTGCGTTTTGGTGCGAAGGTCATGGTTCCTTCTCGGCGTGAGCCATCAGATAGGTGGGCACCTTTCCCGGCACGCTGACGGTCAAGTAACCTCCGACCAAGAGCGATTTGGTTGCACCCTTCACGGTGTTCCTGGCCAGGCCAGTGAGCAGCATCAGCTTGCTGATGCTTGCTCCACGGATCTGCCCCGTCCTTCCGTCGGCCAGTGCGAACATGACGAACCACACGAGGCCCGCGGCAGCCGACCCTGTGCCAGATGTCAACCCAGCCAGTTTGTCGCGGGTGAACGTGTTCAGTGTCCCCCAGCGATCAAGGCGTGGCTTCGGCTTGGCTGGGGTCGGGCGTGGGCGTGCCAAGGTCACGCCCCCCGTTTCGCGAACGGGTTACTGCCAGCGGTCGCTGGCGGTTTCTCGTTCTCTGCTGGCGAGACGCTCAGGCTGAGCGTTCCGTTCGGGAGCATGACGTACTCGAACTCATCATGACCCGATAGACGCGACGACGCGGAGAGTCGCCTCCGGCGGTCCATGATGTCGTCGCTGACCCGCGAGATCGTGAGTACGCAATCAGACTGCGCTTCCAGCGCAGTCGAGCCACGGATGTGGCCGCTCCGGCCACAGTGGTGAAGCAACAGCACGGCGAGTTCGTGCTCTTGGGCGAGTCGCCGGAGTGGGGCCATCATCCGCGTCGTCGCAGCAGTATCATTCTCTGCGTGCGCGGACGCTCTGGAAATCGTGTCGATCACAACGAGATCGCTACTAAATTCGCGGGCGAGCTTCCCAAGCCCGAACACATATTTGTCCCACTCTTCCGGATCGTCGATTGGCTCCTTGTTGAGAAAACTGACTCGGGCATTCGGGGGGCAGTCTCGCCATGCGGCTACTGGCTCCTCACTCACAACGAGTCCATTGAATGGCTCGACTCTTTTGCCCAGGTACAAGTTTGGACCCTCACCCAAACCGGCAGCGAAGAGTCCTCGTACCAATGCTGACTTTCCACCCTTTGAGACAGCAGCAGCAGTCGTAACCGCACTGGTGGGGATGTAGTCCTCCCACACGTAAGTGCCAATGTCGGCGAGGTAGCCAGCTTCTCGCCGACATTCTTCAGCGGGAACCGTGTCGTTGAATACGCCGTCGAGTGAGAGTCGAAGAATTCGCCACTGCTCAGCATTCAGTGGTGGCCTTGATCCATCAGTTGGCACGCGACCCACGGAGGCGTACTTGTATTTTCGCGTCTCTCCTTCTGATGGAACATCGCGATCGGCTTCGGATACACGCACTTGCCACCATAGCTCTTTGCCGTTGTTGAATCTTGTAAACTGCTTATCCGGGACAGTGCACCGTACCTCGTTCTCCCCGAACCATATCCTCACCGTTACCACCTCTGCGGTTTTGTCCACCCCCGTGGGGTTTCCAGGGGAAGCGGTTTCTTGAGCATCAGGCATCTGAGATTCTCCAAATTGTGAAAGACTTCCGACACGGTTGCTGCTAATCCCTGCTGGGCTTGTCGATCTGCTTTCGTGTCGGCTTTTGCCGATCTATCCAGTTGTCAAGGTCTTTGCGCCGCCAGCGGTCGCCGCTGCCTTCGATGTGGACGGCCCTCGGAAGAAGGTCGGCTGACTTCGCTCGGAACCAACCCGACCGCGATAACCCGAGGAAGACGCGGGCGGCGGATTGGTCGAGGAGTTGCGGTGTAGGCTTGCCGATCCGTTCAGCGACGGCAGAGGCGATGGCCTCTGCGAAGTCGCTGATGCTAGCCTGGTTGCTGGGCAGCTTGTCAGGCGACATTGGTGCCCTCCAACTGTGGCGTGAAATAACCAGCCTTCAGGCAAGCGGCGCGGACGGCTTCCAGGTCGCTAGTGGCGACGAGGCGGAGACGTCCGGCGAGTGTGTGAGGGATTAGCCCGCGACGGGCCAATCTGTCGAGGTGGTGATGCTGGACCCCACCGCCGATTCGAACGGCGGCAAGCCCCAGGGTGAGTTGAGACGGCGTGACCACGGTTTGCCCTCTTCGGATGTCGAACGCATCCCGTTCGACTGACAACTGATGATGCGGGATGCGGTTGCCTGTGGTTTTTTGGGCGGAGTGACAACCCCGTATTTCGGTCAGAATCTGGCGAGGTCGTTGTGCTAGAAGTGCAAACAAAACTTGGCCAATGACATCCTTTTGGAGGCAACAGTGCGAAAGATGCTGTGCGCGCAGGGTGTTGCTCAGGGGTCAACATGGACGAATCACAGCGAGAGGTCGCCGAGGTTGCGAGACTCTTCGCCATTTTTCCCTGTCTGCTAACGCGAGTTCGGACCTGCTCCGGACACGGGAAGCCGTTTGTTCCAAGGCATGAATCAGATTGGTGTTGCTCTCGCTCTTGCAGGGTGCTCTGGGCCAGGAAACTGGCGAAACTTAGGTCGAGAGCACTGCGAGCTGATTCCGAATATCGGCTGTTCTGCAAGCGGTTGGGGTGCCGTAAGCAGATTTCAATCCTCGACGATGCGGCTCACGGCGTCCGCCATCGTTTCTGCTCGCGACCATGCCAACTAGCAGTCCATGTCCCCCGAACCAGGGCGCGGGTGCTTCGCTCACAGGGGTGGGGGCTTGCCAGGATCGCAATCGACCTTGGGCTCGGCGAGCGGAACGTGGAGACGATCCGTGAGTGGGTTGCTGACGTAGTGCTGGGCAAGAAGTAGGCGTGGCGGCGCACTATCCGACCTCGACTTCTCCAGTCGCGACCACGATGATGCTCGAACCACTCAAGGAGCGTCGCTGTGGCACACCTCGTTCGCCAGTCCAAAGCCTTCTATGTCGATGCTGACGGGAAGCGTGTCCCGAAAGGCACCCGCAAATCAAAGAAGGTGACACAGCGGCTCTCAAAATGGTACGGCCAGGGGATACCTGGCCTCCCTCCCAAGAAGCGGGTTCCGCTCGCCAGCGATAAGGAAGCCGCCCAGCGTATGCTCGCGGCGATGGTGAAGACCGCAGAACAGGGTGGGGTGAAGATGCTCGACAGGGTGGCTACCGCGAAGCCGCTCTCCGAACATCTCATCGACTTCGAGAGCGACTTGCGGCTCGGTATCCAAGTTGGCACTGGCCGGAAGAAACGAACCGCGCCGTCAGATGCTCAGATCAATCTCGTCGTGCAGCGCACCCGCGACGCTCTCAATGGGTGTGGTTTCCGCACGGTCGTTGACATCAAGGACTCCGCGGCTGCTGACAAGTTGAGTCGCTACCTTCTCGACCGGATGAACAAGAGCCGCAAGGAAGGCGGCTTCGGTGCTCAGACTGCAACGTTCGCCCTGTCCGACGCTCGACGCTTCGCCAGGTGGATCGCCCGAAAGGGAACAGGCGTGTCGCCCGAGGTGTTCGACTCGCTCGCGGGGTTCGACCCGGACAATGATCGTCGCCACGCTCGCCGCGAAGTGTCACCCGAAGAACTCGACAAAGTTCTCGAAGCGGCCCTATCAAGTAATCGTGACCATCGGGGACTTCTCGGACCTGAACGCTACCATCTTTACCTCGTCGCGTTCTCGACTGGCTTTCGTGTATCGGAACTCGCCGCACTTACCCCGGCCCACTTCAAAATCGACACCGAATTGCCAACCGTCTCCCTTCCGGGCAAAGTCGCGAAGAACAAGAAGCGAGTTCGGCCTCCGCTACATCCTGCGGTCGCCGTAGCCCTCCGTTTGTTCCTGGCGGGCCGTCCTGCTGATTCCCCGGTCTGGGGTGGGTTGTGGCATAACAACGCCGCTGCGATGCTCCGGATCGACCTGGAGGCCGCTGGCGTGCCTTATTGCGTCGAAGGTCCGGATGGGAATGAGTACGCCGATTTTCACGCACTGCGCCACACTTTCTTGTCAGCATTGTCTGCCGCCGGTGTCGGGGCGAAGGATATGCAGACGCTGGCTCGGCACTCTGACCCACGGTTGACGCTCGGCACGTACACGCACGCCCGCAGTGCGGATCTGGTGAAGGCTATCGGTCGATTGAAGATTCCCGGTGCCGGTCCAGCAAGCCCGCTTGCGTCTCTCGACCGGGAGCAACTCGAAGGAATTACCATCGGGCTAATCGTCATGCTCGGAACGTTCCTCGGTGGCGATGTGGGTGGGGATCGGGATACACCCCGGGATACACCTCGGTCGGGGATTCCTGGAAATAGTAGGGAACGGATGGACACTAATCAGGCGTCTGGATCGTGATGTGTAAAAAACGAAGAAACCCCAGGGACTCCTGGGGTTTCTAGCGGAGAGGGAGGGATTCGAGTAGCACGTTTTCACAACGTGAGTGCCATGTGGTGGTTGTGACGCCAAGTGCTATTGTGCGTGCGACTTGCATTCGTTCAGAACGATTCAACCGGTGTCACGGATTCTCAGGAACGGTCACGGCGATTGGCTCACTGTGCCAATCCCATTCGGTCGGTGACGGCACCTCCGCCCCGAGGAGGTGTTCCGATGTCGGTCAAACAAGTTGTCATCTACAGTCGGTACTCGTCGGACATGCAGCGGCCCGAGAGCTGCGGCGATCAGGAGCGCGGTATCCGCGCCGGTTTAGCCCGGAGGGTGATCGACGCGGCAGGCGCCGTCGTCATCCGCGACGAGGCCGAGTCCGGCACCCGGACCGATCGCGACGGGTTTCAGCAGCTCCGCGAAATGATCGCCCGCGGCGAGGTCGCCGTCCTCGCCGTGGACGACCAGTCCCGGCTCACCCGCGCCGGCAACGCCTTCAGCTTCATCCAGGATCTCGTGTTCTCCGGTGGGCGGTTCCTCTCGACGGGCGAGGACATCGACACCGCGGTTCCTGGGTGGGAGTTGAAGGTTCAGGTGCTCCAACTCCACCACGGACAGACCGTCCGCGACCTCCAGCACCGGGTCCACCGCGGCCAGCGTGGGCGCGTCGAGGCGGACGGCAGCGCCGGAGACTTTCCGTACGGGTACGAGTCGTACTACCTCGACCCGGACTGGGCCGCACAACTCGCCCGTCGCGGCCCCAAGCCCAAGAAAGGGCTTTGCGTGTGCGAGGACGAAGCGCGGGTGGTGCGTCAGGTGTTCGACTGGTTCGTCGCGGGCCGCTCGATCGGGTGGATCGCCCGCGAACTGACCAAACTCAAGGTGCCCAAGGGGCGGCGCGCGTCCGAGCCGGGGTGGCACACGCAGCAGGTGCATCGGATGCTCACCAACGCCAAGTACGTCGGGAACTGGGTGTGGGGGAAGACAACCACCCTGCGCGACTCGGGCGGTCGCAAGAGGCAGGCGGCCGTGCCGACCGGGCAGGAAGTGGCGCGCGAGCGGCCGTTACTCCGGATCATCGACCAAGACGTGTGGGACCGGGCCGCTGCCCGACTCGCCGAATTGAACCAGACGTTCGGGTGCAAGCCGGGGCAGAAGCGGCGCGGGCCTCGCCCCAACCCGACGGACTTGCACCCGAGGTCGCCACTGGGTGGGGTACTCGTGTGCGGCACATGCGGTGCGAAGATGTGGCAGCACCAGAGCACCGGCCGGCGGTACTACGCCTGCCCGGGGACGAAGAAGGGCCTGTGCGCGATGACGACCCAAGTGCCGGCGGACCGCGCCGAAGGGGCACTGACCGTGTTCCTCCTCGACATGTTGCGCAGCTGGCCGGACTGGATGCGTGCCCTGTACCGCCTGACCTGCGACGCGGTTCGCGCCGCCGCCGACCGTATGCCCGCCGAGCAGGAGCGGGATACCCGGCGGTCCACGGAACTGGGCCGCGAGATCGACAATCTGGTGAACGTGCTGGCGAGCGGACTGTCCAGCCCGGCTGTTGTTACGCGACTTCGGGCGGTCGAGACGGAGAAAGCCGAAGTCGATCGGCGGGTCACCGAGTACGCCGGGTTCGGGACGGCCGCGGTGGCGCTGCCCGACGAGGCGTGGGTGGCGGCGCGACTCGGGGAGTGGGCCGCCCGCGCGGCGGCCGACGGCCCGGCCCCGCTTCTGCGGAGCGCGCTGGCGTCCGCGACGGCCGAGCCGGTGATCGCGGCCGGGAAGACGCGCGGGTTCGTGCGGCTGCGGTTCCGGGTGAACGCCTGGGCCGCACTCGCGGCCGCCGTGGGCGACGCCCTCCCCGACCCGCTCCGGTCCCGGCTCCCCGATCCGGGCGGCACCGGACCGGAGTTCACCCTCGACCTCGGCGAGCCGACGGCGATGGACCGCTGGGCGCCGCAGATCGCCGCGTGGCGCGGGGCCGGAGTGACGTGGGAGGAGATCGTCCGCCGCACCGGTCTGGACCTGAACCGCGCGTTCGTCGCCTGGAAGCGGTTCACCGGCGCGACGGACGAGCCGCCGACTGCCTGATTCCGACACCCGAGGAGGTACTCCGGGCCCGGCAACGTTGCCGGGCCTTTTTCGTTTTTCAACCCGATCCCGACACGAGGAGCGACACATGCCGAACTGGTGGACGCAATGGGCCGAGCGGATCGCGCCGGTCCTCGCCGAGTGGTGGGTGCGGTCGCGGCCCGGCGGCGCGAGCGCCGCGCCGGACCTCCCGCCGCCGGACCACGACAACCCCGCCTCCGAAGCGTCGTCCCCGGCGCCCGCGCCGGATCCGGACGTGCCCCCGCGCTGAGGGGCGTCACGCGCCCCCGTCACATCCCGTCTCCAACGACTCTCATCGGAGGTGAACGTGCTCACTCCGGGTAACCACAAGCTCGGCCGGTCCCTGATCTGGGGGTTCGGGCTGCCGTCCGGCTCACCCGCCACCTGCCCCGGGCTGTCCGATGCGTGCCGCACCGACTGTTACGCGATCGCGGTCGCGCGGTTCCGGCCGGCCGCGGCGGCCCTGTACGACCGCAACCTGCGCCGGTCCCGCCGGCGCGACTTCGTGCGCCGGGTGCGCGCGCACCTGGTGGCCCACCGGGTGCGCGTGGTCCGGGTACACACCGGCGGCGACTTCTACTCGCCCCGGTACGCGCGCCAGTGGCTGCAGATCATCTGCCGCAGCCCGCGGGTCCGGTTCTACTTCTACACCCGATCGTGGCGCGTGCCGGCGATCAAAACCGTGATCGACCAGATGGCCGAGTTGCCCAACTGCCGGGCGTGGTACTCGACCGACCGCGACACCGGCGCGCCCGCGAACGTCCCGCCCGGTGTGCGGGTGGCTTGGTTGCGTACCGATCCCGCCGACGCCCCGCCGCCCGGCACCGACCTGGTATTCCGCGTCCGGCGGTTGCGCCGGCACCCCGAGCCGGCTCCGATCCCGTGTGTCTGCCCGGCCGAAGACGGGATTCCGCGGGCGCGCCCGGTGACGTGCGAGCGGTGCGGAATCTGCTGGCGCCCGGCGCCGGGCGGGCGCGTCCCGCTGCCGGTCGTCGAGCCCGGCCCGTGACCGATCCCTTCCGCCGTGCAGGAGGTGACTGTGACCGTCGAGTTGAAACACCTCGCGCTGACCCGGGCGCTGAGCGTGATCGACCTGGAGACCACCGGGACCGACGTCCGCGCGGACCGGATCGTCGAGATCGCCGTGCTGACCGTGTTCCCCGGCGGGAAGACGGCGCCGTTCGTCCGACGGGTGAACCCGGGGCGCCCGATCCCGCCCGGCGCGAGCGCCGTGCACGGGATCACCGACGCCGACGTGGCCGGCGCGCCCGCGTTCGCGGCGATCGCGCCGGACCTGTTCGCCGCGCTCGTGGGCTCCGACCTCGCCGGGTTCGGGATCGCGACCTTCGACGTGCCGCTGCTGGTGAACGAGTTCGCGCGTGCGCGGCTCCCGTTCCGGGTGGGCGGGCGCGCGGTGTTGGACGCGCTGGCCGTGTACCGGCGCCACGAGTCCCGGGACCTGACCGCGGCGGTCCGGTTCTACCTCGGAACCGAGCGCACGAGTGCGCACGCGGCGCTGGCGGACGCGGGGTACGCGCTGGCGGTGCTGGACGCCCAGGTGGGGCGGTACGGGTTGCCCCCGGTTCCGGCCGACCTGCACGCCGCCGTTTCTCAGGTCGATGTCGGCGGCGCGTTCCGCCGGGACCCGGGCGGAGCGGTGGTGTTCGGGTTCGGGAAGTACCGCGGGCGCCCGCTCGCGGGGGTCGCGACCGAGGACCCGGGGTACCTGCGGTGGGTGCTGGGCCAGTCGTTCCTGGACGACGCCCTGGCGCTCGTGCGCGGCGCCCTCGACGCGACCGGCGCCGGCGCTAAATAACAATATAAAATTCGTCATAATAACAT
>PNLP01000078.1 GCA_013823135.1 Planctomycetaceae bacterium
TTCGGTCGCGATGCGGGCCGTGCCGTGCGCCACCGCGAGGTACGTCGTCCCCGCGTCCAGCACCACGTTCGACTGCACCCCGGTCGTGGCCGTCGGGTTCGTCCGGGTGGCAATGGTCAGCGTATCGACCTTCACCCACGCGCCGCCGTTCGGGCCGGTCAGCGGGATCGCCGCAGGTACGGTGCGGTCCTCCAGTGACGTCACGCCCAGTCGCGTGCGGAGACGGGATCGGTCGAATGAGCTGGCGAATCCTTTTCCGCGCCGCGAGAAGAGACGGGCCAAGTGGCGAAGCATGGCGTTTACCGGTACGTTATTGCAAGTGATAGTTCGACCGACGGTTCGCATGACAATTCTGCGCAACACCGCGATCAATTGCAAGGCCGGGAGGAATATTTCGCCCAATCCTCAAAAACCAATCATCCCGCGGATAGGCCGTTTACACATCCACGTCGAACACCACGAAGCGGTTCTCGGTGCCGCCCACGGCACACGTCAAGCCGTCGGGCGAGAAGACTGCGCACGCCGCTTGCGCACCCAGGGCGAAGTCCAGTGCCCGGATTTCTTCGCCCGTTTCCAGGCTCAGCAGGGCGAGCAATCCATCCTTGCGGCGGGCCGCGACTAGCGGGGCGGTTGGGTGGAACGCGAGCATCCAGTACGGCCGGTCGCACTCGATCTTCTCCACCCGCCACGCCGCCGAAGGCAGATCCCAGACCGCGATCCCGTCGGCACAGTACATCACCAGCGTGTTCCCGTCCGGGGCGAACCGGCAGTGCTGAAGCGAGCGGTTCGGTGAGTCGATTCGGTGCAGCGTCTTCCGGGTCGCGACCTCGGCAACCGTCACCACGTCGGACCAGTTGAGCAAGGCGACGAGGCTACCATCGGGCGAGAAGTGGTGCGTCTTGATAGTTCCCGCCACATCCCAGTCTCGCATCTCTTCGCCGGCGGATTTCGGCGCGAAGTTCCAGGTCCGGATGCCGAGCCAGTCTTCGGTGACGCATTCCACGCGCGTCCGGCCGACCCCCATCGACACGCCTGCGAAGGCGTACGTCGATGGGACCTCGCAGTGGACATCTTCGGTCACCAGATCCCAGACCATCGGCGGGCTGGTGTTGGAGACGAGGTAGCGACCGTCCGGTGAGGTGAACATTCGCGGGAAGTGATTGCTGCACTGTTCGGGGTACTGGAACAGTTGTCGGCCGCTGTGCGTGGCGACGTCCCACGCAGAGTACCACCGCCCGCTGTCCTGGGTGTACAGCGTGCGGCCGTCCGGGGAGTACGCCAGGGCGTTGACCGCGCCGCTCTCCACTTCCTGAATCCACATGATGTGGCGACCCGAAGGTTGGTCTTGGATTTAACCTCCCCCCTTGTGGGGGAGGTCGACGCGAAGCGGCGGGTGGGGGGTAGGCCTACCTTGATTCTGTAGCTTTACCCCCCACCGGCTCGCAAAGCCTCGCCACCTCCCCCACAAGGGGGGAGGACAAAAGGCCAAATGACCCAAAGAAGAGCCTTCATTTCTCAATAGGTTCCAACTACGCGTCGCCGTCGTCGTCATCGTCGGGTCCGGATGGCTCGTCTTCAACGTCCGTCTTCATCACTTCGCGGAGCAGGACTGTCGCGTAGCACCCAGCGGGGAGCGTGAACGACAGGCGAAACCCGTCTGGTTCCCACGCGGCGGCGAGGTCGTCGAGGTACACGAGGTTGTGCCGGCGTGTGCCAAGCACGAGCTTCCCGAACCCGCCGAACGACGCCGGTGACAGCTTGTTGTCACTCAACACCGCCGCCTCGCGCTCGGCCGCCTGTGCTTCAGCGGGGAACGTCTTCTTCCCGAACATCGGCCCGGCAGTGACGATCTCGCGCGAGTCGAACCGGGGTTGTTCCGCCGCGACGTCCTTCGTCACGAACATGCCACCGGCGGGCCACTTCGTCATCACATCGCCGAGGATCACGGTGCGGAACAATCCGTCACGCAGTCGCCGGGCGAGGTAGTCGTTGAACAGCAGCGATTGCACCGCCGAGAGTGCGAAGCGGAATAGGAACGGCCGGATGCGCCGCGGAGCCTTGCCGGCGAGGCACTGCATTCCGAGATCGACCGTGCTGCCATCGTGGCCGAATCGCTGCGGGCCGTAAAAGTTCGGCATCCCCTGCGTGCGAATCCGTTCGAGAATCGGCTCGGGGTTCACGGTGCGGTCCGCGTCGCGGATCAGGATGCGGAAGCGGTTCCCCCGAAGGTGCCCCGGCTTGAGTTTGTTCGAGTGCAACCCCGTCTTCAACACGCGGATGCCATCGCCATCGAGCCGCGAGACGTTCGCGGTGCATTCCTTCGGAACCGACACCCATTGCCGCGTGACGGCGTGGCGATCCTTCAGCCCGGCCGTGCCCACGGCCCCCGGCGAGATCTGCAACTTCTGCGCGATGGTGCGGGCGAAGAACTCCGGAGCGATGCCGCGTTTCTCGACCCACATGTAGAGATGGTCGCCGGTGCCGCTGGGTTCGTAGGAGGGGACTTCTTCGACCTCGAAGTCCTCGTCACGCACGCGGATTTTGCCTCCGATTCCAGGCAACTCGGGGGTGAAGAGCGGGGGCGTCATCGCGGGATGCTGCATGGCGAGAACTCGTGGGTGTGGGTATAGTGTAGTCGGTCACAACCGCCACCCGCGGGAACTCCGGGAAGTGCCGAGCATGATTCTCGCCAAGACGACGATTGGTCCGCAGCACCACGGCCGCAAGATGTCCCTCAAGGCGTTCGAATTCGCCCGAGTCGAGGACGGATCCCATTACGAACTGGCACGGGGGTACATCGTCGTGTCCGAAGTGCCGAACTACCCTCACGCAGCGCTCGTCGCGTTCATCCGCAACCACCTCGGCCGGCATCAACTCGACAACCCTGGTGCGATACATCTCGTCCTCGAAGGCGGTTCGAGCAAGCTCGTCATCCCCGACTGGGAAAGCGAGCGCCACCCGGACATCGCGGTTTATCTCACAGCACCGAAAGGGCGAAAGGACCGCACTCTCTGGCGCACGTGGGTTCCCGAGTTGGTGGTGGAGGTGGTCTCGGAAGGCTCACGCGATCGCGATTACACGGAGAAGCGTGACGAATACTGGACCTTCGGCGTAAAGGAATACTGGATCGTGGACGCGAAGTTGAAGCAGGTGCTGGTGCTGCGTCGCGGCCGCTCGGACTGGACGGAGAAGACCCTCGGCCCGACGGACGCCTGCGAGACGAAACTGCTCCCCGGTTTCAAGCTGCCGTGCAAGGCCGCCTTCGACGCCGGCGGCGACGAAGAGTGATGGACACTTGCACTCGATCCCAACTTCGGGTTGACATCTTCGCAATTTGCGAAGATAGTAATTTAGTTGCTTTGAGGAATTAAGGATTGAGGTCGGAGCTCCCACGAAATGAGAGCAAACCCAGGATGGGTAGGAACATGACCCATGCACGTCATCTCGAAGAAGAAGCTTCGTGAGTTCTAGAATGTACACGCGAAAGCAAAGTCGCCGCTTGAAGCCTGGTATCAGGTTGCTGAGCACGCGGAATGGGAAAGTTTTGCGGAGGTTCACCAGACGTTCAACGCAGCCGATCAGGTTGGCAAGTTCACAGTGTTTGACATTGGCGGGAACAAGTACCGTCTCATCGCGGTGATCCACTTCAACCGCGGGAAGTTGTACGTTCGGCATGTGCTCACGCACGCCGAGTACGACGAAGGAAAATGGAAGAACGAGTGACCATGGCACGCACGAAAGACACAACATCGAGCCGGGCGGTATACGGGAAGACCGAGGATCGCTACCTCGAATTGATCCGGCAGTTCCCCCTGCGACCGCTTCGCACCGAATACGACCTCGATGCAGCAGTCGCGGTTATTGATTCACTTATCGACCAGGATACGCTCGCCACTCCCGAGCAGGATTACCTCGACGTGTTGAGCGACCTCGTGGAAGCCTACGAAGCCGAGGCTGTGCCAATCTCGCCGGTTGCGGACGCGGACATGCTTCGCTTTTTGATTGAGCAGAAGGGCGTCACTCAAACCGAACTGGCCAAGAAAGCCGGGATCGCCGAATCCACCATTTCGGCCGTGCTGGCTGGAAAGCGAAAACTGAACCGGCTTCAGATCGGGAAACTCGCTCGCTTCTTTCACGTCGCGCCGGGGACATTTGCTTTCGCGGAGTGAGCGGTCCCGTTGATCATCTCCACATGACGCATTGCACTGCACCGCCATTGCTCTGAAGCGCGGCGCAACCGTCTCTGCGTCATAATTGATGCGTAAACTGTCACATTATCCAACCGATGTCATTCTTAATTTTGTCTTGATATCACCCTGAATCAAGCTAGACTCCAATTCCTCGCCCCGGGTCTTTCTCCCCAAAGATCAAGTCTATCCCTACCGATATTTGGGAGATCCATTCATGTTTGCGAGTCAGAAAATCCGTAGACGCCTTGGGTTCACGTTAATCGAGTTGTTGGTTGTCATCGCAATCATTGCCATCCTGGTCGGGCTGTTGTTGCCAGCCGTGCAGAAGGTCCGCGAATCCGCGGCCCGAATGAAGTGCAGCAACAATCTCAAGCAACTCGCCATCGCAGTTCACAACTACGAAAACACCAACCAGACTCTTCCGCCCGCAGGGAAGGGATATGGATGGTGCAGTAGCGCCGCGGGCGGCACGGGCGATACTGCCATCCTGAACATGAGCGGGTGGGTGCTCGTCCTTCCGTACCTCGAACAGAGTGCGCTGTTCAACAAGTTGAACCTGAACGGCGCGTTCTCCAACGCAGCGACCGGCTACTGCTGTGGATTCACCGGCAACCTGAACGGAACGCTGGCCGGGGACGCAACCACGAACGGGAACGGAGCCCTGGTGTCAACGATCATCTCGGGGTTCAACTGCCCCACGGATTTCGGGAATCGTATCGAACCTGCCGGGAGTGCATACGGGCCGGGCGGCTCGTTCAAGGGAACGCTCGTCAACTACGATTTTATCGCCTCGCGAAGCGACTCCGGGCTTGTGCTTCCACCGGGGAACGGATGCAACTACTGGAAGCGAGCCAGTGCGGGCGCCCGCTACATGTTCGGGGAAAACAGCAACACCAAAATGCTGGATGCGAAAGATGGCACGAGCAACACGTTCATGCTCGGGGAAACATTGGTTTCGGTCGCTAATGGCGAAAGCAATCCGTGGGGATATCGCGGTTGGGTCATGACCGGCGTCGATCCCAACGGGGGCCTCAACATCTGGGACACGAGCACCGGGACGAAGCTCATCGGAACCCTGAGCAGTTGGGGGCAAGCCGGAAGCCTTCACGCAGGCGACGGGTGCAACTTCGCGATGGGAGACGCTTCCGTTCGATTCGTAAGGGGATCCACGTCCAGCACGATTCTTCTTCAGTCGTCCTACATGGCCGACGGCACAACTCCGAATCTGGATTGATTCATTCTCCAGTCGAGAACCGTTCGGCTGGATCAACAATTTTATCATCACGATTGAACGAAAGATAAAACTAATGAAACATGGATTTGTTCTATTACTACTGACCGGATTATTTGGCGTTCTGGGGTGTAGCGGCTCGAGCGAGGATGATGGATTGCTCCCAATTGCGGGGAACATCAAACTCGATGGCCAAAGCTACGCCAACGTGGTTGTCGTGTTCTACCCACAGGGAGACACCACAGGGCACGGTGGCAAAGGCGTAACGGACGCCGGCGGGCGTTACCAGCTCACAAGCCCGCACGGCAAGACCGGTCTTCCGCCGGGGGACTACAAGGTGACGGTGAGTCGGCGGCTAAACCCGGACGGTTCGCCGCCCGCACCGAATGAAATGCCAATTGAGTCGCAAGCCCGCGAAACCCTTCCGGTGAAATACAGCGATGCGGACAAGACAGAACTCAAAGTGAAACTCACGCCCGATGACAAACGGTCATTCGACTTCGACCTGAAGGTGAAGAAGTAATCTCGAATCGTGTTGCGGTGAACCATCACACGAGAGCCCTCTGGCTCCCGTGTGTCATTCTTCAGTTCGGGAGAGGCGAACGCGGGCCAGTTCCCAGAGTTGGCCCTGAACCGCGTATCCCAGCGCGAATGCCGGAAACAGAAAGCGGTTCCCACCGACCGTTGCGTTCCAGTGGTCGTAGCAAGCGAAGACGAGCAGGTTAATCACGATCCCGCAAGCCATCACGATCGCCAGCCACTTCTGCCCAGCTCGCCAGAGCAACCACGCCCCAAGCGGCCACAATCCCCACAGCGGAGCTGTCCACACGGCACCGAGATCCGCATCGAACAGCAACCGGCTCAGACCCAGGAAGAACGGCTGGTTGAACATGCCGTAATGATCGCGAACACCGAGCGTGCCATCTTCCCGCACGATTGCGTCACGGTCGTAGCCGGTCACGAGCGGATCGCCGTAGAGCGCCGCGTTCAGGATGAGCATGGGAGCCGCAGCGAGCACCGCACCCCCAATCGCGACCAACACGGCTCGCCATCCACCGAGCATCACGAGCAAACCCACGGGAAGAATGATCGCCGCGAGATACACCTTCGCCCAAACCGCGAGCCCCGCCAGCAATCCGCACACGATCCAGCGCCGGTGCGTGGCGGCAACGTAGGCCCAGATCACCAGGACCGCCCCGAACACATCGGGCGAGAAGTTGTAGGTGTACCCCAGGATCGGGGACGCCACATAGGCGACCAGCGCGAGCACGCGAGCGGTGGGCGTGTTTCCCGCGAGGACGGCGATGCCGAAGACCAGCACCCCGACTTGCACTACGTTGAACACCAGAAAGCCGTACGGGCCGAACACGGCGAAGAACGGTAGCGTTGCAATCGGCATCAAGGTGGAATGTTTGGGAACGGGTCGCCCGTCCGGGCTGATCGCGAAGAACCCGACGTGCGTGCGAAGCGTCTTGGCGTACCCCTCTCCTGACTCACTGGGTGCCAGTTGGTTGGCCAGATCGAAGTCGCCATCCTTGAGCAGCGATTCGGCCGTCATCGCGTAATACGGGCAGTCGCCGATCAGAAAGCTGTACTTCTCGTTCGACCTTGCAAACCCCACCGCAACAATCGCTGCGGCCACCAACACGAACGCAATTACAAACTGGGGGCGAGACATTGTCGGCTCCGGGCTCACTTCGGGGCGTGGGAAAGAGGGGGAGAGCGAAAGAGGGGAGAGCAGGAGAACAGCCCAACGGATTCTATTTGCCTTTCTCCTCATCTCCTCTTCTCCCCATCTCCCCCTCTGCTTTCGTCAGTTGGTCGTCGGCCCACCTCGGCGTACCATGATAGTGTAAGTTTGGCTCCGCCAACTCGCACATCGAACCACGCGACCGACGCGATTTTCAGGAGTTTGCAGTATGGCCTCCCCGATGACTATGACCGAGAAGATCCTGGCCCGTGCTTCGGGCAAGTCTCACGTTGAGCCCGGCGAAAACGTGTGGGCCAATGTGGACGTGCTCATGACGCACGACGTTTGCGGTCCCGGCACCATCGGCGTCTTCCAAAAGAACTTCGGCGGCCCGACGGCCAAGGTGTGGGACAAGGAGAAGCTGGTCATCATCCCGGACCACTACATCTTCACCAAGGATTCGATGGCGAACCGCAACGTGGATGTCCTCCGCGAGTTCGCAAAGCAGCAAGACCTGCCTTACTACTACGACGTCGGCACGGATCGTTACAAGGGCGTGTGCCACATCGCGCTGCCCGAAGAAGGCCACACCCGCCCCGGCGAGGTGCTGCTCGGCACCGATAGCCACACCTGCACGGCCGGTGCGTTCGGCGAGTTCGCCACCGGCATCGGCAACACCGACGCCGGCTTCGTCATGGGCACGGGGAAACTCTGGCTGAAGACGCCGCCAACCATGCGGTTCGTGTTCCACGGCAACCTGCCACCATACCTCATGGCGAAGGATTTGATCCTCGCGGTGATCGGCGACATCGGCTGCGACGGCGCAACCTACAAGGCGATGGAGTTCGACGGCGACGGCGTGTTCGCACTGAACATCGAAGAACGCATGACGCTGTGCAACATGGTGATCGAGGCGGGCGGCAAGAACGGCATCATCGCGCCGGATCAGGTCACGTTCGATTACGTGAACAAGCGAGACCTGCGGAAGAAGCCGTACACGGCGGTGTACACCGACCCGGGTGCAAAGTTCGTGTTCGAAAAAGTCTACGACGTCACCAAGATGGAACCGACCATCGCTAAGCCCCACTCGCCGGACAACAAGGCGACCGTGACGCAGGTGAAAGGCACGAAGCTCGACCGTGCGTACATCGGCAGTTGCACCGGCGGCAAGCTCACCGACTTCAAGGCAGCCGCGGCGATTCTGAACGGCAAGTCCGTGAAGATCGACACGTTCGTCGTGCCTGCCACCACCGAAGTTGATCGCGGCCTGGACACGGAAATGATCGGCGGGAAGTCGCTGCGGAGCATCTTCCTGAATGCCGGCGCGAAGATCGGCGACGCGAGCTGTGCGGCATGTCTGGGTGGGCCATCAGACACGTTCGGCCGACTGAACACGCCGATCTCTTGCATCAGCACGACAAACCGCAACTTCCCGGGTCGCATGGGTCACAAGGAAGCGCAAGTGTTCCTCGCGTCGCCGATGACGGTGGCCGCCAGCGCCCTGGCCGGCACCATCGCAGACTGCCGCGACCTGCTGATATGATGGAGTGGCCACATTCTGGAGATTGATCATGGCTGTCACGACGATTGTGATTACTGACCCCGAACTGCTTGCGAAACTGGCCGCCGCCGACGGCCAGATCATTTTCCGCGGACCGACCGGCGACACCGTGAAGACCGCGGAAGTGGTGGCGAACACCAAGCTCCCACCCGGCTTCAAGATTCCATTTAGCGACGAAGAACTCGCGCGTCGCAGTCAGATCCGAACCGGCCGACCCATCGGTGAGGTTCTCAAGGACCTCAAAGAGAAGTACGGTGAGTGATGACATTCACCATTGTTCTAACCCCTGATGCTGAGAACGATTTGGCGGTCGCTTGGATCGCGTCTTCCGATCGGCCTGCCGTTACTACCGCCGCTCATCAACTCGAACACAAACTCGCGGCCAACCCACTCGCCGCGGGTGAGTCGCGGGCATCGAGTGTGAACCGGGTGGATTACGTTCTTCCACTCGGTTTCACCTTCGATGTCGTTGTGGATGATGCGACGGTTTACGTTACTGCGATGTGGTTGATCTCCTGACATATCCGGATTCGCCCCATGTCTCGTTATCTCTTCGCCCCACTCCTTCTCGTTGCGATCGCGCTTGCTCCGGCAATTCCAGCGGCACCCGACGATGCGAAGCCCGCAGACTTTGTCGTCGTGCAGAAGGGGACGCTTCCCATCATCGTGTCGGCACCGCACGGCGGGCGGAAGAAGGTGCCCGACGTGCCCGAACGCCTCGGCGTCGGTGTTGCTCAGTTCGCCACGGTTCTCGACGCGAACACCGACCTGATCGCCGAACGGTTCTCGGTCGAACTCGAAAAGCTGCTGAACGGCAAGCCGTGGCTTGTGATCGCACGGTTCGAGCGCAAGTATCTCGACGTGAACCGCCCCCGCGAGCAGTCTTACGAGTCTGACAAGGCGAAGCCGTATTACGATGCGTATCACGAACCGCTCGAAGCCGCGTGCAAGGCGGTGAAAACCAAATTCGGTCGCGGGTTGCTGCTCGACATCCACGGGCAGGGCGAGTTCCGCGACTCCATTTGCCGGGGTACTCAGAACGGCAAGACGGTCACGCTGTTGAAGGATCGCGACGGCTGGGCAGCGATCACGGGCAAGCGGAGCGTGTTGGGGCATCTTCAGCGGAGCGGGTACAAGATCCTGCCGAGTTGCGAGGCGGACCAGAAAGCCAAGGAAGAACCGAAGTTCACCGGCGGGCACATCGTCGGCACTTATGGCAGCCACACGGGCTATGCGATCGACGCGATTCAACTGGAGTTCGGCACGTTCCTACGAGATAAGGAGAAGGACAAGTACGCGACGACCGCGAAGGATCTGGCCGACGCCGTGGCACTGTTTCACGACGAATACTTGAAGGATGCGAAGAAGTAAGATCAGGGCAGTGAGATGCAATTGCGACTCCATCAAGGATCGCCCCCATGTCCGCAACACCACACGATACGCCGGGCTCTGACCTGGCAAACCAGACTGCGAGCCACGGTGCGCACGCACCCGGGCCGATGCCACCATCGGGGAACGCGGTCCGCACGATCAACAACACGGTCAGCGAGCAGATTCGGGTGGAGCCTTCGTTTGGTCCTTCACTCAGTGCCACTACCGGTTCAGAAACTCATGGTTCCATTTCTCCACTGCCACGGATTCCAGGGTACGAAATACTTGAGGTACTTGGCCGTGGCGGGATGGGCGTGGTGTATCGTGCCCAACACCTGGCACTGAAGCGAATGGTCGCGCTCAAGATGATCGGCGGAGCCGGGTACATCAGCCAGAACGATCTCACGCGATTCCGCATCGAAGCCGAAGCGCTCGCCCGCCTTCAGCACCCCAACATCGTCCAGGTTTATGAGGTCGGGGAACACGACGGTCTCCCGTTCTTCTCGCTGGAACTCGTCACGGGCGGCACGCTCGCCGAGAAACTCAACCGCACGCCACAACCCGCGATCGAAGCGGCCCGCGTGGTGGAACAACTGGCCCGAGCCGTGACCACTGCTCACGCGGCCGGCATCATCCATCGCGATCTGAAACCGGGGAACGTCCTGCTCACGGCCAATGGCACTCCGAAGATCACCGACTTCGGACTCGCCAAACTCGTCGGCACGGATTCGGGGCAAACCCGCACCGGGCAGGTCATGGGCACGCCGAGTTATATGGCTCCCGAGCAGGCCGCGGGGTTGTCGGAAGTTGGGCCGACCGCCGACGTGTATGCGCTGGGTGCGATCCTCTACGACATGCTCACCGGTCGCCCACCATTCCAGGACGACACCGTCCTCGGCACTCTCGAACAGGTCCGCACGAAGGAACCAGTCGCCCCCTCGCGACTGTTATCAACCGTGCCGCGAGACATCGAATCGGTCTGCCTGCGGTGCTTGGAGAAAGACTTCTGGCGTCGGTACTTCACGGCCGAATCCCTGGCCGACGACCTTCGCCGGTTTCTCGATGGCCAGCCAGTTCTCGCACGGCCCGTGGGGGCATTCGAGCGCGGAATGAAGTGGGTCCGCCGCAAGCCCGCCGTGGCAGGTCTGTGGGCTGCGGGGTTCCTCCTGGCGCTCGCTGTGACTGGCACTGCGGTCGCGATCGGCTACAGCACGGAACTGGCCGAACAACGCCAGCGTGCCGTGGAGGGTGAACGCGAAGCGAACACGCTGCGAGATATCGCCGAGAGCCGCAAGAACGAGGTCGAAGCCCAGAAATTGGAGCTCGAGAAGCAACAGGCTGCGATTCAAGCAGCGAGCCGGCGGGCCGAGAAATTCAAGTACATCGGCGACATGAACCAGGCCGTCGCCGCGTGGCGTGAGAACGATTCGGTGCGTGCGCGGGGGCTGCTGGCCTTGCACGTTCCCAAAGCCGGTGAGGCCGACCGTCGCGGCTTCGAGTGGCATTTCCTGAACCGGCAGTTCCACACCGAACGCTGGGTGTGGCCCATTCCCGAGTTCGTGGGAACGCCCAGCATCGATGTGAAGGACGATGGCAGTCTCTGCGTCATCGTGCCCGATGCGCAGGGCGGCATCTGGCTCGGGAACATCGGAACCGGTGCGTGGAAGAATGTGCTGAAGGAGCCGATTCATGGGGCTTCCCGCCTTGCCGCACACCGGGTGGCATTCTCGACGCCGAACAGCGGAAGCATCGCGTTCAGCGACCCCGAAGGAGCGCTCCGACCACCGAGCAGCACGATCGCGGGCTTACAGAACCGGCACGGCTTCGATCTGAGTCCGGATGGGAGCCGGGTTGCGGTCATCGTTGATAAGGAACTCCGCGCTTACGACATCGCGTCGCGGAAGCTGATCGGTTCGCTGCCGAACGTCGCGGAGTATCTGCGCCCGGCGTTCTCGCACGATGGCAACACGGTCTTCGCGTTCGACACGATGACGCAGCGTATGATCGCGATGAATCTCACCACGGGCAAATCTCCTCGCACGGCCCGACCACTCCCGGCGGTTCCTCATCAGGTTCAGTGTTTCTCCGCGTTGCCCGGCGTGGTCGTCTGGCTGTCGCCAACGCAGATCGAACTCTGGCAATCCGAGCAGTTCGTCGTGCGGCCATTCAGCTTCAAGCTCCCTCCGCGACCAACGCGTTCGCAACTGTGCATGGCGATCAGCACGGACGCGAAGCGTCTCGCGATCGGTGGCCACGGGGCGAGCATCTACATCTTTGGTGCGTCTGATGGCCGGAAGATCGGCATGGGCGGCGGTGCGGAAGCCAACGTCTCGGTGACGAACCAGTTGGTCTTGCTCAGCACCTTGACCGGTCATGAATCGGCAGTCGCAGCACTCACGTTCTCCGGCAACGGCAAGGATCTGGTTTCGGTTGCCTCAGATCGAACCGTTCGCGTCTGGAACCTTGAGGAGTCGATTCCGCTGCGGAGTGGGTACGTGCTTCGCCCCGGTAACGAAGCTCTCTTCGCGATCGAGAAAACCGCCGACGGCAAACTGTCGGTGAGCGATGCGGACGGCCGCGTTCGGCGAACGATTCCGGTTGATGCGGGCACCAAACTCATGCTCCCGCCGATTGCGATTCCTCCGGATGCCCGCTGGGTTACCGCAGGCTCGTTTGAGGTGGGCAAACCCATCTCCGTGTGGGTGGATGAACGTGCCGAGCCCGGGTTCGTTGTTCCATCGGAACCCGACCGATCAACCGAGTCACTCGTTGCGAGCCCAGATGGTGGTTTCCTGGCGGTGCTATCGGTTCGGCGGGCGGGCACGGGTGCCGGGATCGGTTCCCCGCGAACCCAACTGTGGGATGTGGAAGGCAAGAAGCTGGTCTGGGAACGGACACACGGCGACGCGGGGGTTCCCGTCTTCGCGGCGAGCGGCGACAGGCTTGCCTTGTACACGGCCGGAAAGCTCAGCGTCGTTGCGGTAGACACCGGCGAACTGCTTTACGAGATGAGCAACCGACACAAGATCGTCGCGGCTCACTTCCTGGGCCGTGGCGATGAGTTGCTTGTGGTCGAGGCTGACGGAACCTTCACGCATGTTGATCTGGCAAAGCGCCGGGAACTCACAAGCGGGAAGCTCGGGCAAACAAATCCGATTCTCTCAGCGGGCGTTTCCGCGGACGGTACACGGCTCGCGACAGCAGACGTGAGCGAAGTGCGTGTGTGGGATCTCGAAACGGGTCAGCAAACGCTGGTGTTGGCGGTCGATTCCGTGCGGCCGATTCGCAACCTGTTCTTCACGCGGAACGATCGCTGTTTGATCGGCGATCCGGGGGATGGTCGCGTCTTCGAATGGGATTGCTCGGCGAAGAAGTGACAGCGGGTTGTCACTTCCCGAACTTCGATTTGAGTTCCGCGAGGGCGGCGAGGGCGGCTTTCACCTTCGCGTTGTCGGCGACCTTGCCCGCGGGGACCGCCAAACGCACGTTGTCGAGATCCGTGGCCACGATCGTCTGGAGTTCCTTCACCCGCTTGCCGTCCGGCGATTCCGCCGGGGTCGTTCGCTCGGCCTCGTCCAGGTTCGGGGCCAGTCCATCGCGAACCACGTCGCCCATCAAACCCGCGAGTTCCGCCACGCGGTCGGGGTTGCGGTCTTCCTTCGCGGCACGTTCGAGGTAGTTCCCGAGCGTCACGGCTGTTCGTCGGCACTCCTCGGCACGCTTCAACGGGGCATCGACGCTGGACAGAGCGATCCCGTGGTTGACGAGGTTCTCGATCAGCGTGCGGTTCGACTTGAACAACTTGATCTTGTCCGCGGCGGACAGTGGCGGTGTCGGTCCCTGCGCACCGGCCCAGGCGGCGAGAGCCGTGAACGAGGTCAGGAGTAGCAGCACGCGGACCACGGTCGAACCCCTTTGCCTGAGCCAATGACGAGCGAATGAATTCTCAGCCAGCCATGTCTTGAAGTTTCTTCTGCCCGAACCGGGCCGTGTCCACGATCCGCTCCAGGATCGGCTTCGCGTCCGGCGGAACTTCCCCCGCCGCTTTCTTCACTTCGTCTGCGGTCGCGCCGAGCTTGCGGGCGAGTTCTGTCAGTTGGGCCTTCCGTTCCGCAGGCGTCATCGCATTCACGTTCATGGCCTCGGCCTGCCGCACCAGCCCGTCGGTTACCACGCGGTCGTACCAGCGGGCAACGTCCTTCAGTTCATCCTGGTTGGCGAGGCGGGCGAGGCCGCGGGCTTCCGCCGAGAGGTCGTCGGCCAGCCCACCGAGCACCTGGAGCTTCTGGGCCGGGCCGTTGGCCTTCGCCAGTGCCACGTCGCGCTGCACCATCTTCTCAAGGAACGGGTCTTTCGGCGTGGCGAACTCGACGTCTTGCTTCGTGTTTTTGCCGAGCATCGCCCACGCACCCACGGCCACCAGAACTGCCGCGGCCAGGCCACCGACGAGGCTGGCGTTGTGTCGAAGGAACTCGCGGAATGCGTGCGGGCGTTCCGCGGCGAGTTCGATCGAAGCGGGTTCGTGGCGAAGCTTGGCGATCAACGCCGCTTTCTTGTTGCTTGGCGCGGCTGGCGTCGGCAATCGTTGGATCAGGTTTTCGAGTCGGCCAGCCAGCTCTGCCCACACGCGGCACGCACCGCACCCCTCGACGTGCGCTCGAAGCGCAGCCGGGACGTGCCGCGGATCGGGCAACGTGAGGATCTTGTTCTGGACGGTCTGGCAGTTCATCGGTTTACTCGCTGTGCGGGTGGTGTGTTGCTCACACTCACACTTTTTCTTCCCCTGTCGCGGCTCCGGGAGGTAACAATTCCGGAGCGAGCACCTTCATCAATTTTTGTCTGGCCTTAAAAACACGCCACCGTGCTGTCTCTTCGGTCGTGTTCAGAATTTTCGCCACTTCCCGGAAAGAGAGCTCTTCTTCCACCCTCAGGGTGAGTGCTGCCCGGAAGTCCTCGGGCAGCTCGGCCACCGCTTTCGCGACCACTTCGAGAGTCTCGCGGTTCTCGATTGCCGCCTCGGTGCCGATGTCGGGGGCGGCCGCATCTTCGGGTAACTGGTGCTTCGTTCGCCGGTCGGCTCGCTTCTGGTTCACGAAGTTGTTGTGCCCGATCCGAAAGACCCACGCGCGGAAGTTGCTGCCAGGGCGGAACGACTTCAAAGCTGCAAGGGCTTTCAGGAATGTCTCTTGTGTCAAGTCTTCCGCCGCATGCCGGTCGCGGGTCACGTGGTACAACCAGCGGTACAGGCGATCCCAGTAGCGTTCAACCAGGCGTGCAAACGCCGAGCGATCGCCGAGTTGGGCGGCCTGTATCCATTCAGCCTCCTCCGCTGAGTCAGGGGGGAGAGGAGGATCGGTGTCCAGGGTCACGCGGCGTTCGGTCCGGCGAGGATCAGGTTGCGGCGATGGGGAGAAGTTCACCATATCCCCCCACTCGGCTGGTTGTCCAGCGTCTCCCGACAGTTACGCCGGTCCGATCGAAGGGCATAACGGTGCAACCGGGCGGTCGTTGGCGAATTTTTGTCCGCCAACAGTTGAGAGACAGTAAGCAATGGCACGCGGATCACGCGGATGAAACGCGGATTGAAGAGGATCAGAGAAGACCGATTTGATTTTCAACGAACGGATTTCGTCTGATCGGTTTTCGATCATGCCTTTCATCCGCAAGATCCGCGTGCCATTGCTTCGAGGTTTGTCATGCCGGCGGCACGCGGTACGGAGCGAGGAGTTCCAGCACGATGGGCGGGAGTGGTTCGCCGGCCGCGAGGCTCCACGGCCATTGCTTCTCGCCGTTCACGTCCACTTCGACCGTCATCATCTGGTAATCCTGATCCTTGGCGGTTTTTGCGAACCGATACCAGTGGCCGATCAGTTCGCAGAACGCTTGCTTCACGGCAGCGGGCACCGCACTCGTCGCGGTGTCGTACACCACCTGCAACGCGGCGGGCCAGTCGTCACGGTGGCCGTCACGCGGACGAAGGAACGGTCCGCACACCGACTCGATGACGCCGCGCTCGGCGTGGACGATGTAGGTATCCGCGGTACGGAGAGTGTCGCTTCCAAACTGCCGGCTGGAATCGACCTTCAAACTGGTCACGGCCGCAACGGGGTAGTTGCGGAGGAACACAAGGCTTCGCCCGGCGACGTGGGTTTCGGTGAACGTGCCGCCTGCGAAGTCGCGCCCGGTGAACTCGGCGATGAACCCATCAGCCGCGTCGAGGAGGCGGTTCAGCAGTGCGTCGTCGGTTGTTCCTGAGATGAGGAGCGAGGTCTTCACGTTGGCGAGGGTGTCAATCATGGTTTCACCTGCGGTGAAAGGATTCAGGAGTCGGGATTCAGGATTCAGGGCAAAACCAAGAAGCAGGACAAGCCTGAGTCTTTGTCTTTTCCTGAATCCTGAATCCCGACTCCTGAATCCTGTTAAAGGGTCTTCTTCTGCTCGCCGATCAGCACGGCCATCGCGACGGAGGGCGTGTCGCCTTCGAGCGTGGCAGCGTATCGCACGTAGCGGGCGGTGCGAACGAACTGGATGACCTGGAGGTTGCTGCCGGCGGTCACTTCGGCGAACTCCGCGCTGTCGATTGCCGCCCACGAACTGCCGTCAGCAGATTCCTCGATGTACCCGGCGAGCGAATCGGCCGAGAAGCTACCGACCTGCTGCACGGCGAAGCATGGGCCGTCGGCCGAGATCATGTCGATCGTCGAGCCGGTGGGGGAACTGCTCTGGGTGGCGGGTGCAAGGCCCGTCGCCAGGAATGCGGCCGATGCGACGTCGTTTAATGCGGTGGACATTTCTACTTACTCCTGAGTTTGTCGGTGATTTGTCATTGAGATTGGTTTGATGGTTGTTGTTGGTTGGTTGTGGGCCGTAGTTGGTTGGTGATCCTCTGTCGGCAACGGTGCGATGAGTAAAGCGATCACACCGCCAACCAACAACAACCAACCAACAACGACCCACAAACGAAGAAAGTCAGCCGATCACGAGTTGATCGCAGAGCACGAAGCTCGCAGCGTGGCGTGGGCCGGCGTCGATGTGCTGGATGCCGCGAAGGACGGTCTGGTCGTTTTGCAGTGCGGTGTCGCCCATTCCGCTGGCGAGGAACTCCATCACGCCCATCCTTGCGACGATCCAGTCCGGGAAGTAACCGAGCAGGATGTAGGTGAGTGTGGTGCCAGCGTTCTTCACGCGCGTGTTCGACACTTGAGCCGAGCGCACGACCCGTGTGCCGTAGAGTTCGCCGGGCAACGCGGCGGGTGTCTGAACCGGTCCGCGAAGCATGAACGGACCCTTCGCGTCGTTCGCACTCACGGCATCGGCGCGGCGGTTCATGAGTGCCGCGAACATCGCCTTTCGCATCACCCACGCAGATGGCGAATCGACCGCGTCCGGCAGCTTGCTATCCATCAGCGCCACGTCCGCGGGTTGGAACGTGTCGCCGTTGGTGCCGGTCGTGCTCGCGGTGTGCGAGCCGATCCCCGAGTAGGTGATGAGCCCCTTGATCTGCGTGCCGCCCGTCCCTTCGAGCATCGCGAGATCGGCCTTCAGCGCCGCGGCCCGTGCCATGTCGTAGCGAACCAATCCCTCGGCTCTGGGGCTTGCGAACCGCAGCAGTTCGTTGTTCAGCCTCACCAGCACGCCGAGCTTTTTCGCCTGAAGATCGAGGTTCCCCGTCGTCGGCTGGCTCTCGGTGATCGGCCCGCCCTCGCCAACCCAGTACGCACTGCTGGCGGCGGTCAACTTCGGGAACTGGATGCGACCCCCCGGCGGCAACGCCACTTCTCGCGCCCCGGCAGTGGCGAACACTTCCATGCTGCGCTGCAAGTCGATGAGTTCGCCGAGCAGTGGCAACGGCACCATCGTTCCGCCGGCGATGTCGCTGAGCGTGCCGAGTGCCTTCGCACGAAACCCGGCTCGCCGACCAATCCAGTCGGCTTCGTCGGGGTCGAACTTGCTCGCGTGAACCGTCATCTTCTGGTGAAGCTCGTCGCGGAGTCGCTTCCCTTGCGGCTCGAACGCGGGGAGGTGCGCCGACGCCAGCGGCACCAAGAACGACTGCTGCCCGTGGTGCGGCGAGAAGCCGTAGCCCGCGTACAGGTCGCGGAGTTGCTGGTGGGCGTGAATCTCTTCTTTGGCCTGATCGGGGCCGACATACCCAAGCGCGAACGCGGCCGCCTTCAGCACGGAATAGCCTGCCGAGTCCTGGCAGACGGGGCCTGCCGTGGCCCATGGCACGCGGCGCTCGACGCGCGTGGCACGCTCGATGGCCGTGGCCGTTTGGTCTTCGATGAACGACACCAGTTCATCGCGAGACTGGAACTTGTCGGTCGCGGGAGGTGTTGCGATTGCAGACATGGGAAGCCCTCGGAGTTGTGGTTCGTTGGTTGTGGTTGGTTGGAATTGTTTTTGGCGAGCCGCGTCAGTCATGACGCGGGTTTTCTGACGTTACCCGCGTCATGACTGACGCGGCTCGCCTATCGGTCGATCAGTTCGCCGAGCACGTCGCGGGGTTCGGTGATGCCGCGTAGCCAGTCAAGGAAGGCGGGATCGCGAACGAGTCCCTTGTTGATTGCGACCGTAACCGCGCCGGGGTTCTCGGGAATGGGGACCGCCGAGTATTCGAGCAAGTCCCACTCCTCGACTCGCAACGCGGGTGGTGTTCGAGGATCAACAGGCGGCAAGCGGCGAGCCTTGCGTGGGATGAACCCGATCGACCAGCCGCGGAGGATCCCTTGCTCGTAGAGGCGGAACACGTCCTCGGCGAACGGCACCCCGCGAGCGAACCGCGTCTCGGCGACAATGCGACGCGGCTGGATGTCGATCCACTCGCACACGCCGATGGGCGGGAACTGCGCCCGTTGATGTGCCCACAGCACGACGGGGTTCAGCAGGAATTCGTCGGCGTTCTTCAGGCCGGTGGGAATGACGACGTCGCCACTGCGGTCGGGGTCGATGGTCGTGATGACCGAGCGAACGGTGAGTTTGTCGGCGTTCACGGCAAGCGTGCGCGACGCAGGATCGGCGCGGGTCAGCGGCATGGAGTTCTCCAGATGGTGAGCGGATGTGTGGAGCTGTCGAAGCAATGGCACGCGGATGACGCGGATCAAACGCGGATGAAGAGGATCAAACAAAACCATGATTAACCACAGAGGCACAGAGAGCACAGAGAGAAGACAAAAGGCCGAGAGAAGAGTTGTGTTTCAAACCCTGCATTCCCTCGGTGTTTGATTTCGTCTCTGTGCCCTCTGTGACTCTGTGGTTAATTCTCTTCTCTGATCCTCTTCATCCGCGTCCCATCCGCGTCATCCGCGTGCCATTGCTTCATCTTCGCCACGCAAATCGACGGGCAGAATCGGCTTGTCGAAGCGCGGGTCAGGGAACGGGTCGAGGCCACGCGCTTTGCGGATCTCGTTGAACGTGCGAAGCCCGAGCCGCGCGTCGAGTTCGTCGTCCTTGCGGCGCTGTTCCAGGTTTCGCGGCGAGCAGTCGTTGAAACTGATGGCCACGTCCGGGCCGTAACGCCGGCCGAGGTCGCGGGTCAGTGCCTGACCGATCAGGTCGAGCTTCGGCTGAATGGTTCCCTCGCAGAACATCACGCGGGCACCGAACCAGATGTCTGCACCAAGGCCCATGTTCTCGACGATCCCCGTGATCGGGGGCGGCACGCGGAATACGGCCAGGATTTCGTCGCGGGTCATGCGCGACGAGTTCAGGAAGTCCATCTCGGCGGGGGTCAGCGTCCACGGGCTCGCCTTCAAGCCCTGCTCCAGCACGAGCGGCCGGTGCCAGTTGTCGCGGCCGCTGAACTTCGCCGTGAGTTTCTCTTCGAGCCGCGTCACGGTCTGGTCGGTGAGGGTCTGCTCCGTTTGCAGCACGACGCCAGGCTTCGCACCCGCGAGGAACGTCTGGTAGCGTGACTTCAGCAACTCCGTGTTCGCGTCCACCGTGAGAGCGTTCGCTTGCAGCGGTGATAGCCCGTAATGCGTGTCGAGCGGGTTCGGGTACTTCAGGTGAATGATCTCATCGGGGCCGAACTCCTCGGCAGGCACGCCGGGAGCCGCGACCTGATACGCCTTCACGTAGTGCGTGCGGTCCGGCACGATCCGCACCCACGGCGTCGGGATGATCCAGATTTCGCCCGGTGCCGCGAGTTGCTTGTCGCCCACGGATTGCGGCGCGACATACCAGAACGCATTTCCCGTAAGCTCCAAATACACAGTTGTGAGGTACCACAGTTCCCACGGCGTGAGCCAGGGGTTCGGGCGATCGAGCAACCGGCAGAGCGGGTGCGTGTGAGGCAGCGCGAGCATCTCGTGCTCGGCCTGCCCCGTGTTGCGGTACAGGAACGGCCGTTGTCGCGCGGCTTCCTGTGCGATGGCGTTCACCGCGGCGTACACCCACGAGCGGTAGTTGCGGAGTTGCTCGGCGGGGTCGTCGTGCCACCAACCTGCGGCGGGGTACGGTGGGGCGAACACGCTCGCCACCCGCGCCGGCGGCGACTTCGGCGGAGCCGGCTTCAGGGCTTTCAAGAAACGCGCGAAGACAGACATGGGAAGACTCCATTTGTTTAGCCGCGACCCGAAGGGGAGCGCTCGCGCTCCCCTTCGGGTCGCGGCTATCCGGTATCACAGTTCAATTCCGGCGGTGGTTCTGGCTTGCCGATGGGAACGGGGTCGCTCACTCGGCGATACCCCAGGCAATGGGCGACGTACAAAATCTCACGCCACGTCGGGTAGCGGCGGCCGGTTCGCCGCTGAAAAGACGACACCGCGATCAGGAACTCCAACTCCTCGGGGCTCATCTCGGAGCCGTCGAGCGATTGGGAGTACGACGTGTATCCAGGCTTCGGAGGCATGGCGATTCTCTGCCCCCCGCAGCCGACGTATACTCGAACTCGGACGGACGGAAGGGACCGGGCGGGGGAGCCGGGTACCCTGAGGCCGACTCCCCCACCCGGCGGTCGGAGATGATCCGTTCGACTACTCCATCCGATCACTAATGATATTCTGTACACCTATGGATATGCCGAACGACTGGCGCTGCGTCAACCGGATTGCGAGATTTTTTCTTTTTGCGCGGGTACGATGGGCCAGAGGATTCGGAAATCCGAACGGGAGAATCGCAATGAAGTGGCTGTTATCGCAGTTGTTAGTGGTCAGTGGTCAGTGGTCAGTCGGAACGCAGTTTCTGCTGCCTGCACTGCTTGCGGCTTTCGCTTTACTGACCACTGACCACTGTTCACTGACCACTGCAAAGGACCCGCCGAAACGCGAAGCTCCGAAGTACGAGACCAAGAAGAACCACGACCCGAACGGGATCGGCAAGTTCTACATGGGTCGCGAGATTGCGCATGTCATGGGCTTTCAGGCGTCTACATGGCTGGAACGCCCCGAGCGGGTGAAGGAAGAGGAGCCCGAGAAGCTCATCAAGGCGCTCGACGTCAAACCGGGCATGACGGTCGCCGACGTTGGGGCCGGCAGCGGCTATCACGCCTTCCTGATGTCGCCGCTCGTGGGGGAAAAGGGAAAGGTGATCGCGTCCGACATTCAGCAGGAGATGCTCGACCTCATCACGGCGAAGGCGAAGAAGCTGAAGGTCACGAACGTGGACACGGTGAAGGGCACCACGACCGACCCAAAGCTGCCGGCGAACAGCGTCGACCTCATCCTGATGGTGGACGTGTACCACGAGTTCGACCACCCGTTCGAGATGACCGAGAAGATGGTGGACGCACTGAAGCCCGGCGGCCGGCTCGTGTTCGTCGAGTTCCGCCTTGAAGACGATCAGGTGCCGATCAAGCTCGTTCACAAGATGAGCGAACGGCAGGTCATCAAGGAAATGAGCGCCTTTGCCGAGATGGAACACGCGAAAACCGTGGGCACGCTCCCGTGGCAACACGTCGTCATCTTCACCAAGAAGGAAGCGAAGAAGTGAGTTTCGATCATGGATGAAACGTTCAAACAAGATGTCCTCGCGGCATGGCGTCAAATCCCCGAGGATGTGCGTTCACCCGCAGCAATAGAGTCACAACTTCAGGATTTTGAGGTTGAGTTCGGACCAATCCCAGAGAACTTTCGTTGGTATCTGCTGGAATGTGGCGGCGGTCCAGGTGGGACAGAGTGGATGGACTCTATCACCCAACTTGCGGAAACACACCGACGGTTTCGGACTGAATTAGCCGCAGGCTATTGGGCCGGCATGACGGAGGTGTTTGTTCTTGGCCATGATGGGTGTGGAAATCCCTACGGCATACACCGCTGTACTGGAAAGTTGCTGGTGGAAGACCACGACTTCGGTGGCGTACATGAATTGGCGTCATCATTCGCGGATTACTTGAGGCAGGGCTTACGACTCTGAGAGAGCCATATTCCTTCATAGTTAGTCAGTGATTTGGAGTGAATCAAAAACAGGAGGTGATGCCATGAAGCGACTGGTGTTCGCGCTCACGTTACTGCTGCTCGCGGCTCCGGCAGCGCGAGCCGACTTGCCACCGCCCCCGCCTCCTCCGCCGCCACATCAGGCTGCCGTGAACCCGGGGCCGGCGCTCGCCGCGATGGCGGTGGCCGTGGGAGTGATTCTCGCGGGTGCGTGGATCAGCCGTCGCCCACGCAACCACCTTGAACCCCAGGGTTGAACGTGTCCGTCGCTTCACTTCCCGCTGTCCCGGCCGTGCGGTCGCGTGTCCCCGGTTTGGGGTTCGCGGTCGGCTTCGTGGGCATTGCCGTCCTCGCGGCGTCGCTGTCGGGCGCGTTGCCGATCCAAGTTGCGATCGCCACGGTGTTCCTGTTCGCCGGGCCGCACAACTGGCTCGAAGCGCGATACGCACTCGGTCGCATCCCCGCCCGTGCCGGCAAGCTCCGCGGTTTCTTCCTCGTGTCGCTCACGGGAATCGTCGGCCTCACCGCCAGCTATGCTGCGTTGCCGTGGCTCACCGAGCATTACACCAACCCCGCGGACGTGGGCACGGCCTACGCTCTGTGGAACACGGCGTTCGTGTTCTGGGTCGCGACGCTCGTCTGGATGCGGTCCCGCACGAACCCGCGGTTCGATGGCGGCTGGGTGTGGCCGGTCGCGTGCCTGCTCTGCGCTGGGGTCTGGCTCAACCCGATCGCGTTAAACGTCGCGCTGGTTTACGTTCACCCGACGATGGCGCTCTGGTTACTCGACCGCGAACTGACCCGCTCGCGCCCCGCATGGCGGCGCACGTATCGCTGCGTCGTGGGGTGCGTCCCGCTGTTGCTCGGCGTGCTGTGGTGGCAACTCCGCGACGCCCCCGAGTTGCCCGGCACGGATCAACTCACGGGGATCAACACGGTATCGATCATCCAGCATTCCGGCGCGTGGTTCCTCGAAGGGATCTCGCCGCACTTCCTCGTCGCGGCTCACACGTTCCTCGAACTCGTGCATTACGGCGTGTGGGTGGTGCTCATTCCGCTGGTCGGAATGCGGGCGATGCCGTGGGAGTTGCACACCATTCCGGCGGCGCGGCGAAGCCCGACGTGGCGGCGAGGCGTGTCGCTGTTCTTGCTGTTCGGGCTGAGCGTGGTGCTGGTGCTGTGGGTCTGCTTCGGCCTCGACTACGACACCACGCGGCGTGTGTACTTCAGCTTCGCGATGCTCCACGTCCTCGCGGAAGTTCCGTTCCTCCTGCGGATGGTGTAATGACCGTGACGCAGTACGCCCTCGCGATGCTGGTAGGTTACACGCTGACCGTGGTCATCGAAGGCACTGTGTTGCTCGTGTTACTGTCGCGACGGCATTCCGTGCGTGTGCGGCTCTTCGCGGGGGTGTGGCTCACGGCCTGCACCTACCCCGTTGTGTGGCTCGTGCTGCCGGGAATGTTCGAGGATCGCACCGCGTATCTGCTCGTGGCCGAGACGTTCGCGCCAGTCGCGGAATGCGTGATCTTCTGGTTCGCGTTCGTTCGCACGGGTGAACCGAACCGCCGAGCCACGATCCGCGACATGGCAGCCATCACGCTGGTGAATCTCTGTTCGTTCGGCTTCGGCGAACTGCTCCACGCGATGGATGCGTTCGACGGCATCCTCAACGCAGTGCCGTGAGAAAGCACTCACCTCGGATTGCCACCGTAACTCGACTCACGCAATCCCCAGTCCCTTGCGAATGGCCTCGATTTGCTTGCGATGAACTCCCTGGTGGAAGCCGAGCAGGCAGTGCCACTGGTGAGCATCCATCGGGCCGAACCACGGGTGCCCGTAGCGCGGTCCCACGCCGCGTGGAATGGGCGGTTCCACTTTCTCCGCCTCCGCTGCATCCGCGAGCAGGCGAACGAACTCGGAACGGACCTCGGCAGGCGTGATACTCCCGCGCGGTTTGAAGTCCGCGACCCGTGGCTCCACTGAGGGCACTTGTCCCTGTCGCAGACTGCTAATGACCCGACGAACTGCCGAGCCAACCATATTAAGGTGCTCGACGGTCATGATCGCCGACCAGAATCGCGAGGAGTCTTCCATGCCCGCGATGCGGGGAACGAGCACAGGTTCACTCACTCGCTCGGCGGGAATCGAGTCCAGCACGGCGAGCACGCGGGCACCTTCGTCCTGAAACTGTTGTGCAGCCGTGGCCCAGGGCTTGCGGCAGGCCATTGGAAACACCAGATGTCGCGCCACCAGTAGTTCCCACCAGGGCAAGCCCGCACCGGGTTTCTGGAGCGTTGGGTTCTTCGCGTTTGATGCTTCTGAACCAGCCATGGCGTTCCCTCATCTGTGATCTCGCCAGAACCGCTGGGGATTGTTTACGAAGACGTGTCCTTCTCTCCAGTCTTCGTTGAGCCACTGGCAAACGCCGTAGCAGCGGAAATGGCCGTGCCGAGAACGACGGCAACGCCACCGGCGACATGCAAGATATTGACCTGAACCCACGTTCCGTCTGGCCCACTCCGGACTCTCATACCACCGACGAGGATCAGAAACAGGCCGACACCAGCGATCCCCACACCAAGTTTCCGGAGTAACCGCATACCACACCTCCGATCAATCCCACGCAAGCCCCGCAAATGCGATCTTTGCAGGCTCCTCGTTTTCGTACAGCACCACCAGTATGCCACGGCCACGTTCGATTCCATCCTTAACGGCAAAGTACTTGTTCCACCAATCCTGCTCCGTGGGTCGCTCGGTCTTAAATAGCTTCAAGAGGGTTCGCTTGGTAAGCGGCGTCACCATGCCAGCCGTCTGTCGGATGGCTATTCCCATCATGTCCAGAACAGAGTGTGTCCCTTCCTCCCCGGCGCGTTAAATTGCCTCCTCGATCGTCCGGGGTTTCTTCCGGCCGGAGTAGCCGTAACTTCCCTCTTTAAAGGCTTTGGCCCGTGCCTTCAACAAGGCGGCGTCAAAGTCTGTTTCGTAGGGAACCAACGTAACCCAGAGTTCGGAACCCACCCCATCCTCCTTAACAGACCGACTCAAGCCACGGTTACGGAATGCCGATTATCGTGAAGGTATCGGCTTTCTCGCACGTTCCTGCCCCAACAGGGTTTTGGACTTATGAAGATCCTGAATCCCGAGGTCCATCAGGATCTTGAAGCCGGGCGGAAATTGCGACTGAATGTCGGCTGTGGCATGCGGCGGTTGCCCGGCTTCTACAACGTGGATCACATCGCGCTGCCGGGGGTGGACATCCTCGCCGACCTGGAAGCCCCACTCTCCGAACTCCCTGACAACTGCGTGGAGGCCGTATATTGCCGCCACACCCTGGAACACGTGAACCACCTGCTCGAACTGATCGCGGAGTTGCACCGGGTCACGCACCCCGAGGGGCGGCTTGAGGTGATCGTGCCTCACTTCTCCAACCCCTACGGCTACTCGGACCCCACGCACGTCCGCTTCTTCGGGCTCTATTCGTTCTTCTACCTCGCGGACGAAAGCGATCAGCCCCGGCGGAAGGTGCCCAACTTCTACATGAAGCAACGATTCCGTGTCGAGAACGTCCGCTTCAACCTTCTGCGGACCTCGTTTGTGGACAAGCTCTTCCGGGCAGTGCTGCAACCGCTCATCAACCGGAGCGTCGGCGGGCTCGACTGGTACGAGCGCAGGCTCTGCCGTCTTTTGCCCGTGGACGACATCCACTGGATCTTGCGTCCCTTGAAGCAAGCCGCCGAGACCACCTTGCCCGACCGCGGAGCCT
Organism: Planctomycetaceae bacterium; assembly: GCA_013823135.1. Lineage (GTDB taxonomy): Bacteria > Planctomycetota > Planctomycetia > Gemmatales > Gemmataceae > Gemmata. Next base: position 26,184 of record PNLP01000078.1, read on the forward strand.
ATCGAGCAGCGGGCTGACTGCGGTCTAGCGAAGGCGATCACCGCTCGCGGCATCAACAGCCGTGAAGTGCTCTCGTAACAGTCCGTTGACGCGGGCCGCGTGGGTGATCGGCAAGCCATGCGATGCGTCGGGAATCTCGACGTATCGTGCCCCCTTCAGGCCATCCCGCAGTGCCCGCCCGGCCCGTGGCGGCGCAATCGGATCGTGTGCAGCGTTCACGACCAGGGTCGGTAAGCTGGCCAATTGGGCCAACTGATCGGACAGGTCGCACGCTCGCAGGGCTCGTAGTTGTGCGGCAACCACCGGTGGCTGATCGGCGAGGTCGTGGCCGAACAGTTCCGCCAGCGCATCGGCGTTGGCCGTGGCCCCCGGTGCCAGGACCAGCCTGAGGAACCCCCGGCGGCGCATCGACCGCGTACCCACCCTTGCCCGCAAGCCAAGCCACATCATCCGCAGTGTGAGCGGTGCCGCGGTCCGGCTACCAGTGAAGGTACAGAGGAGCGACAGGCTTCGCACACGTTCCGGGGCATCCAGAGCCAGACGCAGGGCGACCAGCCCGCCGAGCGAATGGCCAACAACGTGGGCTGCCGGGATGCTCTCGGCGTCGAGGACTGCCCGAGCATCCTCGGCCATCTGCGAGACGGTGATCTCCGCACCAACCGGCTGGCTTCGGCTCATGCCGCGGTTGTCGAACCACAGGCAAGTGTGGGCAGCGACGAGTTCAGCGGTCTGTGGCTTCCAGCCCGCACCCTGAACGCCCACCCCCTGGATGAACAACACCGGTGAACCGTTCCCCGCGACGGAGTACGACAACCGACAACCGCGATGCTCGACAATCCGTTCCAATCGACCGTCTCCCATCAAAAGCACTCGGCCCCGGGTAACTCCGCTGCTTGCCGAATCCAACTGGCCACGAGTTCCTCGTCGATCGGGTCGTTCTCGTGGATGTGAAAGTATCTCACGTCCTTCTGCTTGGACTCGCCAGGGGGAACAGGCCGCAGTGACTCGCCGCGGAAGAAAGCGACCTTGACGTACTTCGTAAGGCAATGGATGCCGAGGAACCAGCCCTGGCCCTCGATGCCATAGAAGGGCGAGTTCCACCTCACGGCCTTCCGCACGTTGGGGACGGTGCGCACGATGAGCGCATCAAGGCGGCGGCCGGCGTCGCGTTTCCAGCCCGGCATGGCTGCGATGTAAGCCTGCACCGGGGAGTCGCCGTCGGCCTTCGCGATCTGCGGGTTGCCGCCGGAGAGGAGCTTTGGCTCCCCGGCGACTCGCATGGGAGCGGCCTTCTTCGACTTCTTGGGCGGCTTGCTGGCCATCGTGTTTACTCCAGGATCTTCGATACCACTCGGGCCGGTTGGCCATCAGAGCTTTTCAGCACGCTTTCGCTCACGCCCCAGCAAACGCCGGGCGTACTCCACCCGAAGTAGCATCCACTCGTTGAACCGCACCCACATGCCATCGTGATTGGTAATCGGATAGATACCGATGCGGTCCACACGGCAGTCGAACCAGATCGTCCCGGATAGTGACCCGTTGACCACCAGCCACGAGCACCGGGCACACCCGTGGTCGTGCAGTGGGACTGCCCCGCTGATGAGCGTGTCGCTGAAGTACCGCCGCCCCCACACCTCCATCCGCCGCTCGTACCCCTCCTCGTACCCAGGCTCCTCCGCTCGTCCGTTATTCCATGTTGGCTCGCCCGACGGGTCGTTCCAGCCGTGGGTGTGCGGGAACGGCTCGGAGATCGCGCCGGGGCGGAAGTCCCAGGACCGCCAAGGATCCAAGTCGATCCCGCCGAATGCCTCCTGCCGGATCCACGGCCACTGCCCGCCGTTACCCACCCGCAACAGGAACTCGCGGTACTCGGCCGGCAGGATGACGCTGTGCGCCGCCTCGAACGCGGCCAAGTCGCCCTCGGACGCCGGCGGGTTTGGGCCGCCCCGCCCAGAAAACCCCGGAACACCTTCGGCTTCTCGGTTGAGCGAGTCGAGTTCCGTCACGAGTTCCGCGAGCGTCACCTCCATCCACGCCCCCTCTGAAGCCTTTGGAATCCCTGCAAGCCACGTGCGTGCCTGGGAAGGTTGATCGCCTTCTGTGCGTCAGGGCGTGCAGCCCGACCCAAGAGTTTCGATGCCACTCGGGCCGGTTGGTTGGCCATCAGAGCGGTTCGTGGGCCGTGTGATTCACCTTACTTCCGGCGCCGGCGTAGCTCTTTCTCAATCAACCGATACAGCTCATCGTCGTCCACGAGATCGCGCACGACCGCACGAGCTTCGCTCAGATCATCTCGGGTGGGAGCCCCGTGTTCCAGCAGGAGACGGGCGACCTCGCCGCGAACGTTGAGCACTGCTTCCAGAAGCGGCATCCGGCCCCTTGCGCCCCGTTCCAGTAGGAGCCGGACCAGGGGCACGTCACCAGAACTCGCCGCATAATCAAGCGGTTCTTCGCCCTTCGCGCGGCCCGGCGCGTTCGGGTCGCCCCCGGCGTCCAACCAACGGCGCAGCCCCGCAAGGTCGCCCTTGTCGATCAACGCGACCCAGGGTTGCCCTCGAACCCGTCGGGGCCGTTCCGGGGGTGGCGCCTCGGTTGTGGGTGGTGGAGCCTCAGGTGGCGGAGCCGTTTTCGACGAGACTTTCCACATGATCACCGAGCCCTTCGGCTCGACCGCGATCGTTCCCATCTTCTTCTGGTTGAGGGCTGGGAGATACGCCTCGATCGCCGACTGAACTGCCTGCTTCGGGTCGGGAGCATCCCGGTAGGCGTCGTACAGCGCCTTCAGTTCCGGCTTCCGCTTGCTCTGGAGCCATTTGATGAGATACCGGACATCGTACCACCCTGCGATGGCGTGCCGCCGATGGATTTCTTGAACGGCCTCGAGGATCAAAGGAGCATAGGGTTCCAATTGCGACATGAAATAAACCCTCCGCCACGGGCCAGCCACGAGAGTGGTTGGCGTGCCGTGACCGCCTTGAACTCACTTGCCTTTCTCCACATGCCGCGCGAAACGGTCGAGAATTGCCTGCCAGCCACTCCGTTGTTGCTCGATGGAGTGAGTCTCCTCCGCATCGAACGTCTCACGCACCCTGACCTTACCGTTTTCGGGCACGAACTCGACGACGAGGACACGACCCCCGAAGGAACACTCGATCCGTTCATGGGGCACGACTTGCGTGTAGACGCCTGCGAAATCGAACCCCATGCTGCCGTCTTTGGCTTCCATCCGCGAGGAGAACGTACCACCAACCCGTAGGTCCACCGTTGCGGCTGTCGTGTGCCAGTCGTCCGATGCGGCGTTCCACTGCGTGATGTCGTCGGGTGTTGTCCATGCACGCCAGACAGCTTCGACTGGCGCAGCGACGATTGTCTCAACGGTAATCTTCATACGGTACCCGCCCTCTGTGGTCCAAAGAATCGATGCCAGCCGTGAGCGTGAAGGCGGGTGAGCGTCTTTGTTGACAGTGGTTTTGTAGGGTGGTGCC
>PNLP01000079.1 GCA_013823135.1 Planctomycetaceae bacterium
CCATTGCTGACCCGCCCGGAAAACAGAAAACACTTAGCTTCACCAGTGTATTTTTCCAGTTTGCTGGGAAGCAAACCGGATAGACGATGTTGCCCTTCTCTTTTCTTCTAAGGCTCGTGTCTTGCAGTCAATCGCGTGCTGCTATCGCCACCGCACTCGCAACCCTGGTCACCCAGAATCACTCACACAGCAGCACAGCACACAATCGCTGATGCAACTTCGTGATCACCAAGTTGTCAAAGATCGAAGTTAAAGCATGACTCGCTTCAGCGAACCACACCCGCACACCAAGTTACGGTGTGCTTTCTTTTACTCAGGTTCGCTCGACTTAAGTCCTTTACAGGACTTGCTTTGCGTTCCTGACATTTAGAATCTTAGTGGCGGCCAACCTCACTGTCAACCCGGCCGCGAAAAACTTCTTTCTGGGTTTCTGATTCGCACTTTCGTGCCTGGTTCCAGAACCCCGTCCAGTTGTCTCCTCTTAACTCGGCCACATCGCTTTCGCGACTGCACCCCACTTCACGACTCGCGTGTTGTGAGGTCTTGTGACCGAGTGGGTCGGAAGCACTGTGATAGGGACGTGTCAAGAATTCGCCAACCCCGAACGCCAAAATCTCGCGAGTCTGTCCGTGATGGTCGTCGTCTCCAACCCAACAAATGATGTGTTTTTGACTTGAAATACACGTAGATTTAGCGTGTCCGGGTGCGATCAAATTTTCGGCTCGCGTTCGCGGGATTTTCTCCCGCGAACGCGGCGCTAGAAGCCTTCTGAGGTTTCTCAAGACAGCAATTGCTTGAGTGGATCACCTTCTTCAGCAACCGTGGTGGGTCGGCCGTCGATGCGGTTCACGATGGTCTGTGGGTCAATGCCGACAAGATGCAGGATCGTCGCCGCGATCTGCTCGGGCGATACTGGTGAGTCTTTCACCTCGGCACCGATGCGATCGCTTGCTCCGATCACCTGCCCCGGTTTGATGCCGGCACCGGCGAGGGCCACGCTGAACGCCTGAGGCCAGTGGTCGCGGCCGGCTTTGTCGTTGATCTTCGGTGTGCGGCCATACTCCGTGAGGTACACCACCAGCGTGTCGTTGAACATGCTGCGTTGTTTGAGGTCGGTGAGGAGTCCGGAGAACGCTGCATCCAATCCGGGGAGCCGCCCTTTCAGTTGCGGGAAGATCTTGTCGTGGTGATCCCAACTGTCGCGACCGATCGTGACGAACCGCACTCCGGCCTCGACCAACCGACGAGCCGTGAGGGTGAACTCTCCCAACCGATCGCCCTTCAAGCCGATGCCATAGAGTTTCTTGGTCGCATCCGATTCCTTACTCAAGTCGAACGCAGCAGCGGTTTTACCGGACGTGAGTAGATCAACGGCCTGGGCCTGGAACCGATCCCACGAATGGGCCTTGGAATCGGCCCGCGACATATCCAGTTGCGTGAGCAGTTGTTTCCGTTGCTCGAGATAATCGGCACCGGCTTTCTCACCGGATTTCAGCACACCCACATCAACGCCACGGAACGGCCGGGTGGAACGGGACAGCCAGCCTTGCCCGGTGAACCCGGTGGTGAAGTCGTTGCCGGGATTGCTCACAAACGCTGGCACACCCGCCCGGGCTCCGAGTTGATGGGCGATGATGCTGCCGAGCATCGGATTGCCCGAGTGCGAAACACCTGTATCTCGCGGCGGACGACGCCCCTCGACCATGTACATCGAGCCACGTTCGTGGGCCGATTCCTTGTGTGTCACCGAGCGAATGAGCGCGAACTGATCGAGCATACCTGCAAGGAGTGGAACCTGGTCGGCGAACAGCACGCCAGGCAATTTCGTGGCTATTGTGCCGAATTCACCGCGAACTTCCGCGGGCGCATCAGGCTTGGGATCGAAGCTATCATGGTGCGACACACCGCCCTGAATCCACAGGAGAATCACCGATTTGGCCTTCGCCGATTTCGCAGTGCGGGCGGCTTCGCTCTCGGCTCGCAGGATCGAAGGAAGGGTCAACCCGAGGCCACCGACTGCCCCAAGCTGGAGCGCCTGACGGCGGGTGATTGCCGAGACAGAGCGGTTACCGCTGCATCCAGAAGAAGATGAGTTCATGGCAAAAGGTGGGCTATCGTGGAGGGAAGTACGGGATCAGAATCCCAGCAGGCAGTTCAGGCAGACAAAAAACTTAACCTCAGAGTCTCGTCGAATGGCCTGTTTTGCTCGGAGCAGTGCGTGGGATGGACCATCGACCACATGACGAAATCGAGTTTACCTGACCGGCTCGCGGAGTGGAAGCAATGGGTACGAAATATCTTCGAGGGGTTGAGATGTGGGGTTCAGGGGAGCAGAGGACGTGAGTCCTCCGGTGATCTCCATTGGCTTCTACCTGAGTACAGCTCCCCATAAGTAGGGGAACAGTTTGGGAATCGTCGTCGCTGTATCGATTCCCTTGGTTTTCTAGCTGATTCAATTGTTCCCCCATTTATGGGGAGCTGTACTGAGAGCTCAACGTCCTCCACTCGCCCTGATTCCCTGCCGGTCGAAGGTGATTTCGTGACCGCTCCTACGCGGGGATCGCCTCCCGCCGTGCCGAAGCGGAATTGCGGTGATGTGATTCGTGGTCACATTCGGGAAAGGCCTTTATCAGTTCGGCCAGCGCACCAACCAGACCATCAACCGACTCGGGCGTGTGGTTGGCATTCACCTGCATTCGTAACACGCCGGAACCGTGCGGTACAGCAGGGAACACGACCGATTGCACATAATACCCGGCATCAAACAGGAACCGCCCCGCCCGAAGAGTGGCTTCTTCCTGCCCAATCAAGACCGAAACAATCGGCACGTGGCCGCCGAGCACGCGGTACCCGAGATTTGATGCGCCATCCACTAGCCGACGGACGTTCGCGTCGAGGGTACTTCGAAGGCACGCGTATTCGGGCGACATAATTACATCGAGCGCCGCACACACCGCGACCAGGTATGGAGGTGGAACCGGGCCGCCGAAGATGAGTGAATTTGAACGAAGTTTGATCACCTCGATCGCATCCCGCCCACCGGCAAGGAACCCACCCAGACAGGAGACGGCCTTTGAAAGCGACCCGACCACCAGCGTGTTCTCGTAACCACCGAGGGCATCGGCGACCGTGCCGCGACCGTTCGTCCCGAGAACCCCGGTCCCGTGGGCGTCATCAACGTACAGGAAACCGTCGTGGGACTGAGCGACTCGCTGGAAATCTTGCAGTGGCGGAAGTTGCCCACTCATGCTGTACACGCCGTCGATGGCAACAATCGCGTGGCGGAACGGACGAAGCCCGCGGAGAACGCGGTCGAGATCCGCCGGGTCGTTGTGTGCGAACTTGGCCGTTCGCACGCCGCGAGCCTTGGCGATCCGCATCCCTTCTTCCATCGAATTATGGGCATATTGATCGAGGACAATCACGTCGTGACGGGTGGCGAGTGCGGGTAACGCACCCATGTTCGCGAGGGTCACCGACGGATAAATCACCGCGTCTTCGGTACCAAGCCACTGCGCAACCTTGGCCTCGGCTTCGCACTGCGGCTCAACCTGGGAGAACGCCCGGCTGGTGCCGTTGTGTGCCCCCCACTCCCGAACCCCACGCTCGACTGCCGCAATCACAGCGGGATGCTGGTCGAGCCCGAGGAAGCTATCGGAACCGAAGTTTCGAAGCCACTTCCCCCCGATTTTGAACGTCCGGTCTGGCCCGATCGCCTCAACCGTCAGGTTCTTCAGGAGCAAGTCAGGGGCATCGTCGAACATCCTCAGAAAGAACCGGGTCATGCCGGTTCGTGCGAGGGATTCGATGCTGCGGTCAAGTGGTGTGGACATATCGAAAGCCCTGGCGCGTCGGTAGAGGCTGAGCGCTTTCCCAGACTGTTATCGGCCGCATGAAAGAGGAAGTTTGCACGGGTTGGGCAGACCACCGATTTCATTGAGTAAATCAACATACCGGAAGAACTTGCGCTGGGTAAATGGGCTAATTAGGCAGAATAGCAAGATTGCATCATGCCCCGACCCTACGGTCGAATCATGGAAGCGAGAAGTTGCAAAAAAGGAGCCAGCAAATGGTCAAACACGTCCGTGCGAGCGGAGAATTGACGAATCAGCGGAGTGTGTTGGTACAAATTGGGATCATCTTTGTTTTCTGATCCAATCGGCCCAGGCGCGGATGGCTGCGGCTCGTTCGGCGGGTGTCGCGTTGGGTGCCGGGCCGAAGTCCTGTCCCGTTACACCTTTCAAACCTGCCAGCGCCGCTCGGGCCACGGAGGGTTCCTCGTCTGCCAACGCCGCGACCAGATCGGGGATGTGGACCTTGTCGTCCTTCATCGCCATTGCCAGCACTGCGGCGCGACGTAACTCCGGTTCCTCGGCCTTGGCCATCGTCCGCAGAGTGTCGGCGTTCATGCGCGTCAGGCGTTCTGCGAGCGCCTCGCGGACGGACTTCCGGCGTTCCCCGTCCAGTTTCGTAATCGCGAGCAGCAAGGCGTGTGTGTAAGGAGTCCCTTTGCCGTCTCGCACTTTGGTGAGCATCGCATCCCAATCCGCATCGGAGGCACCAACCAAATCGACGGCAATTCCTTTGGGATCAACAGCCACGGGCGTGATGGTGGGAGTCGGAAGCGGAACGGGGGCGGGTATTGGAAACGGCGTGGGTTTCGGGGTTGGCACGACGGGTTCCGGTGCAATACCATCGGGCGATTTCGGCATCGGTGCGGTAACGGGTGCGTCATTGGGGAGGCGAACCGCTCGCAGTTCCGTATTCGCCGGGTCTTTCTGGACTCGTGCCGTCAAATCGCGAACGAGGTTCGATCGACTCAGAAACAGCAAGGCAAAGCTCGTGTCCACCACATCATTCCGGGCACCCTTCCCCCAGGCTCCACCGGGGTTTTGGGCAGCAACAAGTTCGTCGGCCCCGAGGTCGTACCAGTTCGTGTCGCCGATCTTTTCCAGACCGTAGACGACGCCGACCCGTTCGAGGGACCAGAGGAAGTAGTAGTCGCGATCGCCCAGTCCGTTCCCAGCCAGGACGCGGTTCCTACCTGCCTTGCCCTTCCCGCCAGCTGGAGCGTCGCCGGCCAGCACGGCACCGAGCGCCGCGAGCCCCCTCTGAATCGCCGCGTCCCGGGCATCGAGCGGAAGTTTCGCAGCCTCTTTCGGTTTTGGTGCGTCCTTCGGCTTCACGGCCGCTTTGGGTGGATTGAAGAACGGGTCGTCCGTCTTGGTCACGACCGGTGGGTTGAAGAACGGATCATCGCTCTTGGCGGGCGGCGCCGGCGAGTTCGCCTTCGGGGCGGGATCGGGTTTGCGTGGCGCCTCGGCCTTCATGCGGCGTTCCTCGCGGAGCCCAACAGCAGTGGCGAGCCCCAGCAAACCGGCGCAGGTCATCGATGGACTACCCTGACCGTGACCGCTGTACGGCCAACCGCCGGTGTTCGTCTGCGTGGCGAGGAATCGTTTCTCGATCCGCTCCAGGGCTGCGTCGGCACGAACTCCATGACGACGTGCAACCCAAACACCAAGGATGCCGAACTGGGTATTCGAGTTGTCATCGTTCAGATTGCGATCGCGAATTGTGGCGAGTTTCGCGGCGTACTTCTCAACTTCGGCATGCAACCGGCCAACGGCAGCCGGTTGTACTGGGTTCGCAGGATCAGCCGGCGGAGCTTTCGCACCGGCTTTTAACTCGGCGACCATAAGGGAGGCACGCAAGACTCGTTCGTCGGCGGCAGGGACCGCCGAGACGCAATCGTAAGACCAGCCGCCGTTCGCATTTTGTCCAGCCAGCAGGCGGACGCCAAGCATCTGGATGATTGGAACGTCAGCGGGATCTCCGAGTCGGTCGAGGAACAACAAGCAGAGCGTGATGTGGTAGGTTCCCACCTCAGTGAATGAGGCATCTCGAACACCGCCTGCGATCGCTTTCACGACCGCATCGTTTGCTGGGGTGCCACTTTCCAGCAGGGCCAATCCCGCGAGAGCGGCTACGCCTATGCCATCATGTTTTTCCGCGATCTTGGCTCCACGCACACCGTTGAACTGTTCTTTGAGGTACACGTTCCCCTTCTCGACCGCAGCCTCGACCTCTTTGGGTGTCGCCGCCATGCAGACAGTTGCGCTCCCGAGGATTGCGAGAACCGTCGGAATGAGTCGAGTGCTGAGCATGTGAATTGCTGATAGGAGATGGGGTTAACACAGTGCAATGTTGGGGGGATTCCATCGAGAACACCGCCCAACATTTCATCATCTATTCTGAACACCGAATCACTTCTTTTGTTTGCTCATCCACTGCCGCCAGGATGTGGCGGCAAGTGTCTTCTCTCCCGCACTCGCGTTGGGAGCGGGGCCGAAGTCTTCCCCCGTGAGGCTCCGCAAACCAGCCCGGGCCGCCCGCACCACGAAATCTTCGTCGTCGGTCAACGCCGCGACCAAATCGGGAATGTGAGCTTTGTCATCCTTCATGGCCATCGCCAACACCGCAGCACGACGCAACTCGGGGTCTTCAACCTTCGCCATGGCTCGTAGCGTGTCGGCGTTCATGCGCGTCAGTCGTTCCGCGAGTGCCTCACGGACCTCTTTACGCTTCTCGCCGTCGAGTTTGTAGACGGCCGTCGCGAGCGCTTGCGTGTGAACGGCCCCCTTGGCATCGCGGAGTTTGGCGAGCGACTTGGCCCAGTCCTGGTCCCCGGAGCGAACCAACTCGGCCGCGAGCGTAGCCACTTCGCTGCCGACCGGTCCGGGAACGAACACAGGCGGTTCCAGCGGATCCTTCTTGGTGATGCCACCGGGGTTCTCGGTAGTCTTAGGGTCGGTACCCGTCGGGTTGCCGGCTTTCATTTCGGTCGAGTGTTCTTTCTGGACTTTCCCGGACAGGTCCCGTGCGAGATTCGACTTGCACAGGAACAGCACCGCGAACGCGGTGTTAACGTCCGCTCCGTAGTCGGTCCGTCCCCATGAGCCATCGGGCGATTGAGTGTGAACCAATGAGTGTGCCCCGGCCTCGTACCAGTTCACACCGCCGATTTTCTCAACCCCATAGATCACCCCAACCCGCTCAAGCGACCAGAGGAAATACAAGTCATTGCGTCCGTGTACGCTATCGGTTTTCAGGAGTAACGCACCATTTCCGGCTCTGGCAGATTCGGCGAGGTGAATGCCCAGACCCGTGAAGGCCATGAGACTGGCCCGGTCGAGGGCATCTGCTAACCGTGGCGGGTTCTTCTTCGGTTCGACTTTTGGTTCAGCTGGGGTCTTCGTCACTGGATTGAAGAACGGATCATCCGGGTTCTTCTTCGGATCAACCACAGGTTCAGACTTCTTCGGTTCAGGCTTTGGCTCGGGTTTTGTCCGCCGTTCCTCTCGCCGAGCAATTCCAGTTGCCAGTCCGATCAATCCCGCACAATACATCGAAGGTGTGCCCTCACCCGGGGTGAAGTTCCCCACAACCGAATAGGCATAACCCCAGCCCCCAGTTTGCGGATTCTGAGCAGCACGAAACCGATTTTCGATCATCGTGAAGGCTGCATCCGTGGGAACGCCATGTTTGCGAGAAAGCCACACTGCGATCACGGCGAACTGCGTATTCGAGTTATCATCGGGGATAATCGGGTCTTTGCCGGCGCGAACCGTGGGGAGTTTCTGAGCGTACTTCTCGACCTCGGGATGGAGTTTCCCCGGTTCGCCCGGCTTCAACCCGCGGAGGAGTTGGACATCCGCTGGGGCCACTGCGGGTATGCAATCGTATCCCCAACCTCCATTCAGATTCTGGCCGACCAGCAACCGGGCCGCGAGAGCCTGAATGAGGGGCACGTCGGCAGGCTCGCCGTACCGGTCCAGGTACATCAAGCAGAGCGAGATTTGATACGTCTTGTTCTGCGTGTAGGCTGCGTTGCGAACCGATTCCGTAATCGCTTTTACTGCCGGGTCGGTGCCGGGAATTCCGTATTCCAGCAGTGCAAGCCCGCAGAGGCAGGTGTGCCCGATCTCGCCACTGGCCCCCTTGGCGTACTTTGCTTGAATCCAGTCCGCACCCTTCTTCTTTGCTGCTTCAATCTCCTTCGGAGTCGCGGCGGATGCACCGGCGTGCATGAGCATCAAGGCTGTGAATAGCCCGGCAATGCGAATAAGTGTGGGCATGAAGAAACCCCGCAGACGAACGGATGAGAGGATCAGGACAGTCTAACACAGATCGCACAGCAAGGCGACAGGGGCTCATCAAGGGGTTACACACGTGTCAATCAGCCGATCACTTCACCACCACCTCGACCGGAACAAGGTGGTTGATCATGTACGTGCGGCGGTCGATGTCACGCTTTTCTGGCTGAGTGCGATCCTTGGCGTCGGTGCAGCGAGCCACGAGGCTCAACGGCCCCTTCGCGGGTGTGATCTCGGCTGTCCACTTTGTCCAGGTGAAGGGAGTGCTTGCGGCAACGGTCGCCACCGCCCAGGTCTTCCCGCCGTCCGTGCTCAGTTCGACCTTCTTCACCGGTTGTTCACCAGCCCATGCCAGCCCGCTCACGGTGGTCGCCTTTCCTGACACGAGCACATCGTTCAATCCTGGCGAGGTGATGATGGCCTTCGGCTCCATCGCGGTGAGGGGGATAAGTTGCGGCAAGCCTTCGGTCTTGCGATCCCAGTAGGCGTAGTCCAGCGCTTGCCAGAAGCCGTTGTAAGGCTTGTCGGTGACGACGATCTTGTTCAACCACTTCACGGCCGCCATGCCGTACCAACCGCCGAGTACGGCACGCAGTGGTGCCCCGTGGCTCGGCGTCAGCGGTTCCTTGTTCATGTCCCACGCGAGCAAGGATTCATCGGACTTCGCCTTGGCGAGGGGGATTCCGCGGTCGAAGTGGATCGGTCCCGGTGATGCCGGATCGGAGGTCACCGCACCCTTGTCCGCACCAACGAGCACGACATCGGCCGCACCGGCTTTCACCTTGGCGCGTTCCAGGATCGCACCCAGCGGAACGCCAGTCCAGGTTGCGTTGCCGACGCCGCCGTTGCCCCACTGTAAGCCACGTGCTTGCGGCACGAGGAACACGCGACCGTTGCCGGCGCATTCCAGATTCATCTCGCGAGTGACCGCCCCCATCTTCTTCAGGTCGTCGAGCGTCAGTTCGAGTTTCTTCTCGACGTGCCCCTCGACGGTGAGCGTGAACGTTTTGGGGTCGATGCTCGGCACTGGGAAGTGAGTCCGAACGAAGAACTTCTCGGTTGGGGTGATACCGCCGAGATCGGAGAGGGGCGTTTCGAGGTTTCGCGGCTCGTGCATCCGGACGATCATGCCGTCACCCGCACGGGCGAAGCGTGGGGTCAGGCCAGCCGCAATTGCGGTGAGCGGCACGGTGCGGAGCAGTTCGCGACGAGAGAGAGGCATGCTGAAACCCCAAAGAGGATTCACCGCAGTGGACACAGAGGACGCCGAGAGGAAACCAAGGACCAGAGGAAGGAAGAGTGGTGAAAACTCTTCTCTGCACTCTGTCTTCTCTCTGCGCACTCTGCGTTCTCTCCGGTGAAATCGGTTGTTTAGAACCCGAGACCTTTCGTGGTGGTCTTGATCCGTACGAGTTTGTCGTTCGCGCAGATGTAGAGCACGGTGCCGTCGTCGCCCCAGCCACAGTTCGCGTTCTTGTCCCCGATGACGATCTTGCCGAGATAAGCGAGGTCCGGGCCGAACACGAACACGCCATCCGGGCCCGTCCCGAAGATGTTACCCTTCTGGTCCACCTTCAACCCGTCGGGGAGACCGGGCTTCTTGACCTTCACCTCTTCGGTCGCGTCGTGAATCACCTTCCCCGCGTCCAAAGTGCCATCTGGCTTGATCGGGAACGCCATCCAGATCGCCTTCTCGGGGTCGGAGTTCGCAACGTACAGCGTCTTCTCGTCGGGTGACAGTCCGATGCCGTTGGGCCGCGTCATTTCCTTCGTGAGAAGCGTCAGCTCGCCCTTCGCGTTCAACCGATAGACGCCCTGGAAATCGAGTTCCTTGTTGGGATCCTTCATCTGCCCCGGCAAGCCGTAGGGCGGGTCGGTGAAGTACAGGTCGCCGTTCTTCGCCAGGACAAGGTCGTTCGGGCTGTTGAACCGCTTGCCCATGTACTTGTCCACGACCGTCTCGAACGACTTGCCGTCTTTGCCGAGGCGAGCGATGCGGCGATCACCGTGCTGACACAGGATCAGGTTGCCGTCCTTGTCGAACACGAGGCCATTGGCACCGGGTTCGGCACCCTTGAACACTTCCTTGCCGGTGTAGCCGCTCGGCTTGAGGAAATCGGACACGCCATCCTTCGCGGACCACTTCACGACGCGGTTGTTCGGGATGTCGGTAAACAGCAACGCATTGGCTTTCTTGTCCCAGACCGGCCCTTCGGTCCACTTGAACCCGCCGGCGAGGACTTCGATCTTGGCGTCTTTCGGGATGATCGCGTCGAGCTTCGGGTCTTTGCGATCGATGCTCCCGATGGTCATGGGTGCTTTGGTGTCTTCGTTCTGGGCGAATCCTGGGCGGTATCCCGCTGGCACCAGCGTGAGAGTCGCTGTCAGGAGGGTGAGGCAGGCGAGAGAGCGGAACATGGGAATGGCAACTCCGAGGAGGGGCGCTTGGGGTAGGAGTGAGGGCGGGAAATCGCGAGGCCCGCTTCGCAGGTCATCGTACCCGCTGGAAACGGCGGAACAAGCGGCTTGGCCTTGGAATGCCAATCCGCTTGAATCTGGGCAGTCTGGAGAAACACGAGGAGGTATCAACCCGCGAAGTGCCACACCTGGACCGCGCCGGCCATGTCCGCGGCCGCGAGCCAGGCCCCGTCGGCGGACCAACTCACCGCGTGAATCCAGTCCTTGAACTGTCCACCACGCGACTTGCCGACTTCGGACACGAGTTTGCCAGTGGCAACTTCCCAGATGCGAACGATCGTGTCGCGGCCCGCCGAAGCGAGGTGCTTGCCATCCGGGTGAAACGCCATGTCGGTGAGCCCCGAGATGTGCCCCGGCGTGAGTGCCTTGATCTTCTTGCCGTTGGTCGGATCGAGCAGGGTCACACTTCCGCTCCCGCCGTCCGATTCGCCACCGCGGCCGACGGCCAGCACCTTGCCATCGAGCGAGTATGCCGCAGCAGCCATGTGCATTCCCTTGAACTCGGCCGACAGGTCCTTCGTAGCCTCGCCGGTGCTCGCATCCCACAACTTGATCGCGGCATGGCGACCGCCGTCGAACACCAGCGGGAAGCGTTCGCCGACGCACGCCTGCTTCTTGTCGGGCGAAAGCGCCAGTGCGTAAGCCCAGCCTTTCACTTGCCAGCGCTTTTGAATCGCCTTCGACTCACGATCCCAGATGATGACGTGCCCGCCGTCGTCGCCAGTGATGACGGTTTTGCCGTCGCGAGTCAGTTCGAGGTTAACAACCCATTCCTTGTGAGCCTCAAACGCCGTTGATGCCTTCACCACGCCGACGGTTGCGGGCATGGCTGGAGGAACCTTCGCGCCGTTGTTCTTCCGACGCTCTGCGTCCGCGATCGCCATCGCATTCAGGACGAGTTTCTCTTCGCCCGTGGGTGCTGTTGATGTGTCCCACAGCCGGACCGTGTGGTCGTAACTCGCGGACAGGAGCGTCTTGCCGTCCGGAGTCGCGGCGAGTTTCGAGACGCAGTTGGTGTGCCCGTCGAGCCGGAGTGTGGGCTTCGGAGCATCGCCACCAGGCTTCTCGGGCAAGTCCCACACGAGGATGCCACCGAGGTTATTCCCGGCCGCGACCTTGCGTGTCGCCCCGATGAACGCCACCGACGTGACCCAGTCGGCATCCCAGGTGAGCGTCCAGGCTTGCGTCGGTTTCGTGAGGTCGGGCATGGGAAGTTCCCTTGTAAGAAGCGAGCCACGGGGTTGATCCCCGTGGGCTTCACCGCAGCCCACGGGGATCAACCCCGTGGCTCGCAAAGCCAATCACCCCAACAGTTCCTTCACCGGCTGCGAACCTTCCGGCGTCAGCCAGACAGGCCGCACTCCCGTGAGGTGCTTCGCACGGTGGTTGATCCCGAGTGCCTTGTAGATCGTCGCGAACAGGTCGCCCTCGGAAACCGGGTTCTCCTTCACGTCCTTGCCGTCGGCATCGGTCGATCCGTAGACCTGACCGCCCACAATCCCACCGCCCGCGAGCACGGTCGTCCACGCACGGATGAAGTGATCGCGACCTGCCCGGTTGTTGATCCCTGGCGTCCGGCCAACCTCACCCATCCAGATCACCAGCGTGTCCTTCAGCAGGCCGCGTTCCGAGAGATCGGTGAGCAACCCGCTGTATGCCGGGTCGAGGAGTTGCATGTTCGCCTTGTGGCAGACGAAGTTGTCGGCGTGGCTGTCGTAGTTCTCCTGACCGACTTCCACGAACGGAACGCCGGCCTCGACCAGCTTGCGAGCCATCAGGCACCCGCGGCCGAAGTCACTGTCGCCGTAGCGCTCCTTCGCGGTCGGCCATTCCTTCGAGATGTCGAACACGGCCTTCGCCCGCAGCAGTCGCCAGGCACGTTCCTTCGCGGTGCGATGGCTCGCGAACGGCTCGGCCTTGTGGTCCACGGCGAATTCCGATTCCACGAACCGGAACAGATCGGCTCGCTTCTTCTCGGCGTCGTCGGCGAGGTAGGGCGTCGAGAACGAGCCGAGTTTGCCATCGCGACCGAGGCTGAACGGCTCGTGTGCTGGCCCGAGATAGCCGGAACCCGCGTTGCCGCACGACCCCATGCGAACGAACGTGGGGAGATCGCTTCCCAGATCGCCGTTGTACTTCGCGATCACGGCACCGAGTTCGGGGTGCGGCGTGCGCTCGGACATCTTGTAACAGGTGTGCATGTGGTAAATGCCGTCCGGGTGGTCCGGCGAGTGCGTCTGCATGCTGCGAATCACGGCGAGTTTATCAGCGACCGCTGCGACCTTTGGCAGGTACTCACAGACCTGCAAGCCCGTGACCTTCGACTGAATCGGCCGGAACGGGCCGCCCGTTGTGCGACCGGGCTTCATGTCGAAGGTGTCAATCTGGCTCGCGCCGCCGTTCATCCACAACAGAATGCACCGTTTCTTCGCCTTGGTGGCAATCTCGGCGGCCGTCTTCGCATGAGCAAGACCACCCCAGTTCGGGAGAACGAGCCCGCCGCCGCTGACCGCCGCGCCCTTCAGGAAC
This sequence comes from Planctomycetaceae bacterium, assembly GCA_013823135.1. GTDB lineage: Bacteria > Planctomycetota > Planctomycetia > Gemmatales > Gemmataceae > Gemmata. The sequence goes on from PNLP01000079.1 coordinate 13,164, forward strand.
GCCCGGCGACTGAGGTGGTCACCTGTTCGACAAAATGGCTTCATGGGATATCTCGCGTTAAGTGTTCGCCGCTTGCGGCTTCGCAGCGAGTGGCTCAGTGATTGAATCGAAACTCGGAGCTTGTCAGCAGCACCCAGACGGCGTCCTCGACGCGGGCATCGGGCTTTGCATCCGACTTAATGAACTCCACGAACTTCGCGACCTCAGTCGGCTTCGCGGGCCGGTTCAGCACCGTGAGGTACAGGCGTTCGACTCGCTTCTCCCACGGGTCCGTGGCAACCAGCAGTTGGTCGGTGAGGTTCCCCTTCTTGCGGCGTGCGAAGACGCGAATCTGCTCCGCGTTGTTCCAGAACAGGTGCTCGCTCAGGCTCCCCTGGAAGTCGCCCATACCGTTCATCGGCTCGCCGAACGCACGCATGAAGTACTCGTTCGGGCTCATCGACTGATCGTCCGACTTGCCGGTCGATTCGTAGCTCGTCGCGGTTCGCAGCGTCAGCACGATCTCCTCGGCTGTGAGCGGCCGAACCCGTGCCCGCTCGAAGTGCTTCGGCAGCGTGTCCGTCACCGAGCCAGTCCCCGCGAGTTGATACGCCTCGCTGTTCACGATCTCGCGGATCAGCCACTTCAGGTCGAACTTGTTCGCGCTCAGGCGCTCGGCGAGTGCGTTCAGCAGTTCCGGGTGCGACGGCTTGTTCTCGGCCTGGAAGTCGTCCACTGGGTGAACGATGCCGCGACCCATGAACTGCGCCCAGACGCGGTTCGCGACCGCCTTCGCGAAGAAGGGGTTCTCTGTGGCCGTCACCCAGTCCGCGAGTTTCTGCTTGCGTGAGAACGGCGGCTTCGGGAGCTTGACGCCGGCCTTCGGGGTGGGTTCCTTCGCATCCTTCGGCGTGGGCGGTTCGTCCAGGTCGCTGCCGCCAAGGAACCGCGGCTTCACGGGATCGCCCTTCTTGCCGGGCTTCTGATCCTTGGCCGCGCCACTGAACAGCACCTCGCCGCTTGCCTTCTCGGCCACGGTGTACGTCTTGACGTTCCCGGCAGTCGCTTCTTCGATCACGATCCGCACGAAGAACCCGGCCATGCCGTAGAAGTCTTTTTGGGTCCACTTGTCGTAAGGGTGATCGTGGCACTTGGCGCAGCCGAGTTGCGTGCCGAGGAAGATGCGGCTAATCGCGATGGTCGCTTCTTCGGGCTGGTTGCGGAACTGAACCTGGAAGAGTTCGCTTCCGACCTGTTCGCCCTGGAGCAACTCACGCACGAGTTTGTCGTAGCCGACACCGTCGGCGAATTGCTTCGTGAGCCACGTTTTGAAGCTGTCGCGTTTGCGGGTAGCGTCGATATTCCCGGGATGGCGGCCGAACAGTACGAGATCCCAGACGTTCGCCTGATGACGGGCGAATCGTGGGTCGGCAAGTAACTTGTCGATCAACAACTCGCGCTTCTTCGGCTCCTTGTCCGAGAGGAATGCCACGGTTTCATCGTGCGTGGGAATCGTGCCAACGAGATCGAGGTACACACGGCGAAGGAACTCGGAGTCGGCCGACTTCGGTGCCGGTGTGATCGTCTTCTTCGCCCAGCCGGCCTTGAGTTCGCTATCGATGAGTTGGCGTAGCGATTCGTCGCCAGCGTGGACCGGGGACGCTACACACAGCAGCGCGGCGAGAAGTCCTGTCGCGACGGTAAGCCTTCTGACTGGGAGCATTGGCGAACCTCGTGGATTGCGCATTGGGCGGAAGCCACTTGTATGCTTGCAAATCACGGAAGAGTGATCGGGCGGTGGTTGGCAGGCGGAACATTCTTACCACAGCCACAATAGCACGCGGTGAAACTCAGCCAATGGCAAAGGCTCTAGACAGACCACTTGTCAATTTGTCAATTCCGTGACTGCAATCTGTTCTGTTCCAGAGTACAACAGCAAACGCTGCCCCTCCCCAGAGGTTCCCATGATGCAATTCCGCACCGCACTACTGCTCGCTGGCGTGTTGTTCGTCGGCCCCGCGGCGAACGCAGCCGAACCCAAACGGCCCAACGTCCTCATCATTCTCGCGGACGACATGGGGTTCTCCGACGCCGGGTGTTACGGCAGTGAGATCGCGACCCCCAATCTCGACGCACTCGCGAAGAACGGCCTGCGGTTCACGCAGTTCTACAACACGGCACGCTGCTGGCCGTCGCGAGCCGCGATCCTCACGGGGTACTACGCCCAGCAAGTGCGCCGCGACACGGTGCCCGGAGTCAAGAGCGGTGGCCAGGGCGTGCGACCAGCGTGGGCGCGACTGCTGCCCGACATGTTGCACCCACTGGGTTATCGTTCGTACCACTCCGGGAAGTGGCACGTGGACGGCAAGCCGACGCAGTGCGGCTTCGATCACTCGTATAGCCTCGACGATCACGACCGGCACTTCGCTCCGCGTTCGCATCAGGAGGACGGCAAGCCCCTCCCGCCTGCGAAACTGGAGGATGGGTATTACTCCAGCACGGCCATCGCCGATCATGCCATCAAGTGCCTGAAGGAGCACGCCGAGAAGCACGCGGATAAGCCGTTCCTCGAATACATGGCATTCACCGCCCCGCACTTCCCGGTACACGCACCCGCCGAAGACGTCGCCCGGTATCGCAAGAAGTATCTCGAAGGCTGGGACGCCCTCCGCGACGAACGCTGGAAGCGTCTCCAGGAATTGAAGATTGGCGGCAACACGCTCCCGCCCATCGAACGCGATGTAGGCCCGCCGTATGCCTTCCCCGACGCCATCAAGAAGCTCGGCCCGAGCGAACTCACCCGGCCGCTGGCCTGGAACGACCTCACGGCGGAACAGCGTGAATTCCAGGCGAACAAGATGGCGGTTCACGCGGCGATGGTCGATCGCATGGACCGCGAGATTGGCCGCGTCATCGCGCAGGTGAAAGCGATGGGGTCGCTGGAGAACACGCTGATTTTCTTCATGTCTGACAACGGCGCAACGGCCGAGATCATGGTCCGTGGCGACGGGCACGACCCCAAGGCCGAGCCAGGTTCCGCTGGCACGTTCCTGAGCATCGGGCCGGGTTGGGCGAGCCTTTGCAACACGCCGTTCCGCCGACACAAGACGTGGGTTCACGAGGGCGGCATCTCGACTTCGCTCATCGTTCACTGGCCGAAGGGAATCGCGGCACGCGGCGAACTGCGGCACACGCCGGGGCACCTCATCGACCTCGTGCCGACCATCCTGGAAGCGGCCGGCGGCAAGCCACTTGAAAAGTGGGAAGGCCAACCCGTGCCTCCCGCACCCGGCAAGAGCCTGATCTCGGCATTCGCGAAGGACGGCACTGTCACGCGGGATTCGCTGTGGTGGATGCACGAGGGGAACCGCGCTTTGCGAGTCGGCAACTGGAAGATCGTCGCGGCCGGGAAGGAGAGCCCGTGGGAACTGTACGATTTGAGTGCCGATCGCTCGGAGACGAAGGATCTCGCGAAGGAGAAACCCGAGAAACTCCGCGAATTGGTGGCGGACTGGACGAAGCAGTTCGAGGAGTACTCGGCGCTCGCGAAGAAGGACGCGCCACCCGAAGTGAAGACCAAGCCAAAGGGGGCAAAAGAGAATTAACCACAGAGGCAAAGAGAAAACAAGAGTGAGGGTGCCCCTGATTTTATTGGCGAGCCACCCCGGTTACGGGGTGGGTGCATTACGAATACGCTCGGAACCCGCCCCGTGACCGGGGCGGCTCGCCAAGACCGCCAAAAAATCAAGCTGCACCCCAAGAGTGAAAGAGATTTCTTGGAAATGTCCTCTATCTTGTTTTCTCTGTGTCTCTGTGCCTCTGTGGTTAAGTCCTCTTCACCCGCCGAGGACGCCTGGGATCGGCTTCGGCTCGCCGAGTTTGGAGATCCCACTGAGTGCCGGTTTGAGGCGAACGAGGCCCATGTCGAACGTGGTGTGCATGATCGTCGAGATCAGGTTCGGCGCGCCGACGCTCTCGCTGTCGGCTTCGCCGCCGTCCTTCGTGGAGTGCCCGATCACCTTCCCGCGAGCCGCACCGCCGCCGTACAGCAGCAGCGGTGCCAGTTTCGCCCAGTGATCGCGGCCGCCGTTCTTGTTGAGCCGCGGGGTGCGGCCCATTTCACCCGTTGCGACGAGCAGAATCTTGTCCGACAGCCCACGGCCTTCAAGATCCTCGATGAACGCGGCCACGGCGTGATCGAACGCCCGGCCCACCGCCTCCATCCCGTCCTTCATGTTGAGATTGTTGCCGTCGGCGTGCATGTCCCACACGCCCTCGTAACCCGTGTGAATCGTGACGAACCCGCACCCGGCTTCACATAATCGGCGAGCCAGCAGCAGAGCCTTCCCCATCGACCGCGCGTGCCCGGTGTAGTACCCCTTCTTGCCGCGGGCCGAGCTGTTCCAGTTGTGTTTCGCCACGTACTGCGCGGTGTCGTACTTCGCCAGCACCTTCGGGTCTTCGCGGCTCAGGTCGAGCGCGCTGGCGACCGCACCACTGAGTAGCACCTCGCACGCCTGCCGTTGGCCGCGGTCGAAGTCCCTGAACTGCGATTCGCCCTCGGAATCTTCGCGGAGGTCATCGAACGCCGTGAGCAACGCCCGCCGATCCTTGAAGCGTTCCGGCGTGAGGTTCAGCCGCAGATCCTTCTGGAGATTGCCGCCCTCGCCGGGAATGAACGGGGCGAACGCGGCACCAACCGAGCCCGTGACGGCGAAGTCGCCACGACCCTGACCCTTCGCCACGTCGTTGCACACGGCCTGCGGGAACACGACGGCGTTTGTGGGCGTCGCTGTGACGGGATGCGTGGCCCCGACGACTGACGAATACAGCGAGCCGATGTTCGTGTTCAGCGTGTCCGGGCCGACGATCGGCTGGATGTTGTGCCCCGCGTTGCCGGTCGCAAAGGACCGGACCACGGTGAACTTGTCGGCGTGCTTCGCGAGTTGCTGCATCGTGTCGCCGAAGATCACTCCGGGGACGTTGGTCTTCGTGACACCACCGACCGTGCGAATCTCCGCGGGTGCGTCGGGCTTCGGGTCGAACGTCTCGAACTGGCTCGGGCCGCCCTGCTGGAACAGGAAGATCACCGACTTGCCGGTTTCGAGGCTCGGCGTTGCGGCACCACGAACCGTGCACAGCGACGACAACGACAACCCGCCGAGTGCCAGGCTTCCGACGCTGAGGAATCGGCGACGGCTACACGGGCTATCGGAATTGTGGATCGTGAGCATGGGCAGCCTCGGGCGAGAGACACGCTGGGTGGAACCAGGCGTTTGGGTGGGGGCAAGCTGGCAGACCTGCCACCAGTATTTGAACATAGATCAAGGTGCCGTTCAAGCGCAGGCCGAAGAAGTGTGAGCCTTTTGCTTTTGACGGGGCGTTCCTGGGCTTCATAATTGAGATGCAACGAATGCAATCCGAAGCCAGAACGACAATTTGCGGGGTTGAATCATGGTCGAGTCGACTGTTGTTTCCCGTCGTTCGGTGCTTCGCCTCGGCGGAGTGGGTCTGCTCGGGATGTCGTTCCCGCAGATGCTCGCCGCGGCCGAGAAGCCCAAAGCGAAACACAAAGCCAGCGCAAAGGCCGTCATCTTCCTGCACCAGTGGGGCGGCCCCGGTCAGCAAGAAACCGTCGACCCCAAGCCCGACGCACCCGACAACGTGCGCGGCTGGTACGGTGCCACCAAGACCAAACTCCCCGGCGTCCTCTTCGGCGAGAAGATTCCCAAACTCGCGTCGATGAACGACAAGTTCACCGTCATTCGCTGCCTCCAGCACAACATGAAGAACCACAACTCGGCGGGCTACTACAGCCTCACCGGCGTGGCTCCTCCCACCGACGACCAGCGCCTCCGCGACTCGCTCGAACTCTTCCCCGCCTACGGCAGCATCGTCGATAAACTCGCGCCAACGCCCAAGGGCACCGCGACGTTCGTGAGCTACCCGCACGTCATCGCGGACGGGAGCATCACACCCGGTCAGCACGCCAGCTTCCTCGGCAAAGGCCACAACCCGCTGTTTGTGAACCAAGACCCGAGCCGGCCCGAGTTCAAGTTGCCGGAACTCACACTCCCCGCGAGCCTGAGTGTCGAGCGTTTGGAGAGCCGCCGCGACATCCTGAAACTCATCGACGAGCAGGCCGAGTTGCTCGAAACATCGCTCGTGGCACAGGGGTTGGACGAGAGCTATCAGAAAGCCGTGGCGATGCTCACCAGCCCACGCTTCAAGCAAGCGTTCGACCTGACCAAGGAAGACAAGGCGACCCGCGACAAGTTCGGTCACACCAGTTACGGGCAGGGGTGCTTGCTGGCTCGGCGATGTGTCGAAGCCGGGGCGAAGTTCATCAACGTGTACTTCTCGCGGTCCATCGGCGGGAAGGGGCAAGGCTGGGACTACCACGGCTTCAACAAGGAGAACGTGCCCGACCGCCTGAAGGAACTGCTGCCGATGACGGACCAGACGTTGCCGGCACTGCTCACCGACCTCGAAGAACGCGGGTTGCTGGATGATGTACTGGTTGTGTGGGTCGGCGAGTTCGGCCGCACTCCGCGAATCAGTTCCAACGGTGGCCGCGACCACTGGCCGCAGTGCTACTCGGCGATCCTTGCGGGCGGCGGAACGAAGAAGGGGTTCGTGTACGGATCGAGTGACAAGATCGGAGCCTACGCGACGACTGGTCAGGCACGGCCCGAAGACCTCGCCGCGACGATGTTCGAGGCGCTCGGCATCGACCCCGACACCGAGATCACCGACAAGTTGAACCGCCCGCTCCCCATCTCGCGAGGGAAACCGATCCGCGAAATCTTCGCGTGAGCAGCTTCCTGGCGTGCGGAGGATAAATACGCGAAGCAATGGCACGCGGATATCGCAGATTGACCGCGGATGAAGAGGATCAGACAGAGAATTAACCACAGAGTCACAGAGAGCACAGAGGGAAATCAAACACCGAGAGAATGCACGGCTTTAAGCACAAATCTTCTCTCGGCGTTTATCTTCTCTGTGCTCTCTGTGACTCTGTGGTTAATGCAGGTTTTGTCTGATCCTCTTCATCCGCGATTCATCCTCTTCATCCGCGTGCCATTGCTTCGATTGCCTTCCGCCGGTCACAACCGTGAGCGGCTTGCCAAGGCACACCTCTCACTCCTTCGTGGCCCGTTCCTTGAGGCCGGTGGCGACTCGCACCAGGTCGAGGAACTCCGCACGGTGGCCGTTCGGGTCGTACTTCATCGCACCTTCTGCGAGCGTCTGCACATCATCGAGGTTCGCATTCCCCTTGTAAGGCGAATCTCGCAGCACCAGCCCGAACTCCGCGACCGCGGCCGCGAACCGGAAGTCTTCGCTCATCGCCTTCTCGCTGTTCGCGGGGAGCACCGCGGCCAGTTCCTTGCTCACGTCGCCATCGGGTTGCTTGTACCGCATCTTCACAGTCAGCCACTCGTCGGTTGCGGTCCCCGGTTGTGCTGGCTTCTGATACTTCAGCGGATCGACACCCGGCAGATCGAGCTTCACGCCCACGGGCACGATCTCGTACAGCGCGGTGACTGTGTGACCGCTGCCGATGTCGCCCGCGTCCTTGCCGTCGTCCTTGAAGTCCTCAGCACGAAGCACGCGGTTCTCGTAGCCAATGAGCCGGTATGCGTTCACCTTGGCCGGGTTGAACTCGACCTGGAACTTCACGTCCTTCGCCACGCATACGAGTGCGCCGCCCTGCTCCACGAACACCTTGCGGGCTTCGTCGAGGTTGTCGATGTACGCGTAGTGGCCGTTGCCGTGGTTCGCGAGCAGTTCAAGGTTGCTGTTCTTGAGGTTCCCGATGCCGTAACCCAGCACCGTCAGGAACACGCGACTCGCCCGCTCCTTCTCGATGAGTTGCACGAGGTCGCTCTGGCTTGTTTGGCCCAGGTTGAAGTCGCCATCCGTGCAGAGGATGATGCGGTTCGCTCCGCCTTCGATGAAACTGCGACGGGCCGTTTCGTAAGCGAGCTTGATGCCGCCCGAGCCGTTCGTGCCGCCGTCGGTGCTCAGCGAACGGACGACGCTCAGGATGCGGCCACGCTGGTCGCCCGGCGTCGGTGGCAACTTCAACCCGGCATCGCCCGCGTAGGTGACGATCGACACACGGTCTTCCGCGGTGAGCTGGTTCACGAGCAATTCGATCGACTTCTTCACGAGCGGCAGCCGGTTCTCGCTGCTCATGGAACCCGACACGTCGATGAGGAACACAAGATTGCGGCTGGGGATTTCGTGCGCAGCGAGGGTGCGAGCTTTCACGCCGATGCGGGCGAGTTTGTGCTCGGGCTTCCACGGGCATGGCACAAGGTCGAGCGTGAGGGATGCCGGGGCGTCGCCAGTCGGCTCGGGATAGCGGTACGGGAAGTAGTTCACCATCTCCGCCAGGAACACGGCATCACGCGGCGGGAGTTTGCCCTGCGTGATGAACCGCCGGACGTTCGAGTACGACGCGGTGTTCACGTCGGCCGAGAAGGTGGAACGCGGAGCCACCTCGGGCGACTGGAACGGGTTCTCGACGATCGCGTCGTAGGCTTCGACCTGTGCCTTGTTCGGGTCGGCACCGATCGCCTGTTCCCGCTGAGCAACGCCTTTCATCATCATGCCCGGATTGCCGCCGCCACCGCACGCGGTGAGGAGGAAGCACAAACCGAAAATAGGGACGCACGACACGAAACGTGACATACCGGCCTCCAGAAGTGAGTAGTGAGAGCTTGCGAACGACTTGTCTGGAAAGATGAGCCTCGGTGTGCGACTTAATTCCCCGCTGCTGGCGACAGACCAATTCCCCGCTCAGCTAAACGACGATCCCCGTTCCCGCTATCCTGAACGGTGAGCACGGAAGGGATACCCGATGAACACGACCAAACTCGCCGCCCGAAGTTGCGTCCCCTGCACAGGGAATACTGCGCAGCTTGCGCCCGAGAAGGTGCGAGAACTGCTCGCTCACGTCCCGGCGTGGAAGCTGACCGCCGACGGCAAACGGATTAGCCGCTCCTGGCGCGTGCTCGACTTCGTGACCGGTCTGGACTTCTTCCGTCGAATTGGGGATGTGGCCGAAGCAGAGGATCACCACCCCGACCTGCACCTGACGAACTACCGCGACGTGACCATCGAGTTGTGGACGCACGCGGCCGGCGGCCTGACCGAGAACGACTTCATCATCGCCGCGAAGATCGACTTACTGGACGTTGAATTGAAGGCGTAATGACGCCCACGCTCACCCATTGCGATGGGTGGGCATCAACACCACGGAGGGCTTCTGATGGCCGCAGTTCAACCTGTTCAAGTCGGGCCGTACACCGTCGGTGGCGGCTCGCCCCTGCTCTGGATCTGCGGACCGTGCGTCATCGAGGGGCGCGACTTTACATTGCGAATCGCCGAGTCGCTCCGCACCATCGCGGACTCGCTCAAGCTGCAACTGGTCTTCAAAGCATCATTCGACAAGGCCAACCGCACCTCGGGGAAGTCGTTCCGCGGCGTCGGCCTCGAAGAAGGCCTCAAGACGCTCGACGCCGTTCGCAAGGCCACGGGGTTGCCCGTCACGACTGACATTCACGAGATCGCACAGGCCGCCCCCGCCGCGGAAGTGTGCGAGGTGCTTCAGGTGCCGGCGTTCCTGGCACGCCAAACCGACCTGCTGGAAGCCTGCGGCAAAACCGGTCGCGTGGTGAACGTGAAGAAGGGGCAGTTCATGGCCCCGTGGGACATGAAGAACGTGGTTTCCAAGCTCGCGGAAGTGGGGAATCGCCGCGTTTTGCTGACGGAACGCGGCACCACGTTCGGCTACGGAATGCTGGTGAACGACATGCGCGGGATTCCGTGGATGCAAGAAACCGGCGCTCCGGTGATCTTCGACGCCACGCACAGCGTACAGAAACCGGCGGCACTGGGTGACAAGACCGGCGGGGATCGCACGATGGTCCCTGTGCTGGCGAAGGCCGCGATCGCCGCCGGCTGCGACGGCGTGTTCCTCGAAACTCACCCCGACCCGGACAAGTCGCCGTCCGACGGGCCGAACATGATCCCGCTCGACCAACTCCCCGAACTGATCCGCCGTTGCCTGCGGATTCGCGAGGCGGTCGTTTGACCTCTTAGAAATGGTGGCGCGATGAGTGAGATTGTGGCAGGGTGTGTTGAAGGTAACTCCCCCTCACCCGGCTCGCAAAGCCTCGCCGACCTCTCCCCCCGAAACCGGGGGCGAGGTGGGTGCGCAGCGGCTTCTCTTCAGCCTCCTCAAATCCATCGCCTTCAGAAGCAGCCAATCACACCCACCTCGCCCCCGGCTTTGAGGGGGAGAGGTCGCGACGAGTCTTCGAGTCGCGGGTGAGGGGGCCAAACCGTACCCAAGACCCGTAACTATTCCGATCATTACGCCACCGTCTCTTAACGAGCTGAGCCACACAATGAAGCACGCTGCCAGGAGTCACGAGTCGGGAGTCGGGAGCCTGTCCAGACCGTGGTTGGCCGGAATCGTTACCCTCGCAGCGGGTATCGGAATCGCTTTGCTGCCGGGATGCGGGAAGCCGCCGCCGCAGCGGAAAGACGAAAAGGACTCCGTCGCTGCGAAGGTCAAACCCTGGGAAGCGGCCGGGAAGCGATTGCGGAAGGAGTTCGACGCGGCCGGGTGCAAGACCGCTCTCGTCCTGCTGAACACGGACCTGGAGGCCGCCCCGGACGCTCCGAAACCCGCGCCGCTCACGCCCGAAGCCGAGGCGGCGCTCGCGGCACTGGTCCCGCTGAACGCCGAGGACAAGGCCGGGCTTCGCGACACGGCCTACACCACGCATGACCCGGTCTACCTTGCCGAATGCCTCTACATGCGGGACGCCGCACGCTCCCTCGATGTACCGGCCCGTGCGGGCCAGACCCCTGACCAAACCGCTGCCGACGCCGCCGACCGTGGCTTCGCCTGGGTCTGCCGCAGCGTCTACATCAACCCCTGGCAGGTTCCCGTTCCCGGGCAACCGGGGGTGAGTCAGCCAATGCCGCCGGTGCCACCGGTCTACGTCCTGCGTCGCGGGTACGGGTCGGGCCTGGAACGGATGTACGTCTTCCTCGCGCTCCTTCAGCAAATGGGCCTCGACGGTTGCCTGGTCGGGTCGCCGGAAGCGAAGGACCAACCCGCGACATTTCCAGTCTTTAGCCCGGATAAGAAAGCCCTGCTGACCGGTGGGTTACGCGGTCCGTTCTGGGCAGTCGGCGTGCGTATCGGGAACGACGTGCGGCTATACGACCCGTGGCGAGCCCAGCCGTTCCCCGCGACCCTGAACGCACTGAAGGCGAACCCCGACGCTCACAAGGCGTGGTTCGAGGACAAGGCCAACGTGTCTGGCGTGACCGTTGATGATGCGAAGCGTGCAACGGTTTACCTCGCGGTGCCGGTGAACTCCCTGGCCCCACGCATGGCCACACTCGAACAACAACTCAAAGCCGACATCGGTGCGAAACTCGCCATCGACCCCGTTGCGTTGCGGAACGGCTTCGCAGACCCCAAACCCGCGTACTGGAACCCGCTGAACGACGGCTTTGCGTATGGCCGCATCTCCCGCACGTTCCTGCCGGTGGACGACGGCGGCTCGGACAAGAGCCCGCAGGGATCGCGGCTCATCGACCAGTACATGCGGAGCCAGTTCCCGGCCGAAGTGCTGACGATTCCCGGCGAACTGCGGGGGAACGACGAGGCGGCCGAACGCATCCGTGCGTTGATGGCCGGGGCTTATCTGATGGCGTTCTTCAACCCCACGAACCCGAACCCACGCGAGCGAATTCAGCGGGGGCAGTTTCAGGATGCCGCCCGCGATCTGGTTGTGCGGCAGGACCAGTTCGGGCATGGGTTGGAACGATTGCGGAACAACCCGAACGCCGAGGAGGAGATTCGCAAGTGGGCGGCGGATGCACGTGACCTTTACAACCAACAAGGGCTCGCAGCGACGCCCGAAGCGAGGCAGCAGGCGGTCGCGGCCGTCGAGGAACACTGGCGACGGAACGCGGCCCTCGTACAGATCCTGATCGACCGAGTGTCGGCCGAACTCGGGCACGCCGAGGCCACGCTGTTGCTGGCGCTCTGCAAGCACGAACAGGCCGAGCGAGTGCAAGCCCGCCTGGAGCAAGCGACCGGAGCGGAGGCCGAGCAACTCAAGAAGGATTCGGTCGATGCCTGGAAAGCGGCCCACGGCGAGTGGCAGACCTACGCGGAACGTGCTCGCGTTCAGGTCGGCTTCGCCGGCCGTGCGGCGTTCGTGCAGTCGCTGACAGCTCGCGCCGAGAAGTTAGCGAACCAGAAGTAAGTGATTTGCCTACTCAGCTCGGTCTGCGAGCCGAGCTCGCGCTCGGCCCAAGATCATCGCGTGATCGAACGCGAGTGCGGGCAACTTATCGAGCAGGAACCAACCCACCGCCTCCGCATCGTCCGCGGCGACCGGTTTCATCTCGGCGGGGTTCACCTGTGCCAGATATGCCACGGACACCGTCCAGCCTCGCGGATCGCGGCCAGGATCCCCAACAGTATACAGTTGTTCCAGATCCGCGACCGTGACTCCCGTCTCTTCGACCAGTTCCCGCCGGGCGGCATCCGGGATGCGCTCATTCTCCTCGACGAAACCCCCTGGCAGTGCCCAACTTCCGGCAAACGGATCTTTCTTACGGCGGATCAAAAGTACCCTCGGATGGGCTTCGCGAGTCACGATTGCAATATCTACTGTCAAGGCCGGTCGTGGATAATCGTAACTGAACCGACGAGGGGTTTCGGTCGCCACGTTGAACTCCAGCAGGGTAAAGACTTGGGGCGGACGTTCCGGTGCACTCTTGAGGAACTTACCGGCGACCCAGCACCTCGCCAACGGGATGATTTTTGAACACCGTGGTACAATGCCGATGAAATATCAACCCCACTGTGGCGTCGGTCCAGTGGCCCGCATGATTTATGACGCTCGGCAGATTGTGCGTGTGGCCGGGATTACGCTCGGTGAGACAGGAGAGGTGCTTTGTGCAAGTTAACAAAGTCGTCGTCTGGGAGGCATTCGACGCGGCAGACCCGATGACGCGGGCCGCCGGCCAGCTTTACGAGCACACACTGGCCGCCGAAGAGCGCATCCCGTGGTACTGGATCGAAAAATCGGTTGAAAGTCGGACTAAAACAAAGCCTGGCAAGGCCGACGGGTGGACGAAGCACCTGCTACTTGCAGCGCCAGAAGACCGCTCCGAAGACCCCGCCGGGCTCGCGGGCTATGTCTACGGTGCCCTCATCCCGAATTACGGCGGCTACCTCTGCTACATCGGCGTTGCCGACTGGGCACGGCGTCTGGGCGTTGGCACGCGGCTGTTCGACCAGTTCTTCCGGCAGATGTCGGTGGACGCGGGTGAACTGGGGTCGCCGTTGCCTTTCGTGATCTGGGAAAGTCACCGACCCGCACCGAACGCGCCTGCCTCGGAATGGGACATCTGGGCCGCCCGCACGAAGCTGTTCGACCGTGCTGGTGGGCTGTGGGTGGAAGGGGTCGATTTCTGGTCCCCGAGTTTCGCCAGCGACGACGAAACGGGCGATCCAGTGCCGCTTCAACTCTTTATCAAGCCGATGAGCGAATCGGCCGGTGCGTTCGACTCCGACCGCCTGAAGCAAGTGATTGCGGGGCTCCAGAGCGAAGTGTACCGCAACGAACCGGGCAGCGAGTTGTTCGACCGCACGCTGCCAGCCGGTTGCGAACCGCGACTGCAACCCGCGAAGCTCGCCGGCCTTGCCCACAAGTCGGGCAAGTAAACTCGAAGTCCGAAGCACGAAATCCGAAAGAAGCCTCCAGTTGTGCTTCTTTCGGATTTCGTGCTTCGGACTTCGAGTTTCTAAAACGAGTAGGTCGAGTGGGAATCGAACCCACGATTCCACGCTTATCAGACGTGGGCCTTACCACTTGGCGACCGACCTGTCCCATCAAGAGACAGCCGCCCCACATCTCAGGTTCACCCCGTGAGCGAGTCACGCACCTTTACCGCACGCTGGGTGTTCCCAGTCGCCGGACCGCCGTTGCCGCACGGCACCGTCACCGTTCACGGCGACACCATCGCCGCGGTTGAACCGCACGGCGTTCGCACGGCCGACGAAGACCTCGGCAATGTCGCGATCATCCCCGGTTTGGTGAACGCCCACACGCACCTCGACCTGAGCGGCGCTCGCGGCCTGATACCACCCACCGACCCAGAACACTTCACGGACTGGCTCCGCGGCGTGATCGCGTATCGGCGCGGCCGCACGCCGGAGCAGGTACAAGCCGACATCCGCGCCGGCCTGGCGGAGTGTCTGCGGAGTGGCACAACGCTGCTGGGGGATATCACCGTAGGTGGCGCGAGTTACGCAACGGTTACCACGGCGGCAACGCGGGCAGTTTTGTTCTGGGAACTCATCGGGTTGAGCGAGGAGCGATACCTGGCAGGCTTGAAGGCAATATCGAACAACAAACTTGGGGGTTCGTGGGATCCGGACGCACCACCTGCCGAGTACCCTGAAACCCACTTCTGTCGATGGGGGCTGTCACCGCACGCTCCATATAGCGTGAACCACAGCCACGCTCGCGGACAACTCTTCTTCGGGAGTGCCGCGATCCACCTCGCCGAGTCGCCAGCCGAGCTGGAACTACTTGCCACCAAGAGCGGACCATTCGTTGAGTTCTTGGAAGATCTCGGTGTTTGGAACCCGGACGCAATCACGGCGACGCTCGGCGATTTCCTCGTTAGCCACGAGAAAGCCGCATCGCCCTCACTCTACATCCACTGCAACTACCTGCCTCTCGACACCCCATTCCAACCGCACCAGTCCATTGTCTACTGCCCACGAACGCACGGGGCGTTTCTCCATCCGCCGCATCCGTTTCGCGAGTTCCTTAAGCGGGGAGTGCGTGTGTGTCTCGGCACGGACAGCCTCGCGTCGAACCCCGATCTCGACATCCTCGCCGAGGCGCGGTTCGTTCACGCACGCCATCCGGATGTTGCGGGCGAGCAGTTGTTGCGAATGGTCACGCTCGCGGGAGCAGAGGCTCACGGGTGGGCAAAGGAATGCGGCAGTCTGGAAGTGGGGAAGTCGGCGGATTTTGTGGCGGTGCCGCTGCCGGAGCGAGACGCGGCCGATCCGCACGAGTTACTGTTTGCGGATCACCCCGGTGAGCGGCGAACGCTCTTCCGCGGCGAATGGCGTGTGTAAAAGACGAGCGGAGGACTCACGTCCTCCGCTCGCTTCGATCAACTCTTTACGCATCAGTCGGAGATGTTGGCGAGGTAGTCCTCGTACTTCTTGCGAGTGGCGAACTCACCGTTCATCAGGGTCTTCTGGCGTGCGGTGAGAGCGTCGATTTCCTTCTCTTGATCGGAGAGCTTCTTGAGGTAGGTAGCGTAGACCTCGGCTTCCTTCGGC
>PNLP01000080.1 GCA_013823135.1 Planctomycetaceae bacterium
TGTGCCAGGGAGAACGGTGGGTGGCCCACCGACAGCTTGTGTGCGAACAACGGGGTACTGGTAGCCTGGCGCGGGAACCGTGCCGACCGGACCCTGTCCGGCCGACATCGCCAAAACGAGCATCATTGGGTTCATGGCTTTGTCCCTTGGGACCTTCCTGGTTGTGGGACTATCACTCTCGACTCACATGCAGTGAGCGAGTGGCGTCGTGAGCATCCATTGCTCCGCGATGTAGGAATCGGACGTTCTGGGGAAGGGGATTCGGCGGGTTGGGAAGTTCCAGTGAAATCTCGTGGTAAAAGGTGCCGGATGTAACGAGCGACCCGTGAATACGCATTGGAGAAGCACTGGAAATCGTCGATGGTGCCCAATGATCACGCAGAATTTCCGACACTGCTGCACGATAAATGGGCCGTTTATGTCTCTTGAGGCGATTTCGGCAGATCTTGCAAGAACTTGAGGGGTTGCAGCGAACCAACTCCTGTTCTACAACTGACTTCGTGTGGCAATTCTCCCACCAGCCACACCCTCTCCCCCGCCACAACAGTTCGAACGGTGCCAACCCCAAACCAGGGGAAGGTCGTTCGTTCGCTCACGCATACACCGGAGAGGTGCACCTGATGACACCAGAAGTCCAAGTCTTGCTGAACACACTCTGGGTGGTCACCGCGGCCATCCTGGTGTTCTTCATGCAGGCGGGGTTTGCGCTCGTTGAAAGTGGGATGGTCCGGGCGAAGAACGCCATCAACGTCATCATGAAGAATTATTGCGATATGTGCGTCGGAGCGCTGGGGTTCTGGGCGGTCGGTTACGGCTTGATGTTCGGGCTGAGTCCGACGGGTTGGTTCGGAACAACAAAGTTCGCGCCCAACTCGGCGGAACCCTTCGAGTACACACTGTTGTTCTTCCAGATGATGTTCGCGGCCACGGCTGCGACGATCGTCAGCGGCGCGCTGGCCGAGCGGATTCGGTTCAACGCCTACCTGGTCGGGTCGTTCATGATTACCACGCTGATCTACCCCATCTACGGGTCGTGGGCCTGGAACGATAACGGCTGGCTGAAGCAACTCGGGTTCATCGACTTCGCCGGTTCCACGGTGGTTCACACGGTCGGTGCGTGCTGCGCGCTGGCGGGGTTGGCGGCGCTCGGGCCGCGGACCGGCCGCTACGCGAAGGACGGTACGCCACGACCGATCCCCGGGCACAACCTGCCGTTCGTCGCGCTCGGGGGGTTCATTCTGTGGTTGGGCTGGTTCGGCTTCAACGCTGGAAGCACCACGGCAGCGGACGTCGGCATTGGGAGAATCGCGTTGAATACGCACCTCGCGGGGTGTGCCTCTGTGGTCGGGACAATCTTCTTGTGTGGGTTGCTCGGCAGGCCGGTGCTGCTCACCAGTGTGGTGAATGCGAGCCTCGCGGGGTTGGTGGCGATCACTGCGGGTTGCGCTTTCGTGACTCCGGGTTCGGCCATCCTAATTGGGTTGATTGCCGCACCTGTAATGCTGCTTGGGGAAGCGTTTCTCGACGCATTCAAGCTCGACGACGCTGTTGGCGCAATTCCGGTTCACGGGTTCTGTGGCGTGTGGGGTACCTTTGCGGTCGGCATCTTCAAGGAAAGCGGCGTCGATGTGCGGCAGATGTGCATTCAGTTGCTCGGGTCGGCGGCCGCTTTCGGGTTCGTGTTTCCCGTGGCGTATGTGATGTACCGAATGATCGGGAGTTGGATGAAATTGCGGGTGGCGAGCGTGGACGAACAACGCGGGCTGGATTACGCCGAACACGGCGAGGTCGGATACCCGGAGTTCCAGGACGGATTGCTTCACGGCGGCACGGCGAGCACGGGGGCGGCACCTGCGACCCGGCCCGCGACGACGAACCGCCCCGTCATCGCATCTCCGATTGGGAGGAACTGATCCGTGGTTACGCCTCAAGAAGCATCGCGGCGGCGGCGAATCGTGTATCACGCTTCACGCAGTCGGCTCCCCGACGAAATGGTGAACGCCGCCGTGAAACTCTGCGACCGGGAATTCCAGGCAATTCCCGTGTTCTCGATCCAGAAGTTCCTCACGCGACTGACGGAAGCCGTCGGCACTCCGCCGAAACCCGGCGAGCTGTTCGCCGCGATGAACCGGCTCCGTGTCATCACCGACCTCGACGAGATCGGCCCAGATCCGGTCGGCCCGTTGCCAGTGGCGAAGGTTCAAACCGCCGTCGCGGAACCGAGCCCAACCCGGGGGCGGCCCTCGGAGCCTCCGTCACGCGATTCACGCATCGACAGCTGGCCTGCGTCCTTCACGGCTTTGCTCTCGGGGTTGCTGGCCGAGTTGCAGCATCTCGGGCCGGACATGCCTGCCGCCGCACGGGCTGGCTTTGCGCTGCAACTCCAGAAGGTGGACCTTTCCCCTGCTGGCTACGCCGAGCTCAACTCGTGGGCAGACGAAAAGCTCTGCACATTCACGAACCGAATCACGTCCGCCGACATGCACGCTGGCGTTCATGCACTCTATGTGTGGTCGTGCGAGGAGCTTGGCCCGATCGAGACGGACCGGCTGTTCAGTGCCGTGATCCGAGATGTGTCGCAGTATCCGGGGGCGGCCCAGTTCCCGCCGCGGAACCTGCTGTGAACGGATAACTTCCCGCGCGGAGCGTTCACACGTGTGTAGGCACTCCGCGTCTTCGTTTTCTCCGACGAGGGTGGTCCGCACTTGGTGTGCGCGGATTGCAGGCGGGGCTGAGTAAACGGACAAGCTCGCGAACATTTCCCCGAGTACGATTGCGCGAGTATCCTCCTTCACCGTGGAACCACGCACGTGAAAATTCACCTGGCGGCCGCCGCGGCCGTTGCCCTCTTCCTGACCGCACAAGTTCACGCCGACTACCCGGGATGGAAGCACTCCGGCTCCGTCACCATCATCACCACGCCCGAGGGGGCCAACCTCCCGGCAACCGCGTCGGTCGAAGGCTTCCCGCTGCTGGTGAGGTTGAACAAGGACTTCTTCGACTTCAGCCAGGCGAAAGCCAACGGCGAAGATCTCCGATTCGCGTCGGCCAAAGGCGAGGCACTGCCGTACCAGATCGAGGAGTGGGACGCGGCGAAGGGAACGGCCAGCGTGTGGGTTCGCATCCCGAAGATTCAGGGGAACGCACGGCAGGAGATTAAACTTCACTGGGGGAAAGCCGACGCCGAATCGGAGTCGAACGGCAAGGCCGTGTTCAACGAGTCGAACGGCTACCTCAGCGTCTGGCACATGAACGGGGTGGTGCGGGACGAGGTCGGCACTCTCGAATCGAAGGACGTCGGCACGACCCCCGTGGCGGGCATTGTGGGGCAGGCGCGGCACCTCGCGGGGAAGCAGGGCGTCTTCTGCGGCGAGAAGATCACGAACTACCCCACGGGCGCGGAGTCCCACAGCTCCGAGGCGTGGTTCCGGGCCGAGAAGTCGAACGGCAACATTATCGGTTGGGGCAATCAGGCGGGGCAGGGGAAGGTGGTGATGCAATACCGCAGCCCGCCGCACATCAACATGGATTGCTTTTTCTCAGGCGCGAACGTGGCCAGTAAGAGCGTGCTCCCCGCGGCCGAATGGGTTCACGTCGTTCACACCTACGAAAAGGGGAACTCGCGCCTGTACGTGAACGGCGCGCTCGATGGCGCTTCCACGACGGCTTCGGGGCCGCTCAACATCAAGTCCCCGTCCCGGCTGTGGATCGGCGGCTGGTACAACAACTACGACTTCGTCGGCGACCTCGACGAGGTGCGCGTTTCGAAGGTCGCACGCTCCGCGGACTGGGTTCGGTTGCAGTACGAGAACCAGAAGCCGATGCAGACGGTCGTCGGGCCGATCGTGCAACCTGGGGCCGCGTTCTCCGTCTCGGAGACGAAGGTATCCGTGGCCGAGGGGGGAAGCGTCACGCTCACTGCGAAGGCCGGCGGCGCGCAGAAGCTCTACTGGATCGTGACCCGCGACGGACGAGAAACCGTTGCCGCGACGGATCGCTTCTCGTTCACGTTCGACGCCGGCCGAGTGGTCGGGAATCAGTCGGTGAGCATTCAGTTGAAGGCGATCTACCCGAGCGAAGTGAAGACCGCCGCCGTGGCGGTCACCATCACGGAAGCGATCCCCGAGCCGGTGTTCACGCTCGCGGCCCCGGCCACATGGGATGGCCGCAAGACCATCGAGATCGTGCCGCAAGTTAGCAACATGAACGCGATGCGTGAGAAGGGTGCGGACAAGCTCAATTACAGCTGGAAGGTGACCGACCTCGCCACGATTCACGAAGCCGTCCCCGGGAAGCTCGTCCTGAAGCGTGCCCAGAACAGCGGAACGCTGACCGTGGTTGTGGCGATCGACAATGGCGGCAAGCCGACGACGCAGTTCGTCACCCTCGCGGTGACCGAGCCCGCGAAGGATGCCTGGGTCAAGCGCACCCCGGCGAAGGACGAGAAGCCCGTCGAGAATCAATTCTACGCCCGCGACGACAGCAACGAGGGAACACTCCACTACAACGGCACGCTCACCGAAGCCGCGGACACGGTGTTCCTGAAGCTCTACGCCGACGACAAGTTGGTCGGCACCACGGACCAGAAGCCCGCGGCCGACAAGTCCTTCACACTTTCCGCGAAGCTCAAGCCGGGGCTCATCAAGTACAAGGTGGAGTTCGGCACCCGCAGCGGCGACCGCGAGAAGGTGCTGGAAACCGTGGGCAACCTCGTCTGCGGCGACGCCTACATCATCAACGGCCAGTCGAACGCGGTGGCGACCGACTTCGGCAAAGAAGACCCCGCGTTCCGCAGCGAGTGGATCCGCACCTTCGGCGGCATGTCCGGCAGCCCGAAACCCGAGGGGGGGTGGGGGAACGCCGTTCACCGCAGCCGCGACGCGGGAAAGCTCCAGGTCGGCTACTGGGGGATGGAACTGGCCCGGCGGTTGGTGGAGAGTCACAAGATGCCGATCTGCCTCATCAACGGTGCGGTCGGCGGAACGCGCATCGACCAGCACCAGCGGAACGCCGCCGACCCGGAAGACGGCACGACGATTTACGGTCGGCTCCTGTGGCGCGTGCGCCAGGCGAAACTGACGCACGGCATCCGCGGCGTGCTGTGGCACCAGGGCGAGAACGACCAGGGGGCCGACGGTCCCACGGGCGGCTACGGCTGGGAGACCTACCGCAACCTCTTCATCGAGATGGCGGCAGCGTGGAAGCAGGACTTCCCGAACGTCCAGCACTACTACGTGTTCCAGATCTGGCCCAAGTCGTGCGCGATGGGAATCAACGGTTCGGACAACCGCCTGCGTGAAGTGCAGCGAACACTGCCGACGGCATTCTCGAACATGAGCATCATGTCCACGCTGGGGATCGACCCGCCCGGCGGGTGCCACTTCCCGGCCGCGGGCTACGCCGAGTTCGCCCGGCTCATCTGCCCACTCGTCGAACGCGACCACTACGGGAAGGTTCCCACTGCCAGCATCACGCCACCAAACCTCAAGCGCGCGTACTTTGCCAACGACAAGAAAGACGAAGTGGTGCTGGAATTCGACCAGCCCGTGAAGTGGACCGATACTCTCGTGAGTCAGTTTTACCTCGACGGTGAGAAGGGGAAGGTCGCGTCGGGGTCTGTGCTGGGGAACGACGTGCGCTTGAAGCTCACGGCCGGTTCGAGCGGTGGGAAGATTACCTACCTCGATAGCGCCGCGTGGAGTCAGGCGAACCTGCTGCGCGGCGAGAACGGCCTCGCGGCGCTCACGTTCTGTGAGGTGCCCGTTCTGCCTCGCAAGCCGTGATCGCGGTGTTCCGGGTGCGGCTTTCTCGTGGGTCGGGCCACACACAGCCCGACCCTGCCTATAAAACCCGTCTGGGCTTCTCCACACCCACTGGTTGAATCGAGGAAGTTGTCCCGATGCGCACCGTCATCATCAGCGCCGTTCTGGCGTGCCTCTCCCCGTCTCTCACGTTGGCAGCCGACCGCCCCAACATCCTCTTCATTCTGGTGGACGATCAGTCCCCGTTCGACCTGAAGGTATACAACGCGAAGTCGCCATTGCAGACGCCGACGATCGACCGCCTCGCGGCCGAGGGAATGACGCTCGACGGTGCCTACCACATGGGGGCGACCATGGGGGCGGTCTGCACGCCATCACGGCACATGATCATGTCGGGCCGCAGCGTGTGGCACCTCCCCATTTCGCCCGGCGCACTTCAGAAGAAACTGTGCCCGCCCGAACTGGAGAAGAACACCATCCCGGCCGTGTTCAACCGTGCCGGGTACAACACGATGCGGACCTGCAAACAGGGCAACAGCTACGAGGCCGCGAACAAGCAGTTCACCGTGCGGAAGGACGCGACCAAGCGTGGCGGCACCGACGAGACCGGCAGCGCTTGGCACGCCGAGCAGGTTCTCGCTTACCTCAAGCAGCGCGAAGCCGACAAGGATACCGACCCGTTCCTGATCTACTTCGGGTTCTCGCACCCACACGACACCCGCGACGGGAAGCCCGAACTGCTGGCGAAGTATGGGGCCGTGAACCACACGGACGCGAATGCGCTGCCACCGGCGAACCCCAAGGCACCGGCGTTGCCAGCGAACTACCTCCCCGAGCACCCGTTCCACCACGGACACCCGAACCTGCGCGATGAGGTCGATGTCAGCGGTGTGTGGAAAAAGCGTGACGAGCGAACCATCCGCAACGAGCTCGGCCGCGAGTTCGCGTGCAGCGAGAACATCGACACTCAGATCGCTCGCGTTCTCACGAAGCTCAAGGAAATGGGTCAACTCGACAACACGTACATCGTCTACACCGCGGATCACGGCATGGCGATCGGTCGGCACGGTTTGCAGGGGAAGCAGAACCTGTACGAACACACCTGGCGTGTGCCGATGATCGTGAAAGGGCCGGGGATCAAGCCCGGCACCCGCGCTCGCGGGAACGTCTACCTTCTCGACGTGCTCGCGACTCTGTGCGACCTGACCGGCGTGAAGCCACCCGAATCGAACGAGGGCGTCAGCTTCAAGCCCGTGCTCGAAGGCAAGAAAGACGAAATGCGAGACGTGCTTTACGGCGTATACAGCGGCGGCACGAAGCCGGGGATGCGGTGCGTGAAGCGTGGCGACTGGAAGCTCATCAAGTACGACGTGATGGACGGCAAGGTCCGCGAGACGCAACTTTTCAACCTCGCGGAGAACCCGGACGAACTGCTCGCACAGCACCAGGATCCCAAGGTTGTCGCCCTGACCGGCAACACACCGGAGAAGCACCAGGTGAACCTGGCGAGCGACCCGAAGTACGCAAAGAAGCTCGAGGAAATGGAAGCGCTCCTGCTCGCCGAACAGCGCCGCCTGCACGACCCCTATCGCCTTTGGAATCAACCTGACGACAAGCTCACACCTCCCCCGGAGCCGAAGAAGAAGTAGTAGACCCTTTCATAACTCGCTCAGCGTTCACTGCGCCATACCCGGGGCGCTGTTGAGCGGTTCCGGCACAGATTCGCCCGTTGTGGCACGACACGAGACGGTTGATCCTCCCAACCGTCATCGTTTTCCGCGGACCGAGCAATTCGCCGCTGCCGCGCTGCCTCTGGCACCAAAGTTGCCAAACCCTTCCTGCCAACCGCGTTTGGTGGTCGCCTTTCTCACGACGCTGAGTGCGTCGCATCTACGCCGCATCACGTGCCGTGGTTGTCTCGAACGTGCCGTGTTGGCGCACGAATCGATTCGCATCAGGAGGTGCTGCTCATGAAATGGTTACTTGTGCGCGGGTGTGGCTCTCGCGCGGTGTGCATGGTCGCGTTCGCTCTCGGCTCTACACCGGCCGTGAACGGCGAGCCGCCCAAGAGCGTGTCACCGGCGCTGTTGAAACCCCAGCCCAAAGCCGATCACATTGACTTGGCGGTGATGAAGGCGTGGACGAAGGCGGCCAAGCCGGTCAACCCGGCGCTCCTGGTTCTGGTTCCGCAACCGCCCGCCAAACTCGACTATTCAAGTGACATCACGTTCATGCGTTGCCAGCACCCCTGGGGTGGGTGCATCGGCCACTCTTTCTGCCACACGATGGACGTCATCAAGGAGTGGGAGCACCCGTATACCCCGGATGTCTCCTTCCCATGCCTGTGGTGGCGTAACGGGAAGGGGATTGAGTCCATGGATAAGGGCGGGCCGACGCTCGACATCTCCACGATCGCGTTCACCAAGGGGATGTGTTCCGAAGCCCGGTACCATACTGCCTACGACAAGTACACTCCTGTGAAGTCGAAGGACGGGAACGACATCCTGTACTGGAAGCCGGAACCCGATGCCGCAGCGCAGGCCGAAGCCAACATGTACCACGCGGTCTATCACGACCCGATCGCGATTCAACCGCCTCCGTCCGGTGGCGGGCTGAGCACGTCGGTCGCGGACCTCAAGAAACTCTTGATCCGGTACGGTCCGATCGTCGCCTGGGGGAACGGGCACTGCACCACCATCGTCGGGTACGACGACACGAAGGAGCAGTTCAAGTACCTCGATAACTACGGCGACTGGTGCTACGACAAGGGATACGGGTATATCGCGTACAAGGACTTGTACAAGGAAAAGCAGGGGATGCAGTACTTCGAGAACTCGCCGACCAACCGGGCCAACACACAGTACGCGTACTCTGCTCGCATCCGCATTCAGCACTTCTGGCGGGGGACTCTGACGGTCAGCATCGGAGTGGGGAAGGAGACACCGCTGGTGGTATGGCAGACGCACGGGCGCACCAAGGCTGGCCAGCACGAGTGGAGCGGGAACCTTTCGCTGGACGTTCCGCTGCCGGAATACGCGGCGAAGCACTGGCCGCCGAGCGCCTCGAACCAGTGGTACCTCAAGGTTGAGGACAACGACCGCGATGGGCTGACGGGTTCAGTCACCGAGTTCACCCTGGCCCGATTGCACACTCACCCGAAGAATCACTCGGTCGGTACGTTCCACACCGAGACGTTCGGCGGTCCATGCAAGGTCGCCATCCCCGACCCGGCAAGCGGTGACCACGTCACCATCACCGGGGATAACGAACTGCCCCCACCCAACCCCCACCCCGGTGTGGCACAGGTGAACGTGCCCGAGGCGGCGGGGCTGGCCTTGGTGTCTCCGGTGCTTCTTCTGACCCACGACATTGCCCTCGACCAGGCCGGGTGCTCGTACACACCGGACCACACGGTCACGCTCAAGGGGTCGCTTACGGAATACTCCATCGCGAAGAAGGCAAACGTGCCGGCTGTCGGACACACGATTGGGTTATACGTCCTCACCGATAACCCGTGCGTGAACAAGCCGGACACGTGGCACCAGATGGTCAAAGTCAAAACGGACGCGAAGGGGCTGTTCTCAGGGAGCTTCAAGATTGCTGTCCCCGCGACGGCGAAGGCGGTGGCTGCAGCGTTCGTGAACGAGAAGGGTGAGGTCGCGGCGTCGAGCTATCCTATGGCGACCGGATTGACGATCCCGAATAAGCCGGTTCTCT
Source organism: Planctomycetaceae bacterium (assembly GCA_013823135.1). Lineage (GTDB taxonomy): Bacteria > Planctomycetota > Planctomycetia > Gemmatales > Gemmataceae > Gemmata. The sequence goes on from PNLP01000080.1 coordinate 9,480, forward strand.
ATCAGATCGTCCCGAAGAAGCCGTGGCAAAAGTACAGCGAGTTGGATCTTTCCTCGATCCCTCTCAGGAAGCCGTAGCCAACTGATTCGTTCGATCGAACACTCGGGGTCGTGTGGGTTTGAAGACCTCACACGACCCCGCACACCTTGTGCAGGACAAACTAATTGTGCGGGACAACGTGTCACGAGACCCAAGCCAGCAACTCCACACATCAACTCGCTGCTTCAAACCTGCTGATTCGCGGGCCACGCCCCACGGCACGCCCAATATCCGCCGGTTAGAATTCCTGCCCGCGCTGAATTTGAAGAAAAGGATTTGCGTCGGAAGAGCAGATAGCTCAAAATGGCCGAAGTAACACTGCCGCCAGCGTCGGACCCACCACAAACAATCCGACCGCTTGATTCAAACCTGCCGAAATTCTCTCATTAGAAGACAGGTTACTCTTTCACAAGCCTTCCGGGCTGCTGCCCGCCCTACCGCTGAAAGGTGCTGCCACATGTCCACGAAGAACGTTGCCGCGAACCCGAACGACAGTCGTCGTGATTTCCTCCGCGTGGGTGTTGTCGGCGGTCTCGGCCTCACGCTCGGCGATTTCTTCGCCATGCAGGCCCGCGGCGACCAGAAGAACTTCATCAGTAAGGAAGGCACGGCCAAGAGCGTCATCCAAATCGTGCTGCCCGGCGGCATGGCTCACCAGGAATCGTGGGACCCGAAGCCCGAGGCACCGCTGGAATATCGCGGCCCGTTCGGCGTCGCCAAGACGAAGCTCCCCGGTGTCGTGTTCAACGAAAACTTCAAGCATCTTGCTGGCGTGGCCGACAAGATGACCGTCATCCGCTCGATCGCTGGTAAGGAAGCGGACCACGGTCGGGCGTCGTACACGATGTTCACGGGCTACCGCAAGAGCCCGGCCATCGAGCACCCGAGCCTGGGCTCGGTCGTGTCGCACGAGTTCGGCCCACGCAAGGATCTGCCTCCGTACGTTGCGGTCCCCTCCCCGTCCGAGTATGGCGGCACCGGCTACCTCGGCTCGCAGTTCGGGCCGTTCGGCATCGGCAGCGACCCCGCCCGTGCGAACGGGTACAAGGTCCGCGACCTGCAACTTCCCGCGGGCGTGGACGATCGCCGGTTCTCGACTCGCCGTGAGATTCGCGGGCTGGTCGATGACCACTTCCGCTACCAGGCCGGCAACGCCGAGGCGCTCGGCGCAATGGACTCGTTCTACCAGCGAGCCTACGCCCTCATCAGCTCGCCGGCCGCCCGCGAGGCTTTCGACATCGAAAAGGAAACGGCTGCGACCCGTGCAAAGTACGGCACCTCCGACGCCGGCCCGCGGTTCCTGCTGGCTCGCCGGTTGGTCGAGTCGGGCGTGCGGTTCGTCACCGTGAACTACGGCGGCTGGGACATGCACGCGGGGATCGAGAACGCCATGAAGCGTCAGGCTCCGGGGCTCGATCAGGCACTCGCCGGGCTCATCAACGATCTCGACGAACGCGGCCTGCTCGCCTCGACGGTCGTGCTCGTCACCAGCGAATTCGGCCGCACGCCGAAGATCAACGCATCCGCTGGCCGCGACCACTTCCCCCGCGTGTTCTCGCTCGCGGTCGCCGGTGGAGGCTTCAAGCGTGGCCTCGTCTACGGTTCGTCCAACTCGACCGCATCTGAGCCGGAAGAGAACCCGGTCCGCGTCGAGGACGTGCTGAGCACCGTGTATCACCAGCTCGGCATCAACGTGGACAAGGAACTGATGGCTCCGGGCGGTCGCCCCATCGAGATCATCGACGGCGGCGAAGTGGTGAAGGATCTGATCGGGTGATTGTCGCATCTGGGCGAGCCGTGCCAGTCATGGCACGGGTGATTGTTCAAGAACCCGCGTCATGACTGACGCGGCTCGCCAAATCCCACCCCACAATTCAATTCCGTCAGGTGTTTGCGATGCGATCATTCCATCCCTTTCTCGCGTTCGCCGGGCTTCTTCTGTGCATGGCCGCCGCGGACGCCGGCACGCCGCGACTCACGCGGATGTATCCGCCCGGTGGCCAGAAGGGGACGACCGTTGAGGTCGAGTTCACCGGGAAGTATCTGGAACTGCCACGCGAAGTGCTCTTTTACGAGCCGGGGATCACGCTCGAATCTATCGAGATGGTGGAGAGCATCCCGGGACCGGGCGGCAAGTCGGTCCCTGTCGAGGCCGGCACCCGCATTCGTGCGAAACTGAAGCTCGCTGCGGATTGCCCACTCGGGGCACACGGCATGCGACTGCGAACCGCCAGCGGGTTGACCGAGTATCACCGCTTCTTCGTCGGTCCGTTCGCGACGATCGAAGAGAACGAGATCATCACCAAGTCGCGGAACGACAAGCGTGAAACCGCGATGACGGTTCCCGCGAATTCCACCGTGCTCGGCAAGCTGAACGACGCAACCGATGTGGATATGTTCCGCATCGAGGTGAAGCGCGGGCAGCGTGTTTCCGCCGAGATTGAAGCCGCGCGGCTGGGCGTCGAACGCGGCATCCCCGACCTGCACGTCGCGATCTACGATGCCGATGGCAAGAAACTCGCGTCCGCCGACGACTCCGCGCTGTTCGTCCAAGACCCCGTGCTCTCGATCGTCGCGGACCGCGACGGGGCGTACTTCGTCGAGCTGCGGCACAGCATGTACAACGGCGCGGGCGACATTTACCGCCTGCACGTCGGCACGTTTAGCAGACCCACCGGCATCTACCCCGCCGGTGGCCTTGCGGGCGAGGAACTGAAAGTGCGAGTCCTCGGCGACCCCAAGGGACCGTGGGACCAGACCGTTCGCCTTCCCAAAACGCCGGGCGATTTCCCATTCGTTGCCGTCACGGATGGCGTGTCGGCACCGTCGCCCAACCGCCTGCGAGTGTCGCCGTTCCCGAACGTGCTCGAAGTCGAGCCCAACGACACGCCCGAAGCCATCTCGTCGCTCGCGGCGGCAACGCTGCCCGTCGCGTTCAACGGCATTATCGACAAGCCCGGCGACGTGGATTGCTTCCGCTTCCGGGCCAAGAAGGGCGAGCAGTTCCGCTTCCACGCGATGGCACAGGCAATCGGTTCGCCGCTCGATCCGGTGATCTGGGTGAAGTCGGCGACCGCGAAGGCCGGCGCTGCTCCGCAACGGGTGAGCGATTCGCGACCGAACCAACTGGGTTTCGCCCCCGCTGGTGGGTTGATCCGCGAGACGCACGACCCGATTCTGGAGTTCACCGCACCCGCCGATGGCGAGTTTCTCCTCGGCATTGAGGATGAACGCGGCGACGGCGGCAGCGACTACGTATACCGCATCGAGGTTCGCCCCGAGGAGAACGCGGTGTACACGTACATCGCCCCGGAGCCCGAGAACCAGTTCCAGCCGCAGGCCCGCCAGAGCATCATCGTCCCGGCCGGGAACCGCTCGACCGTGCAGGTCGCGGTGTTCACCACGAGCCGCCCGTTCACGGGTGAGATGGAACTGGTTGGCGTCAACATGCCCAAGGGGGTCACGCTGCACGCTCCGAAGCTGACGCCAGGCCTGACTCGTGTGCCGGTCGTGTTCGAGGTCGCCGCCGGTGCCATCCCGCAGGCCGCGCTGATCGACCTCGTGGTTCGGCCGATCGGCTCGCCGACCGCTGGGAAAGAACCGGTCGTCAGCGGCTACCGCCAGACCGTCCTGATGAACGCCTACGGCAACAACGACTACTACCTGCACGCCCCCATCGAGCGGCTCGCGCTGGCGATCACCGAAGCGGCACCATTCCATGTTGAGGTCGAGGAGCCGAAGTCGGCCCTCGTGCAGAACGGCGAAATGGCCCTCAAGTTCAAGGTTGTCCGCGAGAAGGGGTTCGAGGGGCCGGTTACGGTTCAGATGGAGTGGAAGCCGACGGGGATCAGCACGACGACGCCGGTCACCGTGCCCGCTGGCCAGACGGAAGGAACCTACCTGCTGGGTGCGGCTCGCAACGCGACCGCGGCGATTCACCAGGTGACGCTCACCGCCGCGAGTGGCGGCGCTCGTGCGGGGTATTCCGAAACCGGCAACCGCACCTACACCGCAACGCAGCCGTTCAAGCTCACGGTCGCCGAGCCGCACATCGACGCCAAGATTGCCCGGCTGTCGATCGAACGCGGCAAGACCGCGACGCTCGTCTGCAAGCTGAACCACCTTCAACCGTTCGAGGGGAAGGCGATCGCGACGCTCGCCCGCTTGCCCCGCGGGATCGAACTGGTCGAGACGACCCGCGAGATCACGGCGAAGGACAAGGAAGTGACGTTCACCCTGCGGGCGACCCCCGAGGCACTCGTCGGCAACTACCAGGGGATCGTGCTCGACATCACGGTGACCGACAACGGCCAGGCGGTCCGCCAACTGAGCGGCTCGGGCGTCCTGCGTGTGGACGCGGAACGCGGCGTCGCACCGAAGAAGTAATCACAACACCGCGTAGCCGCGACCCGAAGGGGAGCGCGATGTGTCGCGCTCCCCTTCGGGTCGCGGCTAAACGAATTCACCCAAGCGAACTCCCTATGCGATCCACAAATACGCTCCTCACGCTTCTCACGTTGTTATCGCTTGCTGGCCCAGCCTCCGCGGCGTCCACGCTGAAGGTGTTCCCTTCGGCCGTGGAACTGCAAGGGCAGGAAGACCGGCAATCGCTCGTCATTCAAGAAGTCGATGACCAGGGGATCACGCGCGACGTCACCACGACCGCGAAGCTGCGGATCGCCGACCCGGCGCTCGCGACGTTCGCCGGGCAGACGCTCGCCCCCAAGAAGGACGGCACCACAAAGATCGTCATCGAGCACGGCAAGCTCACCGCCGAGATTCCGCTCGTCGTGAAGGACGCGGTCAAGGCACGGTCCGTGAGTTTCCGCCTCGACGTGATGCCCGTGTTCATGAAGCACGGCTGCAACAACGGTAGTTGCCACGGCGCGGCACGCGGGAAGGACGGCTTCATGCTGTCGCTGTTCGGGTACGACCCCGCCGGCGACTACTTCCGCCTGACGCGGGCCATCGTCGGTCGCCGCATCGACCTCGCCGCCCCCGAGAAGAGCATGTTGCTCGAAAAGACGATCGGGGCCGTGGCGCACACCGGTGGCAAGCTCTTCGACACGACACACGACGACTACAAGACCCTCCTGAGCTGGCTCAAGGCCGGCGCTCCCGACGACGGTGCCGACACACCCGAACCGACCGGCCTTGAACTGCTACCCGGCAAGGTGGTGTTCGCCGGCAAGGATCAGTTCCAGAAGACGGTTGTGCTCGCGAAATACTCCGACGGCTCGGTGCGGGACGTGACCCGCCTCTCGCTGTACATGACGAACAACGAGGGGATCGCGGCCATCAACAAGGATGGCGTCATGAAGGGTGGCGGTCGCGGCGGCGCTTACGTCTTCGCTCGCTTCGGCAAGTACACCGTCGGCTCGGAAGTGATCGTGCTCCCCACCGACGACAACTTCGTGTGGCCGAAAGTCGCGGAAACCAACTACGTCGATACGCTCGTCTTCGACAAACTGAAGAAGCTCCACCTCGCACCTTCGGACGTCGCGGCGGACGAAACATTCCTCCGCCGCGTGTACCTCGACCTGATCGGCCTGCCGCCGACTCGCGAGGAATACGATGCGTTCCTGGCCGACAAGGATCCCAAGAAGCGAGCCAAGCTCATCGACTCGCTCATCGAGCGGCCCGAGTTCGTGGACGTTTGGACGATGAAGTGGGGCGAACTGCTCCGTATCCGCGCGTCGAACAACCAACCGCAGTACGGCCGCGACGCGAAGGCGATGTTCTCCTACGCCGCGTGGGTCAAGGATCAGATGGCGAAGAACCGCCCGCTGAACGAGTTCGCCGCGGAACTGCTCGTCGGCACCGGGAGCAACTTCCGCTCGCCGCCGTCGAACCTGTACACCTCGACCGAGCGTCTCACGCCCGAGAAGACCGCCGAGGACATCGCACAGGTGTTCCTCGGGACCCGCATCCAGTGCGCCCAGTGCCACAACCACCCGTTCGACCGCTGGACAATGGACGATTACTACGGCTTCACCGCATTCTTCGCCGGCGTGAACCTGAAGCGGGGCGTCGAGGGTCGCGAGGTCGTTGTCGTCAACAACAACGCCGCGAACACTGTGGCGCACCCCGTCGATAACCGCCGGATGAAGCCAAAGTTCCTGGGCGGCGCGGGCGCGGTCCCCGAAGTGGAAGGCCAAGACCCCCGCAAGTCGCTCGCGGTGTGGCTCACAGCCCCCGACAACGCCGCGTTCTCGCAGACGATGGCGAACATCATCTGGTCGCACTTCTTCGGCCGCGGCATCGTGGAACCCGTGGACGACGTGCGCATCAGCAACCCGCCAAGCAACAAGGAACTGCTCGAAGAACTCGGCAAGAAGCTGGCGAGCTACGGCTTCGACAAGAAGAAGCTCGTGCGCGATATCTGCAACTCGCGGACGTATCAACTATCCGCGACGCCGAACGCCACGAACGAACTGGACGAAGCGTACTTCTCGCACAGCTACGTTCGCCGACTGCGGGCCGAGGTGCTGCTCGACACGATCACCCGCGTGACCGGCACGGAGGACCGCTTCAACCTGTCGCCGGCCGGCACCCGCGCCGTGCAGATTCACACGGGCGAAGTGACGAACTACTTCCTCACGACGTTCGGCCGTGCTCCGCGTGAAACCGCCTGCTCGTGCGAGGTGAACCGCGAGGCGAACCTGTCGCAGGCGTTGCACCTCGTCAACGGCGACACGATCACGCAGAAGGTCGCGCAGAGCAAGCTCATCACGGGTTTGCTCGCGGACAAGAAGACGACCGAGGAAGTGATCGAGGAGCTTTACATCCGCACGCTGTGCCGCAAGCCGACGCCCGACGAGAAGAAGAAGCTCGCCGAGATCGTGCGCCGCGAGACCACCGACCCCGAACGCCTCCGCGAGATGGCCACGCTTCTCCTGAAGCCCGACGCGAACTACGCCCGCAACGAGGAACGCCTCAAAGTGCTCAAGGGCGAGTTGGCCAAGCTGCCGAAGGGAAACAAGGAAGCGGCGTCGGTCGCCAAACAACTGGAGACGCTCGAACAGACTCAGGCCGCGACCCGCAAGCGCATGGAAGGCACCGCCGTGGTCACCGTCTACGGCGACATCCTGTGGGGCTTGTTCAACTCCACCGAGTTCACGTTTAATCACTGACCGACTTAAGCCGCGACCGAAGGGAGCGTGAACGCTCGCTTCGGTCGCGGCTAAACATCAACACAAAAATCACACTCATGCTGCCGCGCACCATACGATTGCTCGCGTTGGGGTTCCTCGCCTGCGGGCTGGCACACGCACAGGCCCCCAAGGCCGACACGCCCAAGGTTGACCCCAAGGTCGACCCGAAAGCCGCCGCGGTGAACTACAAGGATCACGTGCTGCCGATCCTTCGCAAGCACTGCCAGAACTGCCACAACCCCGACAAGGCTCAGTCCGACTTCGACATCACCACGTTCCAGGCTGTGATTGCCGGTGGGTCGAGTGGCGAGGCCGTAAAGCCCGGTAACGCTGCGCAGAGCCTTCTCTACAAGGTGACGGCGCACGAGGCCGAACCGAAGATGCCACCGAAGGGGCCGAAGATCCCCGACGCCGACATCGCCATCATCAAGAAGTGGATCGAAGGCGGCGCACCCGAAACTGCCGTCGGCGCGGCCAAGGCCGGCGCTCGTAAGGTCGAGATTGACCCCGTTGCGGTGTCGCTCGGCAAGCCCGACGGCCCGCCTGCGATGCCCGAAAGGCTCCCCGTCGTTTCACTCGCGAAGACGGAACGCCCGCACCCTGTCACCGCGCTGGCGGCCAGCCCGTGGGCACCGCTCATCGCCGTCGCGGGGCACGAGCGCGTGCTGCTGTACAACACCGACACGCTGAAGCTCATCGGCACGCTGGCGTTCCCGGAACGGATCCCGCACGTTCTGCGTTTCAGTCGCAACGGCAAGTGGTTGCTCGCAGCGGGCGGTCGCGGCGCGGCTTCCGGGAAGGTCGTGATCTGGGACGTGGTCACCGGCAAGCGCGTCACCGAGATCGGCGACGAGTCCGACAGCATCCTCGCGGCCGACGTCAGCCCGAACCACAAGCTCGTGGCCCTCGGCGGCCCCGGCAAGCTCATCAAGATTTACGACACGGCCACGGGCGAGTTGAAAGCCAAGATGAAGAAGCACACCGACTGGGTGACCGCGATCGAGTTCAGCCCAGACGGCACGATGCTCGCCACCGGCGACCGCAACGGCGGGGCGTTCGTGTGGGAGGCCGAGACCGGCGGCATCGGCTTCACGCTCGGCGACCACAAGGACGCGATCACCAGCCTGAGCTGGCGAGCCGATTCGCAGATGCTCGCCACCGCAAGCGAGGACGGCAAGGTGATCCTGTGGTACGCCGAGGACGGCTTCCCCACGCGGTCGTTCAACGCGCAGGTGGACGCGAAGGCTCCGAACGCCCGCAAGCTGCCCGGGGTCATGTCGGTGCAGTACGCGAAGAACGGCCAGCTTGCCACGTGCGGCCGCGACAACACCGCCCGCATCTGGCAGGCGAACGGAACCCAACTCGGGAAACTGGAAGGCTTCACCGATCTCCCTTCGCGCGTCGTCTTCTCGCACGACGGCGCACTGGTCTTCGTCGGCGACTTCACCGGCAAGGTTCGCGTGTGGGCCGTGAAGGATCTGAAACAACCCGTGGGTGAACTGTCCACCAAGTCGGAGTGAGCCGCTTGCGGCTTCGCGCCCCCGATCTCCGCAAGGGTGTACCTTTAGTTTTTGGCATTTTGGCGAGCGGGGGTGCGTAAGCCCCCCGAGTTCTTGTCTTCGTTCACACCTCGGGGGGCTTACGCACCCCCGCTCGCCAAAAACTCAAGGCGCCCCCGGTCTCCCCAACTCCACCTTTCGCGGATGCGCCGTCTGGCGTATTCTTGCGGGTGGTCAAGGAAGCTCGCGGACCGGCTGGCGATGAATCGCCGCCACGCCGCAACTCGGGACAGGGAGATCGAACATGAAGTTGAACAAGTTGACCGTCCTGACAGTGTCGGGGTTGGGCTGTGCCGCAACGCTGGGAGCGATGTACCTGGTGACAGCAGGTTCGGGCACGGCACCCGCGGGAACAAACGCCGGGCCGGCCGCGCCCCTCGTCGCCCCCGAGCGTATCGAGAATGTCGGTGTCGCCGGGAGCGACGTGCTATACCCCACCGCAATCGAAGGGACCGTCGGCGCGAAGAAGATGAAACTCGTGCTGACCGGCACGGCGCTCCGCAAGAAAGTGCTGTTCAACGTCTACACGATCGGGTGCTACGTACAGGAAGGGATCGCGGTTTCCTCACCCGACGATCTGTGCAGCAAAGACTGCGGCAAGCAGCTCCACCTCGTGATGGAGCGTGCGGTGACGGGTGCCCAGATGGCGGAAGCCTTCCACGACGCCATTCGCCAGAACTATCCGAAGCCCGCGTTCGACAAGGAGATCGCCGCGCTGTCTCAGAAGCTGCGAGCCCTGGAACTTGTCAAGGGCGATCAGGTCTGGCTGACCACCGTGCCCGAGGTTGGGCTGACGATTAGCGTCGTGGGGAAAGCAACGATCGCGATTGACAGCCCGGCGTTCGCGAAGGCGATGTGGGAAGTGTATCTCGGCAAGAAGAACATTGGCGAGCCGATCAAGGCTGGCCTCGTGTCGCGCCTGAAGTGATGGAGCGAATGAGATAGCTGAAGCCAATCATACGCCCCTGGCTCGCGAGCCGGGGGCGTTCGTGTTGCAAAAGTCACTTCACCGTGATCGTGATCGGCTGCCCGTCGATCGTAATCGAGTTCTCCTCAGCCGGTGAACGATACTTTTCTGGGATGCTCTTGTAGGCAGCATGCTTGGAGTTGGATTCATCGAAATACGCGATGTACTTCCCCGGAGCGATCTTCGTGGTGAACGAGCCACTGGCGTCAAGCTTGCCACCACCAGGTTGGGAGTTTTGCTGCGGCTGGAGTGTGATCGCGAGATCCTTGGGGGATGCGCCGCCCGGCAGTTTGACCGTTCCCTTCACCTCGACAGGCTCTGGCCGCATTTCGACCGGGCTGCTACATCCCAAAAGTCCAAGGCCGAGGGTTGCGAGCAGCATGACAGTTGCGATTCGCATGGTTGTGTTCCGTGTTGTGATTGTGTGAGAAATAGCCACGGGCCGGAGAAGGCTCCGGCCCGCGTGTGATTCCGTCAGAGGACAGATCAATCGAGGGTGACGGTCTGACCGTCGGTCGCACCAACCGAGTACTTCAAAACCCGGAAGTTCAAACCGTCGCGGATGAAGCGAACGCTGCCGTCGCCCATCACCGCGTTCACGCCGCCAGTGTGGAAACTGAACGGCTCATCATTCGGGCCGCAGTTGTTTGTCGTCCAGGGGCAGGTCGATGGGCCGCCCATGGGGATTGGGTTGTTGTTGAACGTGGCGACCTTGCTCCCGGTCGAGTTGCTTGGGCCGGAGAAACCGTTGGCAACGGTGTCAGGGTCGGCCCATGAGTACACCCGGCGGGCTTGCGTTTCGCCACCACTACCAGCAATTGGGAAGGCGTTGGTTCCAGTCACCTTGGTCGGCGAGGGGCGAGCTGACTGCGAACCAAAGGTGGCGACGTTCGGGTGGGCTCGGCTCGCATCCTCAATGCACAGGATGGTGTTGGACGTGCCGTCGGTCACACCGACGATCGGTCGGCCGTCGCAAGTCAAGCAACCCGAGTGTTTGCCGCCAGCGGGTGCCGTGTTGTTCCGCTCACCGGTCACGTCGTCGATGTCGGTTTGAGTCGGGAACATGTAGTCGAACCCGCCGAGTTGGGTGACGGGGTCGCGGGCTTCGTTGGCAATCGGTGCACTTGGGCAGATGTACGTCTTGATCTTGGTCTTCGCGGCGTCTTGACCACTTGGCCAACGGTTATCGTCGTAAGCATATCCCGCCGCCTTGATGTGCATACCCGTGTAGCCGGTCGTGCTGACCGGGGCATCGACGTTGAATTTCACATACACGGCGTTCTGCTCGATGTATGGGAGGATCATCGTTGCGGTCGAGTGAACGACGTAAACGGTCGAGCCGGACCCGGTCGAGTCGCACTGGCCGATCGTTGGGAAAACTTGATTCGCACTTTCGTAGTTGTGGCAACCCAGGCCAATTTGCTTGAGGTTGTTCGAGCACGTCATGCGTGCGGCAGCTTCACGGACCTTCTGCACGGCTGGGAGCAGCAGGCCAATCAGGATGGCAATAATCGCGATGACAACCAACAATTCAATCAGGGTGAATCCAGCTCTCAGACGCATCCGCAACATTCGTTACTCCAAGCACAAGGACGGGGACCGGGACCACACACGCTGCAATCCCGAAGGGCGACCGAGCTCCTGTTGCCGAACTCTGGGAGAGTGGGTCGCAACACCCTTCCGTGACTGCTCAAGATCGTTCAATTCAAGTTTTCAACTGCTTGTTCACTATTCCAACGAGGGTCATGTTACTTTTGCCATGTGTGCATCCGATGAAGATTCCGATCAAAAGCCGTGAATATCGCTGGGCGAATATTTACGGCGGTAACTGTTTTCGAAGAAACAACTTGTGTCGAAAACTCTGAAAATCAGGATGCTCTACAGACTGTGGTAGAGGAGCGCCATGATCCCGATTGTGAACGCCGCGACCCGACCGGGCCACGACCGTGATTTGTTCGCTTCAGACGAGGATGCGTTTTCCTGCGATTCACGCTCGTGAGCCACCTGTCGTGCGATTTCCTCGCGGGTCGGGTTGGCGGTGGGAGCCGTCTTGGGAGGAGACGTGGGGCACGCAGTTGGAAACGGGTGCGGCGCTGTTTTCGGCTCGCTCGACTCCGGCTCTTCGATGTGTTGCAAAACGTCTTCGGGGTCAGCACCTTGTTCGCTGCCGCCCAGATCAATCGCGTCGTTCTCGGTTTCGGGGTGCGGCTTGATCACCTCACCGATCCCGCCCGCGGCCTCGCTGGCTGCCGGGTTACCCGCAACGCGACCCACAGAACTCGCCCCCGACGAGCGCCACGTTCCGGAACGCTGCAACATGGACCTTCCCGCAAAGGAACGCCCGGCGACCGACGCCCCGTGCGTCTCGCGAAGTTGCGTGACCAGTTCCTTCCCGCGAATGGCCGCCCGGTTCGAGGGGTCGAGCTTCAGCGCGACGAGGAAGTCTGCGATCGCTCCGTCGAACTCGCCAAGCGACCCGCGAACGATTCCCGTTTGCACCATGTATTCCGCGGCAAATCTCGTGTCCTCGTGGACGGCGGCGGTCAGGTCCGCGAGTGCCTCGCGGTGCTTCGACAATGCGCGGTAGGCACTGGCACGGTCGGCGAGCGCCCGGGCGAATTTCGGGTCGAGTTCGAGTGCGGCAGTCAGGTCGATCACCGCTTCTTCGTAGAGCCCGCGGCGGAATTCGAGCTTCCCGCGGAGGTGATACATGATCGGGTCGTGCGGCGCGTACTCGATGAGGTGCGTGTACTCGGCGTGTGCGGCTTCAGCGAGACCGACGCGGAAAAACAACTCGGCCCGCAACCGGCGGGCGAGCGAGTGTGCGGGGTCGATTTCAAGTGCCCGCGATGCGTCCTCGATGGCCGCATCGCAATCGTCGAATCGGTAGTGGCACCGGGCACGCTGATAATACGCTTCCGCGAGATTGGGTGAGAACTCGATCGCGCAACTCAGCCGTTTGAGGGCGATCGCATTCTCTTCGCGGGCAAGGGCCACGATCCCCTGGCCCAGGTAAGCCTCGCCATCGAATGGGTCGAGTTGAGCGGCACCGGTGAAATCGGCGAGAGCGAGTTCGAGCTTGTTCAACTGAACGCGTACCTTCCCGCGTGCCTTGAGCCAGGAGGAGTTCTCCGGATCGAGGAGGAGGGCGTCGGTCAGGTCAATCTCCGCAAGGTCTTCGTGCCCCTGGGTGAGATACGCAAGACCGCGGCGGGCAAGCAACTCCGGATCCGTCGAGTCGAGGTGAATCGCCTCGGTGAGATCAGCGATAAGCTGGTGATCTGGGTCCACGATCTCATGAGAATTCGGCTGGGCTGCCGGCATTGCGCCGAGTTCCGGATCATGCCCCATGAGATTGTTACCTGGCAGTAGGTGTGCGAGTTCAGCGATAACCTTACGAGGCAACAGGCAGGGTGAATACACCCATTTGATGAAGAGTCAATGAATATCAGTCGCCACAGTTGATTGTGATGATTTCAAGAAGCTGAGATGTTGATCCTGTGTTGAAAACGCGTCGAATCTGCGGATTCTTCCGAGAGATTATCCTGATCCTGGCTCACTCTGGTGATCAGGTATTTATCTTGATGAAGTGGTAGGCTGAACCTTATTCATATCTCATTTCCATGGATTTCAGTACCCGTAACCTTCCGTTGAACACAACATGATTATTAGACTTTGAATGGCGCGGCAGTCCTTTCATATCGTAATTGGTCGCAAATATACCCTGAGAACGTGGCTGGTCATGACACGGCAGAGGGGTCGAGTGGTACCCACGGTCACCCCAAGGCCGTGTATTTTTCGTATTTGGGGAGAGGCGGTAGAGCCTCTATCGGAGGCATCTGCTTGACTGTCACTTCCGCTTGGCCAGTTCCGCGAGCATTTCGAGCAAATGATCGGTCATGATGACGGACGCATCTTCCTGCACTCGGTTGGTGCCCATCCACGTTTCGTAGCCGCCGAGTTTGTGCTGTTCGGGCGTCGGCAGGTAGCCGTTGTAGCCGTTCGCCAGCCCGATGACGGCGGTTCGTGGGTAGGGGCTGCGCCGCTTCAGGTCGAGACCGATCTCGACAAACACCTCGAACGGAATCGCACAAAGAGCCAGGTCGCCGACCCGCACGGCTTGCAGTTGAACCTTCAGCGTTTCGCCGGCCTTAGCGAGATTAAGGGTGCGTTGGGCGTAGGAATCTGCCAGTGGTGGGAACTTGGCCAACTCCGCCGGATCCTTGATGCCGACGATCGTCGTTGCTCGCTCGATCTGCTCCGCCGTCGGACGACGCAACCGAAGGGTGATTTCTCGCTGCATCATGCCGAGCGTCACGTTCGACTGGTGGGCAGTGATCTTGCTGCGGGCGTGCCAGGCCGCGTCGGCTGTCTTGCCCGCAACAATCCGAATCTGCTCGAATGGCTCACGCGGCGGGCGGGGCAGATTGACCCCGAACGGAATGTTGTTAATGTCGCCGGATGCGCCGTTCGACAGCATCGCGACGAAGCCATCCGAGCCGTCGGCCTTCATGCCGACCCGCGTTGGCATCAGGCGAGCGAACTCGCCGAAGTAGTCGGCCGAGACTGCCGCGCTCGGGGTGCCGCCGACGTAGTGCAGCGAATAGTTAGCGTAGATCGCTAGCGGCTTCCGGGTCTTGGTGTCCTGAACCGAAAGCACGGTCACATCGGGGTCGGTCGGCCCCGCAGGTTGAAGGAGAACGTCCGGGCTCGTTCCGGGGTTCATCTTCACGAGATCCTTGCCGCCGAATGGGTTGAGCGGCATCTTGCCGGGCTTCAGGAACCAGCGGCGGTTGAAGACCTCATCGGACAGCGGATGTGCGGCCGCTCCAACGGCAGCGGGGCGGAGGTTGCTGTTCGCGCGAACGATCGCCTCGGTGATCCCTTCGACGAGGATCTTGCGATAGGCCATCGCTTCCTTCGCACCATCGACCACGTTCGACGGCGGAGCGCTGTGGGTGTGCGTGGACGAGACGAGCATGTTCTCGGGAAGGATGTCGCACTTCCGCGATGCAAAGAGCTTGGCCTCATCGATGGCCTCGCGGGCTGCTCCGAGGTTGTCCACGAGCACGATGGCGACCTTGGTCTTACCGTCGTCCAGAACCAGCGCCCGAGCGTGGAGCGGATCATTGCACTTCTCGGCCATGTTCGCCTTGAAGCCGCCCGGCATGTTGACCGGAAAATCCTTAGGCGAGATGTCCACAGCCGCAGCACCGGCACGCAGCGTTGCACCCGCCTGTGCGGGTTCGTCGGCCGAGGGCGTGCGGCCATGGAGGATCAGTGCCACGCAGATGATTGCCACAAGGTACAGGAATGAATGTCGAGCCGGTTGCATGTGATGCTCCGTGGTTAGTCAGGCAGGTGGGGTGATGTTCGTCAACGCTTCAGGCGAGAGATTGGCGTGCGAAGGAAGAAGACACCACTCCCGCCGGGTTGCTTCGCGTCGGTGTCGTAGAACACGGTTCCGATCGTGTCCTTGTCGAGTTGCACGGTTCGCGGGCATGCACGCCCTCCGATCGGACGCGCCGGATTGTAGAACTCCACGGTGCCGTCGAAGTCCCAGCTTTTACCGTCGTCCCGCGACACCACGAACCGCCACTTGTTCCCGCCGATCCCTTCGCCCAAGACCTCGCTCGCCACGAGGTAACCGTTGTCGAGTGCCACCATGTCGTAACGCCAGCCGTCAGCCCCGATCTTCGGGAACGGGGTAATCTTCTCCCACGTCTTGCCCGCGTCCATCGAACGCTGACCGCTGCCGCTCACGAGCGTCCCCTTGGGCGTGCGAACGATCGGAACCAGCCCGTGTTTTTGCCCGTCGGCGAAGGGGGCCACCGCTTCCGTCTTCGGTGTGTAAGCGAGCGTGCGGTCGCTGAGCGAGAACAGCCAGGAATCGTCGGCCAGTTCCAGGATCGGGTGGCGGATCACGCTGAATGCGTCGGGGTTCTTGGGGAGACTTTTCGGTTCGTCCCACGTCTTGCCGTCGTCGCCGCTGATGGAGAACTGCACGAACCGCGACTTCACGTTCTTCTCGTCCTTGTACCACGTGTTCCAGGCGTGGATCACTCGCCCGTCGCGAAGTGCCGTGAGCGAGCCGGGGTAGATTTCGAGCTTCTCGGTGTGCGTGAACGGCGTTGGCTTGTCCCACGTCTTCCCGCCGTCGGCCGAACGCGTGATCTGCAGTTCTCGGAAATCTCGCTTCCCGTAGATCACAAGAACGGTGCCCTTCCTGGTCACGCATGCCGCCGGGTGAATGTGACCGCTCACGTCGCTGGCGATGCGAACGGGTTTCGCGTCGTCTGCCTGGTCAACGGCCGGGTAGGCCGTTGTGAACGTGACCACACCTGTAGCCAGAAGTAGCGTACGAAGACTGGTAAGCATGATGTGCTCCGGAAGGCAGGTGCCGGATTGTACCCGCTACCCGAGAGGAGGAGAACTTCCATTCCGGCTGCCGATTGGTCGGGGTGCCTACTCTGTGAGTGTGGCTGTCAGTGAAGTGAAAAGCGTTCGCCGTCCTGGCATCTCGGAAGGCGAGAAGCCCGATCTGCGATGTGAACCGTGCCAAAATACCAGTTATCTTGGCATCGGTCGTGTGACGACGGATTTCGCTCGCCACACGATTACCGGCCTCACGGAGGCCGGAGACAAATCCAAACCGGGGACGTTTCCGCCTGCTGCTCGTCTTAACTTGCTTTCACCGGTTCTTGCTCTTTCTCGATCTCTTCTTCCTCCGGCAACTCATGGTGTGCCTTCATCCGAAGGAACACGTAGAGCCCGACGAGGCCGATGGCCCACTCCACAACGCGGAGCGTCAACCGGCCAACCACGCCCGTCGCCTCGGGTCGGCCCAGCAGCGTGTACAGGTAGCCGAAGATGAACTCGCCGCCGCCCAGCCCACCCGGAGCGGGGAAGAATGCCTGCGCGATGTAGCCAATCGGCGCAATCACGAAGTGCTGCGACAGCGACGCGGGATCGATCACCGGGAACACGCGAACCCCGATGTGGAACATGAACACGAACCCGAGGTGAACGACTGCCGTCATGGCGATCGCAGCATAGATGACCCGCGGACGCTGCCGGTAACTCCACACGGCGAACCACAGTTCCGCGAGCGTATTCCCAACCTTCGGGATGCCCCCCAGGCGCTTCGCGAACTTGTCGGCACGCGACTGCGGGAACAAGCCGAGGATAACCCACCCGAGGACCGTGGCAACGGTAATCCCCGAACACGCCAGCACGATCTTCTTGAGGTATTCGTTCTCGGAAATGCGAGTGTCACCCGCGAGCCAGAACCCGCCACCGAAGACTGCCGAGAACCAGATGAGCCCGAAAAGCCCCACAAGGCGGTCCGCGATGACCGTCGCCACGGCCGAGGCCCGCCGTCCCGGTGTGCCCTTGGCGATGATGACCGCCTTCACGAGGTCACCGCCGACCGAACCTGGAAGGAAGGCGTTGTAGAACGCACCCACCAGCCCCAGTCGGAACGCGCTGCCGATGGTGAACGGGAGGTCGAGCCCCCGAACGAGGACGTACCAGCGCACGAACTGGATGCTCACGCACGCGGATGCCAGCGCCACGAGCGCGAAGAATGCCAGGAAATCGGGGGTTTGCTGCAACAAACCGCTGATCCCAGGGGATGTGCCCTTCGGATCCCAGTTCGCTCGAAGGATATATGCCAGGAGACCGAACCCGATCCCGTATTTGGCTAATCCGATGCCCCACGCGCGTGCGTGCTTCTTCACTTCGTTCCCTCGTTGGCCGACTCGATGCGTGGCATTGTGCGTAAGGCGGGCGATTCCGTCTAGCCGAACTCACGCCGGCGCGAAGGAATGAATGCCAAGCAATGGCACGCGGATCTCGCGGATAAAACCGCGGATGAAGAGGATCCGACAAACCCGAAGGGAGTGATCCGCAGATTACGCAGATGGACACAGATCAAAAGACAAAGCCGAGTGGGGTGAAACCTTCCAGTTCTCTGTCGTGCGGGCACTCTCATATGTCTTTGAAATCTGTGTCTTCTGTGGAATCTGTGGATCAAACTCTTCTCTTCCTTGTGATCCTCTTCATCCGCGTGGAATCCGCGAGATCCGCGTGCCGTTGCTTGGTTGCCATCAGTCGCCAGCAGCGCTGGGAGAATCTGGGGTGGGATTCCGACGAAATGTAACATTTCCTCCCCCCGCAAAGCCGCCGAGGGGTGTTCGTCGTCTGGTATAGCGGAGGCGAGTCAGTCCCCATCGGGCCGGCACGCTTCGAAACCATCTCTTCAGAGGACTCTCGCAATGGCATCGAAGTGGCTTCTCCTCGCTCCGGTGGCGGGCGCGGTCGGTCTGGGTGTGAGCATTGGCGTGGGTGCGGACAAACTCGTGGGAGCCGCCCCGG